>NZ_LZIS01000203.1 GCF_001667015.1 Mycobacterium sp. E3198 | reverse complement strand
CAGCGACCCTATGAGCCAGACACCAGGTGATCAGGATCCAACCACCGCAACAAGCGGCAACCTCACCCTGACACTGAGCTGACCCTACCCGCCGGCTGTGGCGATCTCGCCTGCTGCCGAACGGCATCTTCAACAACGAGGGTCGATGAGCTGAAAGCCTTGTATGCGAACGGATTTCGCCGCAAGCGGCGCGCTTGCTCCAGCCCGTGGGCGTGCGGCGGCGGTGCATAATCTAAACGTTGCCTAAGAGTCTCTTACTATTTCCTTACTATTTATGTAGGGTCGGGTTCAGGGTTGGCCGAACGATTGCGGGAGCGGCATGAAGCGATTCGACGTCGTCGTTGTAGGTGCGCGGTGCGCCGGCTCACCGCTGGCCACGATGCTCGCGCGGCGGGGCCTCAGCGTCTGCCTGGTCGATCGTGCCCACTTTCCGTCGGACACCCCGTCGACCCACATCATTCAGCCTTCGGGCGTGCAGATGCTCGACGAGCTGGGGGTGCTGGAGGCGGTGATGGCCGCCGGCGCGGTCCCGCTCGATCGCATGACGATGGCGATCGACGATGCCGTCCGCATCGAGGCCACGGTCGATCCCGCGATCGCGACCCCGCGCGGCGTGTGCGTCCGGCGTGTGACGCTGGACGCGTTGCTGGTCGACGCGGCGGCCGCGGCGGGCGCCGACGTTCGCACCGGCGTGCGCGTCACCAACCTCATCGCCGAGGATGGGCGCGTCACCGGTGTGGACACGGCCGCCGGCCCGATCCAGGGACGGTTGGTGGTCGGCGCCGACGGCCGGCATTCGACGATCGCCACGCTGTGCGGTGCCCGCGAATATCACGTCGCGGCTGCCGGAAAGATGTTTGCCTGGGCGTATTTCCAGGACGTGCGCGACCGGGACGGACACGCGCGACTTGGCCGCCGAGGCGATCTGGGCTTTCTCGCCGGGCCCACCGACGGTGACCTCTACATGGCCGCGATCGCGATCGACATGGCGAAACAAGCCGAGTTCCACGCCGATCGCGGAGCCAATTTCACCGCCGGCTTGCGGGCCTGGCCCGAACTCGCGGACCTAGTCGGAGACGGTCGACGCGTCGGCCCCATCCGGGTGCTGACGAACTGGCACGGGTACTTCCGAGAGTCCGCCGGTCCCGGATGGGTTCTCGTCGGCGACGCCGGCCACTTCAAGGATCCATCGCCGGGCCAGGGGATCGGCGACGCGTTTCGCCAGGCGCGGCGGCTGGCCCGCTCCATCGAGGAGGGGCTGGGCGACACCAGTCCCGACGAGGCGATGCGGCGGTGGTGGCGGTGGCGCGATGACGACGGTTATGAGATGCATTGGCTCGCGCATGATTTCGGCACGCCGGGCGCCACGACACCGTTCAGAACCCGCTTGATGAAGGAGGTCGCCGCCGATCCCGCAGCGAAACAGATGCTTCTCGGTGTGCTGAACCATGACATCCGTCCGTCGCAGTTGTTCACGAATCGACTCGTGTTCGGGGCCGCGGCGCGCGCGCTGCGCGACAGGCCCGACCGGCTGGTCGCGACGCTCAAGGAGATCGTCGGCGCGGGGCGGCAGAACGCGCTCCGTTCCCGGCGGCGGCGGCTTGTTCCGGCATGACCTGGGCGAACAGCGCGGGCGCCGGTCGTCACGACGTCGGGGCCACCGCCGCAGAGTGGTGGTGCGCCCGGTTTCCACCGCAGCGCTTGGCTTCGTACATGGCGGTGTCGGCGTCGGCGACCAGCTGGCGGAACGCCCGTTCGGCGTCGTCGCATCCCACGCTGCGCAACGACAGGGTGGCGGTTCCCACGCTGGCCGTCACCGGGGCGGGGATCGCCGCAACGGCATGACAGAGCCGATGCCCCCAACCCTGCGACGGTTGTGTCGTGACGACGTCCGCGATCAGAAACTCCTCGCCGCCGACCCGACCGATGACCGCGGTTTCCAGGCAGGCGGCCGTGAGCGCCCGGGCCGCCGCGACGAGCGCCTTGTCGCCCGCGGCATGCCCTTGGCTGTCGTTCACGGCTTTGAAGCGGTCGAGGTCGACCATGGCGACGGACAGATACATGTGGTCGCCGCCGGCGAGCATCCGCCCGATGATCGCGCGGTCGCAGGCACGCCGATTCAATAGTCCGGTCAGCGGGTCGCGATTGGCGCGCGATAAATCGAGGCCCAGCGCCCGCACGACGATTTGGATGGCGAATGGCACGATCACGTTGAGTTCGAGCACGAGAAAGTAACCGGTCAAGGCCAGCGTCGTCTCGCCGGCGAAGACCAGGCGCACCACTTCGATGGCGCCCACCGCGCCGGCCAGGAAAAAGTTCAGAGCCATATATCGGCCGGTGTGAAAAAATGCGACGTACCCACCCGGAACGGCCAGAGCCGAGCACCCCATCAGCGCTACGATCGGCTCGGTCTGCCAGAGGCAACCGGCGGCAATGCTCGCGCTGCCGGTCATCGCGAAAACGATCGACTGGCGGCGCGTGGGCCAGCGGGACAACCACACCATCGCCATGCCCAGCCCGACCAGGCCGGCCAGCGTGGAGACGGTCAAGGCCACGCGCGGATAAAACGGCGTTTGACCCCATAGGACGTTGACGGGCCACAGCGCGAGCGACGCAGACACCACCGCCAGGACGCGACGGGTGTTGGCGCTCAGACCGTGGGCTTGCAGGTAGCCGGTCAGCCAGTCGAAGTGGTCAGGCTGTCGCCACCACGCCGCCAACCACCTCATTGCTTGCCTTCCGGACGGGTTTGGGTCGTCGAGATTTACCAAACTAAACCCGGATCGCACGCTGATTCCGACGAATGCTTCTATTCGACCGGAGGAATGCTTCGGGCGAATAATTTGGAATGCAAGTCTGATGTACCGCGCGCACTTTTCGGTGGTCCGAATATTTGCGCGCCACAATCATTCGCGCGGCGAAAGCGCAGGCTCAGTGCGCGATCGACCGCTCGAGGGCGGCCAGAGAGTCCGCCAGGTAGTCCGGGCCGAAGATGGGCATGGTGCCCACTTGGTCGCGGAAGTCCTGCGGCGTGCCGCTCCAGTCGTAGGTGAGCGTGACATCGGTGCGGTCCCCGTTCGGGGCGAGGTCATAGCGCCAGAACCAACCGCCGGGGCGGTGGTTGCCCGCGTCGTCGAGCTGGCCGGGCATCCAACCGATCGCACGGTCCTTCTCGAACACATTCACCAGGTTGTGGACGACGTAGTCACCACCGGCCTGGGTCAGGAACATGTTCATCGCGAACATCTGTCCGGCGCCGGTGATCGGTGCGACGTCCACCGCGTCACGGACCCAGTCGGTGGGTTCGGTGTTGCAGTGGTGGGAGGGGTCCGCCAGTACGGCGAAGATCTGCATCGGCGTCGCGGCGATGGTGCGGGTGGCGACGTAACGTTCGGCGGTGGCGGTCATGCGTTATCCCTGGGTCCGTAGGCGCGGGCGATATCGGGGGAGTCGAGCCACCCCGAGTATGTGGGGCGGGAGGGCCACCCTTCAGGCGAATCGAGCCATTCCTCCTGCCGGCCCCACGGCAGGAGGTCGATCAACGCGAACGAATGGCTGAGCTGCTCGGTGCCTCGGCCGTTCGTGTGCCACGTGCGATACACGGTGTCGCCGTCGCGCAGGAACACGTTGACCCCGAAGCCCCCGCCGGGAGGCGCGTCCATGTCGGCGCCGAACGTGCTCTCCGAGGACGAGTACCACTCCATCCGGTTGCCGACCTTCCGCTGGTAAGCGAGTGCCTCATCGATCGGTCCGTTCGTGACGATGACGAACCGGGCGTCGTAGTTGTCGAGGAACTCCAGCCGGGTGAATTGCGACGTGAAGCCCGTGCAGCCACCGCACTGCCACTCGGCGCCGTCCGACCACATGTGGTGGTAGACGATGAGCTGCGAACGGCCGGCGAACACATCCGCCAGGCGAATGGGCCCCTCGGCGCCGATCAGGGTGTAGTCGGGCAACTCGACCATCGGCAGGCGCCGGCGCTGGGCCGCGATCGCGTCCAGTTCGCGGGTCGCGGCCTTCTCACGCTTGCGCAGTTCGTCGAGCGCCGCGCGCCACGTCGAATGGTCGACGACGGGGGGCAGGGCTGCTTTGTCCAGGGACATGGGATCCACCTTCGCGGTCAATTGCGTGTTCCGAAAGGTCTGACCCGTGGCGCGCCCGAAATTCATCGGTAGCCTTACGCCGCATGAACGACTCCGTCGTCGTCAAGGTCAAGCCCGGTAGCCGCAAGGGGCCGCTGGTCGAGGCCGGTCCGGATGGCGAGCTGACGATCTACGTCCGGGAGCGCGCGGTTGACGGCAAGGCCAACGAGGCCGTCATCCGGTTGCTCGCGGCACACCTGCACTTGCCGAGAAGCCGAATCGCATTGGTCTCCGGAACGACGGCGCGGCTCAAACGTTTCCGGGTCAGCCGTTGAGGCGTTAGGCCCTGACCGCATTCAAGGCGGCGATCGCGTCGATCACCGCGTGCGGCTGATCGAGGGAGACAAACGTTCTCGCGCCGGGCACCTCCACCAACTTCGCATTGCTGAACAACGCGGCCAGTTTCCGGCCCAGGCCGGGGGTGAAGCAACGGTCCTCCTGGCCCCACACCAGCGTGACCGGCTTGGTGAACCGGGGCAGGCGAGTGGCCACATCCGTGAGATCGAAGGTGGCCACCCGACGAAGCAGCACCGCCAGATCGCGGCAGATGCGTGAGTCGTTGAGGCAGGGCTGCAACCAGGCGGCGGTGAGCTCCGGATCGGGCCGCTTGATGAGCAGCCCGAAGCCCAGTGGCGAGTGGCGCAGCGCCCGCCACCGCATAGGTCGGATCAGCGCCCTGATCGAGGCGGGGCCCCGAAGCACCCCGAACGCGACGTCGAACGGAAACGGCGGGCACTTGTCGAACGCGTCGCAGTTGGTGAGCAGCAGGCGGCCGATCCGGTCCGGGTGGGCGTCGACGACCAGTTGGCAGAGCCCGCCGCCGGTGTCGCTGCCGACCAGCGTCACATCGGATAGGTCGAGGGCGACGATCACGTCGTTGATCAGCTCGGCGACACCGGGCAAAGACAGCGCGGTGGCGTCCTGGACGGGGATGGTGTGTGAGCCCAGCGGCAGGGTCGGCACGATGCAGCGGAAACCGCGCCCCGCCAGGCCGTCGACGACCTCGCGCCACAGTCGCCCGTCGACCAGGATGCCGTGCACGAACAGCACCGGCGCATGCCGCGAATCCTTCGGTCCGAACTCCTGGTATTCGATGGTGGCCTGCCGGAGCGCGAGCTGTGGCATGACGGTTGTCCCTCCTTGAGCTGTCGGTACCGACCCCTACCCGAATCGAAGCTCAGCGGCCGCTGCCAAGGCCACCCCGGGAGCTGCCATGTACTGCCAATGCCTGGTCAGGGCTCAAGATTCACGAGCGCCGCCCCCGTCGTCATGTCGAGAGGAACAGATACCTGGTCGTGCGCGATGGCCCAGCGGCCATTGAGCTTTCGAAAGCACATCGTCGCCCGGACCCAGAAGCCGGTGGTCTGCGCACCGCTGCGCAACGTGCCGCTGAGCCGATTAAGGCTGTGGGCAAACGCCACGTCCCCGCCCACGGTGATGGCGAGCTCGCGAACCTCGTAATCCAGGGGGCGCTCGTATGCCGCGAAGACGCGTTCCCAGTTTTTTCGTTTTGCGGGTCCACCCACGTGTTGGAGTGGTGGTTCGATGTCGAAGGACACCACGTCGGTCGCATAGACCGACATCGCCGCATCTAGGTCGTGGGCGCGAAGGGCGCTGGCCAGCTCGTCGATGAGCCGTCGAAGCTCGGCTTCGTCAGCCGCGGGGTCGGTTTCAGTCGTCACGGACTCGACGGTAGCCGCGCCAAACCCCTTGACCTGTACGGCCCGGCTCGGTTCGATGTTCCATATGCCACCAGGGGGAGGCTTTCCATGAGGACCTTCGTCCGCCGTCTTGGTCCCGCTGTCTTGGCGGCGTTGGCATCGATGGCCGTCGTGACAATCGCGACGCCGGCGGTGAGCAAGGCGGACTGCGCGGACGGCGAGTGGTGGGACCCCACGGGCAAGGTCTGCCGCCCGCTCGGTGTCGGGCCCCAACCCTTGGCGTGCGACGCGGGGCAGTGGTGGGACCCGACGGCCAACGTGTGCCGGCCGCTGGGTGTCGGGCCGCAGCCGCTGGCGTGCGACAACGGTTGGTGGTGGGATCCAGGCGCCAACGTCTGCCGTCCACCGCTGGTACCGCCGGCGAACTGACCCCGACGGTGGCCTCCGTGAGATCATTTAGTAGACGCTGGCGTTCCTTCGTCATCCATAGTAAGCTCATAGCCAATTAGTGAACGTGCTCGTCTATAATCCGCAGAACGAAGGCGCCATGTACACCGCACCCTCGCCTTTTGACGACCCGACTACGCCTATTGACGCCCACGCATTGCGGGCATGGTGGGCGCGCCAGCGACGCGAGGCGCGGCCGCTGCAGCAACGCAAGCCGGAGCGCGTCGCGTTCATGCGGCAGAGATAAGGGGCGGGCGACTCAGCTGGAGGCGCTCAGGATCTTGATCGCGAAGACGAGCGAGTCGCCCGGCCGGATGCCGGCGCTGGGCTGACCGTCGGGATAGCCGTCGGCGGACGTCATCGCGACGGCGACCGTGGACCCGACCTTCTGTCCGGCGATGGCCTTCTGGAATCCGGGCACGACCCCGCCGAGCGGGAAGTCCACCGGGGCGCCCCGGTCGTAGCTGCTGTCGAACACGGAGCCGTCGCGGCCGTTGACGCCCATGTAGCAGACGGAAACTCGGGCGGTGCCCGGGACCACCGCCCCATCTCCCGCGTGCAGGGTGTGTACCTGCGTCTGGGTAACGCTGAAGGGCGCCGTCACGGCCACGCGCGGAGCCGTCGTATCGGTGGATCCGGTGACCGCGACGCTGCCCGTGGTTCCGGCCAGTGTCCAGTCGGGCGCCCCGCCGTTCGCCGGTGCGGCGGTGGGGCAGGAGCCGGCGGCGGTGGCCGTGCCCGGCGTGACGAGCATGACGGTGGCCGTGACGCAGGCCGCAAGCGCGACAGTGGGATACATCCGGGACGACTTCACGACCGTCACGCTACAGGCCCTTCGGACTGGCTAGCGATCCCAGCCAGTTCGTGCGCCACCGCGTCGAACGCGCGCAGCGTGTCCAGCATGTGCGGCTCATGGGAATGCGGCTGGCTGGACAGCTTGGCGGCGACCATCCCGATCGCGCGGTTGAGGTAGATCATCTGACCGCACATGCCCAGGCACAACGCCACGTTGTTGCCGGGGTAGGGGAGCCACACCTGGTTGCGATACATCCCGCCGGGCAATTCGGTGTCCTCGGGGCACGCGGCGAACGCCTGACGCGAGTCGGGGCCGCCGTCGAGCGTGTCAGCGATCCACGCCGCCGGCACCACTTGTTCGCCGGTGAGCGCGACACCGTCGCACAAGAACAACGAGCCGAACCGGATCATGTCGGTAAGGCAGGCGCTGATGCCGCCGTCGAAGAATCCGGTGCCGGCGGGGTCTATCCCGATGGTGGCGTCGCATTGGGCGCCGATGCGGCTCCACAGCAGTTCCGACATCAGTGCCGGCATCCGCTGGCCGCCGGCGACCTCGCAGATCCAGCCGAGTACATCGGTTTCGCACGAGCGATATTCGAACGGGCCGCCGTGAGGCGACTTCTGCCGCAAGGTCAGGAGGAAATCGCGCAGGGTGGCGGGGGCCTCCGGACTGCGCCTGGGCGCCCAGCCCATCGCCTGGTCGAGGAGATGTATCTCCGCGGACGGGTCGCCGTAATTTTCCGAGAAGGCGATACCGGACCTCATGTCCAGCAGGTGACGCACCGTCGCACCGTCGTAGCCGCAATCCGCAAGGGCCGGAATGTATTTCGTGACCGGCGCCTCGAGATCGATCGCACCGGCCCCGCACAACGATCCGACGACGGCGCCCACCAGCGACTTGCTCACCGAGAACAGCAGGTGCCGGGTGTCGGCTTTGAGGCCGTCGAGGTACTCCTCGGCCACCATCGCCCCGCGATGGGCGACGGCCCACCCCTCGGTCGCGGTGGCGGCCATCACCGCGCCGACGGTGGTGGCCGTCCCGTCGGTGTTGGTCACCGGGATCTCCGCGAGGGGAGCGGGGGCCGGGGGTATCGCCGCGACCGGGCCGGTCCCTCGGGAGATCAGCGCGGTCGGGACCATGTCTTCGACATGCTGAAACGACCACTGCGAGTAGGGCGGCGACAGCCAGTTGTCCAGTGAGATGCCGGCCGGGGCGCTCACGCGCGCGCGACGAGCCGCGAGACAATCGGCGCGGCGGGCGTCAGGGGCGTCGAGACGAACTTCGCCTTCATGCCCTTGACCCAGCGTTGGCAGCGGTCGCTGAGCTGATAGTCGTCCGTCTGCAGGTGTGAGCGAGTGACGAGCACGCCGAGTTGGGCGCCCTCGGAACGTAAGTCGCCGGGCGCCGCGACGCGCATGTAGAAGGCCTCGGAGCCGTCGAGCAGCGTGGCCCAGTCGTTGGCGGTCCGCGAGAAGGAGACCCGACCGTCGTCGTCGAGGCGCCATACCCCGGTGCGTGGCGTCGCGGTGAAGATTTCGATATCCGGGGAGGTCTCGGTGAGTATCACCTGGCCCCAGACCTCGTCCTCGCCGTAGCCGCGCTCCCAGCGCGCGTTGATCTCGTCGATGTCGAGCTCGTACTCCACGTCCATGTACTCGAGCAGGTGAAAGAGGAACAGCGGCATGTCGGCGTAGGCCTCGGTGGTCAGGTTCGTCATCGGGCTGGCGCCGCTCAGGCGGGGGTTCACCTCGCCGAGGTAGAGCTCGTTGGAGTCGAGGTCGTGCAGGAGGTCGACCTCGAAGTAGCCGAGGTAACCCTCGCGGCGCATGACGTCGCCCAGCTTGGTCACCATTTCTCGCGCGGCATGCGTCTGGGCGGGCGGCAGCACCTCGTGCCAGATGTCGTTGCCACACCAGCTGCCCCGGCTCGGCGTCAGCTCCGAATAACCGACCAGACTCGTCATCGCGGGGCCGACCACGGTGCCGTGGCGGGTCACCGCACCCTCGAGGCACACCTCCACATTGCGGATGCGCTTCATCACCTTGAGGTCCTGCCCGACCAGGTCACCGGCGTACTTGTCCCAGTCGCCCTGACCGTGCACAAAGAACGTCCCGCTGCCCGCGTTGCCGTAGGCGATCGAGATGACGAGGTCATCTCCCAAGCCGGCGTCTTGGGCGAGCGCCAGCAGTTCGTCGTATGAGCCGGCCCGCCCGATCGTGTTGGGCACGCTCGGCACCCCCGCCTCGTCGGCCAGGCGCGTCATGACGATCTTGGAGCCGAGCCGATTGCGCAGCTCGATCGGCGGGTGCATGACCTCGAGACCCGCCGACCGCGCGAGGGCCTGGATTTCCTCGTTCATCATCACAAAGCAGCACTTGCCACCAGGACCTTTGCCCGCGATGAACTCGAGCGTCTCGGAATCGGACAACAGGTGGCTGCACACCTCGTCCATGGAGTCGAAATCGCGACGGTCGCGCCGCCGGGGCACGAACACGCGCGAGTGCGTGCCCTCGAAAGAGTCAAAGTAGGTCAGGTAGAAGAAGTTTCGTATCCAACGGTCAACGCCCAACAGGTTGAACGGCGTCGGCGAGATGAAGTACAGCGGCACCTTGTTCGTGTGGAAGAACGCGCGGATGTCCGACAGACCGTTCAGTACGCGCGGCTCGGGCTCACTCATGTTCAGGCCTCCAGGGGTGCTGCGGTCGGCGCGAGTGTGATGAAACGGCACGCCTGCATCGCACAAGTATTGCGCCCCGTCCGGGGCCGTGTCGAAGTATGGAACGCGCGGGGCAGGTCAACCGTCTTTTCCATGCGTCCTCGCCGGATCGTAAAGTACGACCTCCGAAGAGCCGGTGCGGTCACATTCGACGTCGCTGGTGTGTCGAGTCACCGCACCCGAGGCTCACCCGGTGGCCCTCCAGGGGTGCTCGCACGAGTGCTCGGCGGCCTTCGGCGCCGGCTCAACTCCAGTACGCGGCGGTCGTGGTGTACAAGCGTCTGGTCAGCTCGTCGACGGGCAGGTCGCGCAGTTGCGCGCTGAGCACCTCGACGCTGACCGTACCGTCCCAGCCGCGGTCCAGCAGCGTTGCCGCGAAACGGTTTAACTCGAGGAGGCCTTCACCGGGCAGGGCCCGGCGGTGCAAGCTTTCGCGGATCATCCGGTCTCGATGCTCGGGTTCCAGCGCGTCGGTGAATTGAACGTAGGCGATGTCGTCCGGCGGCACCGCCGACAGGTCCTCCCACGTGTTGGAGCTGAAGCAGAAGTGCCATGAGTCGACCAGCAGCCCGGCCCGCGCCGCCTCGCCTGCGGCCCGCACGTACTCCATGCCGTCGCTGATCGTCGGAATTGCGCCCAGCGGTGTGGATTCCACCGCAAGGCCAGCGCCGGCATCGTCGAAGAGCCTGGCGCAGCGTCGAATTCGCTTGGCCGGCACCTTGTCGGTGAACACCGTCAGCACCCAGTCCGCGCCGATGGCCTGCGCGCGGTCGGCCAACTGTTCGGCACGTGCCATGGTGGCGGATTCGTCGTCGCCGACGATGAAGGCGAGCAATTCGTGGCAACGCACTCCGGCTGCGGCATACGCCGCGGCGGCGGCCGCGTCGACCCGCTCGGCGTTGATCCCCACTGCGCTGAATCCCGCCGCGCTCGCCGCCGACACCAGCTCGGGCGTCGCGATATCCCACTTGCCGTCGGGTGTCAGAGCAAGCTGCACAATCGCAGGACGCTACTCCGCTGACGTGCAACGCTGCCGCTCAGGACTCGATGAATGCGAGCAGATCCGGGTTGAGAACATCGGCGTGCGTGGTCGGCATGCCGTGCGGGTAGCCGGCATACGTCTTCAATGCGCCGTTCTGTAGTAGGTCGACCGCGCGGGGCACCGCGCTGGCGAACGGCACGATCTGATCGTCTTCGCCGTGCATCACCAGAACCGGAACGGTGATCGCCTTCAGCGCCTCGGAGTAGTCCTGGAGCCAGGACACCACCGTCTCGTAGTGAGCCTGGGCGCTGCCGGACATGCCCTGCCGCCACCAGTTCGCGATGACCGCCTCGGACGGTTCCACGCCCTCGCGGTTGAATCCGTAGAACGGACCCTCCGGCACCGCGCGGAAGAACTCCGATCGATTTCCCAAGACACCCGCCCGCACCGCCTCGAACCACTCCTGGGGTTGCCCGCCCGGATTGTTCTCCGTCTGCAACATGCTCGGTGTCGGGGAGGACACCAGCACCGCCTTGGCGACCCGCTCCTGGTGGCGCGCCACATAGCAGGCCACCTCGGCGCCGCCGGTGGAGTGCCCGATATGGACGGCCCCGCGCAAGTCGAGCTGCTCGGTCAGCGCGGCCAGGTCCGCCACCCAGTGCTCGACGTCGTTGCCGTTGCCGACCTGATCGGATCGGCCATGCCCGCGCCGGTCGTGCGCGATCACCCGATAGCCGTGGTGCAGGAAGAACATCATCTGCGCGTCCCAGTCGTCGGCCGTCAGCGGCCAGCCATGGCTGAAGACGATCGGCTGGCCGGACCCCCAGTCCTTGTAAAAGATCTCGACACCGTCAGAAGTGGTGATGGTAGGCATGGCGCGTTCCTCTCGCAGTCGCCGCTCGCGGGCGCCCCCCGCGCTCGAATGACAGTCAACCGCAAGCGAGGTGATTTTTCCCTGCGAGCTCTCCAGCGTCGGCGATTTCGGTTGAGGGAAGGCAGGACAATGACGTCGAGCGCAGAGACGGAGATTGAGAGCGCCAGGCCGCCTTACGGTCTACAAACCTAAACGTGTAAGACAGGCACCTAGACTGGACGCGGTGAGGGGCGATGGCGAACCGCAGGGCATGCGGCCTCGACTGCGTGCTGTTGCGGAGCGGCACGTACTGCCACACCAGTGGTCGCTAGGCATGGGCATCGACCCGAGTGGCCGGTTCGTGATCGCCGGCAGCGATCCGGCGCGGGTATGGAACACGAGTACCGGCCGCTGCGTCCTGACCATTCCCGAGTTCCGCGCCGATCGCAGGATCGCACGCCGCGCATCCACCAGCTGGAGTGGGACCACCTGACGCGATAAACAAAGTCGGAGCGCCGCGCGAGTGACGGCCAGCGCTGCCTGGCCCCGCCGGGCCGGCAGAGCCCATGAGGCTGGCTATTTGGGTACTGTGGGGAGAGCGATGCCTAAGATCAGTGCGGCGCGGAATCGCAGATGCCGTGTGAAGTGGTCGACCGTAGCTGCGCTCGGCCTGCCGTTGTTCGCATCATTTCTCTCAGCGAATGCGTCAGCGCAGACGAGCGACGGAGATTTCGTCGGTGCGCTCGAGGAGCGCGGAATCAGCGTCGCTGACCCGGATTCTGCCGTTGCGACGGCACACGAGATCTGCGCCGAATTGGACCGAGGTGAAGGCGCGGCTGTCGTGGTGTTGAAGTTGATGACAGACACCAACCTGTCGTCGGCGCAAGCTGGCTATTTCATCGGTGCTTCGGTGACTGCTTACTGCCCGCAGCATCACGACGCTCTCGGCAATCCGGTGCTGCCACTGGTGCCGCCGCCCCCGCTGATGTGACGGCAGACGCTCTGCCACGGCGCGGTGAAGCCGAAAGTTCAAGCCTCTGAGGGGTGCTGCCGTAGGCCCGAAGCGGCATTCGGGGGGCACTAAAGGCTGACTCAAGCCCTTGCGGACGAGGATGGGTTGCGCCGAGCCGGATATCGACGCGATGTCACATAAGGAGCACACCGAGCCCTTGGTGGATTTATCGAGCACCGGTGATCCCTACCCGGTGCTCTGACTCGCCGGCCATGACCGCGTCGTAAGGTCGTTCGGAGCTAGGACGGCCGGGAGCACCTGCGCCACTCAAGTGGTTCGGTTGTGGTCCCGGCCAGGCGGGTCAGCCGCAACTCGACCCACATACAGCAAGACGCGAGGAGGAAGCCCATGGGAACGATCGGGTACCGCCACCCGGCAGTCGTCAGCCTGGTCGCCGTCGCGCTGATCAGTGTCGGCTGCAGCAATGGCAAGAGCGTCGACGCGTCGCCACCACCTCAGGTCGCGGGGAACACCATCTCCACGTCCAGCACACCAGCGCAGCCCGCCGAGGTGAAGCTCATCGGGGTGGGCGACGTGGAGGTGACTTTGACCGGTCCAATCGCCGGCAAGTACTTGTCGGCAACCGAGGCTCAGAAGAACGCTCTCGGCAAGCCGCTGACGGGAGACCGCAACGCGGGGACACGGGCGAGCGGCCTGGTATTCCAGCAGTTCCAGGGCGGGGTGATCACCGCCAGGAACGGCGAGGCCGACACGCCCGCATATATCACCCTTGGCAAGATCCGCGAAGCCTGGAATGTCCCACGCGGTCCGGACGGCACACCTGCGATCACCGGCACTAATGGTTCGGCAGGTCCACTGGGCTTCCCAACCAGCGACCAGAACGCCGTCGGCGATCTACTCGTAACGACCTTCGAGCACGGGAAGATCGAGTACAACCCGAAAACCGGCCAGGTCGAGGTAACGGTAAACGACAAGGTCGTACCATCCGGGCTGTAGCCCGAATCAGGTGCATCAGACAGGTCGATTCGTGCATATTCCTCGAAACGCGTCTCCGGCAGGGGAGCGGCGCGGCGAAACGGAAGGCTTCATTACGGTCGGCAACTGCCGCACTCACGGCCGCGGGCGCGGCGGCCGTAACCGGACGGTGTGTCGCGCGGTGCTTAGCCGAAACTGGCGACCAGCGCGGCATTCACGGCAATTACCCGCCGGCGGTCTGACTCAATGCCAGCGCAGCGGCAAACTCGACAGTCGGACCGCGTCATCGAGGATAACCGGCGGCACGGACTCAGCATCTAACCCGAACGCGGGGATAGTGCGTAACCATTCGCTGACCAACAGAGTCAACGCTGTTTTCGCCAGACTGACGGCCACACAGCGGTGCGGGCCCCCGCCGAATGCCCAGTAGTCCGCCCGCGACCCGTGGCCGTCCGCCATGTCTTCTTGGATGGCCGCCCCTACGCATAGCCCGACCCGGGCCCCTGCCGGTATCTCGACACCCGCCACGGTGACGTTCTGAGCGGCCCTGCGGATGATCACCGGGGCCGGCGGCTCGCGGCGCAGCACGTCTTCGACGAATCCCTCAATCCCTGCGGGGTTTTCGCGGAGCGAAGCGCATAGCCGCGGGTCGCGGGCAAGGTCAAGAAACACGAAACCCACCGCGCTCCTAAACGGCGTAATGCCCGCAGCGATCAGCGTTTCAACTACCGCGCACGCCTCTGCTTCGTCGAACCCATTGTCGCCGGCAACCAACCCGGAAAGAACACCCGCAATATCAGGTCTGGCGCGGCGCTGCGCGAAAGCCTCCGCCAAATAGGCGAGCATCTCAAATTTTTGCACCAGATCCTCGAAACGGACACCTGTGACCGCGGCCAGAGGCGCCCGCTGGATCGCCCAAAGCGCTTTCTCCCAGCGCAGCAACCTATCCCCGTCTTGCGGCGGCAACCCCAACACTGTCAGAAGGACCTGAGCCGCGAATGGCTCCGCAACATCGGCGATCACCTCACAACTACCCTGCGGGGCGACCGCTTCGACCACCGCCGCGGCCTGATCTTGCAACGCGGGTTCCATCTCTTTCACCGCGCGGGAACTCAATAACGGCTGCAAGATCGCGCGCCAACGCGCATGGTCCGGCCGATCCAAAGCGTTAAGCGAAAACACTTCCGGGTTACGCAGCGCTGCGAGCACGTCATCGGCCCGTGTGAGGCAATAGCCGTTCATAAACGCGCTGTCCTCGATAAACACGACCGGCCCGCGCTTGCGCAGCGCGTCCCAAAGCTCGCTGCGATCGTCTGTGAAGAAATCAGGCAGCAACTCGTCACCGCTCCTCCCGCGCCAGCGGATATTCGCCGCACGGCGGCCCTGATTTACGCCACCCAACATACCCGACGCCTCGGGAACATCTTGGTCCGCGCCAACGGGAGGAGCGGTGACCGACAGGAGGTCAGGCAACAATTCATCTGATGCGATATGCAGTGGTTTACCTGACATAATGTCGCTTATCGGTACAACCGGATCATGGGCTTTGTATCGCGAGATGCGCCCGCGCCGAAGGCTGGCTGGTCAGCCGCCCCCGCCCCCGTCATCGTCCCCGTTCGCGTTGCCTCGCCGTCGAGGCGCGCGTCCCAACGATGAAGCCGCCGCTTTTCTGTTGACGCGCGCCCATAACGTGATGCTCCGACGGGGCCGTTCGGCAACCCCGACCCGCCGCCGCCCCGCCCGCCCCATCGTTCGCAATACGTCACAGTGACGAATTGGGTTCTGCCTCGGGTTGATTCCCGTATGCGGGCCGAGCCTTAACAGCGGTGCAAGTAAGCCGGGTCGATCGCGTGATAACCCGAGGTTGTAACGAACCAGAGCAAACAGAAAATCGCGATGACCGCACCGATTACCGCCGCCGCGACGGCCACCCAAAAATGCGCGCCCCGCACCCGAGCGGGCCCGCTCACACTTCTCAGCGCGAGCGCTGCCGCGACGACACCCAACAGACCCGCGGCGACCGTGCACAGCATGCCGACGCCCTCTAACGATCTGTCGACGATGCACCCGCTCGTCATCGCATGGCTGGCTAACGTGAAACCCACGCTGAGGGCCGCCCCCAGGCCACCGAGCGCCGCCGCGGTCAGCGCAAGGGCCACCAGACGATTTCGCGGTTTGGCGGGCTCGATCTGGATGGATTGCGGCGGATCAGTCATCCCAGCATGATATTCGAGCCGATGCCCCAAAGGTGTGATACAACCATCACCCAGATATTTCGTCACGGTGACGGAATGGCCTCGTGCACGCCGGCGCGTCCCCAAAGTTCGAGAAGAACCAGTGGGCTGGTGCGAAGCAACGCACCAGCCCACTGTCACGAGTGTGAGTTCTAGACGGCAGAGACTCCTATTGCCTGGGGTCCCTTGGCTCCTTGCCCGACCTCGAATTGAACACGCTGGTTCTCCTCGAGCGAGCGGTAGCCGCTCCCCTGGATCTCCGAGTAGTGGACGAAGAGGTCCTTCGCGCCGTCGTCGGGGGTGATGAAGCCGAAGCCCTTCTCACCGTTGAACCATTTCACAGTTCCCTGTGCCATTTACTTTCTTCTCTCTTAACTGTGGGATGTACCAAAAACATCCGCACGACCAAATTAGCACGAGCCAGTTCTTTATGAAAACCGTTGTGCGGCTTGAATAATTAACGGGGCGCGGCGCCGGATCGACGGCGACGCCTGCGACCGGCCGTACCCGAACGGTGGGGCTGCGACGGATGCGACGTGGCCGCCTTCCTCGGCGCGGGAGCCCGGTAGGGCGCCAGTTCACCGACCACCGCATGCACGGCGGCCGAGTCGACGGTGACCTCCTGGGGAGTGACACGGATGCCCGCGCGGCGCATCAGCGCGTGGGTGTCCTTGCGCTGCTCGGGCAGGACGACCGTCACGACGTCACCCACGTTGCCCGCCCGCGCCGTCCGCCCGGACCGGTGCAGGTAAGCCTTGTGCTCGGCGGGCGGATCGATGTGCACCACCAATTCGATCCCGTCGACATGCACGCCGCGCGCCGCGATGTCGGTGGCCACCAACACGCGCGCTTCGCCGGTGCTGAAGGCGGCGAGGTTCCGGTCGCGAGCCGGCTGAGACAGGTTGCCGTGCAAATCGACTGCCGGAACACCGGATTCGGTGAGCTGCTTGGCGAGCTTGCGGGCCTGATGCTTGGTGCGCATGAACAGGATTCGGCGACCGCTGCCGGAGGCGAGCCGGTGTACCAATTCCTTCTTGGCCTGGACCCCGGAGACATGGAACACGTGGTGGGTCATTTCTGACACCGGCGAGTCGGAGCCGTCGACAGAGTGCAGCACCGCGTTGCGCAGGAATCGGTTGACCAGCTTGTCGACGCCGTTGTCGAGGGTGGCCGAGAACAGGAGCCGCTGGCCGCCGCTCGGCGTGGCCGCCAGGATGCGAGTCACGCCGGGCAGGAAGCCGAGATCGGCCATGTGATCGGCTTCGTCGATCACCGTCACCTCGATCGCGTCGAGACTGATCAGCCGTTGCTTCATCAGGTCTTCGAGCCGGCCGGGGCACGCCACGACAATGTCGACGCCCGCTTTCAGCGCGGCCACCTGCCTGCCCTGCGGTACGCCGCCGAAGATCGTGGTCACGCGAAGGTTGTTGGCGGCGGCCAACGGTTCCAGCGTCGCGGTTATCTGGCTGGCGAGCTCGCGGGTGGGGGCTAAAACGAGACCCGACGGTCGGGACGGCCGGCGGGGATGTCCGGCCAGCCTGCTGACCATGGGGAGCGAAAAGGCGAGCGTCTTGCCGCTGCCCGTCTTGCCGCGGCCGAGGACGTCTCGACCGGCGAGTGTGTCGGGCAGCGTTTCGATTTGGATGGGAAAGGGGTGGGTGATCCCCCGCGCGGTCAGCACCTCGATGAGCGCTTCAGCCACGCCGAGATCGGCAAATGTCTTGCCAGTGGTCACTTTGATGTCTTTCAGCATCGGTTGTGCCAGGTCGGCGTCGAAAGCGCGCGATCTGTCAGCACAGGGTGGCGAGATTGCCGGTGGGCAAAATCGATCGCCGCGATACGAACTGTGCCGGGTTCAGTGCGTCAGCCACTGATGAGGGCTGGCGCCGGAAGGAGGAAGAAGCGTTTCACGACGTGCCGGCCATCGGGTGAGACAGCCAACGTTGACCAAAGCATAGCAGTAGGGCGATCTGGTCCCGACCAGCCCGGCGATGGGCTGGCGTCGATGCGGTTAAAATACTTTGCTTCACCCTCATCTACGGTAATAATAGACTTATACATCTGTATCTACGGTTCGCTATTGGGGAGGCCGTGTGACGCGGTTGGGTGGGCCATGACGGCCCCGGTCTGGATGGCGGTCCCGCCCGAGGTGCACTCGGCGACGCTATCCAGCGGGCCGGGAGCGGGCTCCTTGGTCGCCGCGGCGGCGGCCTGGAACTCGCTGAGCGCCGAATATGCCGCGGCGGCAGACGAACTCACCGGACTGCTCGCATCGGTACAGGCCGGCGCGTGGGAAGGCCCGAGCGCTGCGCAATACCTGGCCGCGCATGTGCCATACATCGCGTGGCTGGTGCAGGCCGGCGCCAACAGCGCCGCGGTGGCCGCCCAACACGAGGTCGCGGCAACGGCCTATGCGACGGCGCTGGCGACGATGCCGACACTGGCGGAGCTGGCCGCCAACCACGCCACCCACGCCGTGTTGGTGGCCACGAACTTCTTTGGCATCAATACCATTCCGATCGCCCTCAACGAGGCGGATTACGCGCGGATGTGGATCCAGGCCGCCACCACCATGAGCACCTATCAGGCCGTTTCGACAACCGCGGTGGCGGCCGCGCCGGACAGCACACCGTCGCCCCGGATCATGAAGGCGGATAACGGCGCCATGGGGAATTCGGGCGGCATGGGATCTGGGTCCGGCTCGGGGATGGGCGGCATGGGCAACATGCCCGGGATGGGCACCGGGTTGCCCACCAGCCCCGAGAAATGGCTACAGGCCATCTTTCCGTTCAATCCTTTTGGCCCCCCAGCGACGTTGAAGCCGAGCCTGTCGATGTTCCTGTCGCGCGCCGAGACCATGATTCCGATGTACGCCAACAACCCCGAACAGCTGGTGCAAGCCCTCGTGCTCCTCGGGACCCAGTTTGTCGTGCATCGAACCCTGTTATTGATCAACATCTTTTACAACTACCCCACGTTGATGGCGACCCTGCCCACCTTTGTCGCCAACAATCCGGTCTATTCCGTGGGCCTGATGGCTCCCCTCGCGACCGCCCCAGTAGGGGCCACCGGTGGGTTCGCCGGTCTCGCCGGGATCGGCGGCATCGCGCCACCGGCGCCGACTCCGCCGGCAACCGCACCGAGCCCGATCGCCTCGGTGGCGGGCGCGCCGGCGGTCGGCGTCGCTTCCTCCGCGGGAACTGTCTCATCGCCTTCCCCGGTTTCGATTTCGGCGGCGACGCCGACCGCCCCAGTCCCGCCGGGCGCCGCGCCAACGCCCCCGGGTGCGGGCACGGGCGGTGCGGTGGGCGCGCAGAGCTTTGCCTGCCAATACCTGATCGGCGCCTCCCGGGCCGGTGCACACGCGAGTGCCCGCGGCACCGCTCGGACGCCGGAGGCGCGGGACGCCGCGGCGCCGGCACCCGCCGCGGCGCCGGCCGTCGAGCGCACTCCGGCGGGGCGGCGAAAGTCTCTGGTACCCAAAGATATTGAGCGGGGCTACCGCTACGAGTACCTGGACGCCTCGCCGGTCGCCTCCGGCCAGGGCGCGGGGCAGATGGGCTTCGCCGGCACCGATGCCGACCCCACGATGGGCCGGGCTTCGGGACTGACCACGCTGGCCGGCGACAACTTCGGCGGCGGACCGAGCATCCCGATGCTGCCCGGCAGCGCAGAGATCGGCTAGCCCGACGCCACCACCGACTTGGAGTTCCACGGGGCCAGCCGATCGGGTAAACCCCTGTCCGAAGATGCGGCAAACCCCGGCTGTCCGTTCTCTTGAGAGCTAACGGCCGAACGGTGCGCCGTCAAAGCGCTCGCGGGTCGCGAATTCACCGACCGGCCGTCGTCGCAACTTCGTCACCTGGCGCACCGGCTTGCCGAGCGGCACGACCGCGGCGACGGCGTACGGGTCGGGCACGCCGAGCAGCTCCTTGACGCGCGGCTCCTCGGCCACGGCCATCGTGGTCAACACCCCGCCGTAACCCTCATTGCGCGCGGCCAGCAAGACGTTCCACGCGAACGGGTAGACCGAGGCCCCGGGCACCACGCCGACACGCTCGAGGTCCTGGTCGGTGGCGGCGACAACGCCGAGATCCACGCAGATCACCAACACCACCGGCGCCTCGCGGATCGGAGCCGACATCTGCGGGGGCGGCTCGGTCGCGTCGATCGTCGGGGCATCGACGCCGCTCGGCTGCAACGGATTCCATGGCGACTCGCCGTGTGCGAGCTGCGCGGTGTAGCGGCGGGCAGTCCGAGGTCGGCCAGGGCCGAGCGGGTCTGCGCGTCGCGGAGGACTATGACGCGCACGCCCTGCCGATTGCCGCCGGTCGGCGCAAACCGGGCGTTGTCCAGGATGCGCGCCAGCACGTCATCGGAAAGCGGGTCGTCGGCGAATTCGCGCACGGCGGGCGTGGACCGCATGACGTCGTACAACTCCATGGCACCATCGTGCCGTAGGTGGTCAGGCGGCGTCGTGGAAGATCAAGCCGAGCGTGCAGCGCTCACCGGAGCGCACCACCGAAACCCCGTGACGTACGGGGGCGGCCGACCAGCCGCGTGTCGAGCGGATCGGGCGTTCACGGGTGGTGAAGGCTTAGCCGTGCCCTTGCGGCAGCGTGGTGGCGGTGCCGCGGGACTGCGCTCGCGGTCGCTGCTCGACGAGCAGGAACTCGCCGCCGGTGTGCGCCACGCCCGGCTCGTTGAGATTGATCACGACCTGGAGCGGAAAGACGAGATCCCCGTAGAGGTCTCGATGCAGCGCATTCCAGTCACCGGGCCCGTATTTGAGCAGCAATGCCGTGGGTTTGGTTTGGCCGGCGCGGTGGCATAGGTCCAGCCACTCGTCGAGCGTGTCGGGCCAGGGCGGCTCGCGGCGCAGCTTGGTCCACCAGTCGCGGGCGATCGGCAGGAGCCGGGGGTAGAGCGCCTGCTTGAGCTGTTCGATCGGGGGCGGGTAGGGCCGCTTGAAGTAGCGGTATTCACCCTGCCCGTAGCGATGGCGCGTCATGTCGACGGTGGCGCGAAACAGGCCGTCGTCGGGGTAGAGACCAAGCACCGTCGCACACTCGGCCGGAGTCATCAGCTGCGGAAGCAGTGCGCCGCCAACGTCATTCATGTCGGCGGCGACGGCCGCCCAGTCTGCGGCGTTCACCCGTCGGTCCCATTTCGAGGGCATCAGAAGTCGGCGGCCAATGTGAGCTCACGGAGTGGGCTGCCGGTCATCGTGTGTCGTGTCTGCATCGTTGCACCTCCCCACACGGTAAACGATGGGCACCCGGGAAACGTGAGCTCTAGATTCGTTGCATCCGCATCTCACATTCGACAACGCTCCGGCGTCTTCCCAGTAAGAGTCGCTGAAAGTCAGGGAGGAACCACGAACGGTGAACGTTCCTCGGCACGTCAAACCGCCGTTCGAAGCCATCGTCGCTTGCCACGGTGCCACGGTGTTGCGGGTCGTTCGCGCCGTGGTCGGTCACGCCGACGCCGACGACGCCTGGTCAGACACGTTTCTGGCCGCCTTGAAGGCCTACCCGCAGCTGCCCGGCGACGCCAACGTCGAGGCGTGGCTGGTGACGATCGCGCATCGCAAAGCCATCGACGTCGCCCGCGCGACTTCGCGCCGGGCCGTCCCGCTCGCCGATCCCCCCGACTCCCCCGCCCGCGAGCGCGCCGACAGCCACGATCTCGACCTCGACGCCGCGGTGGGTGCGCTGCCACCCAAGCAGCGTCAGGCGGTGGCCTACCGCTATCTGGCCGGCCTCCCCTATGCCGACATCGCCGCGATTCTCGGCGGCAGCGTGGCCGCCGCGCGACGGGCCGCCGCCGACGGGATCGCCACCCTCCGACGCACCTATCCCCGCCTCGACACCGCAAGGAACCACGAATGAGCACACCCGATCTGACCAAGCACTACCCCGTCGACCGCGAGCACCTTCGGCGCCTGCATGCCCGGCTGGAAAGGGTCGCCCAGGCCAGCGACCTCCTCGACATCGCATACCGCACAGTTGATTCCGCGGTCGGGCCGCTGCTGTTGGCGGCCACCAACCGAGGGTTGCTGCGAGTGGCGTTCGCCAACGAGGACCGCGCCGGCGTGCTGCAGGACCTCGCACAGCGCGTCAGCCCGCGGGTGCTCGAGTCGCCGGCACGGCTGGATCCCGCTGCGCGGCAACTCGACGAATATCTCGCCGGCCGTCGCCGCCGCTTCGACGTCGCGCTGGACTGGTCGCTGTCCCAGGGTTTTCGGCGCACCGTCCTCGAGCACCTCAGCGCCGACGTCGGCTATGGGGAGACGGCCAGCTACGCCACGCTGGCCGGGCTCGCGGGCTCCCCCAGGGCCGTGCGCGCCGTGGGCACGGCGTGCGCGACCAACCCGATTCCCATTTTCGTGCCGTGCCATCGGGTGATCCGTTCCGACGGAACGATGGGCGCCTACCGCGGCGGCACCGCCGCCAAGCGCGTCCTGCTGGATCTAGAGGGCCAACCGCGAAAGTGCAACTAGCGGAACGTTTCTCAAGTGGAGGCGTCGGTACTTGCACTTTCGCGGGACACGGTCGCGGGCGACCAGTGCACCACCTTCATGGTGGTCATCTCGTCGAGGAGTTCGGGACCGAAGCCGAACCCCGTTCCGCTGGCGCGGCGCGGTTGGGACGCGCCCCCGGGTGCGCCGCCGAACACATTGTTGATCTTGACGGTGCCCACCGGCAGGCTGTGCCACGCCTCCTGCGCATGCGCCATGTCAGCGGTCAGCACGGTCGCGGCCAACCCGTAGCGGTCGTCGGCCGCCTCGGCCAGGGCGCCGGCGAAGTCGGGAACCATCCGCACCGCCGCCACAGGGCCGAACGTTTCCTCGCTCATCACCGACATGTCGGGCGTGCAGTCGGTCAGCACCGTGGGCGGATAAAAGGCCCCCGGGCCGGATCCCGGTTCACCGCCGGCCAAGACGTGGGCGCCGCGCCGGACCGCGTCCTCGACGTGCGCGTGCACCTGATCGCGATGACGCTCGTCGACCAACGGACCGATCCGGTCGGCCCACGATGCCGCCTCGCCCGCCAGCGCGCCGACGAACGCGTCGGCGATCGACTGGACGACATAGATGCGCTCCACCGACACGCAGATCTGACCCGCGTTGGCGAAGGCGCCCAGCGCGGCTTGGCCGGCCGCCCAGGCGGGGTCGACGTCGGCGTCGACGATCAACGCGTCGTTCCCGCCGTTCTCCAGCAGCGCCTTCGCGCCGCGGTCGGCGCAGGCGCGGGCGATCTCTCGGCCGGCCGCGCTGCTGCCCACGTGTGCGACCACGTCGACGCTGCCCGCCTCGGCCAGGCGCGCGCCGACCGTTTCGTCGCCGTCGACGATCTGCAGCACACCGTCGGGCAGCCGGGCGGCCAACAGTTCGGCGAACCGCCGGCCCGTCTGCGGGCAGCGCTCGCTGGGCTTGTGCACCACAGTATTTCCGGTCACCAGCGCCGCGCCGGGCAGCCCGGCCGCCACCGCGACGGGATCGTTCCACGGCGTGAGCACCGCCACCACGCCGCGTGGCTGCGGAAACATCAGGTCGGTCGCCGACCACCCGCCCTGCAAGCTGCGCCCGCGGTGCAACGGCCCGAGCTGGGCGTATTGCATGAGGGTGCCGACTCCGGCGTCCACGCCGCCGAGCGCGTCGTCGCGCAGCTTCCCGGTTTCCCGTTCGTTCAGTTCGGCGAGTTCATGGGCCGCGGCGCGGACATCGGCCGCCGCCGCAGCGATCGCGGCGGCGCGTTCGGCGGCTGGCGTGCGCGCCCAGCCGGGTGCGGCTTCCGCGGCGCGCCGGATCGCCTCGTCGCAGTCGGCCGGCTCGGTGATGGGCACCTGCGACACGGTGTCGCCGGTGCGAGGGTCCAGGACGCTGATGATCTTGGTCAGGGCGGAAGACACGACCCCGTTTACCCTCTCGGCGCGCGGGCCAATCAGTTAATGCCGACGGACATTATTGGCTTCAGGTAGGGTCGGCGAACCGGACCGAAGGGCACGCGATGGCAAACACCTACGCCGACAACGCCTTCACGTCGCGGCACGCGTTGGACCCCGGTTTGCGTGCGGCGGCCCGATTCTTGCCGCGGGGCTACGCCCTGCACCGCGGCTACAAGATCCAGCGCCGGCTGATGAACCTGATGGGCAACGCGGGGCGGATTCGCCACGTCCCGGTGGCCGCGGTCAACGAGCACGTCACCGTCCGGCTGCATCGTCCGGCCGGGCTTCCCGTCCGGGCGCCGGCGATGCTGTGGATCCACGGCGGCGGCACGATCATGGGCCACGCGGCCCAGGACGACAAATTCCTGCGGAAGATGTCGCATCTCGCCGGCGTCGCGGTGGCCGCGGTGGACCACCGGCTGGCACCCGAGCACCCCTACCCGATCCCGGTCGAGGATTGTTACGCGGCGCTGCGATGGCTGGCGCGCCAGCCCTGGGTCGACCCGGACCGCGTCGCGGTCGGCGGCGCCAGCGCCGGCGGCCACTTCGCGGCGGCCGTGGCGCAGCGGGCGCACGATCGCGAGGACGTCAACGTTGCGTTTCAGATGCTGGTGTATCCGATGCTCGACGACCGCACCGGCGCCGACCGCGGCGGGCACAAGCGGCTCATGTGGACCGAGACCGACAACCAGCAGGCCTGGCGGTGGTACCTGAACGGCGCGGATCCCGTTGAGGCCGCGCCGGCGCGCCGCGAGGATCTCTCGGGCCTGCCGCCGGCCTGGATCGGCGTTGGGACGCTGGACCTGTTCTATCGGGAGTGCCTCGACTACGCGCGACGGCTGCGCGAGGCGGGCGTTCGCGTGCACGAGGAGATCGCCCCGGGCGCGTTTCACGCGTTCGACCAGATCGCGGACAAGGCGCCGATTTCGGTGAAGTTCTTCGCCAGCCAGTGCGATCACCTGCGCGACGCCCTCGCCGCGCCGTGAACGGCCGGCTCCGATCAAGTTGACTGCAAAGTTTGCGGTTTGTGCAACTATTAGTGGCATGGGCAACCACTGCAATCCGATGGGCCTGCGCGAGCGGCGGCGCCGCCAGACGAGCGCGGACATCCGAGACGCCGCGGTGCGCCTGGCGACCGGCCGCGGTTTCGACAAGGTGACCATCGAGGAGATCTGCGCCGAGGCGGGAATCTCGACGCGGACGTTCTTCAACTACTTCCCCACCAAGGAGTCCGCGATCGCCTACGGCCCCTCCGACCTGCCCGCGGAGCTGGCCGAAGACTTCGTCGCCGCCGGGCCCGCCCCGTATCGGGTGGTCCTGGCGGAGCTGATCACGCTGGCGGCGCACCACCTCCGCGATATGCCACCGCGACGCGAACAGGCCGCCGGCATGCTCGAGCTCGCCAAAACCAGCCCCGCCGTGTTGGCCGCGTTTCTTGCCGAGCTGGAGCGGTTCCAGAACCAGCTGACCGACATCGTCGCCCGCCGCCAGGCGATGCGACTGGACGACGAGATACCCGCCTTGATCGCCGCACTCGCGCTGACGGCCGTGCGCTCCGGCATCGAACGCTGGGCCAGCGGTGAGCCGAAGGACGCCGACGACACGCCGATGCCCTACGTGGAAAGCGCTGCCGCGCTCGTCAACGGCATCTTCGCCAGTGACCGCCGGATAGTTACCTAGATCACCTTCGTTTGCATGGTCTGCAAATTATGCAGGCGATGTATTATGCTGTGGTGGCATCAGGCGGGGGTTCGCGATCCGGGCACGGACCTCCCGGGCCCCGACGGCCATATCACGGCGGCATATGAACTCCGTTGTGGCGCAACCTAATACGGTGATCACCGCGAAGGCGACGCACCAACGTTGATTTGACGACGAGAGGAATCCACGCAGGTGCAGCTATCCAAGGTCGTGCGCAATGCGTGGTTGCCGCTGTTGATCGTGGCGGTCGTGGTGATCGGCGGGTTCACCGTGGCGCGGGTCAAGTCGTTCTTCACGGCCAACGACACTGGTGTCCTGACGAGCCCACGGCAGGAGGATTCCAAGCCGTTCAAGCCGAAGGTCGTCAAGTACGAGGTCTTCGGCTCGGCCAGTCACGCCAACGTCAACTACCTCGATCTGGCCGCCGACCCGAAGCGGATCGACGGCGCGCCGCTGCCCTGGACCCTGGTGCTGTCCACGACGGCCCCGTCGGTCTTTCCGAACCTGTCGGCACAAAGCGACGGTGACCGCCTAGGTTGTCGCATCACCATCGACGACGAAGTCAAGGACGAGAAGATAACCAACGGCGTGCACGCCCTGACCTTTTGCCTGGTGAAGTCCGCATGAGCGCAAGCAGCGAACACCCGACCGATACCCTCCCCATCGCCAGGCACGCAGAGCGCCCGGCGATCCCACGGATGATCCGACGCTTCGCCGTGCCGGTCATCCTGGGCTGGATCGCGATCATCGCGGTGCTCAACACGATCGTCCCGCAGCTGGACGAGGTCGGGAAGATGCGCTCGGTCTCGATGAGCCCGGACGACGCGCAATCGGTCATCGCGACCAAACACATGGGTGAGGTGTTCCACGAGTACAAGTCCAACAGCTCGGTGATGATCGTGCTGGAGGGCCAAAATCCGTTGGGCGCCGACGCCCACGCCTACTACGACCAGATGGTCAAAAAGCTCGACGCCGACACCAAACACGTCGAGCACGTCCAGGACATGTGGAGCGATCCACTGAGTGGGGCCGGCGTCCAGAGCAACGACGGCAAGGCCGCGTACGTCCAGGTCTACCTGGCCGGCAACCAGGGTGAGGCCTTGGCCAACGAGTCGGTCGAGGCCGTCCAAGACATCGTCAAGAGCATGCCCACGCCCAGCGGGGTCAAGGCCTACGTCACCGGACCCGCTGCGGTGCAAGCGGATCAGCACATCGCCGGCGACCGCAGCCTGCAGGTGATCACCACCGTCACGTTCATCGTGATCATCGCGATGCTGCTGATGGTCTACCGGTCCATCGTCACGGTGCTGCTCACGTTGGTGATGGTGGTGCTCGAGCTGGCCGCCGCCCGCGGCATGGTGGCGTTCCTCGGCTACTACAACATCATCGGGCTCTCCACCTTCGCCACGAACCTGTTGGTGACGCTGGCGATCGCGGCCGCCACCGATTACGCGATCTTCCTGATCGGGCGCTATCAGGAAGCCCGGTCGATCGGCGAATCGCGAGAAGACGCCTATTACACGATGTTTGGGGGCACCGCGCACGTCGTGGCCGGGTCGGGTCTGACCATCGCGGGCGCGACGTTCTGCCTGCACTTCACCAACCTGCCGTACTTCCAGACGCTGGGCATCCCGTTGGCCATCGGCATGGTGGTCGTCGTCGCGGCGGCCCTGACGCTGGGCCCCGCGGTCATCTCGGTGGCGTCGCGCTTCCGCCAGACACTCGAGCCGCGGCGGGCGCAACGGATCCGCGGCTGGCGCAAGGTCGGCGCCGTCGTCGTCCGGTGGCCCGGTCCCGTTCTGATCGTGACGATCGCGATCGCGCTCGTCGGCCTGCTCACCCTGCCCGGGTACCGAACCAACTACAACGACCGCAAGTACCTGCCCGCCGATCTGCCGGCGAACGCCGGCTACGCTGCCGCCGACCGGCACTTCTCCAAGGCGCGGATGAACCCCGAGCTCCTGATGATCGAAAGTGACCACGACCTACGCAATTCCGCCGACTTCCTGGTCATCGACAAGATCGCCAAGTCGATCTTCCGGGTGCCCGGAATCTCGCGCGTGCAGGCGATCACGCGGCCGCAGGGCACGCCGATCGAGCACACCTCGATCCCGTTTCAGATCAGCATGCAGGGCGTCTCCCAGCAGATGAATCAGAAGTACCAAGCGGATCAGATGGCCGACATGCTGCACCAGGCCGACATGATGCAGACCACCATCGACAGCATGGAAAAGATGCAGAGCATCACCGCGCAGATGGCCGACAGCATGCACATCATGGTCAGAAAGATGCACGAGATGACCATCGACATCGAGGAATTGCGCCAGCACATGGCGGATTTCGAGGACTTCTTCCGGCCGATCCGCAGCTATTTCTACTGGGAAAAGCATTGCTACGACATCCCGGTCTGCTTCTCGCTTCGCTCGGTGTTCGACGCGCTCGACGGCATCGACACGATGACCGATGACATCCAGAGCCTGCTGCCCGTCATGGACCACCTCGACACCCTGATGCCTCAGATGGTGGCGCTGATGCCGTCGATGATCGAGAACATGAAGGCCATGAAAACGACGATGCTGACGATGTATTCGACCCAGAAGGGTCTGCAGGATCAGCAGAACGAGGCCCAGAAGAACTCCAGCGCCATGGGCAAGGCGTTCGACGCGTCCAAGAACGACGACTCGTTCTACCTGCCCCCGGAGACCTTCAACAACGCCGAGTTCAAGAAGGGCATGAAGAATTTCCTGCCGCCCGACGGCCACGCGGTGCGCTTCATCATCAGCCACGACGGCGATCCCATGACGCCGGAGGGCATTTCGCACATCGATGCGATCAAGAAGGCCGCTTACGAAGCGCTCAAGGGCACGCCGCTGGAAGGCTCCAAGATCTACCTGGGCGGCACCGCGGCGACCTACAAGGACATGCAGGACGGCAGCAACTATGACCTGCTGATCGCCGGAATCGCCTCGCTGTGCCTGATTTTCATCATCATGCTGATCATCACGCGAAGTGTCGTGGCCTCAGCCGTGATCGTGGGCACCGTCCTGCTCTCGCTCGGGGCGTCCTTCGGGCTCTCGGTGCTCATCTGGCAGCACCTGATCGGCATCGAACTGCACTGGATGGTGCTGGCGATGTCGGTCATCATCCTGCTGGCCGTGGGCGCCGACTACAACCTGCTGTTGGTGTCCCGGTTCAAGGAGGAGATCCACGCCGGCCTGAACACCGGCATCATCCGGGCGATGGGCGGAACCGGATCCGTGGTCACCTCGGCGGGACTGGTGTTCGCCTTCACGATGATGACGATGGCGGTCAGTGAGCTCACGGTCATCGGCCAGGTCGGCACGACCATCGGCCTCGGCCTGCTCTTCGACACGCTGATCGTGCGGTCGCTGATGACGCCGTCGATCGCCGCGTCG
Source organism: Mycobacterium sp. E3198 (assembly GCF_001667015.1). Lineage (GTDB taxonomy): Bacteria > Actinomycetota > Actinomycetes > Mycobacteriales > Mycobacteriaceae > Mycobacterium. Next base: position 41,163 of record NZ_LZIS01000203.1, on the reverse strand, counting down.
CTGGGCAAGTGGTTCTGGTGGCCCCAACGGGTGCGCCAGCGGCCGGTCCCGTCGCCCTGGCCCGCGCCGGCAACGGAGCGCGAATCGTTCGCGGTGGTCTAACCCGCTGCGCCGAGCCTGCGCACAGCGCGTGCTGAACCCCGATTTTCTAGCGCTGGACGCAGTTTCGATGTGTGGCTGCCGCTAGGTAACCCACTCGGGCTGCTGGCTGGCGTCGACCGCGGAGAAGTCCTTGTGCGCCAGGCCGGCGGTCGTGCCGCCGTCGACGACGAACTCGGACCCGGTCGAGTAACTCGATTCGTCGCTGGCCAGGTACACGACCAGGTTCGAGACCTCCCTGGGCTGGGCGATCCGGCCCAACGCGGTGTTGAAGATGTCCTCGGGGACCCACTCGGTCATCGGCGTCTTGATGAGCCCGGGATGGATCGAGTTGACCCGGATGCCGCTCGGGCCCAGCTCCAGCGCCGCCGACTTCGTCAGGCCCCGGACCGCGAATTTGGTTGCGGTGTAACCGTGGCAGGCGATGGTTCCGGCCATGCCCTCGATCGAGGAGATGTTGATGATCGATCCCCGCCCGGCTTCCTTCATGGGTTTCACCACCGCGCGAATGCCGAGAAACACGCCCGTCAGATTGATGTCCAGGATCCGATGCCACTCCGAGAGCGCGTAGTCCTCCAGGGTGCCGATGTTGATGATGCCCGCATTGTTCACCAGCACGTCGACGCCGCCGTACTCGGCGATGGCGGTGGCCACCGCCGCGTCCCAGTCCTCCGGTTTCGTGACGTCGAGGTGCACGTAGCGGGACGCCTCCCCGACCTCGGCCGCCACCGCCTTGCCCTCGTCGTCGAGGATGTCGCCGAACACCACCTTGGCCCCCTCGGCCACCAGCGTTCGCACGTGCGAGGCGCCCATCCCCCGCGCGCCGCCGCTGATGAGCGCGACCTTTCCCGCCAAGCGTTCTGCCACTGGTCTTCTCCTGTCGTGCCCATGGGTTTGTTGCACCATACATATGCACGCAGATGTATGACCAGGGTTTCGTCAGCGGCCGCTTGGCCGGCAGCTCGCGGCGGCTACTTGCCTTTCGGCCGCGTAGGGCTGTGCTTTCCGGGGCAGTAATCCGCGGTGGCGGCGCCGACGAACATCTCGGCTTGCGACTGGTTCAACCGGTGCGCGCCGGTCAGCTGGTCGATCTCATCCTTCTGGGTGTACCCGGCGTTGAGGTCCTGGCACATCACGCGAGCCATGTTCACGGTCTGGTCCGTGTTGCCGAGGTTGATGCCGTGGGAGCTCAGGAAGTTGGTGAAGTCCTGGTCCGTCTGGTCGGCGTGCGCCACCCCCGCCGGCACCAGCAGCACCGCCACCAGCGCGCCGAACGCGCACACAGGCAACTTTTTCTTCGCACCGCGTTGATTCATCATTCCCCAATAGTTTCTGCTGTTGATGGTTTCAGATGACGATGATATCCGACGTCAATCATTTTTTCGCGCGAATGCGGCGCTGGTCAACGGCCCGACGAGCAGAAACCGCCGGCGCACCCCGAAGGTTTACCCGCCGTTCGCTTTGGGTTTCCGGTTGATTTCAATCAGTCGACGACGTCGAAGATCGCCGCGGCGGAGGTGATCGCCTTGTCCGCATTTCCCTCGTCGTGCAGCAGCATGCGCACCCCGACACGCCCGCCTCCTGCACCGGCAAGGTGCGCCGTGCCTGCCACGCGGAAGGGACCCACCTTGCCGCGGGACATGAACATGACGTGCCAGCTGATGACCTGGACCTTCCTGGTTCCGGCAACGTCGGCGGCCAGGTCGGTCGCGGCGGTCTCGAGGACGACGTGTTGGGGTCCGATGTGCAGCGCGGCGTCCGGCGAGGCGAGCTCGGCGCTCAGCGCCGGCAGCACCCAATGCCCGTCGTCGCGCTTGCTGGCACCGAAGGCTGCCCACAGCGGCGGCAGGTCGGGCGAGTCCTCGATCACCAACTCGGTGCCCGAAACGTCCATCTTGCCAAGGCCTTCCGGCGGGACACCGATGACCGCTCCCTGTCCCTCGTTGAAGGCGATCACTCGCTCGGGATTGTCGGCGTCCACGATCTTGCATCGGCCGTATCCCATGGTCCGGCCCTGGTGCACGATGCCGGATCCGACGATTTCGATTCTCGTGACGTCGTAGCCGGGGTCCACGATCTGTACCGACGCGATGACCGGGTTGGGGACCGCGACCATGTCGGTCTGGCATCCCTCGGGCGACGAGATGGCCAGCGGCGCGACCAGCAGGCCGCCCGCCTCGTTGCGCATGTCGCGGCGGATGGTGACGGTGTCGTCGGATTCGCCCATGTTCATCGACGAGTGGTTGCGGCCGATGTAGCGGTAGCTGAGCAGGCCGGTCCAGCGCCGGAACAACTCGTCGCGATAGGCGTCGGTGTCGCCCGCGAGCTCCCGGATGTCACGGAGTTGGTCGCTCACTTCTGGCCTCCCTCTGCGGCTTTGCCCCGGCGCACCTGGTTGAACGGCACGCCGCGGTCGGCGGCGTACTCGCGGGGAAAGTTCAATACGCGCTCGCCGATCACGTTGCGCGCCATCTCCGTCGTGCCGCCCCCGATGCTGGCGATCTGGCGGCCCAGGTAACGCGTGCCGACGTCGAGCAGCCCCGCGTCGTCCTCGACGACGGCCGCCGGGCCGGCGACGGCGTGGGCGGTGTCGTTCTCGACGTCGTGGGCCAAGGCCATGCCCAGCCTGATGATCGACCCCGCGGCCGGCGGCAGGGAACCGGCGACCACGGCGTGGAAGACGTGCTCGCTGAGTTGCTTCTGCACCGCGCGGTGGACCAGCGCCCGGCCGACCATCTCCCGGACGCGTTCGCTGTCGCCCTGCTTCGAGCGGTCGACCAGCGACATCAGGTCGATCGAAATGTCCTCGGCCTCAGCGATTCCTGGGCCGCTGGTGTATTCCGAGCCGTCGCCCATGGTGCGCCGTTCGTGGTAGAGCTGTCGGGAGGCGACCTCCCACCCCGTGCCGGGTTCCCCGACGACGGCGTCGTCGCCCACGTCGACGTCGTCGAAGAATTCCTCGCAGAATTCGACCGAGCCGTTGACCTGACGGATCCGGTTGATCGTCACCCCGGGGTGCCGAAGGGGGACCAGGAACATCGTCAGGCCGTTGTGTTTGGGTGCGTCCCAGTCGGTTCGGGCCAGGCACAGGCCGTAGTCGGCGGCGAACGCCCACGTGCTCCACGTCTTGGCGCCGTTGATGATCCAGCGCCCGTCCCGGCGTTCGGCGCGGGTGATGACACCCGCGAGGTCCGACCCGCCGCTGGGCTCGGACAGCAGCTGGACCAGGACCTCGTCGCCGCGCAGCGCCGCCCGGATGTGGGCGCGCTTCTGCTCCTCGCTGCCCATGTCGAGGATCGTCGCGCAGCAGATGGCGAAGGACGGGATGTTCAGGAGCAGCGGCGTCTCGTAGGCCAGGGCCTCGGCGTCGAACGCCTTTTTGTACTGGTAGCCCAGTCCCAGCCCGCCATACTCCCGCGGAAAGCAGATGCCGGCGAATCCCCCGTCGTACAACTTGCGTTGCAGTTCGCGCGCGCGCCGCCACGACGACAGTTCGTCGCGCTCCAGGACCATCGCGTCGTCGGAGTCGAGCCGCGGCAGGTTCTCGGCCAACCAGGCCTTGGCCCGAGCGCGGAATCCTTCGACCGACTCGGCGCTCATCGAAGTCGCCTGCGGGTCATCGCCGATGGCCTCCTCGAGCTTGTGCTGGGCGACTGTACAGCACCGCCTGGCGACTGTACACCTCGCCTAGGGCGCGTTGAGCTGCACTGCCGCGCGGATGAGTGCCGTCAGCGCCTGGTCGTCGATCTTGTCGCCCTCATGGAAGTCGATGGCCCGGCGCGTGTTGCCGTCGAGGCTGGAATTGAAAAGACCCGAGGGGTCGTCCAGCGAGGCACCCTTCGCGAATGTCATCTTGACCACGTTCTTGTACGTCTCCCCGGTGCAGATCATGCCGTCGTGATACCAGACCGGCACACCGCGCCACTTCCACTCCTCGACCACATCGGGATCGGCCTGCTTGATCAATCTTCTGATGTGAGCGAGCATTTCGCCGCGCCAATCGCCCAGCTCCTTGATTCGGGCGTCGATGCGCTGCGAGGGAGAGTCCGTCATGGTGTCGTTGCCTTTCTGCCTCAGGGGATGGTGATCGCGATCTTGCCGACGTGCCGGCCGGCCCGCATCACCTCGAGCGCCTCGTCGAGCTTTGCCCAGTCGAAGACATGGCTGATGTGGGGCTTGATCCCCGCACGCGACATCGTCTCGCACAACTGTCGGTGCGCGCGCACGCTGCCCACCGTGATCCCGACGATGCGCAGATTGTTGAGCATCACCTCCGCGACCGAGATGGGCGCCGTGTCGAATCCGGTCAGCACGCCGATCACGGCGACCGTGCCGCCCACCCGCGCCGAATGCACCGAATGCGCCAGGGTGGCGGGCCCACCGAGGTCGACGATCAGGTCGGCGCCTCTGCCACCGGTCAGCCGCTTGACCTCGGTCTCCCAGTTCGGGGTCGCGCGATAGTTGACGAGATGCGTTGCGCCCAGGTCCGATCCGACCTTCAGCTTCTCGTCGGACGACGACGTCAGAAGCACGGTGGCGCCCAGCGCCTTCGCGAGCTGGACCGTGAACAGCGATACGCCACCGGTTCCCTGGGTGACCACGACGTCGCCTTCGCCGATGCGGGCTTCGTTGAGGGCGCTCCAGGCCGTCACGCCGGCGCACGGCACCGTCGCGGCTTCGACGTCGCTGAGGTGGCCGGGCGTGGGCACCAGACCCGTGGCGTCGGCGACGCGGTACTGCTGCAGCCACCCGTCTTCGGTGTCCCCGGGCAGCTCCTGTTTGGACTCCGGTGTCGGCGGCCCGTCGAGCCACCGGGGGTGAAACGCCCCCATCACCCGGTCCCCGAGCCGCGGCCAGTCGACCCCGGGTCCGACCGCCACCACTTCCCCGGCGCCGTCGCTCATCGGCACGCGCGGCCACGGCCCGGGGAGCAGCCCCATCAGGTTGATGTTGTCGTGGAAATTGAGGCTCGAGGCCCGCACTCTGACCAGCACCTGCCCCGGACCGGGTTCCCCGACCGGCCTGTCGACGGCCTCGAGGGGCGCACCGGGGGTGTTCATCACCATCGCTCGCTGGCGATCCGGAATGCTCATGCGAGACCCGCCTCCTCAGGTATGCGCGGCTCGGCCGAGGCCCCAATTTAGCGGCCACGCGCGGCGACAAGTAATCTGCCGTCGACTCGCATCGCTGTGCGATTACCGCCCGATGCTATGGCGATCAAGGAATCGGCATGACCGGCACGCACCCGTTTGACGACGCCGTCCAACTCGACGCGATCGACGCCGAGGTCTGGCGGGGCAGCACGCATCCGGAATGGGCCAACATGGTGGGCCCCTTCGGCGGAATCACCACGGCCGTCATCGTGCGGGCCATCGAGACGCACCCCGATTGCATCGGTGAGCCGCTGGCGTTGACGGTCAACTTCGCCGCGCCCGTCGCCGACGGCGCCTTCGACCTGTCCCTCCGCGTCGTGCGCACCAACCGCACCAATCAGCACTGGTATGTGCAGCTGTGCCAACACGGCGAGGCCAAGGCCACGGCGACGGCGGTGTTCGCGACCGTGCGCGAGAGCTGGGCCGACACGGAAGCCCGCCCTCCCGGCGCGCCACCGCCGGAGGCGATCACACCTACCGGCATGGGCCACGTCGTTCGCTGGGCAGACCTCTACGACATGCGGTTCGTCGAAGGCCCGATGCCCGGCGCGGACGGCCCACCCGACGCATCGTCGACGACGACGTTGTGGGCGCGCGATAAAGCGCAGCGCCCCATCGACTACCCGGCGCTGGCCGCCCTGTCCGACGTCTTCTACCCGCGGGTCTTCCTGCGCCGCGGGGCAATCATGCCGGCGGGAACCATCTCGCTGACCACCTATTTCCTTGCTGACCGGCCCCAGCTCGACGCCGTGGGCGGCGACTACGTCCTGGCCACCGCACACGCGCACCGCTTCTCCGGCGGCTACTTCGACCAGAGCGCGCAGCTGTGGACACGAGACGGTGTCCTGCTGGCCACCACCCATCAGATCGTTTACTTCAAAGGTTGACGGGTTACAGTTTCGGCGTGAAATGTCATGCTCGGCGGAACCGCCTGTCGACCAGGATCGAGCCGCAATGACGGAGCAGACCACCGACGCCGGCGCCACCGCGCTGCTGGCCATCGAGGCGATCAAGCAGCTCAAGGCCCGCTACTGCCGCTACCTGGACGCTAAGGACTGGACGGCGTGGCGGTCGGTGTTCACCGACGATTTCCTGAGCGACACGTCCGAGGCCGGCGGCAAGCTGATCCGCGGCGCCGACGACTTCGTGGCGTTCACCCGCCGGGGCATCGGGCGCCCGGCACAGGCGACCGCCCACCAGGTGCACGCGCCCGAGATCGAACTGACGTCGGCGACCACGGCGCGCGGCGTGTGGGCCCTGCAAGACGTGGTGCGCTTCGGACCGGGGGTGAGCCTGGTCGGCTACGGCCACTACCACGAGACCTACGAGAACGTGGGAGGGCACTGGCTCATCAAGAGCTCCAAGCTGACCCGGCTGCGCGAGGACATCGTCACCCCGGTGTTCTCGGTTTACATTTCCGACCGGATCCGGCGGGTGGCTGGCAAGCTCGCCGGGCGGATGATCGATCGGTAGGCATCGATGACTGTTGACACCATTTTGATCACCGGCGCGTTCGGCCAGGTCGGCCGGCGATGCACGCAGCTCCTGCTCGAGCGGGGGCGCACCGTCGTGGCGATGGACCTGCGCACCGATAAAACGCTTGCGGCACAAGCGGAATTGGGCGCCGGTGCACCCGCCGGCGCGCTGATTCCGGCCTACGTCGACCTGCTGGACGCCGAGGCGGTGAGCGATCTGGTCGCGACACATCGGCCCGGGGCGATCATTCACCTCGCCGCCATCGTGTCGCCGCCGTCGTACCGCAATCCCGGGCTGGCGCGGCGCGTCAACGTGGGCGGTACGGAAAACCTGCTGGCGGCGGCCGCGACGCTGCCCCGCCCCCCGCTGTTTCTGATGGCGTCCAGCGCCGCGGTCTACGGGTCGCGCAACCCGTATCGCTACCCGGAGCGGATCACCCCGGACACGCCGGTGCAGCCCATCGACCAGTATGGCCAGGACAAGGTGCTGGCCGAGGCCGCAATCCGGGCGAGCGGCTTGCCGTATGCGCTGTACCGATTGGGCGGGATCATCTCGCCGGACACTCAGGCCGACATCAACGGTGACTACCTGACCCTGATGCGCTCGATGCCAAGCGACAACCGCATGCACGCGGTGGATGCGCGGGACGTGGCGCTGGCGTTCGCCAACGGCGTGGATCGCGAAGCGACGATCGCGGGCAAGGTCCTGCTCATCGGCGGCAACGAAACGTACGTGCTGTTGCAACGCGACCTCGAGGACGGCCTGATGACGGCGGCCGGGCTGGGCCCGCTCGGACCGTCGGCGAGCCTGCCCGGCGACCCGGGCGACGACCGCGGTTGGAGCTTCACCGGCTGGTACGACACCACCGAAGCGCAGGCGCTGCTCGACTTCCAAGAGCACGATTGGCACCAGACCCTGGCCTGGATCGCCGAATCCCAGGGCCGCCAACGCTTCGTGTTGCAGGCCCTCGGCCCGGTGTTGCGGCCGGCCATGCGCGCCGCACTCAAGCTGCAGCGTCGGGCCGAGCGGCGCGGCCCGTACGCCGACCCGTGGGCGCTGATCGAGAAGAAGTACGGCTCCGCGGCGCTGGCCTCCACCGACTAGGTCTGGGAGGCGAAGAAGACCGCGGCCTTGCGGATCGAGTCCTCGACGGGTTCCGGTTTCCACCCGAGCTCGCGTTCGGCCTTGCCGTGGTCCAGTGGCGACATCAGCTCCGCCATGCGGATTCCCGCGTAGGCGAAGGGAAGGTCACGGCGCAGCACACGCGCAAGCGCGTCGTTGACCCGCGCGCCGGCGCGCAGCGAGGCCACCGGGATGCCGATCCGCGGCGGCCGCCGGCCCACGGCGGTGGCCGCGATCTCGTGCAACTCCCGGACGCTCATGTACTTGTCGGAGATGATGTAGCGCTCGCCGCTCCGGCCGCGCTCCGCGGCCAAAAGCATTGCCCTGGAGGCATCTTCGATGCCCACAACTTCCGACGAGTAACCGAAGTAGAACGGGAAGCGCCCCTTGGCGACAAGGGCGAGCAACGATCCGTGCGGGGTCGGTGCCCAGTCGCCGGGGCCGTAGGTGGTGGAGATGCACATCGCCACGCCGGGCAGCCCTTTGTCCCGCGCGTACGACAGCAACAGATTTTCGCCGGCCACGCGCGCTTCGATGTAGGCGCCGCCCTCGTCCCAGTTGTGCGGATCGTCTTCGGTGACCGGGCCGGTGTCGCTGATCGCCAACGAGCCGGTGGTGCTGGTGTAGACGAACCTGGTGAGATCGGCGTCCAGGGCGGCATCCAGCACGTGCCGCAGCCCGTCGACGTTGGTCCGGAACAGGGGTGCCGGATCGCGCAGCCACATTCGCGCATCGACGACGCAGTAGTAGACGACGTCGCATCCGCTCATGGCGGCGCGCAGGGCGTCGTCGTCGAACACGTCCCCGTAGCAGCGCTCGACCGGCAGGTCGTCGATTCCTTTGGTGGAGCTGCTGCGGCGCAACATAACTCGGACGTCGGAACCCGTCGCGACGAGCTGGCGGGTGACATGGGATCCCAGGAAACCGCTGGCGCCGATCACCAGCTTCTTGCGACCCCCCACTAGCGGTCGATCCATCCCATTTGCGCGGCGGCGTGGTGGCCGCCGACGGGCGGGGTGAGCCGGTCGAGCCGCGCCAGTTGGTCGGGGCTGAGCTCGACGGTGTCGGCGGCGACGTTTTCCTCGAGCCTCGACACCCGTTTGGTTCCCGGAATCGGGACGATGTCAGGCCCTTTCGCCAGCAGCCAGGCCAGCGCGACCTGAGCCGGGGTGGCGCCGGCGTCGGCGGCGATGTCACGCACCTCGTCGGCGCACCTGAGGTTGTGCTCGAAGTTCTCGTCGAAGAAGCGGGGGTTGGTCTTGCGGTAGTCGGTGTCGGGGAGTTCGCCGGTGGAGCGGATCGCGCCGGTGAGGAAGCCGCGACCCAGCGGCGAGTAGGGAACGAATCCGATGCCCAGCTCACGCAACACGTCGAGGACCCCGTCCTCGGGGTCTCGCGTCCACAGCGAGTATTCGGACTGCACGGCGGTGATGGGGTGCACGGCGTGGGCGCGGCGAATGGTGTTGACCCCGACTTCGGAAAGGCCTATGTGCCGGACCTTTCCGGCGGCGACCAGCTCGGCCAGCGCCCCGATCGTGTCTTCGATGGGTGTGTCGCGGTCGAGGCGGTGTTGGTAGTAGAGGTCGATGCGGTCGGTCGCCAGCCTGCGCAGGGACCCGTCCACGGCGATGCGGATGTTGGCCGGGCTGCTGTCGAGGCCAACACGACCGGTATGGGAGATCAGGCCGAACTTGGTTGCCAGCACCACCTGATCCCGCCGGCCCGCCAGGGCGCGGGCGAGGAGCTCTTCGTTGACATAGGGACCGTAGACCTCGGCGGTGTCGATCAGCGTGACGCCGAGGTCGATGGCGCGGTGGACGGTGCGGATCGCTTCGGCGTCGTCGGTGCCGGCGCCGGCATAGGCGACGGACATGCCCATCGCGCCCAGACCGAGGCGTCCGACTTCAAGTTCGGCGAGATGAGCCCGTTTCATGGGCCCATTGTGCGCTGGGCCGCCACGAGCCGCGGGACGGGTACCGTTGCGCTCGTGCCCGACGCCGCCCGACCGGTCCGCAATCTGGCGGTCGACTTCTATCGCGCGTCGGGCGTGGTCCTCATCGTGCTGGGGCATTGGCTGGCCGGCTCGGTGACCTACCACGACGGATCTTTCGGTCGGCAGAACCCGCTCGTCGATATGCCGTGGACCCAGTGGCTGACCTGGCCGTTTCAGGCGGTGCCGACGTTCTTTCTGGTGGCCGGATATGCCAGCGCGTTGTCCTGGAAACATCGGCACGAGGCCGACGGCGTGTCCCGCCAGACCTGGCTCCGGCACCGATTGTCCCGGGTGTTGGGCCCGACCGCCGTGTACGTCGCGCTGGTGTCGATCATCGTGGTGGCGCTGGGCGCGGCGCACGTGGCCGGCTCGGTGCTGGAGTATGCGGGGTGGGCGGTGGCCATGCACCTGTGGTTCCTGGCCGTCTATCTGATCGTGGTGTCGTTGACGCCGATCGCGGTTGCCGCACAACGGCGTTGGGGGCTTATAGCGCCGGTGGCGCTGGTGGCGGCGGCCGTGGCCGTGGACGCCCTCGCGATCGGTCTGCACCTGCACCGCCTCGGCTGGTTGAACTACCTGCTGTGCTGGGGGACGTTCTACCAGCTCGGAATCGCCTGGCGCGCGGGCCTGTTGACCGGCCGGAGATCCGCACTGCTAGCGGTCGGTTCGGCGATCGCGCTGGCGCTGCTGATCGGGCTGGGACCCTACCCGGTCAGCATGATCGGCGTGCCCGGGCAGACCATCGACAACACGACGCCGCCCAACGCGGCACTGCTGGCCTTCGGATGCGCGCAGGCCGGAGTGGTCATGACCCTCGCACCGGCGCTCAACCGCGCGCTGCGCGCGGGTCCGGTCAAGCGGGCGCTGGCCGTCGCGAACGACAACGTGATGGCGCTGTACCTCTGGCACATGATTCCGGTCGTGATCGTCGCGGTGGTCGCCTACCCGGCGGGCCTGCTGCCGCAACCGCCGGAGGGCTCCGGCGCGTGGTGGCTGGCCCGGTTGGAGTGGGTGCTGGTACTGAGCGTGGTGACCGTGCTCGAGCTGGCGTTGCTGTACTGGGGGCGGCGCTTCTTCGCCGCCCCGCTGCCCATGCCCGGCGCGCCCCTGACGGATCGTTCGGGGGAAATCTGCCTGCTGGCCGGAGTCGCACTGGCCGCCGCCGGCCTGCATTTCTTCGCCTACCTGGGCTTTGCGCCGGACGGGCGGTTCCCGTGGCTGATTGCGGCGCTCTTCGCCTCGGGGGCGCTGCTGGCCTCGCTTCGCCCAACGAAGGTCGGCCGGCGGTCGCCCGACGCGGCGCGCACGACCGGACGAATTGTTTGAATCTTCCCTGAATCGGCTTTGCCGACCGACTTACGACCCCCCGACAGGGGCCGTAATGCCCTGGTCGGGAGCGGTATATGGGGGCAGACTTCGGGTAGGTTCGGCGCCATTTCGACGCCCGGGCCAGACGGAGATCGCCAAGGGAGTACACCGATGTTAAACAGCCTGACGCTCCACAACAACGAGGTCGCCCAGCAGCGTGCGCAGGACACCGAGCTCCTCAAGGACTCGGGTGTGCACAAGCTTGTCGTCACCGATCGCGACGGCAACTGTTTGGCCTTCGTATTGGCTTGGGACAGCTTCGAATACGACGCTGAGACCGACACTTACGTGTGTGTTGCGGACGGCGACGGCAGGGAGCTCATGACCGTGTACGCCGCCGGCGATATCAAGTCGGCACCGGGCGCGAACATGTACGTGATCACCGCACCGGACGGTTCGCAGGCCACGGGGCATCTCAGGCCCTGTTGACCTCCCCGGCGTACCGGGCGGCTTTGACCCGAGCGTTTCGCGTAGCGACCCGCGCTCGCGCGACCCGTCACGATCCGTCACGGGCGCAGCAGTCCGTGACGCCCCATGCCCACCCGACCTTTTGGGCGCGTGCGACACGGCCGCCGGCCCGACAATGTGCGGACGGGTTTCGGTGGGCGCCGGGTTATGATAGACCGTTCGTACGGTTAGTCCACGCCGAAGGTTCGAGCTCAAGATGCCCAGATCGCCTGGAAGACGCGGCGAAATTCTCGACGCTTTTGTCCGCTACGTCGCCGAACGTGGTTACGACAGAACGAATATCGGTGACATCGCCGACGAGCTCGGCATGTCCAAGGGCACCATCGTTCATCATTTCGGGACCAAGGCGCAGATGTTGCGCGAACTCGAAGAAACGCACCTGGCCCGCCAGCTCGATGTGCTGCGGATGGCGTGGGACCGACTGGCCGCGCCGCACGAACGCATCGCCGCGATCATCTACGCCTCCGCGCTGCTGCAGGTGACCGAGCGCGATGCGACGGTGGCAAGCCAGCGCGAGGTGGTGCAGTTGTCCGATGACCCGGCCATGCAGCAAGTGCGCAAGTTGCGTCATCAATTGCAAACGATGGCGATTGACGAGATCCGGAACGGCATAGAGATCGGCGTCTTCCGCACGGTCGACGTCGAACTGGCGGCGCTGCAGCTGTGGGGATCGCTGGAGTGGATGTGGGTGTGGTTCCACCCCGCCGATTCACGGACACCCGAACAAGTCGGGGCGGCATTCGTCGACGTGTTCCTCGGCGGCCTGCTGCTCGACCGGCTAGGGCTCAGCAGGTGGGCGAATCCGGCCGCGGACGTCGTTGCGGTGGTGCGCGAAAGCCTCGCCGCGGCGGGCGCCACCACCGATTGACCGTCTGACGGCGGAATAGCGTGCGCCGGACGGCAATTGCCGTCCCACGAGCGCGCGCCGGCCGCACCGGGTCCTTCAGCCATTTGACCGCTTACCTTCGCGGGCCGCCGATTCCCGCGTTTATTGACTGACCGTACGGTCTAATGCCATAGTTGCTGGGTGGGGCAAGCGAATGCGGCATGCGGCATGGAGGCAGACATCGTCGACCGGCGTGGGGAGCCAAGCGATGCGCCGCATCGCGCCTCACGCCTGGATGCGCCGCGCCATAGGTCATCGCCATCCCGGCGAACGGCGAAACACTTTTTACGACAGCGCTTTTCGCGGAGTGCGGCTTGTGTTCCCCTCCCCTGTCGGGATTGCCGACGCCCATGACCACCTCCAGCGTGATTGGCAGCAAAGCACTCCAGCGGATCCGGCCCGGGACCGAAGTGGCCGGCGGCTTCTTCCGCATGTGCGTGCTGACCGGTAAGGCCCTGCGGCAGCCGTTCGAGTGGCGTGAATTCATCTGGACCGGCTGGTTCCTCATGCGGGTGTCGCTGCTGCCCACCATCGCGGTGTCCATCCCGGAAACCGTGCTGCTCATCTTCACGCTCAACCTCCTGCTCGCCGAGATCGGCGCCGCCGACGTCTCCGGTGCCGGCGCCGCGATCGGCGCCGTCACCCAACTCGGCCCGATCGTGACGGTGCTCGTGGTTGCCGGCGCCGGGGGCACCGCGATCTGCGCCGACCTCGGCGCGCGCACCATCCGCGAGGAGATCGACGCCCTCGAGGTGCTCGGCATCGACCCGATCCACCGGCTGGTGGTCCCCCGCGTCGTCGCCTCGACGATCGTCGCGGTCCTGCTCAACGGCCTCGTGGTCGCCGTCGGCCTGGGGGGCGGCTACCTGTTCAGCGTGTACCTGCAGAACGTCTCGAGCGGTGCGTATCTCTCGACGCTGACGGCGCTGACGGGCCTGCCCGAGGTGGTGATCGCATTCACCAAAGCCGCGACGTTCGGGCTGATCGCCGGCCTGGTCGGGTGTTACCGCGGGTTGATCGTCCATGGTGGGTCCAAGGGCCTCGGCACCGCCGTCAACGAGACGGTGGTGCTCTGTTTCATCGCGCTCTTCGCGGTCAATGCGGCGCTGACCACCATCGGTGTCCGGTTCGGGACAGGGCGCTGACATGACCGCGACCTCGGTAGCCACCCCGGCGCGGTTCCACTTTCCGCGGGCCACCCTCGTTCGGTACAGCGAAGCCCCGGCCCGGGCACTGGTCGAGCTCGGGCAGATGGTGTGGTTCGCGCTGAGCGCGGTCGGGCAGATCCCCTTCGCCCTGCACCGCTACCGCAAAGAGCTGCTGCGGATGGTCGCCCAGATGGGGATGGGCAGCGGCGCCATGGCCGTCGTCGGAGGCACCGCCGCCATCGTCGGCTTCATCACCCTGTCCGCGGGCTCCCTCGTCGCCATCCAGGGCTACGCGACGCTCGGCAACATCGGCGTCGAGGCCTTCACCGGATTTCTGGCCGCGCTGGTGAACGTCCGGTTTGTCGCGCCGGTGGCCGCCGGGCAGGCGCTGGCCGCCACCGTCGGCGCCGGCGCGACGGCCGAACTGGGCGCCATGCGCATCAGCGAGGAGATCGATGCGCTGGAGGTGATGAGCATCCGGTCCGTCGCCTATCTGGCGTCCACCCGGATCGTGGCGGGCCTGATCGTCATCATCCCGCTGTACGGGCTGGCGATCACCATGGCCTTCGCCTCCCAACAGGTCACCACGGTTTTCTTCTACGGACAGTCCGCCGGCACGTACAACCACTACTTCCATACCTTCCTGCGCCTCAACGACGTGGGCTGGTCGTTCGCGGAGGTGATCCTGGTTGCGGTGGTGGTGATGACCACCCACTGCTACTACGGCTACAACGCCAGCGGTGGACCGGTCGGCGTCGGCGAAGCGGTCGGCCGGTCGATGCGGCTGTCGCTGATCACGATCGTCGTCGTGGTGGTGCTGACCGCGATGGCGGTCTACGGAAAAAGCCCGAACTTCAACCTCACCGTGTAACCGCCATGACGTCCCCGGCCCCGAAACTCAAGGAGAACCCGCCACGCATCCCGCCGTACAAGACGGCCGCCGCGGTGTTCTTGGTGGTCGCCATCGTGGCGTTGGCGTTGGTGTGGCTGCAGTTTCGGGGCGAGCTCACGCCGAAGACGCACCTGACGATGATTGCTCCGCGGTCGGGTTTGGTGATGGATCCGGGGTCGAAGGTCACCTACAACGGGGTGGAAGTCGGTCGGGTAGCCAACATTTCGGAGATCCAGCGTGATGGGACACCCGCGGCCAAGTTCGCCCTGGACGTCAATCCCAAGTACATCAGCCTGATTCCGGCCAATGTGGAGGCCAATATCAGGGCGACCACGGTGTTCGGCAACAAGTATGTGGCCTTGAACTCCCCGAAAAACCCCACACCACAACGCATCACGCCCGAGCACGTGATCGACGCGAGGTCGGTGACGACGGAGTTCAACACCTTGTTCGGGACGATCACCTCGATCGCGGAGAAGGTGGACCCGGTCAAGGTGAACTTGACGCTGGCCGCGGCCGCGCAGGCACTGACCGGTCTGGGCGACAAGTTCGGGCAGTCGATCGTCAACGCCAACGCCATCCTCGACGACATCAATCCGCAGATGCCGCAGATCCGACATGACATTGCGCAATTAGCGGCCCTGGGCGACACCTACGCCAACGCCGCACCGGATCTGTTGGACGCCCTCAACCACGCCGTGGTCACGGCGCGCACGCTGCACCGGCAGGAAGCCGACCTGGATACCGCGTTGTTGGCCGCGGCAGGGCTGGGCAACACCGGCGAAGACATCTTCCGGCGTGGCGGGCCCTACCTGCAGCGGGGACTCGCCGATCTGGTGCCCACCGCCCGACTGTTCGACACCTACAGCCCCGAAATCTTTTGCACCGTTCGCAATTACTACGACGAAGAACCCGCGGCCTATGCGACGACGGGCGGCGGCAACGGCTACGCGCTGCGAACCATGACCGAGCTGACGTCGGGGTTGGGCGGCATCCTGACGCTGCCGGGGCTGGCCGGCACAGTGCTCACCCAGGGACTGCTCGGGCTGGCCGGGCTGGTGGGCGGGGCGCCGAATCCCTATGTGTTTCCCGACAATCTGCCGCGCGTGAACGCTCGGGGCGGCCCGGGCGGTGCGCCCGGGTGCTGGCAGGCCATCAACCACGACCTGTGGCCAGCACCCGAATTGATCGTGGACACCGGCGCCAGCCTCGCGCCGTATAACCATCTGGACACCGGCTCGCCGTACGCCATCGAGTACGTGTGGGGCCGCCAAGTCGGGGACAACACGATCAACCCATGAAAATCACCGGCTCCGCCATCAAACTCGGCATCGTCTCGCTGGTGCTGCTGCTCATCACCGTGTCGATCGTCGTCGTATTCGCTCAGATGCGCTTCAACAGCACCAACAGCTATTCCGCCGAGTTCAACAATGCGAGCGGGCTGAAAAACGGCCAGTTCGTCCGCGCCTCCGGGGTGGAGGTCGGCAAGGTCAAGGCGGTGCAACTGGTCGACGGGGGCCGCAAGGCGGTGGTGCACTTCGACGTCGACCGCTCGATCACGCTCTACCAGTCGACGACCGCGCAGATCCGCTATCTCAACCTGTTCGCCGACCGCTACCTCGAGCTCAAGCGCGGCGAAGGCGCAGGCGCCGACCGGGTGCTGCCGCCGGGTGGCTTCATCCCGTTGTCCCGCACCTCACCGGCGCTGGATCTCGACGCCCTCATCGGTGGTTTCAAGCCGCTGTTCCGCGCCCTGGATCCGGAAAAGGTCAACACGATCGCGTCGGCACTCATCACCGTGTTTCAGGGTCAGGGCGGCACCATCAACGACATCCTCGACCAGACGGCGCAACTGACCGCGCACATCGCCGAGCGCGACCAGGCGATCGGCGAGGTGGTCAAGAACCTGAATGTCGTGCTGGACACCACTGTTCGGCATCGCAACGAGTTCGACCAGACGATAGACAACTTCGAGAAATTGATCACCGGGCTGCAGAACCACGCGGACCCGCTGGCCGCCGGCACCGCGCACCTCAGCAACGCCGCCGGGACGGTGGCCGACCTGCTGGGGGACAACCGCGCCCTACTGCACAAGGCGATCAACTACCTGCAGGCCCTGCAGCAGCCGCTCGTCGACCAACGCGATCAGCTCAGCGATCTGATCCACAAGACGCCGACCGCGCTCAACCTGATCGGGCGCAGCATCGGGCTCTACGGCGACTGGGTGAACTTCTACGTCTGCGACCTCACGATCAAGTGGAACGGGCTGCAGGCCGGCGGCCCGGTCCGCACCGTCCGGATCTGGCAGCAGCCCACCGGTAGGTGCACGCCGCAATGAGAACCCTGACGGAATTCAACCGCAGTCGTGTCGGGCTGATGGGCATCACAGTGCTGGTGCTCGCGGTCGCCGTCGGCCAAAGCTTCACCAGCGTCCCGATGCTGTTTGCCAGTCCGAGCTACTACGGGCAGTTCACCGACACCGGTCAGCTGAACAAGGGCGACAAGGTGCGCATCTCCGGCGTGAACGTCGGCAAGGTGGAGGGGCTCGACATCGACGGCGACCACGTCCTCATCAAGTTTTCCCTCGGCCCCAACACGATCGGCACCGAAAGCCGGCTCGCGATCAAGACCGATACCATCCTCGGCAAGAAGGTGCTCGAGATCGAGCCGCGCGGAACGCAGACGTTGCGGCCGGGCGGCGTTTTGCCGCTGGGCCAAAGCACCACCCCCTATCAGCTCTACGACGCGAACTTCGACATCACCAAGGCCGCCGCCGGCTGGGACATCGACACCGTCAAGCGGTCGCTGAACGTCTTGTCGCAGACCGTCGACCAGACCTACCCGCACCTGTCCGCCACCCTCGACGGCCTGGCCAAGTTCTCCGACACCATCGGCAAGCGCGACGAGCAGATCAAGCACCTGCTCGCCCAGGCCCATCAGGTCGCCAGCGTGCTCGGTGACCGCAGCGAACAGGTCAACCGGCTCCTGGTCAACGCGAAGACGTTGCTCGCCGCGTTCAACGAACGCGCCCGCGCCATTTCCGCTCTGCTGCAGAATGTTTCCGCCTTCTCGGCTCAGGTGCAGGGATTCATCAACGACAACCCGAACCTCAACCCGGTGCTGGAGCAGTTGCGCGCCATCAGCGACGTGCTGGTGGCGCGCAAAGACGACCTGGCCCAAACCCTCACCTACGTCAGCCAATTCGCCGCGTCGCTCGGTGAGTCGGTCGCGTCGGGACCCTACTTCAAGATCGTGCTTTCCAACCTGCTGCCGTACTGGATCCTGCAGCCGTTCGTCGACGCCGCCTTCAAGAAGCGTGGCATCGACCCCGAGGACTTCTGGCGCAGCGCCGGCCTGCCCGAGTTCCGCTGGCCCGACCCCAACGGCACCCGGTTCCCCAACGGTGCGCCGCCGCCCGCGCCCCCGGTGCTGGAAGGCACGCCGGATCACCCGGGTCCGGCCGTCCCGCCGGGCACGGCGTGCTCGTACACCCCGCCCCCCGGCGCGGCACCGCGGCCGTGGAACCCCTTGCCGTGCGCGGGCATCGACGTCGGGCCGTTCGGCGGCAGCTTCCCGGCGCCGATCGACGTCCAGCCGTCGCCGCCGAACCCGAACGGCCTCCCGCCGACACCGGGGATCGCGATCGCCGGACGGCCGGGCGCGCCGCCCCCTGACGTGCCGGGCACACCGGTGCCGCTGCCCACCCAGGCGCCTCCGGGCGCGCGCACCGAGAACCTGCAACCACCCGGCCCCGTCCCGCCACCGTCGGCATTCGCGCCCGGGCTGCCGCCGGGGCCGCCCGCGCCGCCGGGGCCCGGCGAGCAGCTACCGGCCCCGTTCATCACGCCGGGCGGCACCGGAGGGAGCGGCGCAACGGGAGGTAGCCAGAATTGAGCACCACCTCGAGGTTTCGCAACCGGCGGTCCCGGCGGGTGATCGCGGCGGTGGTCGTGGCGCTGGCTCTGCTCGCGGGGTTCGTCGGGTTGCGGCTCTACGACAAGTTCACCACCAACACTGTGGTTGCCTACTTCCCGTCGGCGAACGCGCTGTATGCCGGGGACAAGGTCCAGATCATGGGCGTCCGCGTGGGCTCGGTCGACAAAATCGAGCCGGCCGGCGACAAGATGAAGGTGACGTTCCACTACGACAACAAGTACAAGGTCCCCGCCAACGCGTCCGCCGTGATCGTGAACCCAACCCTGGTGGCGTCGCGCAACATTCAGTTGGAGCCGCCATACCGCGGTGGTCCGGTGCTGGCCGACAACGCGGTGATTCCGATCGAGCGCACGCAGGTGCCGACGGAATGGGACCAGTTGCGCGAAAGCGTCGCCAACGTCATCGACAAACTCGGACCGACCCCCGAGCAGCCCAAGGGCCCGTTCGGTGAGGCCATCGAGTCGTTCGCGGACGGCCTGGCCGGCAAGGGCAAGCAGATCAACACGACGCTGAACAGCCTGTCGCAGGCGTTGACCGCGCTCAACGAGGGTCGCGGCGACTTCTTCGCGGTGGTGCGCAGCCTCGCGCAGTTCGTCAACGCCCTGCACAAAGACGACCGGCAGTTCGTCGCGCTCAACACCAACCTGGCCCAATTCACCGACGAACTGACCGGATCCGACCGCGACCTCGCCAACGCGCTGCAGCAGTTCGACAGCCTGCTGACCACCCTGCGCCCGTTCCTGGACAAGAACCGCGAGGTGTTCTCGCATGACGTCGACAACCTGGCCAACCTGACCACCACGCTCGTCCAACCCGATCCGCTGAACGGTCTGGAGACCGCGCTGCACGTGCTGCCGACGCTGGAGACGAACCTCAGCCAGATTTACCACCCGGCGCACGGCGCGGTCATGTCCATCCCGGCGATCCCGAACTTCGCGAACCCAATGCAGTTCGTCTGCAGCATGATTCAGGCCGGCAGCCGGCTCGGCTATCAGGATTCGGCCGAGTTGTGTGCCCAGTACCTCGCGCCGGTTCTCGACGCGATCAAGTTCAACTACCTGCCGTTCGGTCTGAACCTGTTCACCCCCGCCGAGACGCTGCCGAAGGAAGTCGCCTACTCCGAGCCCCGGCTGCAGCCGCCGAACGGGTACAAGGACACGACGGTGCCCGGGATCTGGGTGCCCGACACCCCGTTGTCACACCGCAACACCCAGCCCGGCTGGGTCGTCGCGCCGGGCATGCAGGGCACCCAGGTGGGGCCGATCACCGGCAACCTGTTGACCCCCGACTCGCTGGCCGAGTTGATGGGCGGCCCGGACGCCGCGCCGCCGCCGCCCGGCCTGCAGACGCCGCCGGGACCGCCGAACGCCTACGACGAGAACCCCGTGCTGCCGCCGATCGGCGTGCAGGCCCCGCAGGTGCCGATCCCCCCGCCGCCACCGGGGCCGGGCGTGGTCCCCGGGCCGGTCGCACCGACTCCCGCGCAGGCGGCGGGAGCGGGATCATGATGCGCGCCTGGGTCATTCGCTGCCGGCACCGGACGCGGCAGGGGCTGGCGCTGCTGGCCGCTGTCGTGGCGCTGACGTCCTGCGCGAAATGGCATGGCATCGCGAACGTGCCGATGCCCGGTGGCCCGGGCAGCGGCCCCGGCAACTACACGATCTACGTGCAGATGCCCGACACGCTGGCCCTCAACGACAACAGCCGGGTGCGGGTGGCCGACGTGTTCGTCGGCACGGTGCGCGCGATCAGCCTGAAGAACTGGATCGCCACGCTGACGCTGCGTCTGGACAAGGGCGTCAAGTTACCCAAGAACGCGACCGCCAAGATCGGGCAGACCAGTTTGCTTGGCTCTCAGCACATCGAGTTGGCCGCGCCCCCGAATCCGTCCCCACAGCTGCTGAGGGACGGCGACACCATCCCGCTGAGCAGCGCGTCGGCGTATCCAACGACGGAGCAGACGCTGGCCAGCCTCGCCATGATCTTGCGCGGCGGCGGCATCCCCAACCTCGAAGTGCTGCAGAACGAGGTCTACAACATCGTCAACGGGCGGGCCGAGCCGATCCGCGCCTTCCTGGGCAAGCTGGACACCTTCACCGCCAGGCTCGACGAGCAGCGAAACGACATCACCCGGGCCATCGATTCCACCAACCGGCTGTTGGCGTACGTGGGCCCCCGCTCCGACGTTCTGGATCGGGTCCTCACCGAATTCCCGCCGCTGCTCAAGCATTTCGCCGACAAGCAGAACCTGCTCATCAACGCCGTCGACGCGACGGGACGGCTCAGCCAGGTCGCGGACCAATACCTGTCCGCCTCGCGGGGCGACCTCCACGAAAATCTGCAGGCGCTGCAGTGCCCCTTGCGGGAACTCGGCCGTTCCGCGCCATATCTGATCCGGGCGCTCAAGCTCATCCTCGTCCGGCCGTTCGACATCGACGCCGTGCCGAAGGCGTTCCGCGGCGACTACTTCAACCTGTCGCTGACGCTCGATTTGACCATGAGCTCCGTCGATAACGCGATCCTCACCGGCACGGGATTCTCCGGAGCGCTGCGCGCGCTCGAGCAGTCCTGGGGCCGCGACCCCGAAACGATGATCCCCGACGTCCGGTACACGCCGAACCCCAACGACGCGCCGGGCGGCCCGCTGGTGGAACGGGCGGATCGGCAATGCTGACCCCCTTCATCAAGCGTCAGCTGATCATGTTCGCCATCCTGTCCGCGGTCACGGCGGTGGTACTGGGCGGCTACTACCTGCAAATTCCGACGGCGGCCGGGATCGGCCAGTACACGCTGAACGCGGACCTGCCCGCGTCGGGGGGTCTGTACGAGACGGCCAACGTCGCTTATCGCGGTGAGACCATCGGCAAGGTCATCGCGGTCGAGCCGACCGAGACGGGCGCGCGGGTGACCATGCGCATCGCCGACCGCTACAAGATCCCGATCGACGCGTCGGCCAACGTGCATTCGGTGTCGGCGGTCGGCGAGCAGTACCTCGATCTGGTGTCGACCGGGAACCCGGGCAAGTACTTCGCGCCCGGACAGACGATCACCCACGGCACCGTGCCCACCGAGATCGGCCCGGCGGTGGACGCCGCCAACCGCGGGCTGGCCGCGCTGCCCAAGGAGAAGATCTCCTCGCTCCTTGACGAAACAGCCCAAGCGGTAGGCGGATTGGGTCCCGCCTTGCAGCGCCTGGTCGATGCGACGCAGGCGATCGCCGGCGACTTCAAGACCAACATCTCCGACATCAACGACATCATCCAGAATTCCGGGCCGATCATCGACAGCCAGGTCAACTCGGGTGACTCGATCCAGCGCTGGTCGCACAACCTCGACATTCTGGCCGCGCAGAGCGCGGAAAACGACCAGCACGTGCGCAGCATCCTGACGCAGGGCGCACCGACCGCCGATCAGGTCAACGCCGTGTTCGGCGACATCCGCGAATCGCTGCCGCAGACCCTGGCGAACCTCGAGATCGTGCTGGACATGCTCAAGCGCTACCACAAGGGCGTCGAGCAGTTGCTGGTCGCCTATCCGCAGGGCGCCTCGGAAGGCCAGACGGTGACGGCGCCCTTCCCGGGCTACGCGTCGCTGGGCACCTCACTGACGATCAACCAGCCGCCGCCATGTCTGACCGGATTTCTCCCGGCGGCCGAGTGGCGATCTCCGGCGGACACCAGCCTGGCACCGATGCCGTCCGGAACCTATTGCAAGATCCCGCAAGACGCCCCGGCCAACGCCGTGCGCGGGGCACGCAACCTGCCGTGTGTCGACGTTCCCGGCAAGCGCGCCGCGACGCCCCGGGAATGCCGCGACCCCAACCCGTACGTCCCGCTGGGCACCAACCCGTGGTACGGCGACCCCAACCAGATCCTGACCTGCCCGGCACCCGCGGCGCGCTGCGACCAGCCGGTGAAACCGGGCCAGGTGATGCAGGCGCCGTCGGTCAACAACGGGCTCAACCCGGCGCCCTCGGACCGGGTCGCGGGCACGCCGCCCCCCGTCAGCGATGTGTTGCAGCGGCCGGGATCGGGGACGGTCCAGTGCAATGGGCAGCAGCCCAACCCCTGCGTCTACACCCCGGGCGGGCCTCCCGCCGCCGTGTACAGCCCGCAGAGCGGCGCGCTCGTCGGGCCCGACGGCGTCAAATACGCGGTCGAAAACTCGACCAAAACCGGCGACGACGGGTGGAAGGACATGCTGGCGCCGCCCCGCTGAGTCACTGTTTGTCCAATTCGTCTGATTTGCAACGTTGTTCGCTGTGTTCCGAGCAGTTGGCGACGAGCGGCGTGCGGCTCGGCGGGCGGCCCGCGCCCAGAGCCGGACCGGCCGCCTGGGGTTTGACACTGACCGCACGTACAGTCATATAATTACATGGGGTTGCGGGCCGTGCCGCGGCCGCCGGTGACCTACCGAGATCGGAGCGAAATGCCGGAAGTGATTGGCCTGGGCCAACTCCGGAGCGACGCGTGTACGTATCTCGAGCGGGTTGCCGCCGGGGAAGCGATCGACGTGGTCCGTCGCGGCAAGCTGGTGGCGCGCATCGTGCCCGTCGGCGACTGGCGGGTGGCGCCGATCCCGGCGCGAACCGTCAAAGTCTCCGCGTCGGAGCCCGGCGGTTGGGTCGGGCTCGAGGAACTGCGAACGCGCGCCGGGCGCTGCTTCGATCGGGTGGCGGCCGGCGAGACGATCTACGTCGTGCGGGGCGGCAGGTTACTGGCGCGGATCGTGTCGGCCGGTGACCCGATGATGGCCCCGCGAGCCGCCGACGCCGGGCGCCGAATCGAGCTCGACGAGCTGCGCAAGCGCGCGGGGCGCTATTTCGACAAGGTCGCCGCCGGGCAGACGATCGAGGTCAGCCGCGGCGGCAAGCTGGTTGCGCACATCGTGTCGGCCGGCGGGAACGACGCCCGCAAAGGGGCCTGACAGCCCCACCGGTTTCGCTCCCATTTATGTGGGTAGGCTACCCTAAGCATTACATAGGAAGGCTTACTTACCGTGCCGCTGAGGTTCCCGTTTCATCCCCACGCCGACCCGTCCCGCCGCGCCTGGCTGCCGTGCCCGAATTGCGGCTGGGGCCACAACAGGTGCTCCGAATGCCGAAGTCACCGCAACTGCGGCTCGCACTGGCAGTACTTGCTCAGCAACCGCGCGACGCTGGTGAAGCTGCAGTGCCCGGGCTGCGCCAACGTGTGGTCGACCGACACGCGACACCGCTAAGGCCGGGAGAACGGGTCGTCGGGAAGCGGGCGCTGGCAGATCGCGTGTGCCTCGTCGGCGCCGAGCCCGAACAGCCGCAGCACCTTTTCGGTGACGCTGTCGGCGGCGCGCGCATCGTCGCGATCCGGATCGTCCCGCAGCAGCTTCCCGAGCCCCAGCAGCGCGCCACCGGCAACGGCCAGGGCAAGTTTCGGGTCGTCGATCGTGAACCTCCCGGCGTCGGCGCCGGCCAAGATGTCGCGCAATGCCCGCGGGGCGAGGCCGCGGTCGGATGACAGCAGCGCGAGGCCGTTCGCCAGCAAGATGTCGCTTTCCTGTGGGCGGCGACGAAACAGGCGGCCGGTCAGCCGGAAACTGGTGGCGAACGTCTCGGCGGGGTCGACGATCGCCTCGGTGAGCCGGTCCAGCATCGCCCCGTGCGCGTCGAGCACGTCGGCGACCGCCGCCTCGAACAGCTGTTCCTTGCTGTCGAAGTGGTTGTAGAACGAGCCCATCCCGACGTCGGCCACCCGGGTGATCTCCAAGACCGGCACGTTGACCTTGCCCTCGGCGATCAGCCGCTGGGCTGCGCCGATCAGGGCCGCGCGGGTGCGCTGTTTCCGGCGTTCCAAGCGGCTGGGCGGCTCCACGCCCTCGGGTATCGCGCTCACCTTGAGCAGTATGCCTCACTTCTGATGATTTCGTCAGCAGCTCTTGACCGAGAGGTTGTTCGTATGTGACGATTTCGTCAGTTAGTTTGGAGATCGCGATGAACCTGACCAAAAACGCCCACCAGGAGCTGCACAGCGAACACGGCGCGCTGCGGGGCGAACACCCCGGCCGGTCCCGCAACCCGGTCGTCAAAGTGGCCGACCTGGCCTGGCTGGAGTTCGAAAAGCCCGACCTCACGCGCGCCGAGGCGTTCGCCCAGGCCTTCGGCTTCCAGACGGCGCGGCGCCTGCCCGACGAACTGCACTTGCGCGGCACCCGCCCGAGCGGTCCGTGCGTGATCCTGCGCCGGGGCCGGCAGACGCGATTCGCCGGCGTCGCGTTCCAGGCGGGTGACGAGGCCGACGTCCTGCGGCTGGCCGACAAGTCCGGCGCCACCGTGCGGCCGCTGCCCGAGAGCATCGGCGGGTTGTCGGTCGATCTGACCGACCCCAGCGGCACACCCGTCCGCGTCGTCGCCGGCACGCACCAGCTGCCAGACCTGCCGGGCCAGCGACCCCACGCGTTCAATTTCGGTGACGACGTGCGGCGCACCAACGTCGGCCAGCGTCCCCCCCGGGTGCCGGCGCGGGTGGAGCGGCTGGGTCACCTGGTGATGCAGTCGACCAAGTACCTCGAAACACTGAACTGGTACCTGGACAACCTCGGGATGATCGTCAGCGACTTCCTGTTCTTCCAGGGTCAGCGCCAGCGCGGGCCGACCATGAGCTTCATTCGCTGCGATCGCGGTTCTACCCCGGCCGACCACCACACGCTGGCCATGGCGCTGGGTCCGGCCAACCGTTACGTGCACTCCGCATACCAGGTCAGCGACCTCGACGCCCTGGCCGCCGGCGGCGAATACCTCAGGGAGCGAGGCTATTTCCGGTCGTGGGGCATCGGCAGGCACATCCAGGGCAGCCAGATCTTCGACTACTGGCGCGATCCCGACGGTTTCCTGGTCGAGCACTTCGCCGACGGTGACCTGTTCGACAACACCGTCGAGCCCGGCTGGGCGCCCTTCACCGCGTCCGGTCTGGCTCAGTGGGGGCCGCCGGCGACGAAGGACTTCCTCGGCTTGGGCGTGAAATCGGCTCGGCACGAGTTGGTTTCGCTGATCAGCGCGCTGCGCACCAGCAACGAATTCGATGTCAACCGCCTCGTCGGCCTACTGAAAGTGCCCACCTCATGACCGTTTCCGTGCTGCACACCGCCGACTCGTGGTGGCTCAAGACTCCCGACGGCGCCGCGAAGATCGACACCGCCGCCACCACCACCGCCGCGCTGCTCGGCGACCGGACGGCATTGGACGCCGCTATCCGGGCCGCCGCCGCCGGCACGGACGCCGTCACCGTGGACAGCCTCACGTTGGTCTCACCGGTCACCAGGCCGTGCCGGGTGGTGGCGCAGATGACCAATTTCACGTCGCACGTCAGGGACGCGGGCATGGACCCGGCGACGGTGCCGCTCACGTTCTTTCGCAAGGCGTCGGCGTCGATCAACGGCCCGTTCGACGACATCGTCAAGCCCGCACACGTCAAGCTCCTCGACTACGAGGTGGAGATCGGGTTGGTCATCGGACGGCAAATCCCCATCGGCACGACGATTTCCGACGCCAACCTCGCCGACCACATCGCCGGTCTGGTCGTCACCAACGACGTCTCGGCGCGCGACATCCAGCTTCCGCAGACCCAGTTCTACGAGGCCAAGTCCTACCCCACGTTCACGCCGGTCGGGCCGGAGCTGGTCTTGCTGACGGCCGACGAGCTGAAGCGGTTCGGCGACCTGCGGCTACGCCTGAGCGTCAACGGCCGCGAGCGGCAAAACGCGCTCGTCGAGGGCGACATGCTGTACCGGCCGCTGGAGGCGCTGCAGTCGCTCACCCAATTCCAGGAGCTCGCCCCCGGCGACCTGATTCTCACCGGTACCCCGGTCGGCACCGCGCTGAGCGCGCCGCCCAAGCCGATGCAGATCGTCGGAAACCTGTTGCCACCGGCGGTGAAGTGGAAGATGTTCTTCTCCCGCCAGGCCGGCAACCGCGACTACCTGCAGGACGGCGATGTCGTCGAGGCGTCGGTTGCCACCGACGACGGCACGATCGATCTCGGAACCCAGCGCACCACAATCCGATTCGCGTGACGGACCACCCCATTCGGCGCGTCCCGGTCGTCATCGTGGGCGCCGGCCCGACCGGCATCACCGCCGCCACGTTGTTGGCGCAACACGGGGTGGACTGCCTCGTGCTCGACCGCTGGCCCGGGATCTACCCGCAGCCGCGTGCCGTGCACCTCGACGACGAAATCTATCGGGTCATCGCCCGTCTCGGCGCCGGCGACGAGTTCGCCGCGATTTCGCGGCCCACGCTGGGTCTGCGGCTGCTGGACAACCGATCCCGGCCACCCCGGGTGCTCGCCGAGTTCAACCGCGATCCGGCCCGCAGCCCCAACGGCTTCCCCCAGGCCAACATGTTCGATCAACCCGAATTGGAAGCGGTCCTGCGCGCGAACCTGAAGCGGTACCCGAACGCCGAGATACGCGGCGACGCGGAGGTCACCGAGCTGACCGACAACGGCGACGGCGTGCGCGTGAGTTTCACCGACCGCCGCGACGGCCGCGGGCGGCACGTCGAGGCCGGCTACCTGCTGGGCTGCGATGGCGCCAACAGTGTGGTGCGGGCCCAGATCGGCTCGGCGATGCGGGATTTGAACTTCGAGCAGCGTTGGCTGGTCGCCGACGTGGCCAGCGACGCCGACCTGCGTCAGTGGGACGGCGTGCACCAGGTGTGCGACCCCGTCCGCGCGGGAACGTACATGCGCATCGGGCCCGCCCGCTACCGGTGGGAATTCCGGTTGCTGGCCGGCGAAAGCGCCGACGACTTCGACACTTTGGCCGCGCTGCGGCCGTTGATCGCCCCGTGGGTCGGTGGCGTCGCGGACGGCGAATTGCACCTGCTGCGGGTCACCGAGTACACCTTCCGCGCGCAGATCGCCGACCGGTGGCGGCGTGGAAACGTCTTCCTCCTCGGCGACGCGGCACACCTCACTCCCCCGTTCATCGGCCAGGGCATGGGCGCGGGCACGCGGGACGCCGCCAATCTCGCCTGGAAGATCGCCGGCGTCCACGACGGCACCCTTTCCGCGGACGTGCTCGACACCTACGAGCGGGAGCGCAAGCCGCACACCCGGTACATGATCCGGCTGGCGCTGGGCGTCGGCTGGGCGATGACCGGGGGTGGTCGAGTCGGCGACGCGGCGCGCCGCGTGGTGCTGCCCCGGCTGCGGCTGATCCCGGGCCTGCGCGACAAGGTGGTCGATTCGACCACCCCGGCGCTGCGCGCCTCCGCGCTGGTGTGCAAGTCGCGTCGCCCGCGCCGGCTCGCCGGCACGCTGTGCCCAAACCCGTTGCTGCCCAACGGTCGCCGGCTCGACGACCTGATCGGAACGGGTTTCGCGCTGATCAGCGTCGGTGAACCCCGCGCCGCGGACCAAGCGCTGTTGCGCCGGCGCGGCGTCGCCGTCGTGGCCGCGCAACCCGGCGGCCCGCTGGACGCGTGGCTGCGCCGGGGCCACGCCAGCGCGGCGTTGGTGCGCCCGGACCGCACGGTCCTGCGCGCCGGACGCGACCCCGCAGCGCTGTGCGCGTTCGCGGCCACCATCCTGCACGGCGGCTAGCTCGGCGAGCAGACGCAAAATCGCACGCGAATGGAATTCAGCGTGCGATTTTGCGTCTGCTCGCGGTGGGAACGGGGCCCGCTAGGACTGGGGCGACGGCCTGGCGACGATGACCGGGACCCGCACCGAATGCAGGACGGTGTTGCTCACCGAGCCGAGCAGCATGCCGGTCAGGCTCCCCCGCCCATGGCTGCCCAGCACGACGAGCTGAGCGGACGCCGCCTCGTCGATCAGGTGCCGGGCCGGCCGATCGCGGACGACGCGGCGATGCACCGTCACGTCCGGGTAGCTTTCCAGCCAGCCCGCCAGGCTCTCGCCGAGGCTGCGCTGCGCCTCCTCCTCGACCGTCGCCCAATCCAGATACGGAACTTCGGTCGTGATGTCGCTCCACGCGTGCAGGGCGACGAGGTCGACACCGCGGCGAGAGGCTTCGTCGAACGCGAGCTCCGTCGCGCGCTCGGAAATCGCGGACCCGTCGACTCCCAGGAGCACAGGGGCGTCCTCCTGGTCGGGTAGCCCCTCGTCATGAACGACGGCGACCGGGCAATTCGCGTGGCGCACCACCGTCGAACTGACCGAACCGAGCACGCCGCGGGCCAGCAGCCCCCGACCGGAGGTCCCCACGACGATCATTTCCGCCTCGTCGGACATCTTGATCAGGGCCGCTGCCGCGTTGGAATACACCAACTCCCGGCCGATCGAGACCTTCGCGTCGGCCGGCATCGCGTCCTCGGCGATCTTGACCGCGTGCATGATGGCCTTTTTGCCGTCGTCCTCCAGCCGCACCACCAGGGCTTCGGGATACGGCACCGGCGGATAGGTGGCGGTCGGGGTAGCCACCGCGTGGACGACCGTCAGTGGGACGTTGCGCATTGCCGCCTCGTGGGCCGCAAAGCAGGCGGCCGCATCGGCCGCCGGCGAGCCGTCGACCGCGACGACGATGCCCAGCCGCTTCGTAGATGTCGACACTTGGTTTCTCCCTTCGTCAGCAGTGACGCTATCGGGCGGCGGCCCGTCGGTCGTGAGGCTTTAGTCCTCAACCCACGGGGACATAGGGCGGTCGCTGGAAGCCGTTGGGGCCGTTGAATTCCCCGAGATGTAACCGCCGCGTCACCCGCCGGTCGCCGCAAAGCGCGCCGAAGGTGGGATTCAGGCGCCGGCCGGTTGCGTCACGAAGTCGATGAGCTCCTCGACGCGGCCGATGAGCGCCGGCTCCAGATCGTTCCAATCGCGCACGCTCGAGCGAATTTTCCGCCAGGCACGCGCGATGTCCGCCTGGCTGGCGTGCGGCAGGCCCAGCGCCGCGCAGGCCCCGTGCTTCCATTCCAGCTGCCGAGGCACCGTCGGCCAGGCCGCCAGGCCAAGCCGCTGCGGCTTGACCGCCGCCCAGATGTCGACGTAGGGATGGCCAACGACGAGGGTGTCGGGACCACCCGGTCCCCGTCGTACCGCCTCGGCGATTCGTGCCTCCTTCGAACCCGCGACGAGGTGATCGACGAGCACCCCGAGCCGGCGGCCGGGGCCGGGCCGGAACTCCGCCACGATGCCCACCAGATCGTCGATCCCACCGAGATGCTCGACGACCACGCCCTCGATGCGCAGGTCCGCACCCCACACCTGGGCGATCAGTTCGGCGTCGTGGCGGCCCTCGACGTAGATGCGGCTGGCCCGCGCGACGCGGGCACGCGCGCCGGGCACCGCGACCGAGCCGGACGCCGTCCGGCCCGTGGCGACGGGTGCCGCGCGACGCGGCGCGGTCAGGATCACCGGGCGTCCCTCGAGCAAATACCCTGGGCCGAGCGGAAAGCCGCGGGTGCGGCCGTGCCGGTCCTCCAGCTCGACGCGACCGTGCTCGACCCGCACCACCGCGCCGACGTAGCCGCTCTCCACGTCCTCGACGACCAGGCCGAGCTCCGCCGGGTGCTCGGTCGAGCGTGGCTTGCGCCGCCCGGCGGCGAGGACATCGGTTCCATAGCGATCAACCACCCGGCAATACTAGGAAGCGTTGCGGCCAAACGCCCTTAGGGCGCGCCGACTCCGCCGCCGGCTCTCCACTCGTCGAAATTGTTAAAGCGCTAAGGATTCGGGCGCAAGCCTGAAAAATCCATAAATTAGTCGTAAGTAACTGCGTGGTCTTACCGGGCTGATGACGTCGCTACTGCTAGGTTGCTAAGTGCCGCCAATGCACAGGCGTGTGGCGGTGAGCGAGGTGGACGTATGGACCTGTCGCATTGGGTGTCGAGCATTGTCGCCTTCGTGCGCGCCGGTTACCCCACCGGCATGCCGGTAACCGGGTACGTGCCGCTGGCGGCGTTGTCGCGTCGACGCGTATCCAACGACGAGATCACCACCATCACAAGAGAACTGATCATGCGCCGGTGCCCGCCGATCAGTACCGCCGACGTCGGCGTGGCGATCACCCACGTCACCAACGCGATGCCCTCGCAGGATGACATCGATCGCGTGCAGCGCCGGCTGCAGGCGATCGGGTGCGCCCGCGGGTAGCTAGGAGATTCGCCGGCCGTCCGTGCCGAAGAAATGCAGGTGCCCGGGTTGCGGATGCATGCGCACCCGGCTGCCCTTTTCCGGCGGGTGCCGCGCGTCGGCGCGCGCGACGACGGGCTGGCTGATCACGTTGCCCGAGCCGGTGATTCGACCGTAGAGGTAGGCGTCGGCGCCGAGCTCCTCGACCACGTCGACCTCCATCTCCACGCCGAGGCCGCCCAGTTCGAAGTGCTCGGGGCGGACCCCGACCACGACCTCGGTTGCGGTGCCGGCCATCCCACGCGGCAGCGCGATCGGCCAGTCCCCCAGTGACACCGCGGAGTCCACGATCGGCAGGGTGAACAGGTTCATCGCCGGCGACCCGATGAACCCCGCGACGAACACGTTGTCCGGGTTGCGGTAGAGCTCGCGCGGTGCCGCGAACTGTTGCAGCACGCCGTCGCACAGCACGGCGACCCGGTCCCCCATGGTCATCGCCTCCACCTGGTCGTGGGTGACGTAAACCGTGGTGGTTCCCAGCCGGCGCT
The DNA here is from genome assembly GCF_001667015.1 of Mycobacterium sp. E3198. GTDB lineage: Bacteria > Actinomycetota > Actinomycetes > Mycobacteriales > Mycobacteriaceae > Mycobacterium. The sequence continues at coordinate 10,012 of NZ_LZIS01000203.1, read as the reverse complement.
GCAGCGCGGCGATCTGGTTGCGGGTCTGCACCCGCAATTTGGCGTCGAGATTGCTCAAAGGCTCGTCCATCAGGAACACGTGCGGCCGGCGCACGATCGCGCGGCCCATCGCCACCCGCTGGCGCTGCCCGCCCGACAGGTCTTTGGGTTTGCGATCCAGGTAGGGTTGCAGGTCAAGCAGTTTCGCCGCGGCCAGCACCTGCTCGCGGATCTCGGCCTTGGGGGTCTTCGCGATCTTCAGCGCGAAGCCCATGTTCTGCGCCACGGTCATGTGCGGGTAGAGCGCGTAATTCTGGAACACCATCGCGACGTCGCGATCCTTGGGATCGACGTTGGTGACGTCCCGGTCCCCGATCCGGATGCGCCCGGAATCCAGCGTTTCGAGTCCGGCCACCATCCGCAGCGAGGTCGTCTTTCCGCATCCGGACGGCCCGACCAGAACGACGAACTCGCCGTCCGCCACGTCGAGGTCGAGGCCGTCCAGGGCGGGGCGATCCGCCCCCGGATAGCGGCGCGTCGCCCGCTCGAAACTCACCGAGGCCATGGCTATCCGTTCATTCCGGTGACGGCGATGCCGCGCACGAACGAGCGCTGCGCGACAGCGTAGATGATGACCAGCGGCACCATGATCAGCATGGAGGTCGCCATGATCACCGGCCAGCGCGCGACGTACTCGCCCCGCAGCCGCACCAGGCCCAGCGTCAGGGTGGCGAGGCTGTCACGCTGGAGCATCAGCAGGGGCCAGAGGAAGTCGTTCCAGACGTTGACCCAGGTGAGCACCGCCAGCACCAGCACCGCCGGCCTGGCGTGCGGCAGCAGGATCCGCCAGTAGATCTGCCACGGCGAGCAGCCGTCCAGGATCGCCGCCTCCTCGAGATCGGTGGGCAGCGTTCGGAAGAACTGCCGCATGAGGTAGGTGCCGAACGCGCTGCCGAACAAACCCGGCACGATCATCGCCCACGGCGTGTCCACCCATCCCAGCGTCCGCATCAGGATGAACTGCGGGATCACCGTGACGGTCAGCGGCACCATCAGGGTGCCCAGGTACAACACGAACAGCGTGTCGCGACCGCGAAACCGCAGCCGCGCAAACGCGTATCCCGCCAGCGAACAGAAGAAGACCTGCCCGGCCGTGACGCACCCCGCGTACAGCACGGTGTTGAAGAACATGCGCCCGAACGGCATCAGCGAGAACACCTCGGTGTAGTTCGACCACCGCGGATGCGCCGGCAACAGCCTGGGCTCGGTCACCTCGCCTTCCCGCTTCAACGAGCCGGACACCGCCCAGGCGATCGGGAACAGCCAGCACCACGCGATCGCCAACAGCGCGGTGTAGATCACCACGGCGCGAAAAACGTTGCGCGTGAACACCCGCTCAGCCGAGGCCACCGGACACCTCCAGAGAACGCTGCCGGGTGAGGCGCAGCTGCACGACGGTCAACACGAGCAAGATCGCGAACATCACCCAGGCCAGCGCCGACGCGTAGCCGAATTCCAGGAACGAGAAGGCGTGCTGAAACAACATGATGCCCAGCACGTAGGTAGAGCTTTCCGGCCCGCCGTTCGGCCCGTCGAGGACGTAGACCATGTCAAACGCCTGGAACGCGTGGATGATCGAGATGACCACCACGAACGACATGGCCCCCCGGATCAGCGGCACCGTGATGAACGCGAACTGTCGGACCTCGCCCGCTCCGTCGATTCTGGCCGCCTCGTAGAGATTTTCGGGCACTCCCTGCATCGCGGCCAGCAAGATGACGGTGGCGAACGGCACGCTGCGCCAGACGCTGACGACGCAGAGCGACGCCATGGCCCAGTGGGGGTCCACCAGCCAGGGGATCGGGCCGATGCCGACCCAGCCGAGCATGATGTTGAGTAGCCCGTCATCGGTGTTGAAGACGAACTGCCACACGACCGCCATCACCACCGACGAGATGGCCAGGGGCAGAAAGACGATGGTGCGAAAGACGCCGATGCCCTTGATCTTTCGGTTCAGCAGCGCGGCCACGACGAGGCTGATGACGACGGTCGGTACCACTGTGCCCAGCGTGAAGATCACCGTGTTGCGGATGGCGATGAGAAACAGCGGGTCTGAGGTGAACAGCTCCGTGAAGTTCTTCAGCCCCACGAACTTCGGCGGCCTGAACACGTCCCAGCTCTGAAAGCTCATGTACAGCGAGAACACCAGCGGGAAGACCATGAACACCGCGACCGCAGTCAGGTTGGGCGCCACGAAGAGGCGACCGGCCCGCGCGCGCCGCCGCAACGGACCGGATCCTTTGGCATTCTTGCGGGTATCGGTCGACGTCATGGATTGCGCAGCACCTCGTCGAGGGCGGGCGACAGCCCCGCCAGCGACGTCGCCGGCCGGGATCCGCGCAGCACGGGTCCGAAGCTGCGGTCCATCAGGGCGGCGATCTTTTCCCACGCCGGGGTGACCGGCATCCCCTCCGAATGGGCCGGCCCCTGGGTGAGCACGGCCAGATTGCCGATCCTGTGGTGCGATTCGGCGAAGCCGGCCGAGTTGAGCGCGGAGCGCAGCACCGGCACGAAGAGGGTGGATTCACCCGTCAGCGCCTGGCCGACGGGCCCGGTCGCGAATTTCACGAATTCCCATGCCTGCTGCTTGCGTTGGCTGCTCGCGGAGATTGCCAGCCCCGTCGATCCGATGTTGGAGCAGGCGGGCTGCCCTTGCCGGCGCGGTCCCACCGGCAACGGGGCGACATCGAAATCCAGGTCCTCGGCGCGGATGAACGTCTGGTAGCGCCAGTGGCCACCCATCGCGATCCCCGCCCGGCCCGACGCGAACAGATCGGGTGTGGACATCGACTGCACCTCGGATGCGTTGGGCGCCACCCGGTGTTTGTTGGACAGGTCGGCGTAGAACTGGACGGCGTCGGTGAAGGCGTCGTCGCCGAAATTGAAGTGGGTCGGGTTCGTCAGCGGGGTGGCCCACGGGACGCCGTTGTTCATGGCGAACAACCCGGCCGAGTAATACGAGGAAAACAAGTTGACGAAACCCCACTGCGTGGTTCGCCCGGACCTGTCGCGCTTGGTGAGAGCCGTGGCAGTGTCCAGGAACTCGGTGAAGGTCCACGGCCGCTCCCAGGTGCCGGGCGGCGCCGGCAGCCCGGCCTCGGCGAAAAGCCGCTTGTTGTAGAACAGGTAGTTCCCCGACCACTGCTCCGGGAGCGCGTACTGCCCCCCGTTGAACGCGAACGTGTCGTACAGCGACGGGATGCTGTCCGATCGCAGTTCGCCCGCGAAGGCCGGGTCGCGCGCGAGCATGGCGTTGAGGTCGCACAACACCCCCCGGTCGGCCAGTTCGGCATAGGTCAATTCCCACGCCATCAACACGTCGGGGCACTTGCCGCCGGCGCAAAACGTCGATAGCTGCTGCATGACGCCCGGCGCCGACAGCACCGGCCGAACCTTGATGTCGGGATGTTGGCGCTCGAACTCCTCGACGATGCGCAACCGGCGATCCCGCTCGTCGGGATTGGCGGCGAAAAAGAAGGTCAACGCGTCGTCGTCCGGAGCGCAACCGGCGGCCCACGGCGCCAGCGACGCGGCGGTGAGCGCGCCCGCGCCGCGCAACAGGCTGCGTCGCCCGAACGGCCTATCGAGCATGGCTCTCCCGACGTTGCCCGACCGCCGGCAGCGCGAGAACCGCCCGGCTCAGGCGGTCCGGATCTCCGGTGATGTCGATGGTGTGAATGCGGTTGTCGGTTCCGATGCCGATCCGCAGGAGGACCTGCGCGCGCCCGTGGGGCGCAAGGACGACGCCCGGGGCACCGTCGATGAGCAGCACGACGCCGGCCCGCGCGCGCCGGGTGAAGTGGCGGGTCTCCTCGGCGACGACCCGCGCGCCGCGCAGCTCGACCGGCACGCCCGCCCCGACCAGCGCCGGGTCGACCCGGCGCACCACGTCGGGCGCCAGCAACTCGAGCAGGGTGGCGATGTCCCCGCCGCGGGACGCCGCCAGAAACGCCTCCACGACCTCGAGATGCGCGGCCGCGCGGGCGGGTTCGGCGGCCGGACCGGCGTGCAACCGGCCGCGCGCCCGGCTTGCGAGCTTCTTGGCGGCCGCCGGCGATCGGCCCAGCAGGCCGGCAATGGTCTCGAAGGGCATCGCGAATACGTCGTGCAGCACGAAAGCGACACGCTGAGCGGGTGAGAGCCGGTCGAGCACGACCAGCAGCGCTTTGCTGACCGAGTCCGCCACCAGCGCCGCCTCGTCCGCGGGCGGCACCGCGGTTCCGGCGAGCCGGTCGAGTTCGTCGGGGTCGGCGAGCGGTTGCTCGGCGCGCCGCTTGCGTGCCCGCAGCTGGTCGAGCGCCTCATGGGCGGTGATCGTCGTGAACCAGCCGGTGAGGTTGGCCACTCCTGCAGCTCCGTCGATTCCGTACCGGCTGGCCTTCAGCCACGCCGACTGCACCGCGTCGTCGGCATCGGCCGCCGAGCCGAGCAGCCCGAACGCGACCGACCTCAGGTGTCGCCGATCCGCGTCGAACCGTTGCGCGAGATCGGCAAGATTTTTGGGTGCGCTCATAGGTCACCTTTCCTGCGCGGGAGTCGTCAAGAAGGTGAACGCATCCATCGAACTCTCTGTCGCAAAGGAGACCAGCACCATGACCCTACCGATTGTGCGCCGCGACGCGCTCCGCGGCCATTCGGCTCGCCGCTGCGGAAATAGCTGTAGGACAAGGGATTGACTCAGATGCATACCGCCTACGTCATCGTCACGCTAACAACTGCCGTCGTCACGGCCGGAATCGCCGTCGCCGACCTCATTCCGGCCGGGTTCGTCCTGGCCAACTCGGCCGAGGTCGGGGTGCCGCGCTCGTGGCTGGCACCCCTGGCGGCGGCGAAGCTGGCCGGGGCCGCCGGGCTGGTGGTGGGGCTGCTGGGCCTGCGGGCGCTGGGCATCGCGGCCGCCGCCGGGCTGGTCTTGTTCTTCGTCGGCGCGGTGATCACGCACCTGCGGGCCCATGTCGTTTACAACATCGCGTTTCCCGGCGCCTATCTGTGCCTGTCCGCCGCAACGCTGGCCCTGATGGTCGCGCGCTGAGCCCGGCCACTCCTCACGCCGGAAAGTAGCGGATCCGGTCGATCGCCTTGCCGGGCCACGCCGCATTCACCAACACGATCCCGCGGCCGTGGGCGGAGTTGACCGAGACCGCGACCGTCGCACCGGCGCCGATCACCTTGGTCCACTTGGCACCGCAGAGTTGCTCGACGAGCTCGCTGATGTCGAGCGGGTCGTCGTCGCCCAAAGTTGTTGGGGCACCGGGCGCTAACACACGCACGGCCGCGGGCTCGTCGTGCCGCGAGACGGCGCCCAGGAACGCCTCCGCCAGCCTCTTGGGCCGCGCCCCGGGCCGCCGAAGACCGGCCAGGAAGCCGACGGTCCCCCGCAACCCCTGGTTGGCCACCAGGCCACGCGACAGCTGCAGGGCGGGTGACGCCGCGCGCGGCCCGGTTCGCAGGAATTGCAGCATCATCGCCGGCAACTCCCAGTAGGCGCGCAATCTGCCAATCTTCCAGCTGCCGTTGGCCTCTCGGAGGTCGTAGCGCAACAGGGCGGGAATGTACATCGTCACCGCCGGGCCCATCGATACCTCGAGTTCGAGATCGCGCAGAACGGTTGTGCCGAAGACGATGTCGAGGTCGCGATGAAACGTGATGTCGCGCGGACCGATGAAGGTGTCATAGAACCGGCCGATCTGGGTGTGCCCCCGGTGCGGCCGGGATCCCACCGGGTCTTCGATTTGGCCGTCGGGGGTGAACAGCCCGACCCACCCGGCGCGGTCGTGCGCGGCGGCCGCCTGCGGTGAGCGCTCCACCGCGGCGAGCAGGCGCCCCCGGTCGAGCGGCACCACCATCAGCTTCCGCCCACCAGCTCGACGCCGACGGTTCTCATCTCCTCCAGCGCCGCCGCGGCGGAGTCCGCCGCCACCGCCGCCGTCAGGTCCACCAGTACCCTCGTGGTCAGGCCGGCCCCGGCCGCGTCCTCGGCGGTTCGCCGGACGCAATGATCGGTGGCGATCCCGACGACGTCGACCTCGTCGACCCCGCGCCGGCGCAACCACTCGAGCAGCGAGGTGCCGTTCTCGTCGACGCCCTCGAAGCCGCTGTAGGCCGCGCCCGAGGCGCCCTTGCGGAAGACGGCCTCGATCGGGCCGGTGTCGAGGTCGGGATGAAACTCCGCACCGGCGCTGCCCGCGACGCAGTGCGGCGGCCACGACGACGAAAAATCGGGGCGCTCGGAGAAGTGATCGCCCGGGTCGACGTGGCAGTCCGCGGTCGCCACGACATGGTCGTAGCCTGGCCGGCCGGCCAGATACTCGTTGAGGGCGGAGGCCAGGCGCGCGCCGCCACGAACCGGCACGGAGCCGCCCTCGCAGAAGTCGTTTTGCACGTCGACGATGACCAACGCTCGCACGGGTCCACCCTAGCCTCGACGGGCGGCTAGCTGGCCGTTCAGCCGGGCACGGTTTGTTTGCCGGGCGGTCGGGTAACCCAGCTGCCATGTTGATCCGCAGAATCGCGAGGCCCCTGCTGTCGGCGGTGTTCATCGGCCAGGGAATCGACTCGCTCCTCAATCCCAAGCCCGCGGCCGAGGCCGCGGCGCCGGCGGTCGACGGTCTTCGGGCCCTGCCGGACCCCGTCGGCAGCAGCATTCCCAGCGACCCCCAGACGTTCGCCCAAATCAACGCCGCCGTTCAAATCGGCGGCGGCCTGTTGCTTGCCACCGGCAAAGCGCCGCGGATCGCCTCGGCGGCCCTCGCCTTCACGGTGCTGCCGGCCAACCTCGGCGCGCACATGTTCTGGAGCGAAAGCGACCCGGCGCTCAAGGCCCAGAAGCGCAAGGACTTCCTGACCGATCTCAGCCTGCTGGGCGGGCTGATGATCGCCTCCGCCGACACGGCCGGCAAGCCGTCGCTGGGCTGGCGGGGACGGCAGGCGGCCGAGCGGCTCTCCGAACGGGTTTCCTCGGCGCTGCCCGGATCCGACGACAGGTTCGACGAACTCGGGGAGCGGATCGTGCACGGCCTGCAGGCGGGCGCCGAGCGGGGGCGCGAGCTGGCCAGCACCGCCGCCGAACGGGGCGCGCCCTACGCCGAGGCCGCCGTCGAGCGCGGTCGCGAACTGGCCAGCACCGCGGCCGAACGGGGCGCCCCGTACGCCGAGGCCGCCCTCGAACGGGGCCGCGAGCTGGCCAGCACCGCCGCGGGCGCCCCGCTGGCCAAAAAGGCCCGCAAACGCGGCGAGGAGCTGGCCAGCACCGCCGCGGAGAAGGGTGCTCCGCTGGCCAAGAAGGCGCGCAAACGCGGCGAGGAGCTGGCCGGCACGGCGGCGGACAAGGGCGCCCCGCTGGCCAAGAAGGCCCGCAAACGCGGCGAGGAACTGGCCGACACGGCGCGCGACCGCGGGGTGGAGTTCGCCGAGATCGCGCGGCTGCGCGGCAGCGAACTCGCGAACACGGCGGCCGCGCGCGGCAGTCAACTCGCCGACGCCGCTCGGGAACGAGTCAACGATGGGGCCAAGACCCGTCGGCGCCGCCGCCCCTGGTAGCCGCCCGACCCGGCGGCGCTACTACCCCGCCCGCGCCACGAAGGTGTCCACGATGGCGTCGACCGCCTGGCCGGCGTCCGCGGTGACGCCCGCCTCGTCGGGGCCGAGGGGTTCCAACGCCTGGAACTGCGACCGCAACAGCGCCGCCGGCATGAAGTGGCCGGCCCTGGCGGCCAACCTGGCGCCGATGAGTTCCGGTGAACCGCGCAGGTGCAAAAACTCCACCCGCGGGCAGTGCGCCCGCAGCTGGTCGCGGTATGTGCGCTTCAGCGCCGAGCAACTCACCACCCCGCCGTCGCGATGATCGGACAGCCACGCGCCGACGGTTTCCAGCCAGGGATAGCGGTCGTCGTCGGTCAGCGGCTCACCGGCGGTCATCTTGGCGATGTTGGCCGGCGAGTGCAGGGCGTCGGCGTCGACGAAGGGCACGTTGAGCCGCCGGGCCAACGCCGCCACCACCGTCGACTTGCCCGATCCCGAGACGCCCATCACCACGACGGGTGGGCCGGCGGCTACTGCGGCAGGTTGCGGTTCCATTCCACCCAACCGACACCGGCGCGGCCGTCCGCCGTGCTGACGCTGACCCAGGCCCGCGGAAACTGGCTCACCCGCCCGTCGGCGGCGACCAGGCGCACCGGCGCCTGCCCGCGCACCTCGATGTCCGCGGTGACGCCGCCGGGGTGCAGGCCCAGCGTCGCGTTCAGCGGTAACCCGTTGTCGCCGAAGGCTTCCCGCGAGGCAACGGTGTCCAGCTCGACGACGTCGCCGTCGGCGTCCTGGGCGTAGCCGATGCTGAACGCCGGCGCGCCCGGGATGCGGATGTTCACGCCGTGCAGGTGGGTGCCGTCCTCGAGGTGCAGCGCGCTCCAGATCCAGTCCATGCTCCACCAGTCGCGCACCCCCCAGGAGTGGTCACGCTGCCCGGGCGCCGAGTCCACGCGGTAGCTCTCGCCGTCCACCGTTACGGTTCCCGTGACGCTGCAAGGGATTTCGTAGCGCGTCGTGAGCCGATACTTGTACGGGGTGCCGTCGGTAGCCCACACCAGGCTCATCGTCATCTCGACGGGTGTTCCCGGCTCGCCGCGCAACAACGCCGACGGGTCGGAATACGCCTGTGCCCGTGCCCGCACGTCGACGCGGTAGGCCTGCAGCGGTGCGCTCGCGGCGTGGCTCAGATCGAAGTCGTCGGTGCGCACCAGCCACGGGTCCTCCGGCAGCGGGACTTCGGCGTCGAGCGCGACGGTCGGCAGGCCGGGTCCGCACAGCAGCGCGTGCACGAGGGCGGTGCGCTGGTTGGCGATCAGGCCGATGCGAAACCAGCCGCCCAATCCCTGTGCCGCGTCGGCGAAGTCGGCGTACCAGCTCTCGCTCCACAGCGGTTCCGCGGTCGGGGTGTGGGCGAGTTCGTCCTCCTCCGTGGGCCGCAGCGGCTCGGCCTTTGCCGCCTCGGGCAGCGTCGCCAACGCGTCGGTGTCGAGCACGTGGTCGCAGTTGCGTTCCAGCATCGTCATGAACATCCGGTCGCCGCGGTCGGTGCGCTCCACCAGCATCGACGAGACGATCGCCATCATCACGCCGAAAAAGCTCTGGCGCCGAACGCCTTCGGCGACGTCGGCGAGGCTGATCGGCGCCGCTGGGCCCAGCGCCTCGTGATAGGCGCGCAGCAATTCGTCGTACCGCTCCCGGCGGTCAGGTGTGCGCAGCGCGCAGCCGAGGAAGTACGCCAGATCCGTCAGCGCGGGCCCCCAGGACACGGTCTGCCAATCGACGACGGTCAGCGGGCGGTCGGCCCCGGCGGTGCCGAACAGCATGTTGTCCAGCCGGTAGTCGCCGTGCACCAGGCCCCGGATCCGGTCCGCCGCCGACTCCTGGGCGAGGTAGCCGTCGAACGCGGCCACCAGGCGTTCGCATACGACGCGGTGCTCGGGCGCGATCTGCCCGCCGTACCGGTCGATGAAACCGGCGTACAACGGCGCGATCATCGCCTGGCCCAGGGGCGAGTCGCGGTTGAGCCACGGCGCGTCGGCCAGCGACGGGTCGCCGAGCAGCGGCCCGTGCAGCCGCCCCAATTCGACGACGCCGAGCAGCGCCTGTTCGCTTGTCGCTCCGGCGATTTCGTCGCCGACGACGGCGGGTCCCGCGTCGCCGAGCAGCAGGTCGAACGCGCCCGTGGCGGTGTCGACGGCGGCGTGATAGCACGGCGCCACCGGCCCGCCCAGGCGCGGCGCGATGTCGCCGTAGAAGCGGACCTCGCGCTCGTAGAGCCCCAGCGCCGCCCCCGTCTGCCGGCTCACCGGGTCGGACGCCGCGACCTTCAGCACCACCGACTCGGGCCCCTCGGCGTCGGCGTCGGCGTAGGTGAGCCGGACGCGGTAACACTCGCTCATCTGGCCGGTGCCGATGCGTTCCACGGCGAAGTCGGCAATGGGTCCGG
>NZ_LZIS01000202.1 GCF_001667015.1 Mycobacterium sp. E3198 | reverse complement strand
GCCCTATCTCAGCGCCGCCGGGCGCGGGACGGCGTCGGCGGCCGATGGCTCGGCCAGTTCGGACAGGGCGGTCGCGGCGCCGCTCATTACGACTCCGCTCGGCAGGGACAGTGCGGATTGCAAGCGCCGGCGCAGGCGCGCGGCGAAGTCCGGATCGGGTTGCACCGGAAGGTCTTCGGCGCGCAGCACATCCAGCGGATCGGAACGGTCTTGCCGATTCATGACGCGCCTCCTTCCGGATACTGTTGTTTGAAGGCCCGGCGGGCCCGGACCAGGAGCGCCTCGGTGGCGTGCACGGTGCGTCCGATCAGCCGCGCGCATTCGCCGACCGAGCAGTCGTCCATGTAGCGCAGCACCAGCACGGCGCGGTGCGGCTCGGCCAGCCGTGCCAGCACCGCCTCGGCGACCATGCGATCCAGCTCGGCGTCCCAGTCGTCGACCGGGTCCGCCGGCTCGGGCGGATCGGCGACCGGCACGGCCGGCCGGCGGGAACCGCGCCGATAGTGGTCGGCCAGCTTGTGGCGTGCCACGCCGAGCAGCCAGGGAATCGTGATCGGCGGCGGGTCGTCCCGGCGCGCGGCGTCCATCGCCGCGAGGAAGGTTTCCGACGTCAGGTCCTCCGCCGTGGCGCGATCCCCGCAGCGGCGGACGAAATACCCGTACACCACGGGCAACGCCTCGTCGTACAGCGCGAGCAGCGCGCGTCGAGCGTCGGATTGGTGCTCCGCTTCGGCGCTCACACCCCTATCGTCGCCGCGGCAAGCCGAACTCCGACGGGGGCGGGCGGAAAAATTTATTGGCCGGTTCAACCGGAGGGATCTACTGCCAGTTCACCGGCGGCCCGTGCGGATGGCATTCGGCGAGGACCGCGAGCTCGCCACCCGGCCAGCGGCGGGCCCGCACCAAAAACCGGATCGGCGCGCCCGGCCCGTTCCGCGCGGGTTCGAGGGTGAGATGGGCGAACGGCGACCCGGCGCCGGCTTGCGCGCCCAGCGCCTCGACGCCGTCGCGGACGGCGGCGCGCTCGTCGTCGGACAGGTATTGCCAGGTGATCGAGTGCCACAGCACGGTCAGCGCGCCGTCGGCGAGGCCCATGCCGGCGACCGCCTCGGCCGCCGTCCGGCGCCGCAGCCCCGCCGGGACGTCGCGGGCGACCGCGATGGCGCCGCGCAGCCGGTCCAGCCGGGCGTGCTGGTCGGGCCAGACGTAGCTCAGCACGGTCATCTCCCCGTCGGCCCCGGTGACGTCGATGGGTGCGATGTCATACCCGTTTCGCTCGACGATCCGGACCGTGCCGTTGGGCGGCAGGGCGCCGCGCCACGCGTCGTCGATGGTCACCGGCGAGCCGACCGGTCCCCACCGGCCGCGGTCGTGCCGGTAGTGGTAGTGGTCGGCCCGCATGTTCAGCCCCGCGCTCGACCCGATCTCGAAAAGCCTTATCGGCAAGCCCAATCCGTGATCCAGCCGCAACAGCCCGCCGATCAGCGCGGCGGAGCGGCCCACCTCGTTGGTCTGCGGCGGCTGCTGCAGTGCCGCCCTCAGAAACTCGGCGTGCCGGGCGGCGGTGCCCAGGATTTCCGGCCAGGCGTCGCGAGCGTCCCACGCGCCGGCCGTGCTGGGGTACCAGCGCCGCAATTCCGGGGCCCGGCCGTCGAGCACCAACCGGTGCAGCCCGCCGAGCAGCCGCAGCGGCACCGCGAGCCGCGACGGGTCGTCCTCGTGGCCGGACAGTATCGCCGCGAACACGCCGCCCGCCTCGACGTCGCCGGCCACCAACTCGAAGAGCTCCCCGTACATGGGGGAGCCGGAGCCCGCGCAGAACCGGCCCTGCGCGCGCAGCATGTGCAGCAGGTGCTCGGTGCCCGCGTTCATCGGTCCAGGCTTTCCAGCCCGGCGCCGACGACGTCGAACGCGTCGCCGAGCGCGACGGGCAACGGGACGGACTCGTCGGCGAGCCAGTGCTCGTAGGCGCTCAGCGCCACCCCGAGCATCGTCCAGGCGACGGTCTGCGGCAGCGGATCGGTCGTCTTGGCGCCCAGCCGGTGGGCCACGAAGCCCGCCATCACCTCGCGCCACCCCGCGTACATCGTCATCGAATAGGCCTGCAGCTCAGCGGTTTCCAGGATGACGCGCATGCGCTGGCGGTGCCGGACCGTCTCGCACTCGTCAAAGGTGTTGAACGCCAGCAGCGCGGCGCGCAGGGCCTCGCCCAGCGGCACCCGCGGATCGACCGCTTCGAGCAGTTGCCGCAGGTGTGCGAGGTGGGCGTCGAAGTCGCCCCACAGGATGGCGTTCTTGGAGGCGTAATAGCGAAACACCGTGCGGCGGGCGATCCCGGCCGCGTGCGCGACGTCGTCGACGCTCACCTCGGCGAACCCCCGGGCGGCGAACAGGTCGAGGGCGACGTCGGTGATGTGGCCCGGTGTCGTGGAGCGGCGCCGGCCCACCCGCGGCTGCGGCATCATCGGACCCCCGCCCTTCCATTGCGGCACTCGATGCCATATTGTGGCCAGAACGATCCGTCGTTGTCGAGCCCTCAGGGAGGAAAATCCACATGGACCACGAAACCGAAACCGCGACCGAGCTCGTCACCGAGACCCTGGTGGAAGAGGTGTCGATCGACGGGATGTGCGGGGTCTACTGATCCGCGTGTTCGACCCCGATCGCGGCTGGCGGTTGCACCCGCAGGTGGCGGTGCGGCCGGAGCCGTTCGGCGCGCTGCTCTATCACTTCGGCACCCGCAAGCTGTCCTTTCTGAAGAACCGCACCATCCTCACGGTGGTGCGGTCGCTGGCCGACCATCCCGATGTGCGGTCCGCCTGCCGCGCCGCCGGCGTGGACGACCCGGGGCAGGAGCCCTATCTGCACGCGCTGGGCGTGCTGGCCGAGTCAAAGATGTTGGTACTTCAGGAGGCGCAATGACGGCTGCAACGTCCCCCGTGCCGCGGCTCATCGAGCAGTTCGAGCGCGGCCTGGACGCGCCCATCTGCCTGACGTGGGAGCTGACGTATGCCTGCAATCTGGCGTGTGTGCACTGCCTTTCGTCGTCGGGCAAACGCGATCCGCGGGAGTTGTCCACCCGCCAGTGCATGGACATCATCGACGAGCTGGAACGCATGCAGGTGTTCTACGTCAACATCGGCGGTGGGGAACCCACTGTGCGCCCGGACTTTTGGGAGCTGGTCGACTATGCGACCGCGCACCACGTCGGCGTGAAGTTCTCCACCAACGGCGTCCGGATCACCCCGCAGGTCGCCGCCCGGTTGGCCGCCAGTGACTACGTCGACGTCCAGATCTCGCTCGACGGCGCCACCGCCGAGGTCAACGACGCCGTACGCGGCGACGGCTCGTTCGCGATGGCGGTGCGCGCACTGGAGAACCTCGCGGCGGCCGGCTTCGAAGATGCCAAGATCTCCGTCGTCGTGACCCGGCACAACGTTGACCAGCTCGACGAATTCGCGGCGCTGGCAAGCCGTTACGGTGCCACCCTGCGCATCACCCGGCTGCGTCCGTCGGGTCGGGGAGCCGACGTGTGGGAGGAGCTGCATCCCACGGCCACCCAGCAGGTCCAGCTGTACGACTGGCTGGTCGCCAAGGGGGAGGGGGTGCTCACCGGTGATTCCTTCTTCCACCTGGCACCCCTCGGCTCGTCCGGCGCCCTGGCCGGCCTGAACATGTGCGGCGCGGGCCGCGTGGTGTGTCTGATCGACCCGGTCGGTGACGTGTACGCCTGTCCGTTCGCCATCCACGACCGGTTCCTGGCGGGAAACGTTCTGTCCGACGGCGGATTTGACAACGTCTGGAAGAATGCGCCGCTGTTTCGCGAGCTGCGTGAACCGCAGTCGGCGGGCGCCTGCGGCAGCTGCGGGCACTACGACAGCTGCCGAGGCGGCTGCATGGCGGCCAAATTCTTCACCGGCCTGCCGCTGGACGGCCCGGACCCCGAGTGCGTCCAAGGGCACAGCGCCCCGGCGCTGGCCCGCGAGCGGCAGACGCCGCGGCCGCGCGCCGACCACTCCCGCAAGGCGGGCGGGCCGGTTCTGTTGAACCTGTCGCGGCCCCCGGCCCGGCCCTGCAACGAAAGCCCGCTGTAAACGATGGCCGACCAATGGTTCGAAACGGTGGCGATCGCCCAGCAACGCGCGAAGCGGCGGCTACCCAAATCCGTTTACGCGGCGCTGCTCGCCGGCAGTGAAAAAGGGATCACCGTCTCCGACAACGTCGCGGCATTTGGCGAACTCGGATTCGCCCCCCACGTCGTCGGCGCGCAGGAAAAGCGCGACCTGTCGACCACCGTTATGGGACAAAGCATTTCGATGCCGGTATTGATTTCGCCGACCGGTGTGCAGGCGGTCGACCCGGACGGTGAGGTCGCCGTCGCGCGGGCCGCCGCGGCGCGGGGAACGGCGATGGGCCTGTCGTCTTTCGCGAGCAAGCCGATCGAGGAAGTCATCGCGGCGAACCCCAAGGTGTTCTTCCAGCTGTACTGGCTGGGCGGGCGCGACGCGATCGCCGAGCGGGTGGAACGCGCGCGTCAGGCCGGCGCGGTCGGGTTGATCGTCACCACCGACTGGTCGTTCTCGCACGGGCGCGACTGGGGTAGCCCGAAGATCCCTGAAGCCATGAACCTGCGGACCGTGCTGCGGCAGTCTCCGGAGGCCGTCTTCAAGCCCCGCTGGCTGTGGAAGTACGGCAAGACGCTGCGCCCACCGAACCTGCGCGTGCCGAACCAGGGCGGGCGCGGTGAGCCCGGCCCGGCGTTCTTCGCCGCCTACGGCGAGTGGATGGGCACGCCGCCCCCGACGTGGGAGGACATCGCCTGGCTGCGCGAGCTATGGGGCGGGCCCTTCATGCTCAAGGGCGTGATGCGCGTAGACGACGCCAAAAGGGCTGTGGACGCCGGTGTTTCGGCCATCTCGGTGTCGAATCACGGCGGCAACAACCTGGACGGCACGCCGGCGTCGATCCGCGCCTTGCCCGCGGTGGCCGCGGCGGTCGGCGGTCAGGTCGAGGTGCTGCTCGACGGTGGCGTCCGGCGCGGGAGCGACGTCGTCAAGGCGGTGGCCCTGGGGGCGCGGGCGGTGATGATCGGCCGCGCCTATTTGTGGGGCCTCGCCGCGGCCGGGCAGGCGGGGGTGGAAAACGTCCTCGACATTTTGAGCGGGGGCATCGACTCGGCGCTGATGGGTCTGGGACACGGTAGCGTCCACGATCTCGGCCCGGACGACATCCTGGTGCCGGCCGGCTTCACCCGGTCGCTCGGGGTGGCGCCGCATAGCTAAAAATGTTGGCCGGGATTCCTAGGATTTGATCTGGATTTGATCTAATCTCAATCCGCCGCCGCGAAAATTGTGGTGTTCGCGTGGTAACCGTGACGGACGGGTCACCATATTCGACCGAACGGTGAACGAGCCAGAAAAAAAATATTTTCGAGGGTCAACAATTGGTGCACGCCAGGTGAATTCGTCCTACCATCAGCCAGTGCCCGTACTCGGCGAATTAGGAACGGCGACGTCGAGCCAGCTATTGAGTACCTCGCCGTCGATAATGGTCCCGCTGGGGTCGACTGAACAACATGGTCCGCACCTGCCGTTGGACACCGACACCCGCATCGCGGCCGCGGTCGCCCGAGGGGCCCGGGCGCGTCTCGAACAACCCTGGCTGGTCGCGCCGGCCATTGCCTACGGCGCCAGCGGCGAGCACCAAGACTTCGCCGGCACGATCTCGATCGGCACCGAGGCCCTGGCGCTGCTCCTGGTGGAGTACGGCAGGTCAGCCGCGTGCTGGGCGCCGAGCCTGGTCTTCGTCAACGGCCACGGTGGCAACGTCGGCGCATTGAGCGCGGCGGTCGCACGGCTGCGCGCCGAAGGACGGGACGCCGGGTGGTGCCCGTGTGTGGCCCCCGCCGGGGACGCCCACGCCGGCCATACCGAAACATCCGTGTTGCTCCATATCTCACCGACCGAGGTGCTGACCGACCGGTGGATCGCCGGCAACCGGGCGCCACTGCCGGACCTGCTCCCCGCGATGCGTCGCGGGGGAGTGGCGGCGGTCAGCCCGGTCGGGGTGCTGGGCGACCCGACGACCGCGACCGCCGCCGAGGGCAAGCGCATCTTCGGCGAGATGGTCGACGATTGTGTCCGTCGAGTCGCCCGGTGGTCACCCGGGCCCGACGGGATGCTCACATGACGGCCACCCGGTTGCCGGACGGGTTCGCCGTTCAGGTCGATCGTCGCGTGCGGGTGCTCGGCGACGGCTCGGCCCTGCTGGGTGGGTCCCCGACGCGCCTGCTGAAGCTGGCTCCGGCCGCCCAGAGCATGCTGTCCGACGGCCGGCTGAAGGTCCGCGACGACATCAGCGCGCAGCTGGCCCGCACCCTGCTCGACGCCACGGTGGCCCACCCCCGGCCCGCGGGCGGACCGTCGCACCGTGACGTGACCGTGGTAATCCCGGTGCGCGACAACGTGTCCGGCGTGCGGCGCCTGGTCAGCTCACTGCGCGGGCTGCGCGTCGTGGTGGTCGACGACGGCTCCTACCCGCCCATCGAGCCCGAGGACTTCATCGGCGCCCACTGCGACGTCGAGGTGCTGCGCCACTCCTACAGCAAGGGCCCGGCGGCGGCGCGCAACACCGGGCTGGCCGCCTGCACGACCGACTTCGTCGCCTTCCTGGACTCCGACGTGACGCCGCGCCGGGGTTGGCTGGAGGCCCTGCTCGGTCACTTCTGCGACCCCACCGTCGCCCTGGTCGCGCCGCGCATCGTCGGGTTGTCGCACAGCGAGAACGTGGTGGCGCGCTACGAGGCGGTGCACTCGTCGCTGGACCTCGGGGAGCGCGAGGCCCCGGTGCTGCCCCACAGCACGGTGTCCTACGTCCCCAGCGCGGCCATCATCTGCCGCCGCTCGGCCCTGCGCGGCGTGGGCGGGTTCGACGAGACCATGCAGTCCGGCGAGGACGTCGACCTGTGCTGGCGGCTCATCGAAGCGGGCGCCCGCCTGCGCTACGAGCCGATCGCGCAGGTCGCGCACGATCACCGCACCGAACTGCGGGACTGGCTTGCGCGCAAGGCATTCTATGGCGGCTCGGCCGCCCCGCTGTCCGTGCGCCACCCGGACAAGACGGCGCCCGTGGTGATCTCCGGCTGGGCGTTGATGGCCTGGACGCTCATGGCGCTGGGGACCAGCCTCGGCCAGCTCGCCTCGATCGTGGTCGCGCTGGTGACGGGCCGTCGGATCGCCAAGGCCATGCGCAGCGCCGAGACCTCGCTGTGGGATGTCGCGACGATCGCCACCCGCGGTCTGTGGGCGGCGGCACTGCAACTCGCGTCGGCGGTCTGCCGGCACTACTGGCCGGTGGCGTTGCTCGCGGCCGTCCTGTCGCGCCACTGCAGACACGTCGTGCTGGTCGCCGCCGTCCTGGACGGCGTGGTGGACTGGCTCCGCCGCCGCGACGCCACGGGCGACGAGGCCGAACCGATCGGGCTGCTGACCTACCTGATGCTCAAGCGCGTCGACGACCTGGCCTACGGCCTCGGGCTGTGGTGGGGTGTGGCGCGCGAACGCAACGTGCGCGCGCTCAAGCCGCAGATCCGCACCTAGTGGTCTTGAAGCCGCTTTGACCGCGGCCGTCCCGCGCAGCGACGTGCTGATCGTCGGCGCCGGCAGCGCCGGATCAGTTGTTGCCGAGCGCCTTTCCAGCGATCCCGGCCGCACGGTGACCGTCCTGGAGGCCGGCCCCGGCCTGTCGGATCCGGAATTGCTGGCGTTGACCGCCAATGGGTTGCAACTGCCGATCGGGGTCGGCAGCCCGGTGGCCGAGCGCTTCCTGACCCACCTCACCGACCGGCACGATCTCAAGCTCCCGATCGTGCGCGGGAAGACGGTGGGTGGTTCGGGCGCGATCAACGGCGGCTACTTCTGCCGCGCTCTCGCGAGCGATTTCGGCCGGGCGCCGCAGCCCGGCTGGACATGGCCGGAGGTGCTCGAGCACTTCCGCGCCATCGAGACCGACCTCGATTACGATGGGCCGGCCCACGGCAAGACCGGACCGATCGCCGTGCGTCGGACCCGCGAAATGACCGGCACCACGGAGGCTTTCATCGCGGCCGCCGAGAGCTTCGGATTTCGGTGGATCGATGATCTCAATGACTGTGGGCCGGAACCGATTTCGGGGCTGGGTGCGGTTCCGCTGAACATCGTCGACGGCGTGCGCACCGGCTCCGGCGCCGCATACCTGCTGCCGGCGCTGGGGCGGCCCAACCTGGTGTTGCTGGAGCGCACCCGGGCGGTGCGACTGCGTTTTTCCGGGACGACGGTGGTCGGCGTGGACGCGGTCGGCCCGCACGGCCCGATGGAGCTGACCGCCGACCGAATAGTGTTGTGCGCCGGGGCGATCCAGTCCGCCCACCTGCTGATGCTGTCGGGCATCGGCGACGAACGGATGTTGCGGGCCGCCGGCGTCCCGGTGCTGGCGCCGCTGCCGGTGGCCACGTCGTGCAGTGACCACCCCGAATGGGTGTTGCCGACGAACTGGACCGTGGCGCCGGGCCGGCCCGTGGTGGAGGTGGTGCTGGGCACCGACGACGGGCTCGAGATCAGGCCGTACACGGGCGGGTTCGTCGCGATGACCGGTGACGGGACCGCGGGGCATCCCGACTGGCCGCACATCGGAGTGGCGCTCATGCGCCCGCGGGCACGCGGCCGCGTGACGCTGGTCTCCCCGGATCCGGCCGTCCCGCCGCGGATCGAGCACCGCTACGACAGCCAGCCCGACGACGTCGCCGCGCTGCGCCGGGGCGCTGAACTGGCCCGCGAATTGGCCGGCCCCACAACCGTTGTCGGCTCGCCGGTGTGGTCGACCTGCCAGCACCTTTGCGGCACCGCCCCCATGGGGGCCGTCGTCGACCCGCGCTGCCGAGTATTGGGCGTGGAAAACCTTTGGGTGATCGACGGGTCCATCCTGCCCGCGATCACTAGCCGGGGCCCGCACGCGACCGTCGTGATGCTCGGGCACCGCGCCGCGGAATTCGTTGCGTAGCCGCGACGGGTTCTCCGATGACTCGGAGAATCAGGCCGAGTAAGGCTCCATCTCGATCGGCACGCCCGCCGCCACCGGCTGCTCCTCATGGGCCGCCGCCGACGCGGGGGAGTATGCCGGCGTCGCCGGGGAATAGTTCGGTGTCGCCGCGGGCGCCGCGCTGACCGGCGTGCCGATCGGCATCGCCTGGGCCGCCGTTACCGGATTGAATGCCGGCGCTTCCACCGGCGCCGCTTCCACCGGCGCGGCGGCGGGTGCCGGCGTGACCACCTCCGCGGCCGCGGGGGCGTAGCCCGGCGTTGCCGGCTGCATCGCGGCAACCGGCGCAGCCGCCGGCGCCGCGGCCGGCGCCGCCGCCAGCGGCGTGCCGGCGGGCAGCATCGAAACCGGTGCGACGGGCGCCGGCGCGACCGCCGACGCAACGGATGCCGCCGGTGCGGCCGGCGCCGCTCCGCCCGACAGGCCGGCCATGGCCGCCGGCACACCCGCCGCCGCCGAGCCCGCCGACGCGGCGGTGCCCAGCAACGGTTGCGCAGTCGACAGCGACTGGCCGGGTACGTTGCCGCCGACCATGCTTTGGACCGTTTGCAGGGGGCTGGCGTTGGCGGCCTCGGTAAGGGCGTATTGCTCGGCGCCGGCGCTCATCAGCTGCACGAACTGGGTGTGAAACGCCTGCGCCGCCGCGCTGAGGGCCTGGTAGATCTGGGCGTGCGCGTCGAACAGGCTTGCGATGCTCGCCGATACCTCGTCGGCGCCGGCAGGCAGCACGCTCGAAACCGGACCCAGCGCGGCTGAGTTGGCGTCGCTGACCATGGATCCGATGTTCGTCAGATCCATCGCGGCGGCCGCCACGTACTCCGGCGCTGCGATCACATAGGACATTCCGCTCCCCCGGCTAGCCTCGACGCCGTCCGTTTCCCCACGCAACGGACTCCGCTCAACTGGATGCTAGTGCCCTCCCCGGGGTCGCCGAGGCGTTTTCGGCCGATGTTCACCTAGCGCCATCACCCAATGGGGAGCGGGCCGCGCCAGCCGCCCGATGTGAGGGAGATCGAGCCGGGCGCGACCCGCTCGCGAAACTGACGTCGTGCAGTCCACGTAGATGGCCACGACAAGTGGCTGGGGCGTCGCTGACTTTCCGTCAGGCGCGGACTCTGCGTCGCAATATTCGTGGACGGTACGACGTTCCGGCTTCTTGCATCACCTCCCTTCGGCAGAACTCGACCGGCGAGCTGCGTCTCACGCGGCCGCCGGAGGCGATCGTTCCCGGGCCCATACCCTGCAGGACGGCCATCGAACGCGCAGCTCAGCGCCGCCGGGTGGCAATGTGCGCGGTCTGGGCTGTGTCGTCACGAAGGTGCCGGCCCGGCGGCGATCTTGCCGGGGCGCGGGCCGCTCACAGGTGACACGGCGAGCCGGGCGGCCCGACAAACTGAGGCGCATCCATTCGGCCTCCACGATCGCCGCCGCCTCGATGACCGCCGGGCACACCGGCGAATCCGACGTCACCTGTTGTTTGCTGAGCGAGTCGACGCCCATCAACATCACACCCACCTCAACCTGCGAGATGACCTGTACCTGTCGATATATATTTTCTGATACCACGCCGCGCGGATGTTCGCAAGCATCTGGGCCGGATTGGTGGCTGGTGCAGCAGAAATTAGCCGCGGCGCGCCCCGATCACCGGATCCTCGGTCGGCCGGTGTGGTTCTCCGCCAGCGGCATTGGCCATCAACGCGGCGCGACCCGATGCCGGCCGGCGCCCGGCTTGGCCCTGGCGACAAGCCGGCGCACCGGGCGTAGTTGGCGCCCGTCGCGCCCCGGTGCCCACAATCCGATCAACACCGCGACGATGGCGACGATCACAGCCATCGTGATGGTCGAAGCGTGCAGGGCGGTCAGGAATGCGGATTTGCTGAGGTCGGCCAGCTGGCGTCCCTGCGGTCCCAGCTTGCCCGCCACTTCGACGGCCTTGGCCAGCGAATCGGTGGCTGGTCCGCGAACCGGGGCGGGGAATTCGGCCAACCTCGGTGCGAGCTCGTGGGAGTAGCGACCGGCCAGGATCGAGCCGGCGACCGCGATCCCCAACGCCCCGCCCATCTCGCGGGATGTGTCGTTGACCGCGGAGGCAACGCCCTGCTTTTCGTCCGGAACTGCGCTCATGATCGCCGAAGTCGTGGGCGCCGTGCATATTCCGATTCCCGTGGCGAGTATCAGCGTCGGCCAGGAGAACTGCGAATACGTCGAGTGCAGGCCCAGTCCGTACATGCACGCGAAGCCAACGGCCATGAACAGCGTGCCGACGAACAGCACGAGCCGCAGTCCCAGCTTGGGCACATACCAGAACGACAGCGCCGAGAAGATGCCCAGCGGCACCATGAATGGACCGAAGGCGATCGCCGTCGTCAGCGGCGAGTAACCCATGATTTGCTGGACGTATTGCATGCCGATGTAGAAGAACCCGAATGTCGCGCCGAACAGCATGACGATCGCGGCCACCCCGGTCGCGAAATTGGGATCGGCGAACAACCGGACGTCCAGCAGCGGGTTTCGCCGCCACCGGAACTCGACGACACCGAACACGACGGCGATGACCGCCCCCGCGACCAGGCCGCCCCAGACCAGCAGGTCCGTCCACCCGCGGTCGGGCGCTTCGAGGATGGCGAACACCGCGATTGCGACGGCACTGGCGATGAGGACCGCACCGAGCCAATCGACGCGGGGAGCGTCGGCTTCGCGCGACGACGCGACGGTGCACCCCAGGGCGAAGATCACCATCCCGGCTATGCCCAGCGACCAGAAGATCGCATGCCAGTCCCAAAAGCGAAGCAGCAGACCAGAACCCAGCATGCCGAGGACGCCACCGGAGCCGGCGGTGCCGGCCCAGATGCCCACGGCCTTCATCCGATCTTCTTTCGGATACGCGACGGTCAGCAGCGACAGCGTCGCGGGCATCACGAAGGCGGCGCCGGCACCGGCCACCGCCCGGCCCGCGATGATCTCCAGGGGGTCATGGAAGATCGCCGGTGCGGCCGAGCCGAGCGCGAAGACCACCAAACCGGTCAGCAGCGCCCCGCGTCTGCCGTAGCGGTCGCCGATGGCTCCCGCGGGAAGCAGCAGGCACGCCAGCGCCAAGGTGTAGCCGTCCACGATCCAGGTCAGCTGCGTCTGCGTCGCGGACGTGGCCACCGCGAGGTCGCCCAGCGCGGTGTTCAGCGCCGTCATCGACCCGACGACCAGCCCGACGCCCATGCAGGCGACGGTCAGGGTCCATGCTCGGGCGCGTGGGCTTCCGCCGATGCCCGTCGCGTCAGTACGCTGATCAGGCCGTACCAGCGTTTCGACCATAGGAAGCGCCTCCTAACGGGGGCGTAGAAGTTTTGAGACCGATAGTCTTGTGAAGTAGCCGATAATCCCGGCTCCAAAACGGAGAGGTGGCTCACAATTACCGGCGGAAGTACCGATCCCCGCCCGGCGCGGTCCCGGGCCCGGTTGCTCGAAGCGGCGGCCGCGCTTCTGCGTTCCGGAGGTCCGAGCGCAGTGACCGTCGACGCGGTCACCCGCACCGCCAACGTAGCGAGGGCGACGCTGTATCGCCACTTCCCGAGTGGGAATGATTTGCTGGCGGCGGCGTTCAACAGCCTGATCCCGCCATCGCCGACGCCACCGGAGGAGGGCTCGCTGCGCGATCGGCTTGTCGCGTTGGTGTTGGCTCAGGCCGAAGCCGTGGCCCAGGCGCCGGCCCTGCTGACCGCCATGTCGTGGCTGGCGCTGGGACCGGACCTGGAAGGGTTGCCGGAACCGGGCGATGGCCGCGCCAACGACTGTTCGATCACCTCGTTGCGCGAACGCATCGCCCAGCAGTACGCCGCGCCGTTCGACGCCGTGTTCGACAGCCCCGAGGCGGCCGCCGAACTGGGTGAGGTCGACCGATCGCGGGCGATCGCCCTGCTGATCGGCCCGCTGGTGCTGGGCCGCCTGTCCACCCTGCCCGACTTCGACTATCGGGAGTGTGCGCGCGCGGCCGTGGACGGTTTCCTGCATGTTCAGCGCGCGCAGCACCGGGCCGACGCGGCGAGCACCGAATCGGCAGGTGCCTGAGGCCTCGACGCCGTCCCCGGAATTTTGTCCGCGACGCGATCTAGGGCATACTGTTCGGGTTGCCTTTCGCCGGGTTCTCCCTGGCTGGGCATACGACCAGCGCCCAACCGGGCGCGTCCGGTCCCATCCTCGGAACGCGACCAATTTTGGCCGCGAAAGAGGCTGCGTCAGGGTGACACACCCGACCGCGGGGGCCGGTGGACCACGACAGGTAAACAGCGGCGCAGTATCCGGCGCGACGCTCGACCGGCCCAACGTTTGGGCGGCCGATTCGCGCGCTGGGGGGCACTGAGACATGGACGTAAGCCCGGATACCGGGCTTCAAGAGGAGTAAGGGTAGGGAAAGCGTGGCGGGACAGAAGATCCGCATCAGGCTTAAGGCCTACGACCATGAGGCTATCGACGCATCGGCGCGCAAAATCGTCGAGACCGTCGTCCGCACGGGTGCCAGCGTCGTAGGTCCGGTGCCGCTGCCGACCGAGAAGAACGTGTATTGCGTCATCCGCTCTCCGCACAAGTACAAGGACTCGCGGGAGCACTTCGAGATGCGTACGCACAAGCGGTTGATTGACATCCTCGATCCGACGCCGAAGACCGTCGACGCGCTGATGCGCATCGATCTGCCGGCCAGCGTCGACGTCAACATCCAGTAGGAGCTCCAGGACTCATGGCAAGAAAAGGCATTCTGGGCACCAAGCTGGGCATGACGCAGGTGTTCGACGAGAACAACAGGGTTGTGCCGGTGACGGTGGTCAAGGCCGGCCCCAACGTGGTGACCCGCATCCGCACGCCGGAGCGCGACGGCTACAGCGCCGTGCAGCTGGCTTACGGAGAGATCAGCCCGCGCAAGGTCAACAAGCCGGTGACCGGTCAGTACACCGCGGCGGGCGTCAACCCGCGCCGGTATCTGGCCGAGCTGCGTCTGGACAATCCGGACGCCGCCGCCGAATACGAGGTCGGCCAGGAGCTGACGGCCGAGATCTTCGCCGACGGCGCCTACGTCGACGTGACCGGCACCTCCAAGGGCAAGGGCTTCGCCGGAACCATGAAGCGGCACGGCTTTCGCGGTCAGGGCGCCAGCCACGGTGCCCAGGCGGTGCACCGCCGGCCGGGCTCCATCGGCGGCTGCGCCACCCCGGCGCGGGTGTTCAAGGGCACCAGGATGGCCGGCCGGATGGGCAACGACCGGGTGACCGTGCAGAACCTGGTGGTGCACAAGGTCGATACCGAGAACGGCGTGCTGCTGATCAAGGGTGCGGTCCCCGGCCGCACCGGTGGGCTCGTGATGGTCCGCAGCGCGATCAAACGAGGTGAGAAGTAATGGCAGCGCAGAAGATTGACGTGAAGACGCCCGACGGCAAGGTCGACGGCACCATCGAGCTGCCCGCCGAATTGTTTGACGTCGAGGCCAACATCGCGCTGATGCACCAGGTCGTCACGGCCCAGCGGGCGGCCGCCCGACAGGGCACGCACTCGACCAAGACGCGCGGCGACGTCAGCGGCGGCGGGCGCAAGCCGTACCGGCAGAAGGGCACCGGCCGTGCCCGGCAGGGTTCGACGCGGGCCCCGCAGTTCACCGGCGGTGGCGTCGTGCACGGTCCGAAGCCGCGCGACTACAGCCAGCGCACGCCCAAGAAGATGATCGCCGCGGCGTTGCGGGGTGCGCTGTCCGACCGTGCGCGCAACGGACGCATCCACGCCATCACCGAGTTGGTCGCGGGCCAGGCCCCGTCCACCAAGAGCGCCAAGGCATTTCTGGGCACGCTCACCGAGCGCAAGCAGGTGCTGCTCGTCATCGGCCGCACCGACGAGACCGGTGCGAAGAGCGTGCGCAACCTGCCGGGCGTGCACGTGCTGGCGCCCGACCAGCTCAACACCTATGACGTGCTGCGCTCCGACGACGTGGTGTTCAGCGTCGAGGCCCTCAACGCCTACATCGCGGCCAACACCAGTTCTGCCGAGGAGGTTTCGGCCTGATGGCGACCATCGCTGACCCCCGCGACATCATCCTGGCGCCGGTCATCTCCGAGAAGTCCTACGGGCTCCTCGACGAGAACGTCTACACCTTCGTGGTGCACCCCGACTCGAACAAGACGCAGATCAAGATCGCTGTCGAGAAGATCTTTTCCGTCAAGGTCGCGTCGGTGAACACCGCGAATCGACAGGGCAAGCGCAAGCGCACCCGCACCGGATACGGCAAGCGCAAGAGCACCAAGCGCGCGATCGTCACCCTGGCGCCGGGCAGCAAGCCGATCGACCTCTTCGGCGCACCGAGCTAGAAAGACCTGATCAGACATGGCAATTCGTAAGTACAAGCCGACGACCCCGGGTCGCCGCGGCGCCAGCGTCTCCGACTTCGCGGAGATCACCCGGTCGGAGCCGGAGAAGTCGCTGGTTCGTCCGCTGCACGGTCACGGTGGCCGCAACGCGCACGGGCGGATCACCACCCGCCACAAGGGTGGCGGGCACAAGCGCGCCTACCGGGTGATCGACTTTCGCCGCAACGACAAGGACGGCGTCAACGCCAAGGTCGCGCACATCGAGTACGACCCGAACCGCACCGCCAACATCGCGTTGCTGCACTACCTGGACGGCGAGAAGCGTTACATCATTGCGCCGCTTGGCCTCTCGCAGGGCGACGTGGTGGAGTCCGGCGCCAACGCCGACATCAAGCCGGGCAACAACCTGCCGCTGCGCAACATCCCGGCCGGCACCCTGGTGCACGCCGTGGAGCTGCGGCCGGGCGGCGGCGCGAAGCTGGCGCGGTCGGCCGGGTCGAGCATCCAGTTGCTCGGCAAGGAGGGCAGCTACGCCTCGCTGCGGATGCCCAGCGGTGAGATCCGCCGCGTCGACGTGCGCTGCCGCGCCACCGTCGGCGAGGTGGGCAACGCCGAGCAGGCGAACATCAACTGGGGCAAGGCCGGTCGCATGCGGTGGAAGGGCAAGCGCCCGTCGGTCCGCGGTGTGGTCATGAACCCGGTGGACCACCCGCACGGCGGTGGTGAGGGCAAGACCTCCGGCGGTCGGCACCCGGTCAGCCCGTGGGGCAAGCCGGAGGGCCGCACCCGCCACCCGAACAAGGCCAGTAACAAGCTCATCGTCCGGCGACGCCGCACCGGCAAGAAGCATTCGCGGTAGGAGTAGCACATGCCACGCAGCCTGAAGAAGGGTCCGTTCGTCGACGGCCATCTGCTCAAGAAGGTCGACGTACAGAACGAGAAGAACACCAAGCAGGTCATCAAGACCTGGTCGCGCCGGTCGACGATCATTCCGGACTTCATCGGCCACACCTTCGCGGTGCACGACGGCCGCAAGCACGTCCCGGTGTTCGTCACCGAGGCGATGGTCGGCCACAAGCTCGGCGAGTTCGCCCCGACGCGCACCTTCAAGGGGCACATCAAGGATGATCGGAAGGCCAAGCGGCGATGACCAGTACTGAGTTTCCGTCTGCGGTCGCCAAGGCGCGGTTCGTGCGCGTGTCGCCGAGAAAGGCGCGCCGGGTGATCGACCTGGTGCGCGGCAGGTCCGTGGAGGACGCGCTGGACATCCTGCGCTGGGCGCCGCAGGCCGCCAGCGAGCCGGTCGCCAAGGTGATCGCCAGCGCGGCGGCCAACGCGCAGAACAACAACGGGCTGGACCCGGCGACCCTGGTGGTCGCCACCGTCTATGCCGACGAAGGGCCGACCGCCAAGCGCATCCGCCCGCGCGCCCAGGGCCGCGCCTTCCGGATCCGCAGGCGCACCAGCCACATCACGGTCGTGGTGGAAAGCCGGCCGGCGAAGGACGCCGGGTCGGCGAAGTCGACGCGGGCCCGCCGCGCCGAGGCCAGCAAGGCCGCGGCGAAGGCGCCCGCCAAGAAGGCGCCCGCCAAGAAAGCGCCGGCCGCAAAGAAGGCGCCGGCAAAGAAGGCCCCGGCCAAGGCTTCTGAGGCTTCTGAAGCGAAGGGAGGCTCAGACTAGTGGGCCAGAAGATCAATCCGCACGGCTTCCGGCTGGGCATCACCACGGACTGGAAGTCCCGCTGGTACGCCGACAAGCAGTACGCCGACTACGTCAAGGAAGACGTCGCGATCCGCCGGCTGCTGTCCACGGGCCTGGAGCGCGCCGGCATCGCCGACGTCGAGATCGAGCGCACCCGCGACCGGGTTCGGGTGGACATCCACACCGCGCGCCCGGGCATCGTCATCGGTCGCCGCGGCACCGAGGCCGACCGGATCCGCGCGGACCTGGAGAAGCTGACCGGCAAGCAGGTCCAGCTGAACATCCTCGAGGTCAAAAACCCGGAGTCGCAAGCGCAATTGGTGGCCCAAGGCGTCGCCGAGCAGTTGAGCAACCGCGTGGCGTTCCGCCGGGCGATGCGCAAGGCCATTCAGTCGGCGATGCGCCAGCCCAACGTCAAGGGCATCCGGGTGCAGTGCTCCGGCCGCCTCGGCGGCGCGGAGATGAGCCGCTCGGAGTTCTACCGCGAGGGCCGGGTCCCGCTGCACACGCTGCGCGCCGACATCGATTACGGCCTGTACGAGGCCAAGACCACCTTCGGCCGGATCGGCGTGAAGGTGTGGATCTACAAGGGCGACATCGTCGGCGGCAAGCGCGAGTTGGCGGCCGCCGCCCCGGCGGGCGCCGACCGTCCGCGCCGCGAGCGGCCGTCGGGCACGCGTCCGCGGCGCAGTGGCGCGTCGGGCACCACGGCGACCAGCACCGAGGCCGGCCGCGCGGCGGGTGCCGAAGAAAGCACTCCGCCGGCCCCGGCCGAAGCTGCGCCTCCCCTCGAACCAGAGAGCACGGAGAGCTGAATCATGTTGATTCCCCGCAAGGTCAAGCACCGCAAGCAGCACCACCCCCGCCAGCGCGGCATCGCCAGCGGCGGCACGGCGGTGAACTTCGGCGACTACGGCATCCAGGCCCTCGAGCACGCCTACGTCACCAACCGGCAGATCGAGTCGGCCCGTATCGCGATCAACCGGCACATCAAGCGTGGCGGCAAGGTCTGGATCAACGTCTTCCCCGACCGCCCGCTGACCAAGAAGCCCGCCGAGACCCGAATGGGTTCGGGTAAGGGCTCGCCGGAGTGGTGGGTCGTCAACGTCAAGCCGGGCCGGGTGCTGTTCGAGCTCAGCTACCCCAACGAGCAGGTCGCCCGGGCGGCGCTCACCCGCGCAATCCACAAGCTGCCGATCAAGGCACGCATCGTGACCCGAGAGGATCAGTTCTGATGGCACTGGGAATTTCGCCTGGCGAACTGCGCGAGCTCACCGACTCCGAACTCGCCGAGCGCGTGCGGGAATCCAAGGAGGAGCTGTTCAACCTGCGCTTCCAGATGGCGACCGGACAGCTCACCAACAATCGCCGGCTCCGCACGGTGCGTCAGGAAATCGCGCGCGTCTACACGGTGCTGCGCGAACGAGAACTGGGCCTCGCCAGCGGGCCCGATGGTAAGGATTCGTGATGGCAGAAGCGAAGAAGGCCACCGCCAAGGCCGCTCCCAAGAAGGCCGCCGCCAAGGACGCCGACTCGAAAGACAAGGGCCCCAAGCACACTCCGGCCAACCCCAAGTCGCGCGGCCGGCGCAAGGTGCGCATCGGCTACGTGGTGAGCGACAAGATGCAGAAGACCATCGTGGTCGAGCTGGAAGACCGTATGCGCCACCCGCTGTACGGCAAGATTATCCGGACCACCAAGAAGGTCAAGGCGCACGACGAGGACAGCACCGCCGGAATCGGCGACCGCGTCTCGCTGATGGAGACGCGCCCGATGTCGGCGACCAAGCGCTGGCGGCTGGTCGAAATCCTCGAGAAGGCCAAGTAGCGCTCAGGCAACGCAAAAGCGCCCGGGACCCCGTGGTCTCGGGC
Organism: Mycobacterium sp. E3198; assembly: GCF_001667015.1. Taxonomy (GTDB): domain Bacteria; phylum Actinomycetota; class Actinomycetes; order Mycobacteriales; family Mycobacteriaceae; genus Mycobacterium. The sequence continues at coordinate 49,652 of NZ_LZIS01000202.1, read as the reverse complement.
GTTTGCGTTCGCCGAGCGTAACCCCACCGCGAAAAAAGGCCGGAAGTCTCGCAGTGGCGTTACGCTCGGCGCATGTCTCCTGACTCGCGAAACTTCCAAGGCAAGATCGAGCTGGATATCCGCGATTCGGAGCCGGACTGGGGGCCGTACGCGGCGCCGACGGCCCCGGCGAACTCGCCGAACATCCTGTATCTGGTTTGGGACGACACCGGCATCGCGACGTGGGACTGCTTCGGCGGCCTGGTCGAGATGCCGGCCATGACGCGCATCGCCGAGCGCGGCGTGCGGTTGTCGCAATTTCACACCACCGCGCTGTGCTCGCCGACCCGGGCGTCGCTGCTGACCGGACGCAACGCGACCACCGTCGGCATGGCCACCATCGAGGAATTCACCGATGGTTTTCCCAACTGCAATGGGCGGATCCCCGCCGACACCGCGCTGATCTCCGAGGTGCTCGCCGAGCGGGGTTACAACACGTATTGCATCGGCAAGTGGCACCTGACGCCGCTCGAAGAGTCCAATCTCGCGTCGACGAAACGACACTGGCCCACCTCGCGCGGCTTCGAGCGGTTCTACGGGTTCATGGGCGGCGAGACCGACCAGTGGTATCCCGACCTGGTCTACGACAACCACCCCGTCAGCCCGCCGGGCACGCCGGAAGACGGCTATCACCTGTCCAAGGACATTGCCGATAGGACCATCGAATTCATCCGCGACGCCAAGGTGATCGCGCCGGACAAGCCGTGGTTCAGCTACGTGTGCCCGGGCGCCGGGCATGCGCCCCACCATGTCTTCAAGGAGTGGGCGGACCGCTACGCCGGCCGGTTCGACATGGGCTACGAGCGCTACCGCGAGATCGTGCTGGAAAAGCAGAAGTCGATGGGCATCGTGCCGCCGGACACCGAACTGTCGCCGGTCAACCCGTATTCGGACGTCAAGGGACCGAACGGCGAGACGTGGCCGCTGCAGGACACGGTGCGTCCCTGGGATTCGCTGGGCGACGAAGAGCGCAAGCTGTTCTGCCGTATGGCCGAGGTGTTCGCCGGGTTCCTCAGCTACACCGATGCCCAGATCGGCCGCATCCTGGACTATCTCGAGGAGTCCGGCCAGCTGGACAACACCATCATCGTGGTCATCTCCGACAACGGCGCCAGCGGTGAGGGTGGGCCCAACGGGTCGGTGAACGAGGGCAAGTTCTTCAACGGTTACATCGACACCGTCGAGGAGAGCATGAAGCTCTTCGACCACCTGGGCGGGCCGGAGACCTACAACCATTACCCGATCGGGTGGGCGATGGCGTTCAACACCCCCTACAAGCTCTACAAGCGCTACGCCTCGCACGAGGGCGGCATCGCCGACACGGCAATCGTCTCGTGGCCCAACGGCATTGCCGCGCACGGCGAGGTCCGCGACGCCTATGTCAACGTCTGCGACATCACACCGACCGTCTTCGACCTGCTGGGCATGACGCCGCCGGAGACCGTCAAGGGCGTCGCGCAGAAACCGCTGGACGGCGTGAGTTTCAAGGCGGCCCTGGGCGAGCCGGGCGCCGACACCGGAAAGAAGACCCAGTTCTACACCATGCTGGGCACCCGCGGCATCTGGCATGAGGGCTGGTTCGCCAACACCGTCCACGCCGCCACCCCGGCCGGCTGGTCGCACTTCGACGCCGATCGCTGGGAGCTCTTCCACATCGAGGTCGACCGCAGCCAGTGCCACGACCTGGCCGCCGAGCGCCCCGACAAGCTGGAAGAGCTTAAGGCGCTGTGGTTTTCCGAGGCGGCCAAGTACAACGGCCTGCCGCTGTCGGACCTGAACATCGTCGAGACGATGATGCGTTCGCGTCCCTACCTGGTCGGCGAACGGTCCAGCTACACGTACTACCCCCACTGCGCCGACGTCGGCATCGGCGCCGCCGCGGAGATTCGCGGCCGCTCGTTCGCCGTGCTCGCCGACGTGACCGTGGATACCACCGGCGCCGAGGGCGTGCTGTTCAAACAGGGCGGCGCCCACGGGGGCCACGTCCTGTTCGTCCAGGACGGTCGGCTGCACTACGTCTACAACTTCCTCGGTGAACGCCAGCAGCTGGTCTCGTCGTCCGGCCCGGTCCCGTTGGGGCGACACCTGTTCGGCGTTCGCTATGCGCGCACGGGAACGGTCGAGAACAGCCATACCCCACTTGGCGACCTCACGCTGTTCGTCGACGACGAAATGGTCGGCACGCTGCCGGCGGTGACGACTCACCCCGGGACGTTCGGCCTGGCCGGGGCCGGCATCACGGTCGGGCACAACGGTGGATCGGGGGTGTCGAGCCGCTACAAGGCGCCGTTCGCCTTCACCGGCGGCACCATCGCGCAGGTCACCATCGACCTGTCGGACAGGCCGTACCAGGACGTCGAAAAGGAACTCGCGCTTGCGTTTTCGCGCGACTGATCTGGCAGTCGGTGTGGCCGTCCTGGTCTGCCTGGGGGCGGGTGTGGGTTGCGAGCGGAGCACCGGCGGCCGCGCGGTCCGCACGAGCGGTGCGGCTCCGTCGACGACGTCCGTCGCGCCGACGCGGTCCGACCCCGCCGAGCCGGTGCCCGGCGTCGAAGTCACGCTGCCCGAACACATTCCGCCCAACGCCGTGGTGTGCTTTCCACGCCCGCCCGCCAGCGGCACCATGGCCGTCGCCTCGGTGCCGGATCCGGCGGCGCCCGTCATCACGCTCCCGCTGCCCGACGGCTGGAACTCTGCCCGCGGCTCCGGCGACGTGGCGTTGACGGCGTCAGGGCCCGCCGGCATGTCGGTGCGGGTGACGATCACGCCGACGGACCTCGAAGCCGGCGGGGCGTTCCTGCGCTACGCGGCCGAGCTGCGCACCCGATGGCCGGGCGTCGCCGTCGCCGTCGCGCCGGCGCAATTCTGCGGCTACAGCAGCCAGTTGCTGAGCGGGACCGTCGCGGGGCCCGGCGGGGTGGCGTTCGCCGACCGCATCACCCACGTCTGGACGAACACAAAGTCGTTCCTGGTGGTAATCCATCTCGAGGGGCCGGTCGGTGTCCCCGGATTCGACGCGGCGAAGGCGACGACGATGCAGCAGTTTGCTGTCGTCATTCCGTAAAGACCCGTTTTCAGCGCACGCGGGCGGTAGCATCTCGCCCCGTGATGCCCCATGAGCACTGATCCGTCGCCCCCGCCGGCACCGCCCGCCCCACGAGGACCGCGCATCGCCATCGCGTTCGGCATCGTCGTGGCGATCATCGTCATCTACGTCCTCTCCCTGATTGCCGTGCACCTGCTGGCCCAATCGGCGCCTGCGCTGCCCTCGGTGGACCTGAGCAAGGTCGAGGCCGAAGACAGCGTGGTGCAGGTTCGCCTGGAAAAGCTGGACACCGTCGCCAACCGACTCACGGTGAATGTGCTTGTCTACCCGAAGGATTCGCTGTACGACAAGAACAACGGCGTGCTCACGACCGACGCCGCCGTGCGCCTGTACCCGGAGAACGACCTGGGCGACCTGCAGTACCCGGTCGGAAAAGCGCCGGCGCAGGTCAGCACCACCATCCAGGCGCAGGGCGACCCCGGTAATTGGCCGTTCGACTCCTACACCACGCAGGTGATCGCGGCCGACGTGTTCACCGGCACCGGCCAAAGCCGTGAGAAGGCGCCCGCCCGCGTCGAAGTCACCGGAAAGCTGGACGGCTGGGACGCCAGTGTCACCCGGGTCCACGACCCCGAGGACCCCAACCCGGACGTGAAGGACAACGTGACCATCACGCTGCACCGGGCCAGGGGTCCGCTGATCTTCGACCTCGGCATCTGCCTGGTGCTGATCGCCCTGCCCGTGCTGGCGCTGTGGGTGGCCATTCCGGTCGCGCTGGGCAAGACCTCGTTCCTGCCGCCGATGACCACCTGGTACGGCGCGATGCTGTTCGCCATCGTCCCGCTGCGCAACATCCTGCCGGGCAGCCCGCCCTACGGTTCGTGGATCGACCAGGCCGTCGTGCTGTGGGTGCTGATCGGTCTCGTCGCCGCGATGGCCCTGTTCCTGTTCGGTTGGTGGCAGCAGCGCGACCGAAGACAGCCGAAGAAGGGCTGATCACTCGGCGACGGCCGCTCCGGCGTAGCTGATCGCGTCGACGGCGCCGGAGACCCTCGACTGGAAGTTGGGCGACAGCGGTATGTAGCCGTTCCGCGCCAACTCGACCTGGCCGGGGCCGATCGCCGCCTGCAGGAACGCCTTGACGGCCTTGGCCTGGTCCGCCAGGGGGTACTTGGAGCAGACGATCTCGTAGGTGGCCAGGACGATCGGGTACACGTCGGGCTGGGCGGGGTTGTAGAACGACGAGATGTCGAGCACCAGATCGTTGCCCGTACCAGCGATTTTGGCGCCGGTGATTGTCTTGCCGACCGTGTCGGTGCCGATCCGTACCGGCCTCAGCGACCTGCGGCTCGCCGGGGTCTTGATATCCGCGGCGAAAAGCCCCTGCTGCAGCGCGAACGACAACTCGTTGTAGCTGATCGCGCCCTCGGTGGCCTTCACGAGCTCCGAGGTGCCCTTGTTGCCGGCTGCCCCGACGCCGACCCCGCCGTTGAACGACTTGCCGGTGCCCTGCTTCCAGGCTCCGCCGGACGCGGCCTGCAGGTAGAACTGGAAGTTCTCGGTGGTGCCCGATGCGTCGCTGCGGTAGACCACCCGGATGTCTTCGGCCGGCATCGATGTGTTGAACGCGGTGAGGGCCGGGTCGTCCCAGCGCGTGATGGTCCCGTTGAAGATCTTGGCCAGCGTGGGCGCGTCGAGCACCAACGAGTCGACGGAGCCGAGGTTGTAGGTGATGGCCAGCGGGCCGAACACCACGGGCAGGTTCCAAGCGTCGGCCCCGCCGCAACGCTGCTTGGCGGCGGCGTATTGGTCGCCGGATAGCGGTATATCGGAGCCACCGAAATCGGTTTTACCGGAAAGGAATTCGCTGATTCCGGCACCCGAGCCGTTGGCCGTGTAATTGAGGGTCTGCCCCGGGCACGCCCTGTGGTATGCGTCGATGAACTTCGTCATCGCGTTCGCCTGTGCGGTCGAGCCGCTGGCAACCAGCGTCTGCTTGCCGCCGCAGTCCACCTTGGCCCCCGCGGCGTACGCCAGGGTCGCGTGGGCGTTGCTGCATCCCGAGAGCACCAGGGCGGTGGCCGCCGCCAGGCTCATCGCGGCGGTCGTTCGGACGTGCTTCACCCTGCATGCCTCCTGGCGCTGGCGCTGATCGACATGTTTACCGCGGTCGAATTAACAGGCAAACAAACGAGGAATGAACGAGTCGTCATTCGTGCCCTGTTCGGGTTTCGCTGGGCGGCGATCGGGTGTGCGGCGGGTTGCGCATATTGCCTACTGATGGCGGGAAAATTTCTTTGGCGCATGGACAGCGACGGTTCGCTACGATCTAATCCTCCTGTGCTCGCCCCCCGAGCCCCGCACACCGCACGGAGGTGTTGACCGATGACCCATCAGGCTCCACCTGCACCACCGCCCGCGACACCTCCCACGCCGCCGGAGCCGCCGCCCGCCGCGCCGCCCGGGGCGCCCACCAAGCGCGGCGGACGGCGCACCCTGTTGGTGATCGGCATCCTGGTCGCCTTCCTCATCGTCTACGGCCTGTCGCTGTTCGGCGTCCACGCGCTGTCCAAATCGGCGGGACCGCTCAAGCCGCCGGATTTGAACGCGACCAGCGACACCGTCGTCTTGGTGCGTCTCGAAAAGCTGGAAACCGTCGCGAATCGCCTGACGGTGAAGGTGCTTGTGATTCCTGAGGATTCGATGTTCGACAAGCGCCTCGATGTGCTGAAGACCGACACCGCGGTGCGGATGGACCCCCCCAACGACCTGGGTGACCTGCAATACCCGGCGGGGAAGTCGCCGGCGCAGGTCGCCACCACGATCGAGGCGCACGGCGACCCCAACAACTGGCCGTTCGACTCCTACAGCACCGACACGCTGTCGGCGGAGGTGCTCGTCGGGCAAGGCGATGCTCGCCAGTACATACCCGCCCGGGTGGAAGTGACCGGGGCGTTGGACGGTTGGGACGTCAGCGTCCAGCGGGTGGGTGAAGCGAGCCAGGAGGCGGACCGCCCGGACAACGTGATCATCACCCTGCATCGGGCCAAGGGGCCGCTGATCTTCGACTTGGGCATCTGCCTCGTGCTGTTCGCCTTGCCCACCCTGGCTTTCGCCGTGGCCATACAGATCGCACTGGGCAGACGGAAATTCGTGCCGCCCTTCGTGACGTGGTTCGCCGCCATGCTGTTCGCCGTCATCCCCATCCGCAATTTCCTGCCGGGGTCTCCACCCCCGGGAGCGTGGATCGACCAGGTTCTGGTGATCTGGGTGTTGATGGCGCTCGTCGCGGCGATGGCCTTGTACATGTTCACCTGGTACCGACAATCCGACTGACGCGCGCCCTACCCTGAAGGGGTGCTCACCGAGTTGGTCGACCTCCCGGGCGGATCATTCCGCATGGGTTCGACGAGCTTCTATCCCGAAGAGGCGCCGATCCACACCGTGACGGTGGCGGCATTCGCGGTGGAACGCCACCCGGTGACCAACGCGCAGTTCGCCGAATTCGTCTCTGACACAGGCTATGTGACCGTCGCCGAGCAGCCGATGGACCCGGCGCTGTACCCCGGGGCGGACCCCGCCGACCTGGGTCCGGGAGCCATGGTCTTCCGGCCGACGCAAGGCCCGGTCGACCTGCGCGACTGGCGGCAATGGTGGGACTGGGTGCCGGGCGCCAACTGGCGAAATCCGTTCGGGCCGGGCAGCGATGTGCAGGACAGGGCCGATCACCCGGTGGTGCAGGTGGCCTACCCCGACGCCGCCGCGTACGCGCGCTGGGCCGGTCGGCGGCTCCCGACCGAGGCCGAGTGGGAGTACGCCGCCCGCGGCGGAACCGCGACGACCTATTCCTGGGGGGAGGAGGCCAACCCGGACGGCCGGCTGATGGCCAACACGTGGCAGGGACGCTTCCCGTATCGCAACGACGGCGCGCTCGGCTGGGTGCGCACCTCGCCCGTGGGGACCTTTCCCCCCAACGGATTTGGCCTGCTGGACATGATCGGAAACGTCTGGGAGTGGACGACCACCCGATTCTCCGCGCACCACCGGCTCGATCAACCACCGAAAGCGTGTTGCGCGCCCTCGGGGCCGGCGGATCCGTCCGTCAGCCAGACGCTGAAGGGCGGTTCGCACCTGTGCGCGCCGGAGTATTGCCACCGCTACCGCCCAGCCGCGCGGTCACCGCAATCACAGGACACCGCGACGACCCACATCGGCTTTCGCTGCGTGGTGGATTCGCCGACGCGCTAGGCCGCCCCACAGCAAAGCGACCGCGGGATTACCGCCCGATGGACGGTGCATGACGGAGCCTTCGTCACCGCGCGCGACCGGCGCAAGTTCACTAGCATCTGATCGGTGTTGCCCCCACTGTGCGCGCGGGTCAGCAATGACCGCTGAGGCTCAGACGACACAGGCTCCGCCACGGCCGTCGGACGAACCGCCGCCCCCACCCCCGCCGGCCGGCAAACCGTACCGCAGGCCGCGCATCGCGATCGGCGTGAGCATTCTGCTCGTCGTCATCTCCGCCTACGCCCTGTCTCTGTTCGGCGTCCACCAGCTGCAGGAAGCGGAGGCCCCGCTTCCTCCGCTGGATCTCAGCCAGGGCGGGGGCGACGCGACCATCGTGCAACTGCGCCTCGAGGAGCTCAAGCCCGTCGCGAATCGTCTTACCGTGAATGTCCTTGTCTATCCGGGTATCTCGGCGTACGACAATCGCTACGACGTGCTGGGCACCGATGTGGGCGTGCGCCTGTACCCGACCAGCGACCTGGGGGACCTGCACTACCCGAAAGGGAAGGCGCCGGCGCAACTCAGCACCACCGTGGAGGCGCACGGCGATCCCGGCAACTGGCCCTTCGACTCGTACCGGACCGAACCGATCTCGGCCGACGCGTTCGTCGGGTCCGGCGACAACGTCAAGAAGGTGCCCGCCCGCGTCGAAGTCACCGGTGAACTCGACGGGTGGGACGTCAGCGTCCAGCGGCTGCACGATCCCGGTGCGCTCCCGACCCAGCGTGGCTCCGACAACGGGAATGTCGTGATCACCTTCAAGCGCGCCAAGGGGCCGCTGATCTTCGACCTGGGCATCTGCCTGGTGCTCATCAGCCTGCCCACCCTGGCGCTGTTGGTCGCCATCCCCATGGCCCTGGGCCGACGGAAATTCCTGCCGCCGTTCGCGACGTGGTACGCCGCGAACCTGTTTGCGATCGTCCCGCTGCGCAACATCCTGCCCGGCGCCCCGCCCCCCGGTTCCTGGATAGACCAGGCCATCGTGCAGTGGGTGCTGATCGCGCTCGTGACGGCGATGAGCCTCTACATCTTCGCCTGGATCCGGCAAGGGGACTGACACCCGGGCGCGATGCTGTTCGCCGTCGTGCTGTTGTGTCACCGGCTGACGGCGATTGGTGCAGGATCTCCCCATGCCCGCGTCGCTGCCGCCGCTTGCCGCCGAGGATCACGTCTGCGACACCTGTGCGGTCGTTTACTCCGAAACGGGGATCGACGACGCCGTCGCAGTCATCGCCGGGCTGCCGGACGCGGTCGCCGACGCGATCGGCGTGATCGCGCCCGCGGCCCGGCGGGTGCGGCCCGCTCCAGACGTGTGGTCGGTCGCCGAGTACCTCTGCCACGTGCGCGACGTCTACGTCAGCTTCACCATCCGGCTGCACCGCGTCCGCGCGGAGCACGAACCCGCCCTCGAGCCGATGTTCAACGACCTGCGGGCCCGCCGGTTCCGGTACAACGACTGCGACATCGAGGCCACGCTGGGCGAGCTGGCCGCCGGCACCGCCGGGTTCCGCGACGAGGTCGGGCGCACGGAAGACTGGGACCGCGCGGGCTCCCGGTTGCCGGGCGAACGGCGCACCGCGCGGTGGCTGGTCCGCCAGGCGATGCACGAAGGCGTCCATCACCTCGCCGACATCCGCAGATTTGGCTCTGAGCTGGTCGTCCCCTAGACTCTAGGGGTTGCCTTGGGCAGACCTCGGCCGGTGCGAATCGGCCCCGCGTGCCCTTCGGTGACAAAGACCGCGCACGTCAGGCTTTGGGTTCGTCCTGTCGTGCACACATGAACCAGGTCAGGAGATCGAGTGATTCAGCAGGAATCGCGGCTGAAGGTCGCCGACAACACCGGCGCCAAGGAGATCTTGTGCATCCGTGTGCTCGGCGGTTCGTCGCGACGCTACGCCGGCATCGGTGACGTCATCGTCGCCACCGTCAAGGACGCCATCCCCGGCGGCAACGTCAAGCGCGGCGACGTCGTCAAAGCCGTGGTGGTGCGGACGGTCAAGGAGCGCCGCCGTCCCGACGGCAGCTACATCAAGTTCGACGAAAACGCCGCGGTGATCATCAAGCCCGACAACGACCCGCGCGGGACGCGCATCTTCGGGCCGGTCGGCCGCGAACTGCGCGAGAAGCGATTCATGAAGATCATCTCGCTGGCCCCGGAGGTGTTGTAGATGAAGGTCCACAAGGGCGACACCGTCCTCGTCATCGCGGGCAAGGACAAGGGCGCCAAGGGCAAGGTCCTGCAGGCCTACCCGGAACGCAACCGCGTGCTGGTCGAGGGCGTCAACCGGATCAAGAAGCACACCGCGATTTCGACCAACCAGCGCGGAGCGCGGTCGGGTGGCATCGTCACGCAGGAAGCGCCGATCCACGTCTCCAACGTGATGGTGGTCGACTCGGACGGCAAGCCCACCCGGATCGGCTATCGGACCGACGAGGAAACCGGCAAGCGGGTCCGCATCTCCAAGCGCAACGGCAAGGACATCTGATGAGCACCGCAGAGAAGACTCAGCCGCGCCTGAAAGAGCGCTACCGCAACGAGATTCGGGATGCGTTGCACAAGCAGTTCGGCTACGGCAACGTCATGCAGATCCCGACCGTGACCAAGGTCGTCGTCAACATGGGGGTCGGCGACGCCGCCCGCGACGCCAAGCTGATCAACGGTGCGGTCAACGACCTGGCCCTGATCACCGGGCAGAAGCCGGAGATTCGCAAGGCGCGCAAGTCCATTGCGCAGTTCAAGTTGCGCGAGGGCATGCCGATCGGCGCCCGGGTGACCCTGCGCGGGGACCGGATGTGGGAGTTCCTCGACCGGCTCACGGCGATTGCGCTGCCGCGTATCCGCGACTTCCGCGGCCTGTCGCCCAAGCAGTTCGACGGTGTCGGCAACTACACGTTCGGACTGGCCGAGCAGTCGGTGTTCCACGAGATCGACGTGGACAAGATCGACCGGGTCCGGGGCATGGACATCAACGTCGTCACCTCGGCGACGACCGACGACGAAGGGCGAGCGCTGTTGCGGGCCCTCGGCTTTCCGTTCAAGGAGAACTGAGCAAATGGCGAAGAAGGCACTGGTCAACAAGGCCAACCGCAAACCGAAGTTCGCGGTGCGCGGCTACACCCGCTGCAGCAAGTGCGGCCGTCCGCGTGCGGTGTTCCGCAAGTTCGGGCTGTGCAGGATCTGCCTGCGCGAGATGGCGCACGCGGGCGAGCTGCCCGGTGTGCAGAAGAGCAGTTGGTAACAGGGGACTAACGATATGACGATGACGGACCCGATCGCGGACTTCTTGACGCGTCTGCGCAATGCCAATTCGGCCTACCACGACGAGGTGAGCCTGCCGCACTCCAAGCTCAAGGCCAACATCGCCCAGATCCTCAAGGCCGAGGGCTACATCAACGACTTCCGCACCGAGGACGCTCGCGTCGGCAAGTCGCTGGTCATCCAGCTCAAGTACGGCCCGAGCCGGGAGCGCAGCATCGCCGGCCTGCGCCGGGTGTCCAAGCCGGGTTTGCGCGTGTACGCGAAATCCACCAACCTGCCGCGGGTGCTCGGCGGACTGGGCGTGGCGATCATCTCCACGTCGTCGGGTCTGCTCACCGACCGTCAGGCGGCCAGACAGGGCGTGGGCGGCGAAGTCCTCGCGTACGTGTGGTGAGGGGTAGTACAGATGTCGCGCATTGGTAAGCAGCCGGTTCCGGTACCCACCGGAGTCGACGTAACGATCGAAGGCCAGAACGTCTCGGTCAAGGGCCCCAAGGGCTCGCTGAACCTGACGGTCGCCGAACCGATCACGGTGGCGCGCAACGACGACGGCGCGATCGTGGTCACCCGCCCCAACGACGAGCGGCGCAACCGCTCGTTGCACGGGCTGTCGCGCACGCTGGTGTCCAACCTCGTCACCGGCGTGACGGAGGGCTACACCGTGAAGATGGAGATCTTCGGGGTCGGCTACCGCGTGCAGCTCAAGGGCTCCAACCTCGAGTTCGCGCTGGGCTACAGCCACCCCGTGGTGATCGAGGCGCCCGAGGGCATCACGTTCGCGGTCCAGTCGCCGACGAAGTTCACGGTGTCGGGGATCGACAAGCAGAAGGTCGGCCAGATTTCGGCGAACATCCGCCGCCTGCGCCGTCCCGACCCGTACAAGGGCAAGGGCGTGCGCTACGAGGGCGAGCAGATCCGCCGCAAGGTCGGAAAGACAGGTAAGTAGTCATGGCGCAAAAGAAGGCTGAGACCGACGCGCGGAAGCCGGTGGGGCAGAGCGTATCCGCGACCCGGCGCGTCTCGCGGCTGCGCAGGCACGCGCGGCTGCGCAAGAAGATCGCGGGCACCCCGCAGCGCCCGCGGCTGGTGGTGCACCGCTCGGCGCGGCACATCCACGTGCAACTGGTCAACGACGAGAACGGCACCACGCTGGCGGCCGCCTCGTCGATCGAGGCCGACGTGCGGGGCCTGGACGGTGACAAGAAAGCCCACAGCGTGCGGGTGGGCCAGCTGATCGCCGAGCGCGCCAAGGCCGCCGGCATCGACTCCGTGGTTTTCGACCGTGGCGGGTACACCTACGGCGGACGGATCGCGGCGCTGGCCGATGCCGCGCGCGAGAACGGATTGAGTTTCTGATGACAACTGGAAGGACCGCATAATGGCGGAACAGTCAGCCGGCGGCCCCGAGGCCCGCGGCGACAACCGCGACTCGCGCGGTGACAACCGCGACAGCCGCGGCCGGCGCGATGGTGGCGGCCGCGGCGGTCGTGACCGCGACGGAGACAAGAGCAACTACCTGGAGCGCGTCGTCGCCATCAACCGCGTCTCCAAGGTGGTCAAGGGTGGACGTCGGTTCAGCTTCACCGCCTTGGTCATCGTCGGTGACGGCGCCGGCATGGTCGGCGTGGGATACGGCAAGGCCAAGGAGGTCCCCGCCGCGATCGCCAAGGGCGTCGAGGAGGCCCGGAAGGGCTTCTTCCGCGTTCCGCTGATCGGCGGGACCATCACGCACCCGGTGCAGGGCGAGGCGGCCGCCGGCGTGGTGCTGCTGCGCCCGGCCAGCCCGGGTACCGGTGTGATCGCCGGCGGTGCGGCGCGCGCGGTGCTGGAATGCGCCGGGGTGCACGACATCCTGGCCAAGTCGTTGGGCAGCGACAACGCGATCAACGTGGTGCACGCCACCGTGGTCGCGCTCAAGCTGCTGCAGCGTCCCGAGGAGGTGGCCGCTCGTCGCGGCCTGCCCATCGAGGACGTCGCCCCGGCCGGGATGCTGAAGGCGCGCCGCGAGAGCGAAGCGCTCGCCGCCAGCCTGCCCGCGGGCGCGGCGGTCCGGGAGGGAACGGCATAGCCATGAGTCAGCTCAAGATCACCCAGGTGCGCAGCACCATCGGTGCGCGCTGGAAGCAGCGTGAGAGCCTGCGCACCCTGGGGTTGCGGCGGATCCGCCACTCGGTGATCCGCGAGGACAACCCGCAGACCCGCGGCCTGATCGCGGTGGTGCGCCACCTGGTGCAGGTGGAGGAGGCCAAGTGACCATCAAATTGCACGACCTCAAACCCGCGCCGGGGTCGAAGAAAGCCCGCACCCGCGTCGGTCGCGGTGAGGGCTCCAAGGGCAAGTCGGCCGGCCGGGGTACCAAGGGCACCAAGGCCCGCACGAACGTGCCGGCCACCTTCGAGGGTGGCCAGATGCCGATCCACATGCGGTTGCCGAAGCTCAAGGGATTCCGGAACCGGTTCCGCACCGAATACGAGATCGTCAACGTCGGCGACATCAACCGGCTGTTCCCGCAGGGCGGTTCGATCGGGGTGGACGAACTGGTGGCCAAGGGCGCGGTGCGCAAGAACGCGTTGGTCAAGGTCCTCGGGGACGGCAAGCTGACCGTCAAGGTCGACCTGACCGCGCACAAGTTCAGCGGCAGCGCGCGCGAGAAGATCACCGCCGCGGGCGGCTCGGCGACCGAGCTGTAGCTTGTCCTGCTCGCGGCATTAGGTCAGCTGCGGAATGACCTCCGCGGCAAGCCGTTCCATCTGCTCGCGGTTGTCTGGGACGTCGACCCCGACGGGGTTGAGCAACACGTACTCGGCGCCCGCGTCGATCACCTTGCGCAGCCCGCGCGCCACGTCGTCGGGTGTGCCCGACACCGGCACGTCGTCGACGCCGGGCATGTCGCCGTAGATGCGGTGCAGCCCGGCGAGCACCCGCTCGCGGGCCCGGGCCGCGTCGTCGTCGACCATCAGGTACACGCGTTTGCCAATCGTGAAGCGCGCCGGGTCTTTTCGCTGTTCGTCCAGTTCGCGGCGCACCACCGCGACCGCGCCGGCGAAGGCCTCGGTCGTCGACGAGCCCGCGCCCAGAAACGAGTCCCCGAGGCGCACCGCCCTGGCCAGGGCCTTGGGGGCCAGCCCACCGAACCAGATCGGTGGATGGGGACGCTGCACCGGCTTGGGCGCGATCGGTAAATCGTCGACATCGCGGAACCGGCCGTGGAACGTCACCCGCGGTTCGTCGGACCAGGCCGCCTTCATCAGCTCCAGGCCCTCGGTGAAATACGAGATGTACGTTGCCTTCTCGACGCCGAATGCGTCGAACCGGCGGAAGCCGCCACCGGTTCCCACGCCGAAATCGAGCCGTCCGTGGCTGAGCCGGTCGACAGCCGTCGCGGCCGAGGCGAGCTGCAGCGGGTCGTGCAGCGAGGTCACCAGGACGGCGACCCCCAGGCGCAGCCGGTCGGTGCAGGCGGCGCAGTATGCCAGCAGTTCCAACGGTGCCAGCAGCGGCGCGTTTCCGATGATCTGCTCGAGCACCCACCCGCCCTCGAAGCCGAGTTCCTCGGCGCGGGCCAGGTAGGACCGCACGCCGGCCGCGTCGAAGCCGTCGTAGTCGAATTGGGGGATGGCGATGGAAAACCTCACCCGACCACGGTACGGCCGCCGATCGGTACCCTGCACAGTATGTTCGGTTTTCTCCCCTCCATTCCCGGGGTCGACGAGGTCCGCGCGCTGGCCGGCCGGGTCGACACCGCCCGCCACCACGGCGTGCCCAACGGCTGCGTGCTCGAGCTGGACCTGCGGTCGACGCCGCCGGAGACGGCGGGCTTCGATCCGCTGGCGATCCTCACCGGTGCCGGCCGGCCGATGACGCTGCGCGACACCGTCGCCGCGATCCGCCGCGCCGCCGAGGACCCCCGGGTGGCCGGGCTGATCGCCCGCGTGCAGCTGGGCGCATCGCCTCCGGCGGCGGTGCAGGAGCTGCGGGCGGCCATCGAGGCCTTCAGCGCCGCCAAGCCGTCCGTGGCGTGGGCCGAGACCTATCCCGGCACGCTGTCCTACTACCTGGCCTCCGCTTTCGGTGAGGTCTGGATGCAGCCGGCGGGAAGCGTCGGGCTGATCGGCTTCGCGAGCAACGCGATGTTCCTGCGCGACGCGCTCGACAAGGCGGGCATCGAAGCCCAGATCATCTCGAAGGGTGAATACAAGTCGGCGGCAAACCTTTTCACCGAACACGGCTTCACCGAGGCCCACCGGGAGGCCGTCACCCGGATGCTGCAGAGCCTGCAGGACCAGGTGTGGCGGGCGGTCGGCGAGTCGCGCAAGGTCGAGCCGGAGACGCTCGACGAGCTGGCCGACCGGGGCCCGCTGCTGCGCGACGACGCGGTGGCCGCCGGCCTGGTCGACCGGATCGGGTTTCGCGACGAGGCCTACGGCCGCATAGCGGAACTGGTTGGGGGGCGGGGTGATTCGGACGACGACGAGCCGCCCCGGCTGTACCTCGCGCGTTACGCCGGGGCGGCCCGGTCGCGGCTGGCCCCGCCCGTGCCGTCGGTGCCCGGGCGGCGGCCCAAGCCGACGTTCGCCGTGGTCACCGTCGACGGCAGCATCGTCGGCGGGCGCGGCGGCCCGCAATTCCTGCCCCTCGGCACGCCCACCGCGGGCGCCGACACCATCGCGGCGGCGCTGCGCGAGGCCGCCGCCGACGATTCGGTGTCCGCGATCGTGCTGCGGATCAACAGCCCGGGAGGGTCGGTCACCGCGTCCGAAACCATCTGGCGCGAGGTGAAGATGGCGCGCGAACGCGGCAAGCCGGTGGTGGCGTCCATGGGTGCGGTCGCCGCGTCCGGCGGCTACTACGTCGCGATGGCCGCCGACGCGATCGTGGCCAATCCGGGCACGATCACCGGCTCGATCGGCGTGATCACCGGGAAGCTGGTGGTTCGCGGCCTGAAGGGGCGGCTGGGGGTCGCGTCGGATACGGTGCGCACCAACGCAAACGCCGACGCCTGGTCGGCCGATGAGCCGTTCACGCCGGAGCAGCGGGCGCATCGGGAGGCCGAGGCGGACCTGATGTACGGCGACTTCGTGGAGCGGGTCGCCGAGGGCCGCAAGCTGAGCACCGAGGCCGTGGATGTCGTTGCCCGGGGGCGGGTCTGGACCGGTGCCGACGCCGCCGAGCGGGGCCTGGTCGACGAGCTCGGCGGCTTCCGGGCGGCGGTGCGGCGCGCCAAGGCCCTCGCGGGCCTGGACGAGGACACCGAGGTCCGCCTCGTCGGCTACCCGAGCTCGTCGCTGCTGGACCTGGTGCGACCCCGGTCCTCGTCGCAGCCGGCCGCCGCGTCGCTGCCGGATGCGTTGGGCGCGCTGCTCGTTCGCTCGATCGCCGGGATTGTGGACAGCGCGGAGCAGACGCTGAGCGGTGCCAGCGCGTTGTGGCTGGGGAATTCGCGCCTTTAAACCAGCTTGCCGCTGATGAAGATGATCTCGCCCAGTGGGTCGTCCTGCTCGGGGTCGGGCACCTCGATGTCGTTGCGCTGGAACAGTTCGGTTCGGGTGATGCCGTCGACGTCCCATCCCTTGGACCGCAGGTAGTCGACGACGTGGTTGCGCTCGCCGGTGTAGACCAGCGAGGCCATGTCGATGTCGACGCCGTGCTCGCGGAATACGCCGGCCATGTCCCGCACCCGGCTGGCGTCGAAATCGACGATGCCGGGCACGAATTCGGTGGCGATGGTGCTGCCGGGCGCGCTGAGCGCGGTGATGTTGTCGAACAACCGGTCCTGGGCGTCCGGCGGCAGGTAGATCAGCAGCCCCTCGGCCAGCCACGCGGTGGGCGCCGCGGTGTCCAGGCCGGCCGCCGTCAGCGCGGCCGGCCAGTCCCCGCGCAGGTCGATGGCGATGGTGCGCCGGGTGGCGGTCGGTTCGGCGCCGATGCCGGCCAGCGTGGTCGTCTTGAACTCGATCACCTGGGGCTGGTCGAGCTCATAGACCACCGTGCCGTCCGGCCACGGCAACCGGAACGCGCGCGAGTCCAGGCCGGATGCCAGGATCACCGCCTGGCGCACGCCGGCGCCGGTGGCGTCGACGAAGTAGTCGTCGAAGTACTTCGTGCGCACGGCCATTCCGTCGCTCATCGCTTGCATGCGCGCCGGCGACGCGTTCTCGATGGCGCTGAAGTCGATGTCGCCGTCCATCAGCTTGGTGAACAGGTCCACCCCGACGGCGCGCACCAGCGGCTCGGCGAACGGGTCGTTGATCAGGCCGCGGGGATCCCTGGTGGCCATGGCCCGGGCGGCCGCGACCATGGTCGCGGTCACGCCCACGCTCGAGGCAAGATCCCAGTGGTCGTCGTGGGTGCGTGGCATATCCGAAACCCTACTTGAGCGTCGCGGCGACGTAACTCAGCTCGCCGAAGGTGGCCGCCATCTCGTCCTCGGGAAAGTCAAAGCCGTTGCGCGCGTATAAGTCCCGGGCGGGGTGGGCGGTGACGTCCCAGCCGTGCGTGCTCAGGTAGTCGACGACGACGCTGCGCTCGCCGCGGTAGAACAGGTTGGCGGCGTTGAGGTCGAAGCCGAAGCGCTGCCACCGCTCGGAGATGCGCGCCAGGCGTTCGTCGGAGAACGCGTTCGGGTCGGGCACGTGCTCGGTGGCCAGCCGGCTGCCCGGCGCGCTGAGCGCGGTGATGTTGTCGAACAGCCGGTCCTGCGCCTCGGGCGGCAGATACGGCAGCAGCCCCTCCGCGCTCCACGCGGTCGGCCGGGCCGGGTCGAAACCGGCGCCGCGCAGGGCGGCCGGCCAGTCGTCGCGCAGGTCGATGGCGACCGTGCGGCGCTCGGCGGTCGGTTCGGCCCCGATGTCGGCCAGCGTGTCGCTCTTGAACGCGAGGACCTGCGGCTGGTCGATCTCGTAGACCACGGTGCCAGAAGGCCACCGCAGCCGGTACGCCCTGGTGTCCAGACCGGAAGCCAGGATCACCGCCTGCCGCACCCCGTCTTCGCCTGCGCCGGTGAAGAAGTCGTCGAAAAACCTTGTGCGCACCGTGATCTGCTGCGCCCGCGCTTTGCGGTTGAACAGCGCGTCGTCCTCGACATCGAGCTCGCCGTCGATGATGCGGATGAAGGGGTCAAGCCCGACCGCACGGACCAGCGGATCGGCAAACGGATCGTCGAGGAGCGCATCGGGTCCCTGCGACGCGACGGCGCGGGACGCCGCGACCATGGTGGCCGTCGCGCCCACGCTGGCCGCGGGACCCCAGCTGTCGCCGTCGGTGCGGCCCCTACTCATGCGTGCCGCTCACATAGAGCACGTCGCCCATGCGCGTGTCGTCGCCCTCCAGGGGTGCAAGGCCGTTGGCCGCGAACAGGTCCCGGATGCTGATGCCCTCGAGCGCCCAACCGCGCTCGCGCAGGTAGGAGGCCGCCTCGTTGCGCTCCCCGAAGTAGACGAGCCCCGCCATGTCCAGCTCGAAACCGTGCGCCCGCCACCGTTCGGAGATGGCTTGCATGCGCTCCTTCAGCTTCTCTTCGTCCCCGGGCTGGGGGTTGGGCGCGCTCTCGGTGGCCAGCCGGCTGCCCGGCGCGCTGAGCTCGGTGATGGTGTCCAGCAGGCGATCCTGCGCCTCCGGCGGCAGATAGCCGAGCAGGCCCTCGGCGCTCCACGCCGTCGGCCGGGTCGGGTCGAAGCCGGCGGCGCGCAGGGCGGCGGGCCAGTCGTCACGCAGGTCGACGGCCACCACCCGCCGATAGGCGGTCGGGGAGGCACCGAGCTCGGCCAGCGTGCGGGACTTGAACTCGATCACCTGCGGCTGGTCGACCTCGTAGACCACCGTCGCGGCGGGCCAGGCCAACCGGTACGCGCGGGAATCCAGCCCCGAGGCCAGGATGACCACCTGCTTGACGCCGGCCCGCGTCGCATCCAGGAAGAACTCGTCGAAGAACTTGGTGCGCACCGCCATGTTGTCGGCCATGCGCGACATCGCCCCGGTGGACCCGTCAGCGCCGTCGTGCACGTCGTTCAGGTCGTCGGGATTGATCTCGCCCGTCGCCAGCCGGGTGAGCAGGTCCACGCCGACGGCCCGCACCAGCGGCTCGGCGAACGGGTCGTCGATCAGCGGACGGTCGGCGCGGGTGGCCACGGCGCGGGCGGCGGCCACCATGGTCGCGGTCACCCCGACGCTGGAGGCCAGGTCCCAGGTGTCGCCCTCATACCTGGTGGAAGTCATGATCGCCCCTGTTCGGATCTAGTTAATCTAATATTTAGCCGATATAACAAGCTTTCCCCACTGTACCCTTCCCGCGTTTAGCGGCAACCTTGACGGATGACGTACGGTGCGGCCGGCAGGCGGGTCCTCATCACCGGCGCCTCGTCGGGCCTGGGGGCGGCTCTGGCCCGGCAGCTGGCGGCGCGGGGAGCGGTGGTAGGGCTGGTCGCCCGGCGGCGGGACCGCCTGGCCGAGGTGCTGGCCGACTGTCGGCGGGCCTCCCCGGAATCGGCGATGTGGGTGGCCGACCTGGCGGACACCGCGGCGCTGCCGGAGCTGGCGGCGCGGGCATGGGGGGCGCTCGGCGGCGTCGACGTGCTGGTCAACAACGCCGCGATGCCGAAACGGCGCCCGGTCACCGCCCTGGCGCCCGACGAGGTCGAGGACGTCATGCGGGTCAACTTCTTCGCGCCGATGCGGCTGACGCTGGCCCTGCTGCCGCGGATGCTGGCGCGCGGGTCCGGCCTGATCGTCAACGTGTCGAGCGTCGGCGGCCGGCTCGGAATCATCCACGAAACCGCCTACTGCGCAAGCAAGTTCGCCCTGTGCGGCTGGAGCGAGGCGATGGCCGTGGACCTGCACGGCAGCGGGGTCGCGGTGAAGCTGATCGAACCGGGGCCCGTCGACACCGAGATCTGGGACCACCCGGGCAGCGAGGAGCCCCTCTACCGGGGCCCCAAGGTGCCGGCCGACGAGGTGGCGCAAGGGGTCATCGAGGCGTTGGGCACCGCCACGTTCGAGCACTACGTGCCCGACATGAAAGCGGTCGTCGACGCCAAGAACGCCGACATCGATGCGTTCATCGCGGGCTCGGCGGGCATGGCGCCGCGATGAGGGCGCTCGTCTACGGCGTGCCGCCGGAGCCGTTCGAGGTTCCCGTTGACGCCAACGCGCTGACCCAGAACCTGGCCCGCACCCCGACGGCCATGCGGGAGGTGCCGGATCCGGCACTGCCGCACGAGGATTGGGTGATCACCCGGCCGCGGCTGACCGGGATTTGCGGTTCGGACTCCAAGCAGATCCTGATGGATTTCGGCGAGGCCGACGCCGACAACGCCATGTCCGCCTTCTGCTCGTTTCCCCAAGTCATGGGGCACGAGGTGGTCGCCGATGTGGTCGCGCTGGGGCCGAAGGCCAGGGGCCTGCAGATCGGCCAGCGGGTGGTGCTCAACCCGTGGCTGTCCTGCGGGCCGCGCGGCATCTCTCCGGCCTGTCCGGCCTGCGAAAGCGGCGACTACAGCCTGTGCTGGAGTTTCACCGACGGCGACATCAAGCCTGGCATCCACACCGGGGTGTCGGCCGACGTGACCGGCGGCTACGCCGAACTGATGCCGGCCCACGACAGCATGCTCTTCGCGGTGCCGGATTCGGTGCCCGACGAGCTGGCGGTGTTCGCCGACCCGTTTTCGGTGTCCCTGCACGCGATCACCCGGCACCCGCCGCCGCGCTCGGGCCGGGCGCTGGTCTACGGGGCCGGCTCGCTGGGGCTGTGCGCGGTCGCGATCCTGCGGGCGCTGTACCCCGGGGTGGCCGTCGCGGTGGTCGCGCGGTTCGCGGCCCAGCAGGAGCTGGCCCGCCGGTTCGGGGCCGAATTGGTGCTGGAGCACGAACCCCGCCTGGGGATCATCGAGGAACTGGTCGCGTGGGGCGGCGGCCGGCTGCGCCACCCGCTGCTCGGCCTGCCGATGGCGTACCCCGGCGCGGTCGACGTCGTCTACGACACCGTCGGCAAGCCGGAGACCTTCGAGGTCGGGGTGCGGGTACTGCGCGCCCGCGGGACGCTGGTGAAGGCCGGCGTGCACGCGCCCGGCCGCTGGGAGTGGAGTCCGTTGTATTTCAAGGAGATCGCCCTCGTGGGGTCGAACGCCTTCGGTGTCGAGGAGGTCGAGGGCCGGCGCCGGCACGCCATCGCCCACTACCTGGACCTGGCGGCCGCCGGTCGGGTGGACCTGCGCCCGATGCTGACCCATACCTTCGCGCTCGAGCGGTGGCGCGACGCGTTTCTGGCGATCGCCAACCAGGCCGACAGCGGCGCGGTCAAGGTGGCGATCGACCAGCGCTAGGCGGGGCGCGTGGCGCGAAAGTAGTTCAATTGCCCGACAATGCGGTGTCGCGTCGACGCGACCTGGGCGCAGTCGAATCCCGCCGCGGTCAGCAGTCGAGGGATCGCGTCGCCGAGGTTGCCGGCGGCGTGGGGGTTGCGCCTGATCAGCCGCGCCATCGGGCCGTGGTCGGCGGCCGCATCGCCGCCGATGTCGACCAGGTGTAGCCGTCCGCCGGGACGCAGGACCCGGAAGATCTCCGCCGCCGCATCGGTTTTCGCGTCGCCGTGGACGTGGTGCAGCATCATCGACGACAGCACCCGGTCGAATTCGCCGTCGGCGTAGGGCAACCGCTCGGCGTAGCCGCGCTCGAAACGGATGTCGCTCGCCTTGCGCCGCGCCCGGTCGAGTGCCCGCGGGTCCGGGTCGCATCCCGTGACCTCGGCGCCGGGGTGGGCGCGCTTGGCTCGGGTGGTGAGATTGCCGGTGCCGCAGCCGATTTCCAGGATGCGCTGGCCGTCGGCGATCTCGGCCTGCGTGATCAGAGTGGCATAGACCTTGGGCATTCCCAGCAGCCGGGCGAACAGGTCGTAGCAGGGCAGCAGCGCGTCATGGCCGGCGGCGGGCAGGTAGTCATGTGGATGATGTTTTGTCACGCTTCCCATGATGAGCCGCTGGCGCGGCGAATAATTAGGTGATCGTCGGTAAAAGTAGGACTATCTTTGGTGCCATGGACGTGGCAACCCGGTTGATCAGCCATCGCGGCGGCGTGCCCGTCTATCAGTACCGGAGCGATCGGGACACCCCACCGGTGTCCGTGGTGTGGGCCGGACGCGACGACGTCCTCGCGCATGGTCGCCACATCCACGACTTCCCCGCGTTGTGGTACATCCCGGCCGCCGGGCAGGTGTACGTGGTGGCGGCGGGCGAGGTGATCGACCCCGCCGCGGTGAGCCACATCGCCGGCGGGGCGGGGGTCTTCTTCGATCCCGCGGCGCTGGGCGAGGACGGGCGGTCGCCGTGGCCGGCGTGGCGCGCGCATCCGCTGCTGTTCCCGTTTTTGCACGAGCGCTCCGGCGGGCTGCTGCGGCTGGACGTGCCCGGGGATCGGCGGTCGGCGTGGGAGGGCGCGATCGCGTCGATCGACACCGAGTTGACCGGGCGCCAAGACGGTTACCAGCAGGCCGCGCTGGCCCATCTCACGTTGCTGCTGATCGACCTCGCGCGCCTGGCCGTCGACGTGGTCGGCGACCTGCGCCGCAGCGGCGAACCACTGCTGGCCGAGGTCTTCGAGGTGATCGACCGCCGGCACGCCGAGCCGTTGTCGCTGCGCGACGTGGCCGGCGAACTCGGCCTCACGCCGGGACACCTGACCACCGTGGTGCGCCGCCGCACCGGGCGCACCGTGCAGGAGTGGATCATCGAACGCCGCATGGCCGAGGCCCGGACTCTGCTGGCCGAAACGGATCTTCCGGTCGCGGAGGTTGCGGGGCGGGTCGGGATCGGCGACCCGGGCTATTTCAGCCGGCTCTTCGGCCGCACGCACGGCACCTCGCCCCGCGCTTGGCGCGGCTCAAACCGCTAGTGCCCCTTTGGATCCGGTGACAGGCAGGTCGATCGGGGTGATGACGCCCGGCGGTGCCTCGCACAGGAACGGGATGGCGTTGACCGCCGCGATGGCCGTGCTGTCCATCAACACGGTCATCACGTCCTCGCCGGGGTTGCCGAACCGGATCGTCGCGTCGACGCGTGGTGCGCCCTCGATCACCACGCTGAAACCTTTGGGGTCGGTCCACTTCGGGTCGAGCGCGTCGTCGCTCATGGTCCAGCAGATGGCCAGCTCGACCACCGGGCGGCCGTCGCGATAACCGCGATAGGTGCGGCGCTGGCCCCCGGCGGTGCCGGCGGCGTAGTCCACCCAGCCCAGGTTCAGATCCCGGGTCAGCACCGCGGGCTCGACGAATGCCTCCTTGGAGTCGAGCTCGGTACCCAGCATGGTGGCGATCATGTCCAGCGTCTCGAAGTAGCCGAGGCCGTAGCGTTGCGTCGCCGGATCGAGGTGCGTCACCCGCTCCCGGGGTGGCTTCCCGAACCCGAGCACCTTCCACACGTCCGCGACGGGATAGGTGGTGCAGTCCAGCGTTTCGACGAGCTTGACGCTGCGGACCTTTCGGCAGGCGCCGGTCAGGAAGCCGGCGACGACGTTGATGAAGCCCGGCTCGAACCCCGTGCCCAGGAAGGTCGCACCGCCCTGCCGGGCCGCCTGCTGCAGCGCCGGGAGTTCGGCCGGGTGGTGGCTGCCGGTCACGAAATCTCCCGTGGTGACGACGTTGATGCCGGCGCGCAGCAGCTCGAGCACCAGGTCGTAGTCGATGGCGCGGGGCATGTAGCACACGCAATCGGGTCGCAACGCGATCAGCGCGTCGGCATCGCCGGTCGCGGCAACGCCGACCGGGGCCTGGCCCGCCAGCTCGCCTGCGTCGCGGCCCACCTTGTCCGCGCCGAAGGCGTGGACGCCGACCACGTCGAAGTCGTCGCGCTCCAGCAGGGCGCCGAGCGCCCGCGTGCCGATGTTGCCGGTCGACCACTGGACCACCCGGTACGTCATGCTCACACCGTATCGATGTCCAGCCACTCGTCGACCTCGAATTGGTCGTCGACGGCACGGATCGTCGCGCCACCGTGGCCCGGGTAGTGCGCGGGTATCACGGCGGCCTTGGCCCGGGCGGCCTCGGTGAAGATCCGGCTGCGGGTCGCCGCGGCGGCGGAGGCGTCCACGTCGAACGCGCAGGCGTCGGCGGGCCGGCGCAGTTGCAGCGGGCTGTGGGTGAGATCGCCGACGAAGACGGCCGGCCGGCCGGCGTCCAGCCACAGCACCGAGGACCCCGGCGTGTGCCCGGGGGCGGGCCGCAGCCGCAGCGACGGGCTGATCTGAAAGTCGTCGGTCCATTCGACGAGCTGCCCGGCCTCCGCGATGGGCAGCACGCTGTCGGCGAACACGATCCGGTCGCCGGGCTGCTGGCCGGCGGGCCCGTCCGGGGCGAAGTGGCGGTAGTCGGCGGCCGGAACCAGGTACCGGGCGTTGGGAAAGGTCGGCACCCAGGTGCCCCGGGAGTCCTTGTCCGCCATGGTGTTCCACCCGACGTGGTCGGAGTGGATGTGGGTGTTGACCACCACGTCCACCGCGTTGCGGTCGATGCCCGCCGACCCCAGCGCCGCCAGAAACCCGGTGTCCAGGTGGTCCAGCGGTGGCATGTGTGGGCGGTCGCGGTCGTTGCCGACGCCGGTGTCCACGACGACGGTCAGCCCGTCGACCTCGATGACCCAGCTCTGGATCGCGATGTGCCACTGATCGGTGTCGGGGTCGAAGAAGTCCGGCACCAGCAGGTCGGCGTTGTCCCGCCACCCCGAGGGCGGCGTGCCTGCGAAGGTGCGGGTCGGCAGGTCGAACCGAAGTTCCAGCACCCGCGCGACGCTCGCGTGGCCGAACCGGACCCGGCGCATCAGGTGTTGGCGCGCAGATAGGTGTAGACGCCGGCGAAGTTGCGGTTCACGTCCTCGGGAATGGGCACCGGTCCGCCGAGCGCCCTTGCACCCCAGACTATTTGGGCGGTCCGCTCGACCAGCGCGGTGATGTGCAGCACCTTGTCGGGCCGCGGCCCCACCGCGACCAGGCCGTGGTTGGCGATCAGGGCGGCCCCCCGGCCCTCGAGCGCCTTGACCGCGTTGGTGCCGACCTCGGGCGTGCCGGACGCGGCGTAGTCCGTGCAGCGGACCTCCCCGCCGCAGTAGACCGCGAACTCGTCGATGCAGGCCGGAATCGGCTGGTGCGCAATGGCGAACATGGTCGCCCACACCGGATGGCTGTGGATGACGCTGCCGACGTCGTCGAACGCCTGGTAGCACGCCAGGTGCAGCTTCGCCTCCGACGACGGCGAGCGGCCCTCGGCAGCGTGCAGCACGGCACCCTCCGGGTCGATCAGCACCAGGTCGTCGAGCTGCATGTCGCGGTAGTCGACCGACGACGGCGTGATGACGATGTTGCCGTCGGGCCGCCGCGCCGAGATGTTGCCGGCGGTTCCCTCGACCAGGCCCCGACGCAGCATGTCCTTGGCGGCGTCCAGCACTGCGTTCTCGGCGTTGTCGACAAACTTCATGAGCCCAGCACCTCCGGGTTGACGATATGGGTGGGCGTCCCGCCGGCCAGCAGCGCTTCGAGGTCGTCGGCCACCAGCTGCGCCTGCCGCGCCTCAGTGTTCCACGTGGCGCCCCCGATGTGCGGCGTCAGTACGACGTTGGGCATGGCCACCAGCGGGTGATCGGTCGGCAGCCATTCGCCGACGAAATGGTCCAGCCCGGCGGCGGCGACCTTGCCACTGCGCAGCGCGTCGACCAGCGCGTCGGTGTCGTGCAGCTGCGCCCGGGCGGTGTTGAGGAACACCACGCCGTCGCGCATGGCTGCGAACTCCCGTGCGCCGATCATGCCGGCGGTGTCGTCGGTGACCGGCGCGTGCAGGGACACCACGTCGGCCTCGGCCAAAAGTTCGTCGAGACAGTGGTGCGCCTCGTCGTTGTACGGGTCGTGGGCGATCACCCGCATGCCGAGCCCGGCCAGCCGCCACCGGGTGGCGCGGCCGACGGCGCCCAGGCCCACCAGCCCGGCCGTGCGCCCGGCGATCTCCCAGCCCCGGAACCGCTGATAGGGGATGCTGCCGTCGCGAAACGTGTTGCCGCTGCGGACATCCGCGTCGGCGGTCAGCAGGTGGCGGGTGACCCCCAGCAGCAGCGCGACCGCCATCTCGGCGACCGCGTCGGCGTTGCGGCCGGGGGTGTTCAGCACCGGGATGCCGGCGGCGGTGGCCCCGTCGATGTCGACGTTGTTCGGGTCCCCCCGGGTGGACGCGATCGCGCGAAGATTCAGGTCGAACACCGGGCCGCGCACCGAGTCGCTCTCCACCACAACGACATCGGCGGCCTCGGCGGCGATCCGCTCGGCCAGTTGCTCGGCGCTGTAGATCCGCAGCGGCGTCTGGTCGATCCAGGGGTCGTAGAGCACGTCGGCCAGTCGCCGGAGCTTGTCGAAGCCCGGCCCCCGCAGCGGGGCGGTCACCAAGGCGCGCGGTCTGGACGTCACGAACCCCAATGCTGGCGTACGGTGACGCCCGTGTCACGTGATGACGTCACAATCGGCATCGACATCGGCAGCACCGCGGTCAAGGCGGTCGTCGCCGACGCCGACGGCCGGGTGACGGCGCGGGCGCGGATCCCGCACCAGTTGCGGGTGCCGGCGCCGGATCGGCTCGAGCACGACGCCGCCGAGGCCTGGCGGCGTGGGCCGCTGGCCGCGCTGGCGCAATTGGACCGCGCGGACGCGAGGGCGGTGGCCGTCGCGGCGATGGTGCCCTCGCTGACCGCCGTCGACGCCGCGGGCACGCCGCTGACGCCGGGGCTGCTGTACGGCGACGGACGCGGCCGCGTGCCGGGGTCGGACGAGCAGCCGCTGCCGGCGCTGGGCGAGGCCGCCGAGTTCCTGCGCTGGACGGCCGCCACGGCGCCCGGCGCGGCCGGGTACTGGCCGGCGCCCGCCGTGGCCAACCACGCCCTGGCGGGCGAGGCGGTGCTGGACGTCGCGACCGCCGCCACCGCCTTCCCGTTGTTCGACGGGACCGGATGGAACGAGCAGGCGTGCGCCGAGCGCGGCGCGTCCGTCGAGCAGATGCCCCGGGTGGCCACGATCGGAAGCGCGGCCGGGCAGCTTCCCGGCAGCGGCGCCGTGCTCGGCATCGGCGCCATCGACGCGCTGTGCGAACAGATCGTGGCCGGCGCCGACCGCGACGGCGACGTGCTGGTGCTGTGCGGCACCACCCTGATCGTGTGGAACACGATCCCCGAGGCACGGCAGGTGCCCGGCCTGTGGACCATCCCGCACACCGCCCCCGGCAAGAGCCAGATCGGCGGGGCCAGCAACGCCGGCGGGCTGTTCCTCGGCTGGGTGGATCGCGTTGTCGCCCAAGGCGATCCGGCGGCCGCCGATCCGCGCCGGGTGCCCGTCTGGTCGCCCTACATCCGGGGGGAACGCACGCCGTTTCACGACCCCGACCGCCGGGCCGTGCTCGACGCCCTGGACCTGACCCACGACGCTGCCGCGCTGCGGCGGGCCGCCTACGAGGCGTCGGCCTTCGTCGTCCGGCAGCTGATCGAGCTGAGCGGGGCGTCGGTGGCGCGCATCGTGGCCGCGGGCGGCGGCACCCGGGTCGCGCCGTGGATGCAGGCCATCGCCGACGCCACCGGGCGGCCGGTGGAGGTGTCCGCGGTGGCCGAGGGGGCCGCGCTGGGGGCGGCCTTCCTGGCTCGCATGGCGGCCGGCCTGGAAACGGCGATCGCCGACGCGGCCCGGTGGGCCCGGGTGGAGCGCATCGTCGAGCCGCGGCCCGAGTGGGCCGCCGCCACCGCGGACCGCTACCAACGCTTCCTGGAGCTGGGAAACCGACGATCTGAGGCACTACCCCCGGCGGCGTTCTAGGCTGGTGCAATGACCGACCAGGACCGTAAAGCCGCCCGCCGAGAGATCGCCAACGCCCTCTTGAAAGCTCTCGAACGCCGGCACGAGATAGCCGATGTCGTGGTCGAGGCGGAGAACAATGCGGCCGCGGTCGAGGAGATCGTCCGGCTGCTCGACACGTCGCACGTGGCCGCCGAAGCCGTGATGAGCATGTCCTTCGCTCAACTCACCAAAGACTCGCGCCGCAAGATCCTGGCCGAGCTCGAGGACCTGAACAAGCAGCTCAGCTTCACCCTCGGCGAGCGCCCGGCCAGTTCGGGGGAGACCCTCGAGTTGCGGCCCTTCTCCGCCGAACAGGACCGGGACATCTTCGGCGCCCGCACCGAGGACATGGGCGCCGCCGGCGACGGGTCCGGCGGCCCGGCCGGCAGCCTCGACGACGAGATCCGCGCGGCGCTGGGGCGCCTCGACGACGAGGAGGCCGCCTGGTTCGTGGCCGTCGACTCGGGGGAGAAGGTCGGCATGGTGTTCGGCGAGTTGGTCCGCGGCGAGGTGAACGTGCGGATCTGGATTCACCCCGAGCACCGCAAGAAGGGCTACGGGACGGCCGCGCTGCGCAAGTCGCGCACCGAGATGGCGTGGTGCTTCCCCGCCGTGCCGCTGGTGGTGCGGACTCCGCCGGCCAGGCCCGCCTAGCCCGACGCCGCGATTGCGATGGTCACGGCGTCGCGTGTGAGCTCACGGCTTTCGGTGTGAAGCAAGGGCTTTCGCTGTGAGCCCAGGGCGGAACACCGGCCCGAATCCCGCCCGACACGCACACTGAACGCCACCGGCGCACACCCAAAGCCGCCACGTCACCCGCGATTTGTCGGCTTCCGCGATCGCGAGCCCCTAGCGCAGGGTGGCCGTGACGGCGATGATGTTGCGGAGCTGGGATTCCTCGTCGTCCGGGAACACGCGGCCGTAATCGGCGAAGAACTCCCGCCGCGGTCGGGTGCTCACTTCCCACCCGCGCTCGCCCAGGTAGTCCACGACATTGCTGCGTTCGCCGTCGAAGAACAGCCCCGAAAGGTCGATGTCGCACCCCAGGTTGGCCCACCGCTCGTTGAACTGTCGCGCGCGTTGGGTCATGGTGCGGCCCGAATCGCCGTGGTACTCGGTCGCCAGCTTGCTGCCCGGCGCGCTGAGGTCGGTGATGTTGTCGAACAGCCGGTCCTGCGCCTCGGGAGGCAGGTACATCAGCAGCCCCTCGGCGCTCCAGGAGGTCGGCCGCGACGGGCCAAATCCGCTGCGGCACAACACCTCCGGCCAGTCGTCGCGCAGGTCGACGGCGACGGTGCGCCGCTCGGCGGTCTCCTCGGCCCCGAGGTTGGCCATGGCGGCGCTCTTGAACTCGACGACCTTGGGCTGATCGACCTCGTAGACCACGGTGCCCGACGGCCAGGCCAGCCGGTAGGCGCGCGCGTCCAGGCCGGCGGCCAGGATCACCGATTGCGTGACGCCGTCGCGGGCGGCATTGAGGAAGAAGTCGTCGAAGAAGCGGGTGCGCACCGCGATCGAATCCGTCTCGAGCCGCAGGTCGCGTTCGCCGGCCGGCGCCTCGGTCGGGGCTTTCGATGGTGGTAGGTCGCCGTCGACCAGGCGGATGAAGAAGTCGAGGCCGACCGCCCGCACCAGCGGCGCCGCGAACGGGTCGTTGATGATCGCGTCCGGTTCGGCGCTGGCCAGCGCGCGGGCCGCGGCGACCATCGTGGCCGTGGCGCCGACGCTGGAGGCCAGATCCCAGGTGTCTTGATCGCTTCGCGTCATCGGTGCTCCCACTTACTTAGCCAATGCAATGAGCCACCGAAACTCTACGCCTCGCGGCTGTCGGCAAAGGGTGTCGAACCGACCAGTCCCGCCCAGCTGTTAGTCTCGTACACGGTTTGACGCGCGACGCCGTACGTCCTGGCCTGCGGGTGTTAGGCGCGTGACGCAGGACGCAGGAGGAAGAGTGCTTTCGGCTTTCATCTCATCGCTGCGGACAGTCGATCTGAGACGGAAGATCCTCTTCACGCTTGGCATCGTCGTCCTCTATCGGGTCGGTGCGGCTTTGCCGTCGCCGGGCGTCAACTACCCGAACGTGCAGCAGTGCATCAAGGAGGCCAGCGGCGGCGAGGCCGGACAGATCTATTCGCTGATCAACCTGTTCTCCGGCGGCGCGCTGCTTAAGCTCACGGTGTTCGCGGTGGGGGTGATGCCCTACATCACCGCCAGCATCATCGTGCAGCTGCTGACCGTGGTCATCCCGCGATTCGAGGAGTTGCGCAAGGAAGGCCAGTCCGGCCAGGCCAAGATGACGCAGTACACCCGCTATCTGGCCATCGCGCTGGCCGTCCTGCAGGCCACCAGCATCGTGGCGCTGGCCGCCAACGGCGGGCTGCTGCAGGGCTGCTCGCTGGACATCATCGCCGACCAGAGCATCTTCACCCTGGTCGTCATCGTGCTGGTGATGACGGGCGGTGCGGCGCTGGTGATGTGGATGGGCGAGCTGATCACCGAGCGCGGCATCGGCAACGGCATGTCCCTGCTGATCTTCGTCGGGATCGCGGCGCGCATCCCCGCGGAGGGCAAGACCATCCTGGACAGCCGCGGCGGCGTCATCTTCGGCGCGGTCTGCGTCGCGGCGCTGATCATCATCGTCGGCGTGGTGTTCGTCGAGCAGGGCCAGCGCCGCATCCCGGTGCAATACGCCAAGCGCATGGTGGGCCGGCGCATGTACGGCGGAACCTCGACCTATCTGCCGCTGAAGGTCAACCAGGCCGGCGTCATCCCGGTCATCTTCGCGTCGTCGCTGATCTACATCCCGCACCTGATCACCCAGCTGATCCGGAGCGGCAGCGGCGGCGTGGGCAACAGCTGGTGGGACAAGTTCGTCGGCAGCTACCTGTCCGACCCGAGCGACCCGGTCTACATCAGCATCTATTTCGGCCTGATCATCTTCTTCACGTACTTCTACGTGTCGATCACGTTCAACCCCGACGAGCGGGCCGACGAGATGAAGAAATTCGGCGGGTTCATCCCCGGCATCCGGCCGGGCAAGCCAACCGCCGATTACCTGCGTTATGTGCTGAGCAGAATCACCCTGCCGGGCTCGATCTACCTGGGCGCGATCTCGGTATTGCCCAACCTGTTCCTACAGATCGGCAATGGCGGAGCGGTCCAGAATTTGCCGTTCGGCGGTACTGCGGTTTTGATCATGATTGGCGTCGGTTTGGATACGGTCAAACAAATCGAGAGCCAGCTCATGCAGCGCAACTACGAAGGGTTCCTCAAGTGAGAGTGGTTTTGCTGGGACCGCCCGGGGCGGGCAAGGGTACGCAGGCCCAAAAGCTCGCCGAAAAGCTGGGGATCCCGCAAATCTCCACCGGGGAGCTGTTCCGGGACAACATCGAGAACGGGACCAAACTCGGCCTGGAAGCCAAGCGCTACCTGGACGCCGGTGACCTGGTGCCCTCCGATCTGACCAACCAGCTCGTCGACGACCGGCTGGACGATCCCGACACCGCCAACGGCTTCATCCTGGATGGCTACCCTCGCTCGCTCGAGCAGGCCAAGGCGCTGCACGAGATGCTCGAACGCCGCGGCACCGACATCGACGCGGTGGTCGAGTTCCGTGTCT
This sequence comes from Mycobacterium sp. E3198, assembly GCF_001667015.1. Taxonomy (GTDB): domain Bacteria; phylum Actinomycetota; class Actinomycetes; order Mycobacteriales; family Mycobacteriaceae; genus Mycobacterium. The sequence goes on along the minus strand of NZ_LZIS01000202.1, from coordinate 18,563 downwards.
CGCAGGACGAATTGCTGCAACGGCTCAAGGCGCGCGGCCGCGCCGACGACACCGACGACGTCATCATCAACCGGATGAAGGTCTACCGCGACGAGACGGCGCCGCTGCTGGAGTACTACAGCGACGAATTGAAGACCGTCGACGCGGTCGGCTCCCTGGACGAGGTGTTCGCCCGCGCGCTGCAAGCGCTGGGCAAGTAATCATGAGCGCGCTGGCACGGCTGCGGAGTCGCAGGGTCGTGCCGCAGCGCAGCCCCGGCGAACTCGACGCGATGGCGGCGGCCGGCGCGGTGGTGGCCTCCGCCCTGCAGGCGGTCCACGCGGCCGCGGTCGCCGGCGCATCGACCCTGAGCCTCGACGAGATCGCCGAGTCGGTGATCCGCGAGGCCGGGGCCGTCCCGTCGTTCCTGGGCTATCACGGCTACCCGGCGTCGATCTGCGCGTCGGTCAACGACCGCGTGGTGCACGGCATCCCGTCCGCCGCGGAAATACTGGCGCCCGGCGACCTGGTGTCGATCGACTGCGGCGCGGTGCTGGACGGCTGGCACGGCGACGCCGCCATCACCTTCGGGGTCGGGACGCTGGATGGCGCCGACGAGGCGCTGTGCGCGGCGACCAGGGAATCGCTGGAGGCCGGCATCGCGGCGATGGTGCCCGGCAACCGGTTGACCGACGTCGCACACGCCATCGAAACGGGCACCCGCGCCGCCCAGTCCCGCTACGGGATCGCGTTCGGGATCGTGGAGGGCTACGGCGGCCACGGCATCGGCCGGCACATGCACATGGACCCCTTCCTGCCCAACGAGGGCTCCCCGGGGCGGGGCCCGCTGCTGGCGCCGGGCTCGGTGCTGGCCATCGAGCCGATGCTGACGCTGGGAACCAGAAAAACGCTGGTGCTCGACGACGCCTGGACCGTCACCACCGCCGACGGCTCGCGCGCCGCGCACTGGGAGCACACCGTCGCGGTCACCGACGCCGGGCCGCGCATCCTGACGCTTGCCTAGCCGCCTGAACTGGCCACGATCGCAAGCCCGGCGAAGCCGGGTGTTGGGGGTCGTGGCGAATGAACCGAGCGCCCATTCGACTCGTTTCAGTAGTCGGAGGTGATCGAGTGGCCCGTGTGGCAGGCACGTGGAGGGCTTCCGGGGCTGCCGAAGCCGCCCTGATGAAGGCGCTCTACGACGAGCACGCTGCGGTTTTGTGGCGCTACGCGCTCCGGTTGACCGGGGACGCGAGCCAGGCCGAGGACGTCGTCCAGGAGACGCTGTTGCGGGCGTGGCAGCATCCCGAGGTCATCGGCGACACCGACCGGTCGGCGCGGGCGTGGCTGTTCACGGTCGCGCGCAACATGATCATCGACGATCGGCGCAGCGCGAGGTATCGCAACGTCGTCGGTTCGCTGGACGAAGAGGGGGCGCCGGAGCAGTCGACGCCCGACGAGGTCAACGCGGCGCTGGACCGGCTGCTGATAGCCGAGGCCATGACGCAATTGTCCGCCGAGCACCGGGCCGTGATCGAACGGTCCTACTACCGCGGATGGACCACCGCACAGATTGCTGCGGACCTCGAGATCGCCGAAGGAACAGTGAAGTCGCGACTACACTATGCCGTGCGGGCATTGCGGCTCACTCTGCAGGAACTTGGAGTCACGCGATGACCATCCGCGTGGTCATCGGCTCCGAATGCTTGATGGGTGACAGGAGATGGACGAGATGAGGACGCCGCTACGGGGCATCGGCCCGCCCGGTGACAACGAGGTGTTTGGGTTGACGACTGGGGACGACCACCGTTACGCGATGTGGGATGCCGCATACGTGTTGGGGTCGTTGTCCGCCAACGACCGCCGCGAGTTCGAGTCGCACATGGCCGGCTGCCCGGCCTGCCGGGAGGCCGTCGCCGACCTGAGTGGCGTGCCGGCCCTGCTGTCGCAGCTCGACCGCGCGGACGTCGCCGCGATCGACGAACCGGGCCGCGCCACGGCGACACCCGAGATGTCGCCGGAGTTGCTGCCGTCGTTGTTGGCGACGGTGCGCTGGCGCCGGCGGCGCACCCGGGTGGCGACCTGGGTCGCCTCGTCCGCCGCGGCCGCGGTGCTGGGGGTCGGCGTGCTGGTCGGCGTGCACGGGTACACCTCGTCGCCCGCGCAGCAGGTGGCCGCGTCCTCGCAACCGATGGCGCAGGTCGGCACCACCCTGCTGGCGTCCACGGTGCAGCTGACGGGCCAGCACTGGGGGACGTCGATCAACATGAAGTGCGTCTGCCTGGCCCCACTGAACGCCCACCACGACACGCTGGCGATGGTGGTGGTCGGTCGCGACGGCAGCCAAACCCGGCTGGCGACCTGGGTGGCCGAACCCGGCCACACCGCGACGCCGGCGGGCAGCATCTCCACGCCGGTCGAGCAGATCGCCGCCGTTCAGGTGGTTTCGGCCGACAGCGGCCAGGTCCTGCTGCAGCGCTCGCTGTAAAGACACGACGCGCGGTGAACTGAAGTTCCCCGCGCGTCGTGTTACTTCCATGCCCAGGAAGCAGCGGGTGGTCGACCACATCGTCGGGCGTCTCGCCTCGGTCGGCGTCGATCACATCTTCGGCGTCGACGGCGCCAACATCGAAGACCTGTACGACGCCGCGCACTTCCGATCCGACGTCACCGCGGTGCTCGCGAAGCACGAGTTTTCCGCCGCGGCCATGGCCGACGGGTACAGCCGCAGCGGGGCCGGCCTGGGATCCGGCCTGGGCGTGGTGGCGGCGACCTCGGGTGGCGGGGCGCTCAATCTCGTTGCCGCCCTCGGCGAGTCGCTGACCAGCCGGGTTCCGGTGCTGGCCCTGGTCGGCCAAGCGCCCACCGCCCTGGACGGCCGGGGCAGCTTTCAGGACACCAGCGGCGACAACGGATCGCTGAACGCGCAAGCGGTTTTCTCCGCGGTGTCGGTGTCATGCGAGCGGGTCCTCAGCGCTGCCGACGCCGCGCCGGCGCTGTCGAGGGCGATCGCCGCCGCACGCACCGGCGGTCCCGCAGTGTTGTTGCTGCCCAAGGACATTCAGCAGGGCTACCTGGACTGCGAGCGCAACGGGCACGGCGTGCAGTACCTGCGGCCGATCGGGAACCCCCACCGCCTCGCCGGCATCCTGCGCGACGCGAACGGCCCGGTCACCATCATCGTCGGGGAGCAGGTGGCCCGCGACGACGCCCGCGGCGAGCTCGAGGCGCTGCGGGCGGTGTTGCGGGCCCGGGTGGCGACCGTGCCCGACGCCAAGGACGTCGCCGGCACCCCGGGTCTGGGCTCGTCATCCGCGCTCGGGGTGACCGGCGTCATGGGCCACCCGGGGGTGGCCGAGGCGGTGGCCGACAGCGCCGTGTGCCTGGTGGTCGGCACCCGCCTGTCGGTCACCGCGCGCACCGGCCTGGACGACGCCTTGGCCGCGGTGCGGACGCTCTCGATCGGCTCGGCGCCACCGTACGTGCCGTGCACGCACGTGCACACCGACGACCTGCGCGCCTCGCTGCGCATGCTGACCCACGCGCTGTCCGGGCCGGGGCGGCCGACGCGGGTGCGGGTGCCCGACGGGGTCCGGCGCACCGAGTTGTCGCCCCCGCCGTGCGCGGGCCCGGGCGTGCGCTACCGCGACGCGATGGCGGTCCTGGACGGCTGCGTGCCCGACGGCGCGGACATCGTCGTCGACGCGGGCAACACCGGCGCGGCGGCCGTGCACTACCTGCCCGCGCGGCGGGACGGCAGGTTCGCGGTCGCGCTGGGGATGGGCGGCATGGGTTACAGCTTCGGCGCCGGCATCGGGATGGCCTTCGGGCGGGCCGGCAGCGGACGCCCCGGCGGGCGCACCGTGGTGATCGCCGGCGACGGTGCGTTCTTCATGCACGGCATGGAGGTGCACACCGCCGTGCACTACCGGCTGCCGGTGACCTTCGTGCTGTTCAACAACAACGCCCACGCCATGTGCGTGACCCGCGAGCAGCTGTTCTATGACGACCTGTACAGCTACAACCGATTCCGGTCCAGCCGACTGGGCGCGGGCCTGGCGGCGATGTTCCCCGGCCTGGTCTCAGTCGACGTCACCGATCTCGACGGCCTGTCTTCGGCGCTGCGCGCGGCGCTGGCCACCGACGGGCCGGCCGTCGTCAGCGTCGAATGTGCGGCCGACGAAATTCCGCCGTTCGCACCGTTTTTGATTCCGACCGCCAGGGAGGCCAGGACCGATGTCGCTGCCAGCGCTTGAGGACATTCCCACGCCCATCGATGGCGTGACCCGCATCGAGACCAGCCCCCGGGAGCAGGCGACCCCGATCATCATGGACATGATGCGTTCGGTGTATCCGCACGACCAGGTCTTCGGGGACTATTGCACCGTCAACGCCTACGTCGACTGCCCGCCCGACGAGCTGTACGACTACATGGCCGACACCCGCAGCCTCGAGGAGTGGACCTACAGCCTGCGCGGTTTCACCCCCACCGACGAACCGGGGCTGTGGCTGGCCCACGACCGGCTCGGCTCGGAGACCGAGATCTACACGCGGACCATCGCCAACCCGCGGGCCCGCACCGTCGACTACCACTGCGCCTGGGATCAGGGCAAGCACCTGTGGATGGTCTACCTGATGCGCGTCGTCGATGCGCAGGTCGTCCTCGACAAGCCCGGTTCCGTTGTGCTGTGGACCAATTGCCACCACCCGTTCTACGACCACAACCCCTACCCGGAGACCGCACCGCCGCAGCGGCCGGTGTGGGTCGGCGATTTCTGGGACATGTTCGGCGCCGGCCACCTGCTGGAGCTGAAGAACCTCAAGGCCATCGCCGAGTACCGCCATCGTCACGGCCTGCCGGTGACGCCGGATTGGATGAGCTGAGATGAGCACGCCGAGCGTCAGCCTGGTCGACGTCTCCACCTACCTGCCCGGTGAGCCGATCGGCGCCGAGTACTACGCGCAATTCGCCGAAAACGACGACCTGCGTGAGCATCTCATGTTCCGCGCGCCGGCGTTTCGCCATCACGTCGGGCCGGACGAAAGTTCGATCGACATGATCGAACGCGCGGCCCGCGGGCTCGTCGAACGGCACGGCCACGACGCCGTCGAGGGCGCCGACGTGCTGATCACCCACACCCAGGTGCCGGACATGGCGTTCTACGGGCAAGGGGGCGGCATCGCGCACCGGTTGGGCATGCGACCCTCCTGGGTGCTCGACCTGAACAACGGCGGGTGCGCGGCATTCGTGTTGGCGCTCAACGTGGCCCGCAAGCTGTTGTCGTCGGGGGAAGGGCACACCGCGCTGATCGCCATCGCGCAAAACGCCGCGGGGCAGTTCTTCGATCAGCCGACGATTCGGCGCAAGGCGCAATCGGCGGTGCCCGGCGACGGGGCGGCGGTGGCGCTGGTGACGCGCTCCGACCAGTCGCCCATCCTCGACGTCGAGTGCCGCACCTACGGCGAATACGCCGGCGAGATGACGCTGTCCTACGACCCACCCCGCAAGTGGTGGCAGGCGGGGCCCGGCGAGGGCAGCATCGGCTTCACCGAGAGCAAGATCACCAAGGTGCTGGCCCGCGGCAACCGGGAGGTACCCGAGGTGGCGTTCGCAGTCTGCGACCGAATCGGCCTGCCCCCCAAGGACATCGACCTGCTCGTCACCAACCAGCCCAACCGGGCGTTTCTGCGCAATTGGCGCGACGCACTCGAAGTGCCCCCGGAACGCCATCGGGACACCTTCGAGCAGTGCGGCAATCTGTTCGGCGCCGGGATCCCGATCAACCTCGACCGTGCCATCTCCGATGGTCAGGCGAAGGCGGGCGATGTGGTCCTGATGGCGGCGTTCGCCCACGCCGGCGACTTCGCCGGCGCGGCGGCGGTGCGCTGGGGCGGGCGAGGCTGATGCAACCCGTCCGCGGCCCGTTCGCCGCCGAGATCGACGACGCGTTCCCCACCGCGATCGATCCGCTTGCCCTGTCGCTCAACGAGAATCCGTTCCCGCCGCTGCCGGCGGTGCGATCGGCGCTGATCCGCTCCATCTACGCGGTCAACCGCTACCCCGAGTTCCTGCCCGAACGGCTGCGCGGCGTGATCGCCGGCCACGTCGGGCTGCCCGCCGAGCAGGTGGTGCTGGGTGCCGGCGCGACGGGGGTGGCGCTGCAGGCCCTGCAGGCGCTGACCGCACCGGGTGACGCGGTGGCGATGGCCTCGCCGACGTTCGACGGCTACCCGATCATCGCCGCGATGGCCCGGCTGAATTCGCTGACCGTGCCGCTGGACAAGGACGGCCACAACGACCTCGACGCGCTGGCCGACGCCGCGGCCGGCGCCCGGGTGGTGGTGGTGTGCCGCCCGCACAACCCGACCGGCACGCTGGAGCCCGCCGCCGCGTTGGTGCGGTTTCTGGGCCGGGTGCCGCGTGACACCGTCGTGCTGCTCGACGAGGCGTACATCGAATTCGCCGCGCCCGAGCACCGCCTCGACGGCGCGGCGCTGCTCGGGCGCTTTCCCAACGTGGTGGTGGTGCGGACGTTCTCCAAGGCGTATGGGCTGGCGGGATTGCGGATCGGCTACGGGCTGGCGTCGCGGGAGCTGGCCGGGGCCCTGTGGTCCCAGCAGCTGCCGTTCGGGGTCGCGCTCACCAGCCTGCTCGCGGTCGCCGCCTCGTATGAGGCCGAAGACCAACTGCTGCAACGGATCCAGGCGATCAACGCGGAACGTCGCTATCTGCGGATGCGGCTGAGCGCGTTGGGCGTCTACACCACCGACGCCCACGCGAACTTCATGTACCTGCCCTCGAGGGGTGGGCCGTGGCAGGAGGTTTTCGCGGGCAGCGGCCTGCAGGTCCGTCACTACACGGACGGCGGTGCGCGGATTACGGTGGGCACTCGCGCGTCGACCCTGGCGGTGGTCTCGGCGATAGGAAAGGCCACGGCCCAGCCGCAGATGCGGTAAGAAGGGGCGTGGCCCCATCAAGCTCCAAGCGGGATCCGATCGCCGCGGCGCGGTCCAACTGGGAGCGCGCCGGGTGGGGAGACGTCTCACAGGGCATGGTCGCAGTCACCTCGGTGATGCGCGCGCACCAGATCCTGTTGGCCCGGGTGGAGAACGCGCTGCGGCCCTACGACTTGAGCTTCTCCCGTTTCGAGTTGCTGCGGCTGCTGGCGTTCAGCCGGACCGGGGCCCTGCCCATCACCAAGGCGTCCGATCGCCTGCAGGTGCACGTCACCAGCGTGACCCACGCCATCCGCCGGCTGGAGGCCGACGGGCTGGTCCAGCGGGTGCCGCACCCGACCGACGGGCGCACGACGCTGGTGCAAATCACCGATCTCGGCCGCTCCACGGTCGAGGACGCTACCGTCACGCTCAACCAGCGGGTGTTCGCCGACATCGGAATCGAGGCCGACGAATCGGAGGCGCTGGTGTCATCCATCGAAACGCTGCGGCGCAACGCGGGCGACTTCTCAGACTGAAACGAGAGAAAGGCAAGACGATGGACCCATTAGTCGCGCATCAGCGCGCCCAGGAGGCGTTCGCCGACGTCCTTGCCCGCGTCAGCCCCGACCAGCTCGGCGCGCCGACGCCCTGCTCGGAGTGGACGATCGGGGACCTGATCGACCACGTCATCGGCGGCAACGAGCGCGTCGGGATATGGTCGGGCGGCGACGAGCCTCCGGCCCGGCCCGGCGATGTCGTCGCGGCCCACCGCGCTTCGGCCGACGCCGCTCAGGAGATCTTCGCCGGGCCCGACGGCATGTCCACGATGTTCAAGCTGCCGTTCGGCGACGTCCCGGGGCAGGTCTTCGTCGGGATGCGCACCTCCGACGTGCTCACCCACGCGTGGGATCTCGCCTTTGCCACCCACCAGTCCACCGATCTCGACCCGGAGCTGGCGACCGAGCAGCTGGCCGCCGCGCGTGTGTTTGTCAGGCCGGAATTCCGCGGGCCGGGCCGGCCGTTCGGCCACGAGCAGTCGTGCTCGGACGACCGCCCGCCCGCCGATCGGCTGGCGGCGTTTATGGGCCGAAAGGTGCACTGACGCAAGCCGTCAGGCCTCAGGCGCCGCGCAGCGCCTCGATCACCGCGCTGAAGTCCTTGTCGGCGTGGTCGGCGGCGAATTTGGCGTAGATCTCCGCGGCGTGGGTGCCCAGCGGCGCCGCCGAACCGGTGGAGCTCACGGCGTCCATCGCCAGGCCGAGGTCCTTGTTCATCAGCGCGGTCGCGAAGCCCGGCTTGAAGTCGTCGTTGGCCGGCGACGTCGGAACCGGTCCGGGCACCGGACAGTTGGTGTGCACCGCCCAGCAATTCCCGGTCGCGCCGGTGATGACGTCGAACAGGGACTGCGCCGACAGGCCCAGCTTCTCGGCGAGCACGAACGCCTCGCCGACCACGATCTGCTGCACCGCGAGCACCATGTTGTTGCACACCTTGGCCGCCTGGCCCGCCCCGGCGCCGCCGCAGTGAATGACCTTGCCCGCCATGGGTTCCAGCACCGGCCGGGCGCGCTCCAGCGCCGCCTCGTCGCCGCCGACCATGAACGCGAGGGTCCCGGCGACGGCGCCCTTCACGCCGCCCGACACCGGGGCGTCGAGCTGCGCGACACCGTGCCGCTGGGCCAGCGCGTGCACCTCGCGGGCGTCATTGACCGAGATCGTCGAGCTGTCGATGAACAGCGCGCCGTCCCGGGCGGCCGGCAGCACCTCGGCGTAGCAGCGTTTGACGATGTCGCCGTTGGGCAACATCGTGATGACGACGTCGGCCTCGCTCACCGCGTCGGCGGCGCTGTCGAACACCGTGACGCCGCCGGCGGTCGCGGCGGCAGCCGCCGCGGGCACCGGGTCGAACCCGCGCACTCCGTGGCCCGCGGCGACCAGATTGGCCGACATGGGGCCGCCCATGTTGCCCAGCCCCAGGAACGCGATTGCGGTCATTGCTGCCTTTCTACGCGCTCGCCCGCACGCGGCCGGCCTCGGCCCGGCCGATGACCACCCGCATGATTTCGTTGGTACCTTCCAGGATTCGATGCACCCGCAGGTCGCGAACGATCTTTTCCAGACCGTACTCGCGCAGGTAGCCGTAGCCGCCGTGCAGCTGCAGCGCCTTGTCGGCGACCTCGAAGCAGGTGTCGGTGACGTAGCGCTTGGCCATCGCGCACAGCTCGACCTTGTCGGGGTCGTCGGTGTCCAGCGCATTCGCCGCGCGCCACAACATCATCCGCGACGTCTCGAGCCCGGTGGCCATGTCGGCCAGGGCGAACCGGATGGTGGGTTCGTCGAGCAGGGGGGAGCCGAAGGCCTGTCGTTCGCGCACGTAGGCGCCGGCCTTGTCGAAGGCGGACTGCGCGCCGCCGAGCGAACACGCCGCGATGTTGAGCCGACCGCCGTTGAGGCCGTTCATCGCGACGGGAAAGCCGGCGCCCTCGCCGTCGGTGCCGCCCAGCATGGCGTCGGCGGGCACCCGCACGCCCTCGAAGATGACCTGCGCGGTGGGCTGGGCGTGCCAACCCATCTTCTCCTCGAGCGCCCCGAAACTCAGCCCCGGCGTGCCCTTTTGGACGACGAACGCGGAGATGCCTCGCGGCCCGTCGCCGCCGGTGCGGGCCATCACCACGTAGACGTCCGATGCCCCCGCTCCGGAGATGAACTGCTTGACGCCGTCGAGCACGTAGTCGCCACCCTGCTTGACGGCGCGGGTGCTCAACGCGCCGGCGTCCGAGCCGGCGCCCGGCTCGGTGAGGCAGTAGCTGGCGATGACGTCCATCGAGGCCAGCCGCGGCACCCAGAACTTGCGCTGCTCGTCGGTGCCGAAGCTGTCGATCATCCATGCGCACATGTTGTGGATGGACAGGAACGCCGCGGTGACCGGGTCGGCGATGGCCAGCTGCTCGAAGATGCGGACCCCGTCGAGCCGGCGCAGCCCGCTGCCGCCGACGTCCTCGCGGCAGTAGATCGCCGCCATGCCCAGCTCGGCGGACTCGCGTAGCACGTCGGTCGGAAAGTGCTTGGCCGAATCCCATTCCAGCGCGTGCGGGGCGATTCGTTTGGCGGCGAACGCGGCCGCCGTCTCGGTGATGACCCGCTCGTCGTCGTTCAGGGTGAACATATTGGCTAATTCATGGTGGGGATGACGAATTCGGCGCCGTCCTTGATGCCGGACGGCCACCGCGACGTGACGGTCTTGGTCTTGGTGTAGAAGATGATCGACGAGGGGCCGTGCTGGTTGAGGTCGCCGAACCCGGAGCGCTTCCAGCCGCCGAACGTGTGGTAGGCCACCGGCACCGGGATCGGCACGTTGACCCCGACCATGCCCACCTGCACGCGGGACACGAAGTCGCGGGCGGCGTCGCCGTCGCGGGTGAAGATCGCCACGCCGTTGCCGTACTCGTGCTCGGAAGGAAGCCGTAGCGCCTCTTCGTAGTCGTGGGCGCGCACGATGCACAGCACCGGACCGAAGATCTCGTCGGTGTAGATCGACATGTCGGGGGTGACGTGGTCGAACAACGTTGGGCCGATGAAGAATCCGCCCTCCAGGTTGGCGTCACCGAAGGTCAGGTCGTCGCTGGTGCGCTCGCGGCCGTCGATGACCAGTTCGGCGCCCGCCTCGACGCCCTGGCCGATGTAGTTGCGCACCCGGGCGAGCGCGGCCTCGGTGACCAGCGGGCCGTAGTCGGCCTTGGGGTCCAGGCTGTGGCCCACGCGCAGGTTGTTGATCCGGTCGATCAGCCTGGCGCGCAACCGATTTGCGGTCTGCTCGCCGACGGGCACGGCGACGCTGATCGCCATGCAGCGCTCGCCGGCGCTGCCGTACCCGGCGCCGATCAGCGCGTCGACGGCCTGGTCGAGGTCCGCGTCGGGCAGCACGATCATGTGGTTCTTGGCGCCGCCGAAGCACTGCGAGCGCTTGCCGGTCGCGGCGGCCGTCGAGTAGATGTAGTGGGCGATGTCGGAGCTGCCGACGAATCCCACGGCCTGGATGTCGGGGTGGTGCAGGATGGCGTCGACGGCCTCCTTGTCGCCGTGCACGACCTGGAAGACGCCCGGCGGCAGGCCCGCCTCCACGAACAGCTCGGCCAGCCGCAGCGGGACGGAGGGGTCGCGCTCGCTGGGCTTGAGCACGAAGGCGTTTCCGCACGCCAGCGCCGGCCCGGCCTTCCACAGCGGGATCATCGCCGGGAAGTTGAACGGCGTGATGCCGGCGACCACGCCGAGGGGCTGGCGCAGCGAGTAGACGTCGATGCCGGGGCCGGCGCCCTCGCTGTACTCGCCCTTGAGCAGGTGCGGGATCCCGATGGCGAACTCGATCACCTCGATGCCGCGTTGGATGTCGCCCCGGGCGTCGGGCACCGTCTTGCCGTGCTCGAGGGACAGCAGCTCGGCGAGCTCGTCGGTGTTGGCGTTGACCAGCTCGATGAAGCGCATCATCACCCGCGCGCGGCGCTGCGGATTCCATGCGGCCCAACCCTTTTGGGCCTCGACGGCCGAGGCCACCGCCGCGTCGACGTCGGCCTGGCCGGCCATCGGCACCTTCGCCTGCACCTCGCCGGTGCTGGGGTTGAAGACGTCGGCGGTGCGGGTGGACTGGCCGGCGGTGCGCTTCCCGTCGATGAAGTGCGGGATCTGTGTGGTCATGGGTGCCCTCGAGTGGTTAGGCGCGGTGAAGCGGATACTTGCATATCCTAGTAACTGCACTGGGGGTTGGCAAGGCGGGTGACTTGTCGGCGAAAGTGAGGCTGATTAGCGTTTCGGCGTGTCGGAAGAGACCGGTCTCGGTGCCGACGCGGCACGCGCCCGCGAATCGGCGCTGGCGGCGGCCGTGCGACCTCCCATGGCGGCTGACCGGACTGTCGTCCCCACGCTGCGAGCGGCCTATGAGAGCGCGATGCGGGGACGTCGGCAACTCGACGCCATCGGGGTGGACATCGAGAGCGCCGTGGCGAATCAGCGGGCGTTGGCTCTTGATTCCCCGGCCGGTGCCGCCACCTTCTCGAGGTTTCTGGCCGCCAAGACATCGGACATCCATCGGGTGGTCACCGAGACCACCGCGCATGCCCGAGCAGGAGCGGCCACACTCCATTCCCTGGGGCCGTCGTACCAGGCCGTCGGTTTCGGTCCCAAGCCGGAAGAACCGCCGCCGCCCCCGGTGCCGTTTCCTCCGTACCAGCCGAAGGTGTGGGGCGCCTGCCGCGCGCGGGGCCAGGACCCCGGCAAGGTCGTCCGCACCTTCTATCACGCGCCGATCAGCGCGGGATTCCGCTCGTTGCCCGGCGGTGACTCCGTCTTGTACTGCGGCAACGACAAATACGGGCTGCTGCACATCGAGAAGGAACACGAAGCCCAGTGGGATCAGGTTGCGAACACGCGATGGCCGACCGCCGGCAATTGGCGCTACCTCGCTGATTACGCGATCGCGCAGACGCTGGCCTATCCAGAGCGGGTGGAGTACAACCAGGACAACGACACGTTCGCCGTGTACCGGAAAATCTCGAGCTCAGACGGCACTTGCGTCTTCACCACCCGGGTCGTCATCTCGGCGAGCGACGGGAAGATCATCACGGCATTCCCGCAGACGAAGGGGTAGGCGAGTGACCGCAGAAGGCGCCGAGTTGCCGCGCAGCTATACGGGACGCCGAGACCTCATCGCCGAGAAGCTCGAGCCGTACTTTCAGATCAGCACCATGCTTCCGAAGAACACCAGACCCACCTCGGAAGCCGCCGAGAAGTTTTGGGATAACTCCCTGCTGTGCAGCTGGGCCGACCGCGAAACGGGCAATACCCGCACGGTCACGGTGTCGATCTATCGGGCCGCGGACGGCGAACGGCGAGCCGACGAGATTCGCGGCATGATGCGAGAAGAGTGCCCGCCCGGCCTGGATCCGCGGACGCCAAATCCAGACGCTTACGAAATCGCCGGCCCACGGCCGGGAGAATGCGTCTTCGTGCTGGGCTACCTGGGGCATGTGAGAGCCGTGGTGGGCGACTGCGTCGTCGAGATCATGCCGTTGGGCACGGGGATCGACCTCAGCAGTCTCGCCGACGTGGCACTGGACATCGGCCGCACCGTCGGCTGCTCGGCGTACCAGAACGATTTCACGCTGCCGGACGTGCCAGAAGCGTGGCGGAATCAGCCCCGGGGGTGGTCTACGGAGGGCGTTCCGCCGTACCTGCCGGGGCCAGTGGAACCCGAGGGCTAGGACGTATGCCCTCCATCGAGGCCGACTACCTGGTGGTCGGGGCGGGCGCCATGGGGATGGCGTTCCTCGACACGCTCGTCAGCGAGACGCAGGCCCGCGTGGTGCTGGTGGATCGCAACCATGCGCCGGGCGGGCACTGGACCACCGCCTACCCGTTCGTGCGGCTGCACCAGCCGTCGGCGTTCTACGGCGTCAACTCGCTGCCGCTCGGCAGCGACGCCCTCGACCAGGTCGGCTGGAACGAGGGGCTTTACGAGCTGGCGACCGCCGGTGAGGTCTGCGCGTACTACGACCACGTCCTGCGCCGGCGGTTCCTGCCGACCGGTCGCGTCGCCTACTTCCCGATGAGCGAATACCGCGGGGACGGCCGCTTTACCACGCTCGGCGGCACCGAGTACGCCGTCGACGTCGGGCGCCGCATCGTCGACGCCACCTACATGCGCGTCATGGTCCCCTCGATGCGCCCGCCGCCGTTCCAGGTGGCGCCCGGCGTCGCGTGCGTCCCGCCCAACGACCTGCCCCGGCTCGCCGCCCGCGAGCGCTACGTCGTGGTCGGGGCCGGCAAGACCGGCATCGACGCCTGCCTGTGGCTGCTGGGCCAGGGCATCGCCCCGGACCGGCTGACCTGGATCATGCCGCGGGACTCGTGGCTGCTGGATCGCGCGACGATCCAGCCGGGGTCGTTGTTCGCCGGCCGGATCAAGGCCGCCTTCGCCGCGCAGCTGCGGGCCGTCGGCGACGCGGACTCGGTCGACGACCTGTTCTCCCGCCTCGAGGACGCCGGTGCGCTGCTGCGGATCGACCCGGCGATCCGCCCCACCATGTACCGCTGCGCCACCGTCACGCACGCCGAGCTGGAGCAGCTGCGGCGCATCACCGACGTCGTGCGCATGGGCCACCTGCTGCGCGCCGACGCCGACGGGATGGTCCTCGAGGGCGGCGCCGTCCGCACCCATGCCTCGGTGCTGTACGTCGACTGCACGGCCGACGGTGCCGAAAAGCGGCCCGCCGCACCGATTTTCGAGCCGGGACGCATCACCCTGCAGAGCGTGCGGGGCTGCCAGCAGATCTTCAGCGCGGCGCTGATCGCCCACGTCGAGGCCGCCTATCCCGACGACGCCACGCGCAACGAGCTCTGTCCGCCGTTGCCGCATCCCGACACCGACCTCGACTGGTTGCGCGTCGCGCGGGCCGACTACGGCAATCAGCTGCGCTGGCTCGACGACGCGGACCTGACCGCCTGGCTTGCCACGGCGCGCCTGGACCTGTTCGGCCATCTGATGGGCCACCTGCTGGCGCCGGCGTCGGCGAAGCCCCGGGTGCGGGAACGGATCCTGCGCATGGCCCGCTCGGCGCTGTCGGCCACCGCCGCGAAGCTGGACCGGCTGATGGCCGACGAACTCTCGTGTAACCCGAGCTGATACTTATCGGTGAAGGAGGCACGTGGCGGCTCACAACGAACCCGGCCCGCGTCCGTTGCGCGCGGTCCCCGATGACGGCTACCCGGACTGGGAGGCCGTGTACTCCGACAACGCGTCCTGGGTGTACCGCACGCTGTTCGCCCGGGTGGGCAACCGCGCCGACGCCGAGGACCTCACCGCGGAGGTCTTCCTGGCCGCGCTGCGGCCGCTGCGCCTGACCGCGAGCGTCGGCGAGGTCCGCGCCTATCTGCGGGCCACGGCCAGGACGGTCCTGGCCGCGCACTGGCGGGAGACGATGGGCAGGGAGATAACCTCGATCGAGGACATCGAACAACCACCGGAGAGCGAGGAGGCGATCAGCACCGCGCCCCAGCGGGTGGCCCGGGTCCTCGACAACCTGCCGGGCCGGTACCGCCGGATTTTGGAAATGCGTTTCTTGCAAGGCAATTCGATCAGGGAGTCTGCTGCCGAGCTGGGCATCAGCGTCGCCAACGCCAAAGTGCTGCAGCACCGGGCGCTGCGGCTGGCGGCACAGGTCAACGAGGGAGGTCAGCGATGAACGCGCGAGGGTTGCGCCGCTATGTCGATGACCTGCTGCGGGGCCGCCGGCCCAAACCGTTTGCGGCCGACGACTTCGAGGCGGCGCAGATCCGGACCGCGATCGAGCTGCGCGCGGCGGGGCAGGGCGCTGACGTGGACGCCGAGCCGCGCCAGGAGTTCCTCGCCGAGCTGCACGGCCGGCTCGCCGAGCAGATGAACGGCGCGCCGGCGCCGGCGCCGGCCAAGCATCCCACGACGCGCCGCCAGGTCATCGTGGGCACGTCGGCGGCCGCGGCCGCCGCGGCGGCGGCGGTCTCCATCGACCGGGCGCTGATGGGCGGCCCCGCCGAAGGCCCCGCCGTCGCAGGCGAACTCACGCCCTACGACGGAAGCTGGCAGCGCGTCGCGGCCAGCACCGACGTGCCCGACGGCGTCATGCATCCGTTCGATCTGGGCTCGGTCACCGGGTTCGTCCGCCGCGTCGACGGCAAACCGGAAGCGATATCCGGCGTCTGCACGCATCAGGGTTGCCGGCTGTGGTTCGACGCGCCGGAGGACACCCTGCGCTGCCCGTGCCACACGACGTCGTTCTCGCCCAGCGGAAAGGTGCTGACCCACCAGCTGCCGATCTCGCCGAAGCCCTTGCCCGCGCTGATGGTTCGCGAGGTCAACGGCGTGATCGAGGTGTTCGCCCCGCCGCGCCGCGAGGTGTAACCCCCCGCCCTATATCTTGGCATGGATATCGCCAAGCTTCGAAAACATCTGGTCGCGGTGGCGGCCGCCGGCGCGAGGGTGCTGGCCGGCTGCTCGTCCTCGCCGCCCGCCGCGCAGCCGTCGGTGAGCTTCGGCTCGGGCGCCGGCGGGATGCCCGGCATGCCGGGCCCCCCGTCGGGGACCGGGTCGCCGGCCGCCGCCGCGGGCGATCAGGTCAGCATCGACAATTTCGCCTTCGCGCCGGCCACCCTGACCGTCAAGGCGGGCACCACCGTCATGTGGACCAACCGCGACGAGGAACCGCACACGGTGGCCGCGAGCGACGGGTCGTTCCATTCGCCCGGAATGGGAACAGGCGCCACGTATTCGCACACCTTCCCCACGGCCGGCACGTTCGACTACGTCTGCTCGATTCACCCGATGATGCACGGCACGGTGGTGGTGACGGGATGAACGACCCGAACGCGATGACCCGCCGCCAGCTCATCCGGCACTCGGCGTGGTTCGGCGCTGCGGTCGGGTTCGCCGTCGTCGGCGGCGAGGTCATCTCGCATGTCGCCGGCACGGCTGCCGCTTCGCACGCCGGCGCACGGCCCACACTGCGGTTCGCCCAGATCAGTGACAGCCACATCGGCTTCGCCGGCCCGCCCAACCCGGACGTCGCGGGCACGTTCGGCCGCGCGATCGACGCGATCAACGACCTCGGCTACACACCGGATTTCGTCATCCACAGCGGCGACCTCACACACCTGTCCAGCCCGCAGCAGTTCGACCAGGTGAAGCAGATGATGACCAAGCTGCGGACGCCCCACATCTTCACGGTGCCCGGCGAACACGACTCGGTCGACGACGCGGGGCAGAAGTATCGAAGCGTGTTCGGCGCCGGAACCCGCGGCGACGGGTGGTACAGCTTCGACGTCGCCGGGGTTCACGTGATCGCCCTGGTGAACACCTTGAACCTCAAGAAGCTTGGGCATCTGGGCACCGATCAGCTGGCCTTCGTCGAGAAGGACGTCGCGGGGTTGTCGAACGACACACCGATCGTCGTGTTCAGCCACATCCCGCTGTTCGCGATGTATCCCGACTGGGGCTGGGGCACCGACGACGCCGCCCAGGCGCTGAGCTACCTGAGCCGCTTCTCGTCGGTCACCTGCCTCAACGGGCACGTGCACCAACTGTTTTCCAAGACCGAGGGCAATGTGACGTTCTACAGCGGCACGACGACGGCCTACCCGCTGCCGCACCCCGGCGACGGCCCGGCGCCCAAGCCGGTCACGCTGCCGGCCGGCAAACTGCGCGACGTGCTGGGAATTCGCGAGGTCAACTACACCAAGGGGCAGACCGCCCTGGCACTGAAAGAGACTACACTGCAATGAAACTCATGCTCCGGCTCGCCCTGGCCGCCGCCCTGGCGGTCAGCGCCTTCAGCCACGCCTACCTGTACATCCACGGCTACCAACACATCCCGATGATCGGAAACGCCTTCCTGGTCCAGGCCAGCGCGTCGCTTTCGCTGGCGCTGCTGATCGCCGCGGGCGGCCCCTGGTGGCTGCAGTGGGCCGCCGCCGCGCTGGCCGGCGGCTCCCTGGTGGCCTTCGTGTTGTCGAGAACCGTTGGGCTGTTCGGGTTTTCCGAACGCGGTTGGGAGCCGTCCCCGCACGCGGCGCTCAGCGTGGTCGCGGAGGTGCTGTGCGTGGCGCTGTGGGCGGCCGCCTTCGTCGGGCTGCCCCGGGCGAGGCGCGTCGCCGCCGTGCCTAAGGGCTGATCGAAATAGATGGTCCCCTGACCGGTGGGCGCGTAGGAGAAGTAGATCGGCATCTGCTTGACGATGTAGTTTCCGGTATTGAAGGTACCTGGGTCGGTGAGTGGTGACCCGATGAGCGACGAGCGACGTTAGGGGCGCCGGCGCGAAATTGCTTGTTTTCCAAAGCGAATTCAGGGTCGACTCACGCGTCGAAGACCGTCGTCCCGTAACCGGTGGGGCTGTAGGAGAGGTAGATCGGATCCTGGAGGAAGGGAGCGATGCCGGTGTTGAAGTTGCCACCCAACAAACTCGACACGACGGGTGTCTGTTGCGAACCGGCCGTCGTCGTGTAGAGCAATGTCGTCCCATCGGGGGTGTAGACGGAAATGCTGGTTCCCGCCGGCAGGTATCCGCCGGCATTGGGAGGGTTGAGATTGTCCGGGACGGATCCGCCCAGGCCCCCCGAATCGATGAACGCGCCGGCGCTCTGTTGCAGGGCCCCGTTATTGATGCGGATGTCCAGGGTGGCGGAGGGGGCGCCGGTGACGGAGCCGATGGCGGGCAACGGGTTTGGTCCGAACTCCATGACGCCCTTGGGTTCATCGATCAGCACGCCCTGACCGAAACTGCCGGGCAACGCCGTGACGGGGCCGCTGCCGAGTGGCCCGGCGGGATTGACCCCGATGCCCAAGATGGCCGGCACTTGCGAGGTTGGAACGGGATTCGAAAAGAAAAAGTCGATGGTTTGGGTCGCGGAGGTGGCCACGGCCACGGTCGTCGGCTGGGTGACGATCCCGTTCCCGAAATTCACCGTCGTCGTATAGGTGTTGTAGTTCACGGTCAACGTATTGCCGGGGTAGCCGTATACGACGCTGCCGCTCCCGGTGGGCGCGCCGAGGGTGGCCGTGTTCACGTCTTGGGGCGGAAGTATCAGACCCCGCGACCCGGTATCGACGACCACGGACGCGCTCGG
>NZ_LZIS01000201.1 GCF_001667015.1 Mycobacterium sp. E3198 | reverse complement strand
GCGCTGAGCACGCGGATGGCGCTGACCAGCCCGTCGACCAGGTGGCCCTGCTCGAACGCCGACGAGGCGGCGGCCACCCCGAGCGGTGCGGCCGACTCGGCGCCGCGGCCCCTGACGGCCGAGCCGTAGACCACCTCGATGGCGCACTGGTCGGGCGAAACCGCGAGCAACACCGCGTTGTCGGGCGTCGGCACCTGGGCCAGGATTTCGCGGGCCCGCGCGGCGGTGTCGCTACCCAGGTCGCCCAGGTAGATGGCGAACCGCGCCAGCGACGACCGCGAGCCGTACTTCAGCGCGTCGTCGATGGCGACCAGGTCCTTGGTCGGGAAGGGGTAGTGCACCGACAGCTCGCCGGGCTCGGTCACGGCCGAGACCCGTCCGCTGGTGGTGATCACCGACCCCTTGGGCAGCCCGGCGGGCTCGATCGTCGCGACCTCACCACGTGCCACTGGCGCCACCTCCAACCGAGAACTCCGCCGCACCGTGTCCGCCGTGCGCGTGGCCGCCGCCTCGTCGGCGTTCGAGCAGGGCCACCTGGTCGACGGGCTGGTCAGCGCCATCCGCGTGCTCAGCGC
>NZ_LZIS01000200.1 GCF_001667015.1 Mycobacterium sp. E3198 | reverse complement strand
GATGCCGCGCCGGGACGCCATCACGTGCGTCGTTTCGGTGCCCTTCATGTGGCTGCGCACCGACAACTCCCGGGGCACGAAGCAGACCGTCGATCGCAGCATCAGACGCCACCAGAAATCCACGTCGACGAGCTGATAGATGTCGTTCCGCAGGCCGCCCGCCTCCAGCGCCAGCCGGCGCCGAAACATCACGCAGGTCGGCTCCCCCACCCAGTTCTCCTTCGCGCCGCGCAACACCACCTGGCGCACCAACGAGGGGCCGTCGTTGCGTTCCCGCAGGTTGCGAAAGCGCGTGTGCATTTTGCCGTACCGGCGCTGCCAGCGCTCGTCGTCACCCACCACCTGCCGGGGCGCGAACGCCAGCCCGACGGTCGGGTCGTCGAAGTAGGGAGCGAGCGTCGCCAAGGCGCCCGGAAGCAGCCAGTCGTCGCCGTGCACGAACTGCACGCACGTGCCGCGCGCCAGTTCCAGGCATTTGTTGTGGTTGCCGTTGAGGCCCAGGCGGGACGCGTTGCGCACGAGCCGGTCTCCGGGCCGCAGCATTGTCTTGGCGATTGCGGCGCAATCGTCGGACGAACAGTCGTCGACCACCAGGATCTCGAACTCGACGCCGTCCTGCTCGAGGATGCTGCGCAGGCAACGCTCGATGGTGCCGGCGTTGTTGTACATCGGCACGCACACCGAGACAGCGGGCTTCGCTGCCATGCCCCCTCCATCACCGAACAGTGCCCAAAATCGGCTTGAGCATAGCCCCGGCGGCTTTCGGTCTCGCCGAGTTGCGCCGATCATATCCATGCCTGAAAATGCGGGTTGTCGGCACCGTCGAGGGCCGGACGCCGAACGAACGAATTCGCCAGTTACGCCACGAGATACGGCTCGGCACGGTAGCGTCCCAATCGATGTGGACTTTCGTGCTGTTATGCGGCTTCGGGATGGCGATTGACCCCGTCCGGCTCGGGCTGGCCGTCGTGTTGTTGACGCGGCGGCGGCCGATGCTGAACCTGTTCGCGTTCTGGCTCGGCGGCATCGTGGCGGGACTTACCGTCGGCATCGGCGTGCTGGTGCTGATGCGGGAGGCCGCGCTGGTGGCCATCCGCAGCGTCGGATCCGCAATTTCGCAGGTCAGGTCCGCGATCTTCATCCTCGACGGTGCTCGTCTGCAGATCACGCTCGGCCTGCTCGCGCTCGTGGTCCTCGCGGTCATGACGGCCCGCGCGAGAGCCGCGGCGCAGGCGCCCGCGACACCCGTGACCGCGGGCGGCGGGAGTGCGCCGACCCTGGTGGAAGAGCCTCCGCGCGGCATCTTCCAGCGACTGGGCGCGCGCACCCAGGAAATGCTGAACACCGACGTCGTCTGGCCGGCTTTCCTCGTCGGCCTCGCCTCGTCGTTTCCGCCGTACGAGGGCGTGGTTTTGCTGGCCTTCATCATGGCCTCGGGAGCTGCCATCAGCACGCAGTTCGTCGCGTTCATCCTGTTCACCCTCATGGTGCTCGCTGTCATCGAGATTCCGCTCGTCGCCTACCTGGCGAAGCCGGAGCAGACCCTGGCGCTGATGCTGCGGCTGCAGCACTGGTTGCGCACCTACCGTCGGCAAATCATGCAGGTCAGTTTCGGCGGCACCGGGATCATACTGTTGACGCAGGGTCTTGCCGCCCTCTGACGGTGCGCCCGCCACCCCGCGGGTCTCGGT
>NZ_LZIS01000199.1 GCF_001667015.1 Mycobacterium sp. E3198 | reverse complement strand
CGCCCGGGATGCTCGTTCTGCGCGGTGTGGATCAGCGCCCACACCGCGGCGTGCGCCGCATCGGGGACACGGTCAAACGCGCTCACACTGACCGCATTACGGGTCACCACCACCAGATGGCTCTGGGCGGCGTCGGGCCGCGCCAACCAGCCCTGCAACTGGGCCAACACCTCGCGGGTCAGGCCGTGCACCCGCCGCAGCGGATCCGCCTCGTCGGCGTCGTGCAGGAGCCAGACCACCAATTCCGGGCAGGGGAGCACGGTCGCCAGGTCGCTGTGGATCGAGCCGTTGTGCAGGCCGGCGGGGAGTCGGTCGGGTGAGCCGGTGACAACCGCCCAGTCGGGGGCGGCGACCGCCGGGGTGTCGCCGAGCAGGGCGGGCCAGCTCAGTTGGAACACGCTGTCGCGCAGTCCGACCGCGGCGGTCAGTTGCCCACCGATGTCGGGCAGTTCCCGCAGGGTGATCGTTTGGATGGTGATCACCGGGGCGCCGGTGGGGTCGGTGGCGCGCAGCTCATACGTGTCGTCGGTGGTGCGGCTCAGCCGGACGTGCAGCTGGGTGGCCGCGGTGGCATACAGGGTGATCCCGCTGAACGCGTAGGGAAGCCGCAGCGCCGCCGAGTCGTCCGATACGGAGGCCATCGCGTGCAGGGCGGCGTCGAGCAGGGCGGGGTGGATGCCATAGCCGGCGACATCGGTCCCGGCGGGCAACGCCACCTCGGCGCAAACCACCTGCGGTTGGGTTGGGTCGGTGCCGATGCCCCGCAGCGACCGGAACGGACCGCTGTAGCCGTAACCCCGCTGGGCCAACGCGTCGTAGAAGTCGTCCTGGTCGACGGCCTGGACGCTCGGCGCCGGCAGGAGCGGCGGTGTGGCGGGCTGGTGGGAGCTCAGTTCGCCGCTGGCGTGCAGCGTCCACACGCCGGAGTGGCCACCGGTGCGCGAGTGCACCGTGAACGCGCGCCGCCCGCCGTCCTCGGCCGACTGCACGGCGAGCTGCAGATCGGTGGGCGTATCGTCCGCCAGCCTCATGGGACTATGGAGAACCAGTTCGTCGATGACCGGGCAGCCGGTGTATTCACCGGCTTGCAACACCAAATCGATGAACCCGGTCGCCGGGAACAGCACGGTGTCCTGGACCCGGTGGCCGCGCAACCAGCCCTGCGTGGCCGTCGACAACCGACCGGTCAACACGACCTGGTCCTGGTCGGCAAGGTCGACCACCGCACCCAGCAGCGGATGCTCCGCCCGGTCCTGGCCGAGCCCGGAAGCGTCGCCGGTCGACGTGGGGTTCAGCCAGTAGCGGCGGTGTTCAAAGGGGTAGGTGGGCAACTCGACGGTGTGGGCGTGGGGATACAGGGCCGACCACGACGGGCCGTGGCCGTGGTTGTGCAGGTGGGCCAAGGCGGTGGCCAGGTTGTCCTGGTCGGGATGGTCGCGGTGCAGCGTGGTGATGACCGCGGACTGGCTCCGTCCCGTGGCCTGGGCCAGGGCGTCGGTGATCGCCGGGGCCAACACCGGGTGCGGGGACAGCTCCACGAACGTGCACTCGCCGACGGCCAGCCGCTCGACCACCCGGTCGTGGAACCCGACCGGCTCGCGCAGATTGCGATACCAGTAGTCGGCGTCCATGGTGGTGGTGTCGAGCGGATCGGCCGAAAGCGCCTCTCCCACCGTGGAATACAACGGGATGCTGGAGGGCATCGGGGTCAGGTCGGCCAGCTCATCGAGCAGGCGCTCCCGGAGCGGTTCGACTTGGGCCGAGTGTGAGGCGTAGTCGACGGCGATCGACCGCACGTGGACGCCGTCTCGCTCGCAAGCCGCGCTGAACTCCTCGATGGCGGCGGGGGTGCCGCTGATGATGGTGTGCGACGGGCCGTTGACCGTGGCGATGCTCAGCGCCTCGCCCCAGGGTTGCAGGCGTGGCCGCAGTTCGTCGGTGGCCAGCAGGACCGACGCCATGGCGCCGGTGCCACCCAGGGCGCGGAGCGCCTGGCTGCGCCGCGCGACCACCTCGGCCGCCTCGGGCAGGGACAGCGCTCCGGCGATGTACGCCGCGGCGATCTCGCCCTGGGAGTGGCCGATCACGGCGTCGGGAACGATTCCGTAGCGCCTTAACACCTCGGCCAGCGAGACCATCATCGTGAACAGCACCGGCTGCACGACATCGACGCGATCCAGCGCCGGGGCGCCCGGATCCTGACACAAGACCTCGCGCACCGACCAGTCGGTGAAGGGGCGCAACGCCTCATCGCAGGCGTCGACGGTGGCGGCGAAGACGGGGTGGTGCTCGTAGAGCTCGCGCCCCATGCCCGGGTACTGGCCGCCTTGCCCGGGCAGCACGAACACGATCTTGCCGCCCAACTGGTTCAGGCACTGGTGGCTGACCAGCTGCGGGTGGGGTTGGCCGGCCCGCAGGGCATCCAGGGCATCCAACAGCTCCTTGCGCGGATCGGCGCTGTCGGCCGGCGCGGTGATCACCGCGCGATGCGAGTGATGGGTGCGCGTGGTGGCCAGGCTGTAGGCCACGTCGGTCAGATCGAGGTCGGGGTGGCCGGCCAGATGCTGGTGTAGCCGGTCGGCCTGCGCGCTCAACGCCGTGGGGGTGCGCGCCGACACCGGCCACATCAACAGCCCGAACTCCACACCGGTTTCCCCGGCGGGGGCCGTTGCGTCGGCCGGCTCTGGAGTGGGGGCCTGTTGCAGGATCACGTGGGCGTTGGTGCCGCTGATGCCGAACGAGGAGACCGCCGCGGTGCGGGGATGATCGGTGTGCGGCCACGCCACCGCCTCGGTGAGCAGCCGCACCGTGCCCGCCGACCAGTCGACGTGCGGGCTGGGCCGATCGACGTGCAGCGTCGGGGGCAAGGTGTCGTGGTTGAGGGCCTCGATCATCTTGATCATCCCGGCCACCCCGGCGGCGGCCTGGGTGTGGCCGATGTTGGATTTGATCGATCCCAGCCACAGCGGGTGCTGCGCGTCGCGGGCGGTGCCGTAGGTGGCGATCAGCGCGCCCGCCTCGATCGGATCGCCCAGGGTGGTGCCGGTGCCGTGCGCCTCGACCACGTCGACCTGATCGAGCGCGACGCCGGCGTTGGCCGCGGCCTGGGTGATGACGCGTTGCTGGGCGGGCCCGTTGGGGGCGGTCAGCCCGTTGGAAGCGCCATCCTGATTGATCGCCGATCCTGCGATGACCGCCAGCACCGGGTGGTGGTGGCGCTGGGCGTCGCTGAGCCGCTCCAGCACCAGCACCGCGGCCCCTTCGCCCCAGCCGGTGCCATCCGCGTTGGCGGAGAACGCTTTACACCGCCCGTCGGCGGCCAACCCACGCTGCCGAGCGAACTCGGTGAAGATCGCCGGGGTGGTCATCACCGTCACCCCGCCGGCCAGCGCCAGGGCCGACTCGCCCTTGAGCAAAGATTCGGCTGCCCAATGCGTGGCGACCAGCGACGACGAGCACGCCGTGTCGACGGTGACGGCCGGGCCCTGCAAACCCAACGCGTACGCGACGCGACCGGAGACCACGCTGGTGGACGAACCGGTCAGGCCGTATCCCTCCGCGCCGTCCGAACCGCCCGCGCCGTAGGTTTGTGACCACGCCCCGACGAACACCCCGGTCTGCGAACCCACTAATGCGGCCGGATCGATCCGGGCGGATTCCAACGCTTCCCAGCACACCTCCAGCAGCAACCGCTGCTGGGGGTCCATGGTTTGGGCCTCGCGCGCCGAGATCCCGAAGAAATCGGCGTCGAAGCCGGCCACATCCGCCACAAAGCCGCCGGCGCGCGTGTAGGTCTTGCCCACCGCGTCGGGATCGGGGTCGAACAGGTCCGCCAGGTTCCAGCCCCGGTCGGCCGGAAACTCCCCCAGCGCGTCGACGCCGCCGGCCACCAGATCCCACAGCGCCGCAGCCGAATTCACCCCGCCCGGGAACCGGCACGCCATCCCCACCACGGCGATCGGCTCGTCCACCCGCGTGTGTGCGCCCGCGCGTGCGGCGGCCGGGGACGACCCGCCGAGCAACTGACTCAGGTGCGTGGCCAACTCGTCGGGGCTGGGATAGTCGAAGGCCAGCGTGAGGGGCAGTTCCAGTTCGGTGACCGTTTTCAGCCGGTCCAGCAACTCGGTCGCCTTCACCGAATCAAAGCCCAGGTCCTGGAACGTGAGCTCGGGGTCGATGTGTTGAGCGCTGGGGCGGCCCAACACCGCTGCCGCCTGTGAGCACACCTCCGCCACCAGCAGGTCATGCTGTTGCCGGCTGAGGGTACGCAGGCGTTGGGCCAATCCCGAGTCCGCCTCGGCGGCATCGACTTTGGGCTGCTTCGGCGCGCTGATGGGCTCGTCCAACCGGGTGAACGCATCGCGTGAGTACAGCTGTACGCAGTCCCGTCGCCGGACCTTGCCGCTGGTGGTGAGGGGAATCGAACCGGCTTGCACCAGAACGAGATCCGCCACGCTCAGACCGTGCACCTTGGATATCGCCGCGGTGATATCACGCCGCACGGCGGCTATCCGCTGCGCCGCGGCCTCTTCGGATTCGTCGCGCTTCTTGACCTCGACGATGGTGACGAGCTGATCGGCGCCGTCACCGTTGGCAACCGCGATGGCCACGCAGCGGCCATGGGTGATCTCCTGGATCGTCGCCTCGATGTCGTCGGGGGCGTGGTTGCGCCCGTAGACGATCAGAATGTCCTTGATGCGGCCCTTGATGAACAGCTCGCCGTCGGAAAAGAAGCCCAGATCACCGGTTCTCAGCCACGGCCCTTCGGGCGTGCCGGCCGACGGGCCGACAAGCGTTGCGCCGAAGGTGCGTTCGGTCTCTTCGGGTTTCTGCCAATAGCCGTCGGCGACGTTGTCGCCGTGCAGCCAGATCTCGCCGACCGTTCCCGCGGGACACTCGATGCTGGTTTCGGGGTCGACGATGCGCACCATCGGCGACGGCGGCATGCCGTAGCTGACCAGCGGCATACCTTCCCCGGCCGCGCACCGCTTCGCGTGGCCGGCGGTCAGCTCCTCGGATTCGAAACTCACGATTTCCGGCGGATGGCCCGATTCGCGGGTCGCCACGAAGACCACCGTTTCCGCCAGCCCATACGAAGGCCGTAAAGCGTCGGGGCGAAGGTTGAAGCGGGCGAACCGCTCGGCGAAGCGCCGCAGCGTCGACGGTTGTACCCGTTCGGCGCCGTTGAGGATGTGGCGCACGTCGCCGAGGTCGAGCCCGGCCAGGTCGTCGTCCGACGTCTTCAGCGCCGCCAATTCGAAAGCGACGTTGGGCCCCGCCGAAAACGCCCGAGTGTTGCTTGCCATCAACTGGATCCATCGCGCCGGTCGCTGCAGGAAGAACATCGGGCTCGTCACCACCGCGCGCAGTCCCGCCAACACCGGCAGGACGATGCCCACGATCAAGCCCATGTCGTGGAAGAACGGCAACCACGACACGACGGTGGCGTCGGGCGGCGGGGACCCACCGTAGTAGGCGGCAATGATCTGCTCGAAATTGGCCCGAATGTTCTTGTGCGAGATCACGACTCCCGCGGGCGTGCGCGTCGAGCCGGAGGTGTATTGCAAATATGCGATGTCTGGCGGGTTTTCGGGCTCGGCGGCAGGACCGGGCTCGGCGTCCAGGTCCAGCAAATCAAGCTCGACGATTGACGGCCGGGATTCGGCGGGCTGCGCCGAGATGTAGTCGGCGATGCTTCCCGCGAGGGCGGACGTGGTGAGAATGACCGAAGGCGAGGCGTCGGCCAGGACCGCGCTCACCCGTTCATCGGTGGCACCACCCAGCGGTTCCGACAGCGGCACGGCGATCTGACCGGCCTGTAATGCGCCGAGAAACGCGGCGACGTACTCGAGTCCCTGGGGCGCCGATATCACCACGCGATCACCCGTTGACGCGCGAGACCCGAGCTCCCGCGCGACGTTGAGCGATCGTCGATACAGCTGCGACCACGTCAGGCTTTCCCCAACGCCGGCCCAGTCCTGCTGGTAGTCAACAAAGGTGTAAGCCGTCTCATGCGGCCGCAGACTGGCGTGCTCCCGCAGCACCGCCGGGATGGAGGACTCAATCACCGCGGGAGGCCATCCTGAGCCGACCCCGCAGCCCTTCGATAGGGCTAACGCCGTCGGTGTGCTGCAAGATCATCAACCTTAAGAGAAGAGGACGCTTCCTCGAGTCGGGGAATTATTACACACCCGTCCAATGCATTGGGTATGTTGGCGAATCATTACGTCATCGTCGTCGGCTCGGGAGCCCGGGCTGTCCAAGAGCCGACGGAAGGCGGTCCCGCGTGACGGTGGAAACCCGGACAGCGCCCGTGGCCGTACTGCCAACGCGGAGGTTCGCGAGATCGCGGGGCCGCATCGATCCGAGCACCCGGAGGTGAACCGGTGAGCGTAGTCGACAGTCCGACCGTCGATAGTCCGGCAGTAGCGGATCGGACGACTCTGCACCAGCTGTGGAAAGCGATTCTCGTTGTCATCGCGGCCGTTGTGGCGACGGCGTGTTACTTCGTGCCGGCGTTACTCGTCGTGCTCGGGGCGCTTGTTTTGTTGCTCTTTTGTGCGCGCTTGGTTTATCGGGACCGCGACCGCTACATTCCGAACTTATATTCCCGGGACACCAAGGTATATGACGACGCATATCGCTCGTTTATCGTCCGCTCGCTGTCGAGCATGCGTAAGTGCAAGATTCGTGGCCACACGCTGTTGTGGGAAGCGTCGCGCCTGCCGAGGCCGGGCGGACACGATTCCGACGAACTCCTGCTCGATCTCGGCGTTTGGCTCGGCTGGTCGACCAGGCTGATCGCGGACGCTTCGGGCCGGCAGGTATACGGCTTCGACACGTTTGAGGGCCTGGTCGAAGACTGGCAAGTCGACGATCAGATTCTCATCAAAAGCGGCAGCTTTTCACTGTCGGAACCGCTGGCACAACGTTCCATGCGCGATACCGGGGTGAGCCTGCACGACGGGGTGCCTGCGGCGCTCGGCCGCAAGGTCCAGTTCATCAAGGGAAGCACCTACGAGACGCTGGCTCCCTTCCTGGCCGACCGACCCGACGCCCCGATCCGGCTTTTCCACATGGATCTGGACACCTATGAGAGTTGCCTGCATGCGCTAGAGACGTGCAAGGACCGCTTTATCGAAGGGTCCATTCTCGTCTTTGACGAATACCTCGTCACCAATGCCGAAATGCGGGCGTTCTTCGAGTTCCAGAACCAGTACGGGCTGGAATGGCGATACCGGGCCTGGGGCCTGGAAGTCATGGAGATGAACCTCGAGATGGTTCTCTCGCGGTGGAAGCGCGCGGCGTACTACCTGCTCTGGATCGCGGCGTATTGGTTGGCGGGCGACGGTAGCTATGTCTGGAAGTTCTTCGGCAAGCGGTTCTGGCGATTTTGGCTGGGCGCGCCGATCGGCGACATCCTTTTCATGCTTGGCGCCGCCGGGCAACGGAAGTCGGTCAGCCTCGAAATTACCGGTCTGGGCACGTTGGACCGGAGCCGTCCGCGCAACTAGGGCCCGCGATGAAATTTGTCCTGGCGAGCTGGGGTAGTCGCGGCGACGTCGAGCCCAACCTCGCCGTCGGTCGCGAGTTGGTGCGCCGCGGGCACGACGTGTGCATGGCCGTCCCGCCCGACCTGGTCGGCTTCACGGAGGCGGCCGGGGTGGCGGCCGTCGGCTTCGGGCCCGAAGCGCGGTCCATTCTGGACGCGCACCGCGAGTTCTGGACCTGCTTCTTCAACCACCCCTGGCGGCTGCGGGATTTGGTCCGGTCGCGCCTGGAAATTTCCGGGCCCCTGCTGCGGGCGTGGCAGGAGATGAGCACGACGCTGGTGTCGCTGGCCGACGGGGCCGACCTCATCTTTACCGGGATCAATTTCGAGGACGCCGCCGCCAACGTGGCGGAGTATTACGACATCCCGTTGGCCACGTTGCATTACTTCCCGCTGCGACCCAACGGCCAGACCATGGCACTGCTGCCGGCGCCACTGGCGCGCGCGGCGGTGACGGCGTTTTGGTGGGTGTCCTGGCGCGCGACGAAGCAGGTCGAGGAGGCCCAGCGCCGTCAATTGGGCCTGCCGAAGGCAACAGGATCGGCGCCGCGGCGGATCACCGAACGCGGATCGCTGGAAATCCAGGGCTACGACGAGGCGCTCTTTCCCGGGTTGGCCGACGAATGGGCGGCATACGAGCGTCAGCGTCCCTTCGTCGGCGCGCTGACGCTGGGGTTGGCGACGGACGCCGATGAGGAGGTCGCGTCCTGGATCGCGGCGGGAACACCGCCCATCTACTTCGGGTTCGGCAGCACCCCGGTCGAATCTCCGGCCGACACGATCGCCATGATCGGCGCGGCCTGCGCGCGGCTGGGGGAGCGGGCGCTGGTGGGCGCCGCCGGAACCGACTTCAGCAGCGTCCCCCATGCTGACCACGTCAAAGTGGTG
Source organism: Mycobacterium sp. E3198 (assembly GCF_001667015.1). Taxonomy (GTDB): domain Bacteria; phylum Actinomycetota; class Actinomycetes; order Mycobacteriales; family Mycobacteriaceae; genus Mycobacterium. Next base: position 1,469 of record NZ_LZIS01000199.1, on the reverse strand, counting down.
GGAGCGGTGAATTTCTCGACCGTCTTTCCCGCCTGCCGCGCCGTCGTGCACCACGGGGGCACGGGCACCACGGCCACGGGCCTGCGCGCGGCGGTCCCCACGCTGATCCTGCCGACGGACATCGATCAGATGCTCTCGGGGTCTCGGGTCAAACGCCTGAAGGTGGGCACCGCGCGGCGCTTCCCGACGGCGACCGAGGAATCGCTGGTAGCGGACTTGCGAACGATCCTCGCCCCGGACTATGCGGCCCGGACCCGCGAACTCTCGGCACGGATGACCGACCCCGCCAAAAGCGTCGCCGCCGCGGCCGACCTGCTGGAAGATTTCGCCCGCTCCAAACGCGTCGGCTGATCGGGCAAAACGATCTTGTCGCCGACCGAGCGCCCTCGTGGCCCCTATTACTTATTTATTGGCCACAGAAATGACCCTCACCGCCGTGAGCGGCGTCTCACTTACCTATTCGCGTGACAGGCATCTCACCGGCCAAGTATGGTCTAGAACTTGTTATACCCATGTCGAGTAGATGGTCTGGAGACGCGGTTGAGCATCAATCCCTTCGATGATGGCAGGGGCTGCTTTTTCGTCTTGGCTAACGACGAGAAGCAACAGCGGATGATCGGCGGTCGGAAATGACCGATCTGCAGAACAGTCTCGAGACACCACAGCCGGCTCGTGGATCGCAGGGGACGGGCGACAGCTTCGCGATCGTCGGGTACGCGGTGCGCGTCCCGGGTGCCGCCAACGCCGACGAGTTCTGGGAAGTTTTGTGCGAAGGCCGGGATGCGCTCTCGGAGGTGCCCCCGGACCGCTGGGACGTCGAGGAATTCTATGACCCGGATCCCGATGCGCCCGGCAAGATCGTCAGCCGCCGGGCCGGGTTCATCGAGGACGTAACCGGGTTCGACGCGCCGTTCTTCGGGTTGTCGAACCGGGAAACCATGCTGATCGACCCGCAGCACCGGATTCTGCTGGAGACGGCGTGGCAGGCGGTGGAGCATTCGGGAACCGCCCCGTCGGACCTGGCGAACACCAAGACCGGCGTGTTCATGGGTCTGGGCACCCATGACTACCTGGGATTGATCTCCGAACAGCTGAGCTACGAGGAGATTGAGGCCTACGTCGCGATCGGGACGTCGTCCGCCGCGGGAGCGGGCCGGATCAGCTATGGGCTGGGGCTGCAAGGCCCCGCCGTGTCCGTCGACACGGCGTGCAGCTCGTCGCTGGTGGCGGTCCATCAGGCCTGCCAGTCGCTGCGTTTCGGGGAGTGCGACCTCGCGCTGGCCGGCGGCGTCAACGTCCTGCTCAGCGCGAAGACCGCGATGACGTTCTCGCACGCGCACATGCTGGCCCCGGACGGCAAGTGCAAGACCTTCGACGCGGCCGCCGACGGTTATGTGCGCGGCGAGGGCTGCGGTGTCGTCGTCGTCAAGCGCCTCGAGGACGCGATCCGCGACGGTGACCGGATCCGG
>NZ_LZIS01000198.1 GCF_001667015.1 Mycobacterium sp. E3198 | reverse complement strand
GCTCCAGGACGGCGGCCACGCCGGACCCGTTGTCGTTGATGCCCGGCCCCTCGGGCACGCTGTCCAGGTGCGCGCCCGCCATCACCACGTCGGTGGGCGAACCGGTCTTCGTCTGCGCGATCACGTTGCGGGCCTTGACGTTTTGGACGCTCGCGTTGAGCTTGATCGTGGTGGGCCCGGGCTGGGCGCGCACCTGGACAGCGTGCCCGAGGGGCCGGGCATCAACGACAACGGGTCCGGCGTGGCCGCCGTCCTGGAAACCGCGGTGCAGCTCGGAAATTCGCCGCAGGTGCACAACGCGGTGCGGTTCGGCTTCTGGGGCGCCGAGGAGCTCGGGCTGATCGGCTCGCGCAACTACGTGGAGTCGCTGAACCTGGACGGGCTCAAAGACATTGCGCTTTACCTGAACTTCGACATGCTCGCGTCACCCAACCCCGGTTACTTCACCTATGACGGGGACCAGTCGCTGCCGGTGGACGCGCGCGGCCAGCCGGTGGTGCCGGAGGGCTCGGCCGGCATCGAGCGGACCCTGGTCGCCTACCTCAAGTCGGCAGGCAAGACCGCGCAGGACACCTCGTTCGACGGCCGTTCGGACTACGACGGATTCACGCTGGCCGGCATCCCGGCGGGCGGCTTGTTCTCGGGCGCGGAGGTGAAGATGTCCGCCGAGCAGGCCAAGCTGTGGGGTGGGACCGCCGACCAGCCGTTCGATCCCAACTACCACCAGAAGACCGACACCCTCGACCACATCGACCGCACCGCGCTGGGCATCAACGGCGCCGGTGTGGCCTACGCGGTGGCCTTCTACTCGCAGGACATCGGCGGCCGCAACGGGGTTGCGGTGCTGGCGGATCGCACGCGCCACGTGCTCGCGAAGCCGTGATGCGCCCGCTGGCCTCGGCGCTGATCGTGATCGGGCTGGTGGCGGGATGCTCGGCGCCGCGCCCGGCACCGCTGGCGGCGGCACCGGACCTCGCCCGGGGACTGGCTCAGAAGGTCACCGCGGACCGGCTGGTCACCCACCTGCGCGCGCTGCAGAACGTCGCCAACGCCAACCGCGGAAACCGCGCGGACGGCACGTCCGGTTACGACGCCAGCGTCGACTATGTGGCGAAGACCCTGCGGGACAGGGGTTTCAATGTATCCACACCGCAGTTCGACCGGCTCTACAACGTCTCGCCCGGTAAACCCGCGCTCACGGTGGCCGGCCGCACCTATCAGGTCGACCAGGCGTCGCTGCTGGTCCGAACGCCCCCCGGCGGACTCGCCGGGCCGCCGGTGCATCCGACGCGCCCGTCGGGCTGCGCCGCGGGCGACTACCCGGCCGCGGTGCCCAAGGGGGCGATTGCCGTCGTCGACGATTCGGGTTGCTCGGTGGTGGACAAGCAGAACAGCGGGCTGGCCAAGGGCGCGATAGCGCTGGTCGTGCTCAGCGCGCCCAGCGGCCAGGGCGCCCCGCCCGGCCTCTTCGTGCCCGGTTATTTCAAGCAACTGACCGTGCCGGTCGCCGTCGTCGGCGCTTACGGCGCCGCGGCGCTCGAGCGTGAGACCGCGCCGATACGCCTGGTGCTGGACGCGGAGAACATCAAGATCAGCTCGCGAAACGTGCTGGCGCAGACCGAAACCGGCTCGCCGCATGAGGCGATCGTGGTCGGCGCGCATCTCGACGGACCGCGCGATGGTCCGGGCATCAACGACAACGCGACCGGCGTGGCAGCCGTGCTGGAGACGGCGCTGCAGCTGGGCCCGCTGGCCCCGCTGAACAACGCGGTGCGGTTCGTGTTCTGGGGAGCCGACGAGGACGGGCTCAACGGCGTCACCGACTACGTGTTCGGCATGGACGCCAACCAACTCAACGACATCGCGATGTATATGGACTTCACCATGCTCGGATCGCCGAACGCCGGCTTCTTCACCGACGACGGCGACCAGTCGGGTCCGCCCACGCCCGGGATCGCCTTCGGCGACGTGCCCGACGGATCCGCCGGCATCGAACGCACGCTGGCCGGCTACCTGAACCTGGCCGGGAAGCGGCCGGCCGACATGCCGCTGGGCACCAGGACCGACTACCACCCCTTCATGGTCGCGGGCGTGCCGGTCGGCGGCATGACCACCGGCGCCTCGCAGCCGAAAACCACCGTGCAGGCGCGGCTGTGGGGTGGCCAGGCCGGCGTCCCGTTCGACCCCAACTTCCAGGGTCCCCGCGACACCGTCGACGCCGTCAACCGGGAAGCGTTGGCGATCATGGTTTCCGGCGTGGCGTTCGCGGTGGGCACCTACGCGGAGTCGATCGGCGGAGTCAACGGCGTGCCGCCGCATGACAAGCGGCACCGCACGCGAATGCCTTAGCGCGGAGTGTCAGAGCCCGGTGGCATACTCGAACACATTCGAATATGCGTTGGCGTCGCAGTCCACGCCGGAGTCGTCGGCGCTGCTGGATCGGGTGGGCGAGGCGGGCAGGGCAGAGGCCCGGGCGGCCGCGGAGCGCCTGGTGGCTGTCGGTGAGCTGTTGATGGTGCGCTGCCGCGATTCCGGGGAGCAGCCGGATTGGGCCGCCGATGCGTGGGATGCGACCGCGGCGCAGGTGGGCGCGGTGTTGAACTGCAGCGTGGCCAGGGCGCATGGCTATTTGCGGTATGCGATGGCGCTGCGTGATCGGCTGCCGGAGGTGGGCAAGGCGTTCGCGGCGGGCGACATCGATTATCGGGCGTTTCAGACGATTGTGTTTCGCACCGATCTGATCACCGATCCCGCGGTGTTGGCCCGGGTGGATGCGCGGGTGGCGGTGCTGGTTTCGCGGCGGCGGTCGCTGACGCGCGCCGGGTTGGCCGCCGCGGTGGACCGGGTGGTGCTGGCGGTTGATCGCGACGCGCTGCGGCGCGCGGCCAAGGCTGTCGAGGACCGCTACGTGGATGTGGTGGCGGACTCGTCGGGCATGGCATGGCTGGAGGGCAGGTTGTTCGCCCCGGCCGGGCAGGCGTTGGATCGCCGCCTTGATGAGCTGGCGGGCAGCGTGTGCGACGGTGATCCGCGCACCGCAAAGCAGCGCCGCGCCGATGCGCTGGCTGCGTTGGCCGCCGGGGCGCAGCGGCTGGTGTGTGGCTGCTGCTCGGCTGAGTGCCCGATGGCGGGTGCGCCGGCGCCGGCCAGCAATGTGGTGATCCATGTGGTCGCCGATCAAGGTGCCGTGGAGGGCAGCGGCACCACACCGGGCATCCTGCCCGGGTTCGATGGACTAATTCCGGCCGAGCTGGTCGCCGAGCTCGCCCGCTCGGCGCGGCTGGTTCCGTTGGGCATTCCTACCGGGGTCCCCGAGCCGGGTTATCGCCCCTCGGGCAAGCTGGCCGAGTTCGTGCGGTGCCGGGATCTGACCTGTCGGGCCCCGGGCTGCGATCGCCCCGCGGTGCAGTGCGATGTGGACCATACGGTCCCGCATGCCGAGGGTGGGGCCACACACGCGTCGAACCTGAAATGTTTGTGCCGGCTTCACCATTTGATGAAAACCTTCTGGGGGTGGCAGGACGAACAGCTGCCTGACGGCACAGTGATCTGGCGCCTACCCGATGGCCACACCTACGTGACCACCCCGGGCAGCGCGCTGCTGTTTCCGAGCTTGTGCGCACCCACCGGCGATCCGCCGCTATCCGATGCACTGAGCGAGCGCTGCGGGGAACGCACCGCGATGATGCCGCTGCGCACCAAAACGCGTGCCCAAAACCGGGCCGCGCGCGTCGCCGCCGAACGCAAGCGCAACCGCAAGACCCGACTCGCCGCCCAAGCCGCCCAACCACCACCCCCACCACCAGAGGACGACGAACCGCCGCCCTTTTAGGGCACCGGTAATTCGCGTACCGAATACCTTCCCGCCGGTTGACGTTTCGCAATGGGTTACCCGGGTTGCGTTTCGGCTGTCAGAGTTTGCCAGGGGCTTTAGAATGAGGTCCCTTTGATGCTGCCCTGCAGCCCGGTCGGGATGAGGTCATTGATGAATATGCGCGGGCCGAGTCGACGTGTGAAGGCGGCGATCGCCTGCGCCGGGGCGGTACTCGTGGTGGCCGGGTGCACCACATTCGTCGACGGGCGCGCTCTGTCGATGCTCAACGACCCGTTCCGGGTGGGCGGCCTGCCGGCGACCAACGGGCCCAGCGGAATCAGGTCGAACGCACCGAGTCCCACCGGCACGGTGCTCAACACCGATAACGGACCGATCGACAAGCTGTCGTTGCTCTCGCTCAACGACATCGAGGAGTACTGGAAGTCGGTATACAGCGAATCGCTGAAAGGGACTTTCGTTCCGGTCGAGAAGATGGTGTCCTACGACTCCGAGAATCCGCGCAGCCCGATCGTTTGTTATAGCGACACCTATAAGCTCGTCAACGCGTTCTTCACCGGTCGCTGCAACTTGATCGCCTGGGATCGCACGGTGTTCATGGCCGTCGCGAAGCGCTATTTCGGCGACATGTCCGTCAATGGTGTGTTGGCGCACGAATTCGGTCACGCCCTGCAGCAGATGGCCAAACTCGTGACCAGAAAAGACCCGACCATCGTTCGCGAACAGCAGGCCGATTGCTTCGCCGGCGTCTACCTGTATTGGGTGGCTGACGGCAAATCGCCCCGCTTCACTCTGAGCACCGCGGACGGGCTCGATCATGTGCTGGCCGGCGTCATCACGACCCGCGACCCGGTCATGGACGCCGAGTCGCAAAACGACGACGAGCACGGGTCGGCCCTGGATCGGATCAGCGCCTTCCAAATGGGCTTCATCGACGGCGCCTCGGCGTGCGCGAGCATCAACAAGCAGGAAATCGAGCAGCGCCGTGGCGACCTGCCGACCGCCCTGCGGACGGACACCGGCGGGGACCCGGAGACCGGAGAGGTCCCCATCAACGAAGACACGCTGTCGACGCTCATGGAGCTGCTGGGAAAGATCTTCTCGCTGAAGAATCCGCCGACGCTGTCCTACAAACCCGCCGATTGCCCGGACGCCAAGCCCAGCCCGCCGGCCTCCTACTGCCCGGCCACCAACACCATCGTGGTCGACCTTCCCGGACTCGCGAAGGTGGGTCAGGTGGCCGCCGAGAGTGAACGCACGCTGCCGCAAGGCGACGACACCGCCCTGTCGATGGTGATGTCGAGGTACGCGTTGGCCGTGCAGCATGACCGCAGGCTGCCCATGCAGAGCCCTTGGACCGCGCTGCGCACCGCCTGCCTGACCGGTGTCGTGCACCGCAAGATGGCCGAACCGATCGAACTGCCGTCCCAGAAGCAGCTCGTGCTGACCGCCGGCGACCTCGACGAGGCGGTCTCCGGCCTGCTCACCAATCACCTGGTCGCCAGCGACGCCGACGGCATCAGCGTGCCGGCCGGCTTCACCCGCATCGCCGCCTTCCGCGGCGGCGTGGCGGGCAACATGGACGCCTGCTATTCGCGCTACCCGGGTTAGCGCTCAGGCGATTTCGGCGAGCCTGGGAACCACCTCGTCGCCGAGGCGGCGGATGAAGCCCACGGGATCGGGGTTTCCGGGCAGCGGGCCGAGATTGATCAACTCGACGCCCAACTCCGCGTGGCGTTGCACCGTCTTCAGGAACCCCGCGGTGTCCGCAAAGGGGTCGACGAAAAGGCCCACCGTCTTGCGGATTTCGCGCGGATCCCTGCCCACGGTGTCGCAGTGCCGGTTCAGGACATCGATCTTGTGCGCGAGCTCGTCGGCATCGCCGGTCGTGCTGTTCCAGACGTCGGCGTACTGCGCCACCAGCCGCAGCGTCTTCTTCTCGCCGTCGCCGCCGATCAGGATCGGCGGCCGCCGAATCGGTTGTGGCGCACAGATCGTCTCGGCCAGCTGGTAGTGCTTCCCGTGATACGGCCCGTCGTCGTCGCTCCACATCTGCCGGCAGATCTGCAGCGTCTCTTCCACCATCTCGAACCGTTCGCGCAGCGGCGGGTACGGAATCCCGAGGGCCAGATGTTCGCGGTCGTACCACGCGGCGCCGAGGCCCAACATCGACCGGCCCTGCGACAGCACGTCCAGCGTGGTGGCCGTCTTGGCCAGCACGCCGGGATGGCGATAAGTGACGCCGGTGACCAGCAGGGCCAGGTCGATGGTCGCGGTCTGCCCGGCCAGAAAGCCCAACGACGTGTAGCCCTCCAGGAACGGATCCTCGGCTCGCCCAACGTTTTCCATCTGGAAGAAGTGGTCGGCCAGGGTGAACAGCGTGGCGCCGCCCTGCTCGGCGGCCCTGGCCGCACCGGCCAGCGTCGGGCCTAGGCTTGCCGGATCCCCCGGCAGAAAATCGATGAAGTGCACACCCAATTCCATTGCGGTGGTTCCCCTCTCATGACTCGGTGAGACGCTCGAGCAGCGACAGGGCAGCGAGGATGGTGCGGCGTTCCCGCTCGGAAAACCGCTCCTGGATGGCGCGTGCCAGCCACTCCTCCCGCACCTGCCGATCGCTCTCGGCGCGCCGCCGGCCGGCGGCCGTCAACGAAACGACTTGGCGGCGGCCGTCTTCGGGGTCGGGAGCGCGCGCAATGAGCCCGCGTTGCTCGAGCGCGGCCACGATCGTGGCCATCGACTGCGGGCGCACCCCTTCGGCACCGGCCAGCGCGCTGGCCGACGACGCTCCCTCTTTCCAGAGGCGGGTGAGCACCGCGGTCTGGGACGGCGTCAGGTCGTCGTCGACCCCCAGACTTCTCAACCGGCGTCGCAACCGGCTGAACAGCACCCGCAGGTCGCGGGCGGCCGTCACCGAGGAGTCACCGATGCCGTCCATGGTCCCAGCCTAAATTAGACAGTTTGAACTGTCCAGTTTCAACTGAGCAAATCGGTTTTGGCCGGCGGGGCGGCGCGCGCCCACGAGATGAGGAAGACGGTGATCAGCAGCCAGCCGGTGGCAGCGAGGGGGATCGCCCAGGCGCGACGGGTGAGCAGCGCGCTCTCGCACTGGTGGGCCACTCCGGCGCCGGCGGCCTGCCCGACCGTGGGGTTGGAGCTGAAGCCGTTGCCGCATTGGATCGGAAAACCGTAGGCGTCGTGCTGGTCGAGCCCGATCGGCAGCCACAGCGCCGCCAACCCGATGAGCGCGAGCGCCAGGCCGACGGCTCCGACCAGCATCGGACGATTCCGCACGCTGTCGCTTCCCCCCGTCCACTATGTGAATCGCCGATCCGTCAGGTCATGCAGACGTTCGCGAAGAGCAGCACCGGCCACGACACAATCGAGCCGAGGAACGACACGGCCAGGTCCAGGCCGTGCATCTGGTGCAGGTGCTCGGTATGCGTGGTGGACCAGATGACTCCTACCAGGAGATAGGGCGTGCCGAGGATGATTCCGATCGCCATCAACTGGGCGATGCTGAGCCGAAATTCGAGCACGCGGTGAAGCTTTTCCAACATCTGCGGTCCTTCTGGTCGTCCCGTATGTTAATCAATATTCCGGAGACGCGGTAGGGTGATCCGGTGTCCACCGCCAGCGCCGCGGTTCGGCGGCGGCCCAAAGACCGCAAGGCGCAGATCGCCCGCGCTGCGGCCGAGGCGTTCAGCGCCCACGGCTATCACGCGGTCGGGATGGAGACCATCGCCGCGCGGGTGGGGATCTCGGCGGCCGCCCTGTATCGCCACTACGCCGGCAAATACGACCTCTTTCGCGGGGCGGTGCTGGCACTGAGCCAGCAACTCGTCGATCGGACCGAGGGCGCGGCGACGCTGGACGACGTCATCGACGCGCTCATCGGCGTCACCCTGGACAACCGCGCCGCCGGCGGCCTGTACCGCTGGCAGGCCCGATACCTGCGGGCCGAGGACCAAGCCGTGCTGACCGGCCAGCTGCGGCGGGTCAATCGGCGAATTCAGCGGCCGCTGAGCGACATTCGACCGTCGTTGACGTCCCGGCAGCGGTGGACGCTCTCGGCCGCGGTGCTCAGCGCCATCGGCAGCGTCGTCGACCACGGCGCGGGTTTGCCGGCGGACGAGACCCGCGCGCTGCTGGCCGGGGCCGCGTCGGCGATCCTGGCGGCCGAGTTTCCGGAGCCGTCAGCCGGCTTCCCGCGCCCGGTGGCCTGGCGGATCTTCGCTTCCGACGCCGGCGCCTACGAAGCGTTGCTGCACGCGGCGATGGTGTCGTTCGAGGAGCGGGGGTACGCGGGGACCAGCATGGCGCAGATCGCCTCGGCCGCCGGCCTCCCCGTTTCGGGGATCTACCGCTATTTCCCGGGCAAGCGCGACATTCTCGCGACCGGGCTGCGCCGCGCCGCCGACCGGGTCTCCGCGCACTTGTCGCCGATCCTGGGCGCAATCACCGAACCGCACGAGGCGCTGACGGCGTTGATGCGCGCCTACGTGGCCACGTCGTTCGCCAACCCGGAACTGGCAGCCGTCTATTACACCGAGCGGTTCAACCTGGCGGCCGCCGACCAAACGCTGCTGCGCAACGTGCAGCGGTCGACGATCGACTCCTGGGTCCGGCTGCTGACCGCCGCGCGACCCTCCGTCCCGCCGACGCACGCGCGGTTCCTGGTCCACGCCGCGATGGCCCTGGTGATCGACCTCGGCCGGATGGCCGCATCCGACGCGGACCCGTCCTACGCGCAGGCGTGCGTCCGGAAGCTGATGCGGCTCACGGTGTTTGGGGACGAATGAGCCGCAGCGCCGCGTCGACCGCCAGCGCGGGGACGTCGAGGGTCTTCGAACGCAGGTCGTGGCGCGCGCCGGTGATCTCGACGACCTCGGTCGGCGCGGCGATCAGCGCCGCGGCGTCGCGCAGCTCGTCCGGCGTGCCGAACGGATCCGACGTTCCGTGGGTAAACACGGTGGGCACCCGGATGTCGGGCAGGTGCTCGGTGCGCGCCCGCTCCGGCTTGCCCGGCGGGTGGACCGGGTAGGAGAACAGGGTCAGCAGGTCCACCCCGACTTCGCCGGCGGCGACCACCATCGAGGTCTGCCGGCCGCCGTAGGAATGCCCGCCGGCGATCAGCGGGCCGCCGGACAGCCCGCGGCACACCGTGATCGCCTCGACGATGCCCGCGCGGTCGGTGGCCGCCGAACCCGACGGCGGCCCCTTGGGCCGGCGCCGCCGGTACGGCAGATTGTACCGCACCGCGAGCCAGCCGCGGCGCGCCCACTCGTCGCAAACCTGTTGCAGCAGTAGGGAATCCCGGTCGCCGCCGGCGCCGTGGGTCAGCGCGACCACCCCGGCGGGAGTTCCCTCCGGCTCGTGCGCGACACCCGCGATCTGATCGAGGTTCATCGGAGCCGAAACAGGGGCGAGACGGGGCCGTGCCCATGGCCCAGCGGGTAGGCGGCGCGCAGGCATTCGGTCACCCAGCGCTTTCCGAAGCCGACCGCGTCCGGCATCGTGAAGCCGTGCGCCAGCGCGCAGGCGATCGCGCTCGCGAGCGTGTCGCCGCCGCCGTGGTCGTTACCGGTGGGCAGCCGCTCGGAGTCGAACTCGTGGAAGTCCGCGCCGTCGTAGAGCAGGTCGCAGCTGCGCTCCGAGGACCGCAGGTGCCCGCCCTTGACCAACACCCAGCGCGGGCCCAGCGCGTGGAGCGCCTTGGCCGCGGCGCGCTGCGAGGCCGCGTCGACGACGTCGATGTCGACCAGGAGCCGCACCTCGTCCAGGTTCGGTGTCACCAGCGCGGCGAGCGGAAACAGTTGGTCGCGCAGCGAGTCCAGCCCCGACGGAGCCAGCAGGGCGTCGCCGTGCATGGACGCGCAGACCGGATCGACGACGAGCGGGACTGCTGATCCCAGCCCGCGCCAGGCCGCGGCCACCGCCGCGATGATGTCCGACGACGCCAGCATCCCGGTCTTGGCGGCCTGGATGCCGATGTCGCCGACCACGGCCTCGATCTGGCCGGCGACGACATCGCCGGGCACCTCGTGAAACCCCTGGACCCCCAACGTGTTCTGAATGGTGACCGCGGTGACCGCGACGCAGGCGTGCACGCCGAGCAGCGCCATGGTGCGCATGTCGGCCTGGATGCCCGCGCCTCCCCCCGAGTCGGATCCGGCGATGGTCAGCACGCGCAACGGCGTGGTGCCCGGCGGCGCGAGCGGCAGAAACGTCACTGCGCCGGATTGCCGTGACCCGCTGCGCCCGGCTTCGCCGCGCTTGCGATCGCCACGGCCGCGCTTGCGATCACGGCTGCGTGATCGGCAGGTACACCCGGTTGCCGTGCTCGGCGAACTCCCGCGACTTCTCGGCCATGCCCTCGCTCATCATGGCCTCGATGTCCTCTTCGGTCTCGAGCCCGTGCTGGGCGGCGAAATCGCGCACGTCCTGCGTGATTCGCATCGAGCAGAACTTGGGCCCGCACATCGAGCAGAAGTGCGCGGTCTTGGCCGGTTCGGCGGGCA
>NZ_LZIS01000197.1 GCF_001667015.1 Mycobacterium sp. E3198 | reverse complement strand
GTGCGGTGTCTGAGCCGCGGGTGAGCGATTCGTGGTGATAGAGTTCGGCGTTGGGGGTCCACACGTTGCGGTAGCCTTTCTGCGAAAGACGCAGGCACAAGTCCACATCGTTGAAAGCAACCGCGAGAGACTCGTCGAAGCCGCAGACGTCGTCGAAGCGGTCTCGCTTTATAGCCATGCAGGCCGCAGTGACCGCCGATAATTCCTGAACCAGCTGGGCACGGCATTTGTCGCCGGGGTTTCCGCGGGCCATGCGGTGGTAGGCGTGGCCCGCTACGCCTTGACCCGCCACGGGTCCAAGTCCGAGAATAATGCCGGCGTGTTGAATATGATTATCCGGGTAGTAGAGCATCGCGCCTACAGCTCCTACACCTGGCTGAATTGCCAGTGATACGAGCTCCGTGAGCCACCCTGCCGTAATGATTTCGGTATCATCATTCAGAAACAGCAGAATGTCACGAGCGCTTTGCTTCGCTGCGGTGTTGTTCAGGCGCGAAAAGTTGAATGGTTCGTCGAAGACGATAACTCGTTGGTGCTGGCGCCGGCCCTCCCGTTCGAGCAGGTCGATTGTGTTTTGCTCGTCCGATTGATTGTTCACGATAACGATCTCATAGTTGCTGTAGTCGGTACGTTCCCGGATGCTGTTTAGGCAACGCCGCAGGACCTCACCGCCATTCCGGGTCGGGATGATGATCGACACCGATGGTTCCGGCTCCCGAAGCTGGTAGGAAACGCGCCAGTTGCCGGGACGGTCCGGGATCGGCGTGACGCAAGCCTCGACGCCCTGACGTTTGAAGTGGGCGTCGATGGATTTTTTAGACGCAGCGATCGCGTAGTCTTTCGCGCTTGACGCGCGGGCGGTTGAACCCTCAATGGCGCGCCAGTGGTAGAGAACACGAGGAATATGGACTATTTGGTCACGTGCCACGCGTTCGATGCAGCGAAAAGCTAGATCATAATCCTGACTACCTTCATAGCCTTCGCGAAAGCCACCGACGTCGCGCACCAATGCGAGTTGATAAACGCCGAAGTGGCTGAACATATTTTGACCGCAAAACAGGACGGGGTTCCAGTCCGGCTTAAAATACGGATCGAAGCGCTTTCCAGTCTCGTCGATCTTGTCTTCATCGGAGTAAATGAGTCGCACCTCGGGATGTTTAACTATAGTCTGGGCGACGTGAAACAGTGCGTGCTCGGGCAGTACGTCGTCATGATCCAGCAGGGCTACATAGTCACCGCTCGCTAGTTCGAGTGCATCGTTGGATGCAGCCGATATATGACCGTTTTTCTTGCGCAAGACAACCTTGATCCGATTATCTTTAGCGGCGTACTCTTGCAAGACTCTCCGCACGTGTGGTTTTGTCGAGGCGTCGTCGGCAATGCAGAGCTCCCAGACGCCATAGAGTTGGCTGCGGACGCTGTCCAGGCACGCGCGCAGCCATCGCTCGGGCGTGTTGTACACCGGTAAAATGATGGAGATCAGCGGCCGTCCTTCCAGTGCGAAAATATCGGCCCTGATCTGCGCACGCAAACTGTCGCCCAAAGTGTCGTAAGCCTTGATCCACTCGGAATAGCCCGTTCCCTCATGCGTGTTGCAATACAGATTCTTGAGCGCACCCCTCGGGCCGCGGTGCAGCGCCACGGAGACCGCGTGAACCATTCGCAGCCATGTTTCGTCCCGGGCCTCCTGCGAACTAATGCGGCGAATACGCAGGCTGCCTAACAGGAATTCGCTAACCTCAGAGCTGTCGCTGGGGTCTAGGCGCAATGCGTATATGGGACGTTCGACCTTGATGAGCAGCCGATGATGGGTGGTGTTGTCGGCAAGCATAAGGAGGTCGCTGTCTTGCTCTCGAAAGCCATCACCATGATCGCGGTACAGCTTTGGATGACTTAATCGGCCTGCGGTCGGCCGGAGCGCCACGCTCAGCACATACCAGCCGGGATCTATGCGAGCAGAGCCCGGCGGCAGATGCAATTGGAAACTAGGGTCGATTCCGGTGGTCGACCAAATCTGGACATCGTGAAACGGCATCTGGACAACCGGTTTCACGTCAAGAATCGGTGTCGCCGACAGGGGTATACCGGACAATCCGTGGTTCAGACGTCGCGCGACCGTACTCAGGGACGCCGTGCGTACGATCTCGGGGGCCATTTCTGTCTGTGCTGGAATCAGTCGGTCCGGCTGCCCGAGTTTGGAGAGCGGTTGGATGCAGAGCACCTCGTCGAGACTGGCACTGCGTTGCTTGGTGCCGTGCGGGCCGGTGGCCGGGTTAAGGCGGGTGGTGTCGAACATTGCTGGTCCGTGGGCCAAGGTTTCGGTGAAGGTGTAGCGGCCGGCGTCGGGTGTTCGGTGCGCTAGATCCTCGATTGCGGTGGTGCCGGTGAGGGTGGTGGCGTCGGCGAAGTTGATGCCGACCTGGAATACCTGTGGTTGGGCTCGCAGTACCGCGGTAAGGCGGCCGATGAGATTTTCGGGGGCGAAGAACTGCCAACCTTGACCTAGGTGTAGCCAGTACCGTGCGTCGATCTGGGTATGAAGCTCTGCTAGTTCGCTTCCTGGTCTGCTGGTGAACCTGCGACGGATGAACTCGAGGAATCCGTAGCGTTTCCGCAGCTTGGCGCGGTCAGGGGCGGACAGGCCGGTATCGAGCACCAGGAAGCGCCCGACCCGTGACACATCGAGGCAGCAGGCCAGGAACGAGTTCAGTGTTTGCTCGGTGGTCTCGCGGTCCGGTCCGGCGACCAGGCTCACAACAACCTTGGCGCCCGGGCCGGCGACGAGACGCTGCACCAGCGCGTCGGGATACGATGCCGCCGCCTCGAGCATGACCGGTACGCCGACGTCGCGGTTGACCGCGATCCGTTGCCGATCACCGTCGGGGATGTCGGAGCGGGCCAGCAGGCGCCGGCACAGCATGAAGGCCTCCGCATGCTTGCCGAGCTGGGAGGCGCACACCGCCTGCTCATCGAGCGCGCGCCACGCATAGATGTCCGCGCGGATAAACAAGAGATCCGTTTCGGGAAAGGGGATTTGGGCGGCGCGCTGGGCAAATAAGTGACCGGGCAGGTAGCGCTGCTCTTCGCGGTACCGCCGAGCGATGGCGTGCAGCGCCTCAGCGCGGGTCGGCCGAAACTCCCACGCCTGGAGGTAGACGTCCTGGACAACCTGCCACGGCCATTCGAGTCCCACCATCGACTCCGCGAGCCGGAGCATCGAGTAATAGACCTCCTCGTCCGAGCCACCCATCTCGACCCGCCGCTCATACCATTTACGAGCGTTAGCGAAATCACCGAGATCGAAGTAACTCTGGGCCAGATAGAACACCGACCGCGCATCCTCGGGGTTGCGTTCGACCTCGGCCAGCAACAGGTCGCGGTCATGCGCATACGTCTGCGTATCCTGACTGCGGGCACCGAGGCGACGAGATTCGACGTAGTAGTCACCCTCCAGGCGCCCAACGACGCAGCCAGGCTCCCATACGGCCGTCTCGTGGACGACGCCTGCATAGCGCACGCGCACCCCGTCGCGGAACAACTGCGGGCGCCAGTAGGTGAAGGAGGCATCTCCGAGGCGCATGCGGTAGATGTCGGCGCTTAGTTGGGTGAAGTCGGGTGTGCCCACGACGATGTCGTCGGCGTCGATGACCCAGATGTAGTCGCCGTGGCCTTGCGCGAGGTTCAGTGCCTCGGTGCGGTTGTGGCCGAAATCGCGCCATGGTCGTTCGCAAAGCTCACCCGGAATGCCCAGGCGGGCCGTGTGTTTGCGGATCACGGCCGGAGTCCCGTCGGTGGAGCCGGTGTCGACGATTACCCACGAGCTGATGTAGGGCGCGACCGAATCAAGCGTCTCCGCGACGACATCGGCCCCGTTTTTCACGATCATGTTCAGGCAGATCGCGGCGCGCGCTGTCACTGGCTTGGACACCGCTCAAAGTTTACATAGCAATCGCCCGTCGCGGATCGGGTTGCA
This sequence comes from Mycobacterium sp. E3198, assembly GCF_001667015.1. Classification (GTDB taxonomy): domain Bacteria; phylum Actinomycetota; class Actinomycetes; order Mycobacteriales; family Mycobacteriaceae; genus Mycobacterium. Next base: position 6,503 of record NZ_LZIS01000197.1, on the reverse strand, counting down.
CGCGAAATAGCGGCGGCTGTGGATCATTGGTGACGTCAGCACCGCCTGCCGCCGTCAGGCTACCCTGGACTTTGCGCGCAACTCCGCGTCACGCGCTGCTGATTTTGCGAAAGTGCCTGTCTTGCAAGGGGTGATGAGACTGCTTAATGTCCACCAGTTCGAGCGGAAGGGCGATTTCCAGGTGAAGAGCGGCGCAGCGGTTTGTCGAGTCAAAGGGTCGGCGATATGCAGCACCGGCGCCGATGCTCGCAGTTCTCGCTTGTGTTCCAGTAATTTTCGCTCCAGCCGCCACGCAGCCGCGGCAACGCGTTGGTTCGAGCGGCCCGGTGTAGTTGGGGTTGTCGGTCAGCCACTCAAGCCACAGCCGCACCAGGTAAATAGCTACCCGGTCGCGCCGTAAGCACCCTGACCACCCTGCGCGCCCTGAGCACCCTGGGCACCCAAGACGCCGCCGGGGCCTCCGGCACCGCCCGGACCGCCGTTGCCGGGGGTGCCGCCGAGCCCGCCGGAACCGGGCAGGGCCGCGCCACCGTTGCCGCCCTGCCCGCCGTTGCCGCCGTCACCGCCAGCGCCCATGAACAACCCGCCGGCGCCACCGGCGCCACCGGCACCGCCGTCACTACCGGGACCACCATTCGGATCAGCGACAGTACCTGCAAGGCCCGTCGCACCCGCCCCGCCGGGACCACCAGGACCACCATGGCCCATGAAGAATCCGCCGGCGCCACCGGCACCACCGGCACCGCCCATCACGCCTGGGATATTGGATGATCCGCCGGCGCCGCCGGCACCACCGAAGCCGTACAACCAGCCACCGCGGCCGCCGGCACCACCGGCGCCGCCGGGACCGCCGAGGCCGCCGGCCCCGCCGTTACCGATCAACCCCGCCGCGCCACCAGCACCGCCGGCATTGCCCGCCCCCGTGCTGTTACCACCGGCACCGCCGTTGCCCCACAACCATCCGCCGGCACCGCCGGCCGTGCCTTGCACGCCAGAGGTTCCGTTCGCGCCGTTACCGATCAACGGACGCCCGGTCGCCGCCGCGATTGTCCCATTGATCGCAGCAGCCGGTGAGCGCATCGCAGCTTCGACCATTTGCGCCGCGTTGGCAGCCTCAGTACCCGAATATGCAGCCCCGGCGGCGGCCATGGTGCGGGTGAACTGGTCATGGAACGCCGCTGCTTTCGCGGCCAGCGCCTGATACTCGTCCCCAACTTGGCCGAACACCGATGCGACGGCCGCCGACACCTCGTCGGCCGCCGGGCCCATCACCCCGGTCGTCGGAACAGCCGCCGCCGCACTGGCGCTGGCCAAGTTCTCGCCGATGCTGTCGAGGTTCGCAGTCAGCCACTGGACGACGGCGGGGTCAATGTAAAAGGGAGAGCTCATGACATTCCACCCTCATGTTCATCGCCAGCCCTGCTGAAGGGCATACTGCGAGACTGCATTCGAGTAACCGTCGAAACGGTAGCGCAAGCCGATCCCTCATTGAAATAGTTTCGATAACACTGGAAACGGTCGAATTTATAGACTGGAACCGGTCGCAAAATGAACTGGACTCGGTCGGAATTATTAACTGGATTGGATCGGAATTATGAATTGGATTGAGTCGGCTTTATAAACTGGACTCGGTCGAGTTTGACTCGTAGGCGGCCCGGTACGCCGTCGGCGTCCTCCGCGACCGGCCCGTCGGCGTCGTGAACGATCTCGTCGCCGAACTCGACGAATGACTCAACGTGAAGCCGCCGGCGCAGGTCGCAGCAGCGTCGGATCGCGGATGACCTTCATCATCGGAAGACCGCGACCCCCTATCCGGGCAACGATGCGTCGACCTCCTCTACACACCGTCAATTACGAAGGGCCATATTGCGGCGGCATTCCACCCGCCGAACTTGCGGCCGCCTACTACGCTCAGCATCGGAGACCAGCCCCCAGTTGAGCTCTCACATCAGGAAGTCTCTGGGCTCACTGGGACGGTTCAACCGTCCACCAGATCAAACTGCAGACAGACCACTAGGGGACTCCCGGAATGGACGAACTGCCGCGCCGCGAACTGTTCGACGAGGAGCTATACCTTCGCACGTTTCCCGATATCGCTCTCGCCGTGCGCGATGGCGCATTCTCGTCGGGCTATGAGCATTGGGCACGGCATGGCCGGTTCGAGCTCGCGTCCAGCCAGCGCGTGGCCGGATCAACATTCCTGCTCGCTGCGGTCGGCAACGGTATCGAGGGCTCTTGGGCCCGTGACGACCTGGCCAGCGACGACCCGTTGGGCAATCTGACCGTCGGCGGTACCTCGCTGGTGCTCGCGGAGACGAACTCCGCGCAGAAGCAGCATGCAGGGTGTAAACCCGGCAAGCGACAAAGGCGAGGTAGCCAGTCGGGTAACGCCGAGGCGGGACACCTCGTAGGCGACGAGCTTCGAGTTAAGCCGAGGCCGACCCACCGTGACGCAGAGCTGACCCGGAATTTCCGGAATCTAATGAACGCCGGGGACATCGCGGGGGCAGCCGCAGTGATCGCCGATGCTGTTGATGCTGCAGGTCCGTCCGACACGGCGGTCCTGCTCCTCGCCTTCGGGATATTCCGCCGCGCCCACTTTCCACCCGGCCGGCTCATCATCAAGGCCCTTCAGGCCAGACTCACCGATGCGCAGTACCGGTCTCTCGTTACCACCTGGACCGACTACTGCCGTGCTGGATTGTCTGAGGAGGAGGTGGAAAGCTTCCTCACCGCGGCCACGACCGATCGCGGGATCCTGGACCGCACGCCGGGCGGCCGGTCGACCGCCCTCAACGACAGGCTTTTCCCGTTCGTATTGGCGACAATGATCGGCAGCATCAGGCTGCGGGCGACGCTGCAGATTCGTGTTTTCCACCACCTCCAGAAGGCGATCATCCACGAGCCTGACGACACCGTACGCTCCCGCATCTGGCCGATCCTGCAGCCCGCCCTCGACGACTACCTGAAGATAGTCTCGGCCCGCAGAATGCTGGGCGACTCTTCGGATTTGGCTTCGCTGGCCACTGAGATCGCGACATCGCTATTCCGTGAATTCCACGAGCAGAACACCCCTGCACGGATGCATGTGGTCAGGCACAAGTCAGAGCAGGAACGCGATCGGTTGCTAGCCCAGGTCCAACGCGATCCCGAGGATGCACGATCGGCCTTGTTCCTCGCCGAAACCTATTTCCAGATGGGCGATTTCGCCGACGCGCGCAACTGGTGTACGCGACGAATCGAAATGGGCGGCGATGACGAGGAGGTCTACTGGGCACTGTTGCGGTTGGCGGCCTCGATGGCGGAACTCGACGAACCGTGGCCAGACGTTGAAGACGTCTACCTACGCGCCTGGATTTCCCGCCCCACCCGCGCCGAAGCCCTTCACGCCATCGCCGTTCGATACCGCCTCGACCAACGCTACCGACTTGGTTACCTGCTTGCCCAGCAGGCGGCCGAGATCCCATTCCCCGGAGAGGATCTCTTCGTCTTGGGATACTTTGCCGAGATTTACGCTTGGCGCGCGCTCGATGAGCAGGCGGTGTGCGCAGCCTGGATCGGTAAGCACGCCGAGGCGTTCGCGCTGTGCCGACGCCTAGTCGCGCGTCCCGACATCCCCGACTGCGACCGGCAACGCATCGCGACTAACCGCGACTTCTCAGTACCGGCCATGCTCGAGGCGGCCTCACCGTATCCCGAAGCAGTGGTGCAGTCCCTGATCGCTAAACCCGGCGATGCCCAGATCACCGTCACCCTCATCGCCGGACCGGACCGCCAAACCACCGAGCAAACACTGAACTCGTTCCTGGCCTGCTGCCTCGATGTGTCACGGGTCGGGCGCTTCCTGGTGCTCGATACCGGCCTGTCCGCCCCTGACCGCGCCAAGCTGCGGAAACGCTACGGATTCCTCGAGTTCATCCGTCGCAGGTTCACCAGCAGACCAGGAAGCGAACTAGCAGAGCTTCATACCCAGATCGACGCACGGTACTGGCTACACCTAGGTCAAGGTTGGCAGTTCTTCGCCCCCGAAAATCTCATCGGCCGCCTTACCGCGGTACTGCGAGCCCAACCACAGGTATTCCAGGTCGGCATCAACTTCGCCGACGCCACCACCCTCACCGGCACCACCGCAATCGAGGATCTAGCGCACCGAACACCCGACGCCGGCCGCTACACCTTCACCGAAACCTTGGCCCACGGACCAGCAATGTTCGACACCACCCGCCTTAACCCGGCCACCGGCCCGCACGGCACCAAGCAACGCAGTGCCAGTCTCGACGAGGTGCTCTGCATCCAACCGCTCTCCAAACTCGGGCAGCCGGACCGACTGATTCCAGCACAGACAGAAATGGCCCCCGAGATCGTACGCACGGCGTCCCTGAGTACGGTCGCGCGACGTCTGAACCACGGATTGTCCGGTATACCCCTGTCGGCGACACCGATTCTTGACGTGAAACCGGTTGTCCAGATGCCGTTTCACGATGTCCAGATTTGGTCGACCACCGGAATCGACCCTAGTTTCCAATTGCATCTGCCGCCGGGCTCTGCTCGCATAGATCCCGGCTGGTATGTGCTGAGCGTGGCGCTCCGGCCGACCGCAGGCCGATTAAGTCATCCAAAGCTGTACCGCGATCATGGTGATGGCTTTCGAGAGCAAGACAGCGACCTCCTTATGCTTGCCGACAACACCACCCATCATCGGCTGCTCATCAAGGTCGAACGTCCCATATACGCATTGCGCCTAGACCCCAGCGACAGCTCTGAGGTTAGCGAATTCCTGTTAGGCAGCCTGCGTATTCGCCGCATTAGTTCGCAGGAGGCCCGGGACGAAACATGGCTGCGAATGGTTCACGCGGTCTCCGTGGCGCTGCACCGCGGCCCGAGGGGTGCGCTCAAGAATCTGTATTGCAACACGCATGAGGGAACGGGCTATTCCGAGTGGATCAAGGCTTACGACACTTTGGGCGACAGTTTGCGTGCGCAGATCAGGGCCGATATTTTCGCACTGGAAGGACGGCCGCTGATCTCCATCATTTTACCGGTGTACAACACGCCCGAGCGATGGCTGCGCGCGTGCCTGGACAGCGTCCGCAGCCAACTCTATGGCGTCTGGGAGCTCTGCATTGCCGACGACGCCTCGACAAAACCACACGTGCGGAGAGTCTTGCAAGAGTACGCCGCTAAAGATAATCGGATCAAGGTTGTCTTGCGCAAGAAAAACGGTCATATATCGGCTGCATCCAACGATGCACTCGAACTAGCGAGCGGTGACTATGTAGCCCTGCTGGATCATGACGACGTACTGCCCGAGCACGCACTGTTTCACGTCGCCCAGACTATAGTTAAACATCCCGAGGTGCGACTCATTTACTCCGATGAAGACAAGATCGACGAGACTGGAAAGCGCTTCGATCCGTATTTTAAGCCGGACTGGAACCCCGTCCTGTTTTGCGGTCAAAATATGTTCAGCCACTTCGGCGTTTATCAACTCGCATTGGTGCGCGACGTCGGTGGCTTTCGCGAAGGCTATGAAGGTAGTCAGGATTATGATCTAGCTTTTCGCTGCATCGAACGCGTGGCACGTGACCAAATAGTCCATATTCCTCGTGTTCTCTACCACTGGCGCGCCATTGAGGGTTCAACCGCCCGCGCGTCAAGCGCGAAAGACTACGCGATCGCTGCGTCTAAAAAATCCATCGACGCCCACTTCAAACGTCAGGGCGTCGAGGCTTGCGTCACGCCGATCCCGGACCGTCCCGGCAACTGGCGCGTTTCCTACCAGCTTCGGGAGCCGGAACCATCGGTGTCGATCATCATCCCGACCCGGAATGGCGGTGAGGTCCTGCGGCGTTGCCTAAACAGCATCCGGGAACGTACCGACTACAGCAACTATGAGATCGTTATCGTGAACAATCAATCGGACGAGCAAAACACAATCGACCTGCTCGAACGGGAGGGCCGGCGCCAGCACCAACGAGTTATCGTCTTCGACGAACCATTCAACTTTTCGCGCCTGAACAACACCGCAGCGAAGCAAAGCGCTCGTGACATTCTGCTGTTTCTGAATGATGATACCGAAATCATTACGGCAGGGTGGCTCACGGAGCTCGTATCACTGGCAATTCAGCCAGGTGTAGGAGCTGTAGGCGCGATGCTCTACTACCCGGATAATCATATTCAACACGCCGGCATTATTCTCGGACTTGGACCCGTGGCGGGTCAAGGCGTAGCGGGCCACGCCTACCACCGCATGGCCCGCGGAAACCCCGGCGACAAATGCCGTGCCCAGCTGGTTCAGGAATTATCGGCGGTCACTGCGGCCTGCATGGCTATAAAGCGAGACCGCTTCGACGACGTCTGCGGCTTCGACGAGTCTCTCGCGGTTGCTTTCAACGATGTGGACTTGTGCCTGCGTCTTTCGCAGAAAGGCTACCGCAACGTGTGGACCCCCAACGCCGAACTCTATCACCACGAATCGCTCACCCGCGGCTCAGACACCGCAC
>NZ_LZIS01000196.1 GCF_001667015.1 Mycobacterium sp. E3198 | reverse complement strand
CCCGGACCGCACCTACGAGCCGCTGCTGCTGGTGCGTTGCCTGCAACGCCATCCCGCGCTGGCGAGCCGGCTGCGCAAGCTTGGTGAATCCCTGTACGTGGCAGCGCTTTTGCCGCCCCGGACGCGGACGATCGCGATCCTGCGCAGCTGCGCGCTGCTGCGGTGCGAGTACGAGTGGGGCGGGCAGGCGGCGTTCTGGGGCCCGATCGCGGGCCTCAGCGAGGACGAGTGCGACGCCCTGGTCACCGGCGGCGCGGACGACCAGCGGTGGAGCCCGGCCGAGCGGACGCTGATCGAGGCGGTGGACGAACTGGAACGCACCGGCTCGTGGTCGGAGGCGACCTGGGCGGCGCTGGGGCGCGACCTGTCCGACGAGCAGCGGATCGAATTGCTCACCGCCGTCGGCTGGTACCGGACGATCTGCACGCTGTGCAACGCGCTCGCGCTTCCGGTAGAAGGCTGGATGCGGCGCTGGCCCTCAGCCGGCTGACCGGTCCCTTCTGAGGCCGGGATGCTGGTTCTTCAGTAGCGGCAGCAGCACCCGTCGCGGCATGAACTGGAACAGCCGCGTGGACAGCTGGCTCGGCAGCCCGGTGATCACCGTGCCGCGGTCGCGCTCGAGCGCGTCGACCCCGAGGCGCGCCACCTCGCGCGACGGCATCCACAGGAGCTTCGGGAACGCGTCGGCAAAGGTCCGCTCGTCCATGCCCGCGTTCTTCAGGAACTCGGTGCGCACCGGCCCCGGGCACAGCAGCGCGACCGTGACGCCGGTGCCGGCCAGCTCGCCGCGCACCCCCTCGGTGTAGGTCTTCACGAACGCCTTGGTGGCGGCGTAGCCGGCCTGCCCGGGGAAGGGGTGGTAGCCCGCGGTGGATCCGAGGTTGAGGATGGCGCCGCGCCCGCGCGGCACCATCTGCTGGACGGCGCGGGTGGTGAGGTCGATGACGGCCTCCACGTTCACCCGCACCTGGGCGATTTCGTCGTCGACTCGCGTCTTCGTCACCGACCCGATGGTGCCGATGCCGGCGTTGTTGACCAGGATGTCGACGGTCAGCCCGCGGCGGTCGACCTCGTCGAACAGGCCGGCGCGGGCCGACGCGTCCGCGACGTCGCAGGCGATCGCCTCCACCCGGACGCGGCCGGCGAGTTCGTCGGCCAGCTCCCGGAGCCGGTCTTCGCGGCGGGCGACAAGCGTGACGCCGTGGCCGCGGTCGGCCAGCTCCCGGGCGATGTCGGCGCCGATGCCAGACGACGCCCCGGTCACGACGGCGGTGCTGGCGGGCGATGGGGTCGGAAGGGCCACGCGTCGAACCTACCGGTCGCCGAGCGTCACGCCGGCGCGACGGTCGGCGTCGGGAGCCACGCTGGCGTGACGCTGGGCGAAGGTTGGCGCGGCGGACACGAAAAAGCCCGGCCTGCAACGCAGACCGGGCTTTCTCGTTGACTTTCTAGAAGTCCATACCGCCCATGCCGCCGGTCGGGTCGCCCGCGGGAGCGGCCGCCTTCTCCGGCTTGTCGGCGACGACGGCCTCGGTCGTCAGGAACAGCCCGGCAATGGACGCCGCGTTCTGCAGCGCCGAGCGGGTGACCTTGACCGGGTCGGCAACGCCGGCCTTGAGCAGGTCCTCGTACTCACCGGTGGCGGCGTTCAGGCCGGTTCCGGCGGGCGAGTTGCTGACCTTCTCGGCGACAACGCCGGGCTCCAGCCCGGAGTTGAAGGCGATCTGCTTCAGCGGGGCCGACAGCGCGACGCGCACGATGTTGGCGCCGGTCGCCTCGTCGCCGGTGAGCTTCAGCTCGTCCAGCGACGGGGAGGCGTGCAGCAGGGCCACGCCACCGCCGGCGACGATGCCCTCCTCGACGGCCGCCTTGGCGTTGCGGACGGCGTCCTCGATGCGGTGCTTGCGCTCCTTGAGCTCGACCTCGGTGGCCGCGCCGGCCTTGATCACCGCAACACCGCCGGCCAGCTTGGCCAGGCGCTCCTGCAGCTTCTCGCGGTCGTAGTCGGAGTCGCTGTTCTCGATCTCCTGGCGGATCTGGGCCACCCGCCCGGCGATGGCGTCGGAGTCACCGGCGCCCTCGACGATGGTGGTTTCGTCCTTGGTGACGACGACCTTGCGGGCCTTACCGAGCAGCGCGACGTCGGCGCTCTCCAGCGACAGGCCGACCTCCTCGCTGATCACCTGACCGCCGGTGAGGATCGCCATGTCCTGCAGCATCGCCTTGCGGCGGTCGCCGAAGCCGGGGGCCTTGACCGCCACCGACTTGAACGTGCCGCGGATCTTGTTGACGACCAGGGTCGACAGCGCCTCGCCCTCGACGTCCTCGGCGATGATCAGGAGCGGCTTGCCGGCCTGGATGACCTTCTCCAGCAGCGGCAGCAGGTCCTTGACCGTCGACACCTTGGAGCTGACCAGCAGGATGTAGGGGTCCTCGAGGACCGCTTCCTGACGCTCGGCGTCGGTGACGAAGTAGCCCGAGATGTAGCCCTTGTCGAACCGCATGCCCTCGGTGAGCTCGAGCTGCAGGCCGAAGGTGTTGGACTCCTCGACCGTGATGACGCCCTCGTTGCCGACCTTGTCCATCGCCTCGGCGATCAGGTCGCCGATCGACTGGTCGCCCGCGGAAATCGCGGCGGTGGCCGCGATCTGGTCCTTGGTCTCGACCTCCTTGGCCGACTTCAGCAGGGTCTCGGTGACCTTCTCGACGGCCTTCTCGATACCGCGCTTGAGGCCCAGCGGGTTGGCGCCGGCCGCGACGTTGCGCAGGCCCTCGCGCACCAGCGCCTGGGCCAGCACCGTGGCCGTCGTCGTGCCGTCACCGGCGACGTCGTCGGTCTTCTTGGCGACTTCCTTGACCAGCTCGGCGCCGATCTTCTCGTACGGGTCCTCCAGCTCGATCTCCTTGGCGATGGACACACCATCGTTGGTGATCGTGGGGGCACCCCACTTCTTCTCCAGTACGACGTTGCGGCCCTTGGGACCCAACGTCACCTTTACCGCGTCGGCGAGGGCGTTCAGGCCCCGCTCGAGGCCGCGACGGGCCTCTTCGTCGTACGCAATTGTCTTGGCCATTGCGAAGTGCTTCCTCCGGATTGGGAATGAAACTGGGGCCACCGGGTGACGACAACCCCATTACTTACGCTGGCCGGGTGCAGTGCCCGCGACGGACGACCAAGCTGGTCTCACCGTCCCGACCTAGCACTCGCCAGTCGCGAGTGCCAACGTCATTCTTAGCACTCGCCTATGCCGAGTGCAAGAACGGGCCACCCTTATCGCGCGGTTATCGCGCAGCGCGTAATCCGTCGATGACGACGTCGGTCACCCGCTCGGCCAGCGCCGAGTCGTAGGCCTCCATCGCCTGGCAGCCGACCAGGATCGTCTTGAGATCCCGCATGTCGATGTCGCGCCGCGCGGTGCCCGCCTTCTGCGCGGCCCGCAGCAACTCGCCGAGCAACGCCTTGAACGCGTCCTCGGCCTCGGGCGCGGCGCAGGCGATGTCGATGCCCAGCCCGGCCAGCGCGTCGACCAGGCCGCGATCCGCCGCGCCCCACTGCAGCACCATCGAGCGCAGGAAACTGAACAGCGCCTCGCCCGGCCCGGCGGATTCGAGCAGGGCGCGCCCGTCGTCGACGAGACGGCCCATCCGGTCCTCGATGACGGCCGCCAACAGGGCCTCCTTGGTCGGGAAGTGCCGGTAGACGGTGCCGGCGCCGACGCCGGCGCGCCGCGCGATCTCGTCGATCGGCACCGCCAGGCCCTCGGCCGCGAACGTCTCGTAGGCGACATCCAGCACGCGCGCGCGGTTGCGCGCCGCGTCGGCGCGCAACGGCTTGGCGGGCTGCGCCATCTGTTCACCATCCGTGAGTTGACAAAGCGGGGCGTGCGTTCCGTATAGTGGCGATCAACCGGAGCGTTCGCCCCGTTTACTTTACTAGTTCAAGGAGCCCGTCATGGCCAAGTGGACCGTCGCGGACATTCCCGACCAGACCGGTCGCGTCGCCGTCATCACCGGGGCCAACACCGGCCTCGGCTACGAGACCGCCGCCGCGCTCGCCGACCACGGCGCCCGCGTGGTGCTGGCCGTGCGCAACCTGGACAAGGGCAAGGACGCCGCCGCGCGCATCACCGCGCAGAGCCCAGACGCGGACGTTGCGGTGCAGGAACTCGACCTGACCTCGCTGGACTCCATCCGCGCTGCGGCCGAGCAGCTGCGCTCCGCGCACGACCGCATCGACCTGTTGATCAACAACGCCGGCGTGATGTACACGCCGAAGGAAACCACCAAAGACGGCTTCGAGATGCAGTTCGGCACCAACCACCTGGGCCACTTCGCGCTCACCGGCCTGCTGCTGGACCGGCTGCTGCCGGTCGCCGGTTCGCGGGTCGTGACGGTGAGCAGCATGGGCCACCGCATCCTCGCCGACATCCACTTCGACGACCTGCAGTGGGAACGCGGCTACAACCGCGTGGCGGCCTACGGGCAGTCAAAGCTGGCCAACCTGCTGTTCACCTACGAGCTGCAGCGACGGCTTGCGCCGCACGGCACGACGATCGCCGCCGCTGCACACCCCGGCGGGTCGAATACCGAACTGGGCCGCTACACGCCCGCGGCGTTCCGGCCGCTCGTCAACGTGTTCTTCAACGTGATTGCGCAGGACGCGGCCATGGGCGCGCTCCCGACGCTGCGCGCCGCCACCGACCCGGGCGTGCTCGGCGGCCAGTACTACGGCCCCGACGGCTTCGCCGAGACCCGCGGCTACCCGAAACTCGTTGGCTCCAGCGAGAAGTCGCACGACGTCGCTATGCAGCGCCGGCTGTGGGCCGTCTCCGAGGAGCTCACCGGGGTGGTCTATCCCCTCGACTGACGGGGTAACACTTAGGGCATGTCCCTCGCCGTTCCGCCCTATCCACCGCCCCGCTACACCAAGGACGAACCGGAGGTCAGCGCGTGGCTCAAGCGCGTCGACGAACCGCCCGACTACGAGACCTTCGGGACCAAGTACCACTACCTGGCCAACCAGCAGGCCACCGCCGGCGACTACGGCCTGTATCGGGTCGACATAGCCCCCGCCGGCGGCGGGCCCCCGGCCCACTTTCACCGGGCCATGTCGGAGGCGTTCTTCGTGCTGTCCGGGACGATGAAGCTCTACGAGGGCAACGAGTGGGTCGACGGGCACCCGGGCGATTTCCTCTACGTGCCGCCCGGCGGTGTGCACGGCTTCCGCAACGAGGCCGAGGAACCGGCGTCGGTGCTGATGCTGTTCTCCCCCGGGGCGCCGCGGGAGGCCTACTTCGAGGGCTTCGGGGCGCTGGCCGACATGACCGACGACGAACGCCGGGAATGGTTCGTCCTGCACGACAACTACTGGGTGCAGTAAACGGTTAACGGTGAGCGAACTTTCGGTGCCGCGCACCGATACTCGGCGCCGGTGCGACGTAGGGTTTGGCCGTGCAGGTGAGGTCGAAGCGCGCGGCGGCATGGTTGCGGATGAAGATCGAGACGGCGTACAGCGCCCCGGTCCGGACCGCCGAGCGGGTGAGACGACCGCGGCGCCCCGGCCTTCGGCCCGTGCCGAGCGCATCCGCCCGGGTCCGCGGGCGGCGGCTTCGGCCCCCGCCCGGTCACCGGCCGAAGCGGTAGTCGCCCTCGACCGGTTCGCGGGTGCGCTCGTAGAACGTCCGGCCGCTGTACGGCAATTGCGTGACCACCTTGCCGCTGGGATGCCGAAAGTAGTTGTCGCAGGCGAGCCACACCTTGCCCGCCATGGCGGCCTGGAGCTCTTCGTTGTAGCGGCGCTGCGCGTCGGCGGTGACCTCGATGGTGCGCGCGCCGCGGGCCCCCATCGCGTCCAGGATGTGGCGGACGAACGTGGTCTGCGCCTCGTGGATGTAGATGATCGAGTTGACGCCGTTGGTGTTCGGGCCGTACAGCGTGAAGAAGTTCGGATACCCGGCGATCAGGGTGCCGAGGTGGGCCTCGGCCCCGCCGCTCCAGTCGTCGCGTAGGTGGCGGCCGCCGGTCCCGTAGACGTCGATGCTCGCCAGGTAGTCGGCCGCGGTGAACCCGGTGCCGTAGATGACCGTGTCGACGCGGTGCTCGACGCCGTCGACGGTGCGCACCCCGCGCTCGGTCAGCTCGGCGATCGCGGTCGTTTCCAGGGTGACGTTGGGCAACGCGAACGTCGGGTACCACTCGCGCGACATCAGCGGCCGCTTGCAGCCGGCGGGATAGTCGGGCGTCAGCTTCGCGCGCAGCTCGGGGTCGGACACCTTGCGCCGCAGGTAGCTGCGGGCGAGCTCGGTGGCCTCGCGTGTCTGCGCGGCGTCGACGTCGAAGCTCGACGATTCGTAGGCGTCGAAGGCCTCGTCGCGCAGCTTGCGCGCCATCTCGGGGTGCCGTTCGAACTCCTCGTGCTGCTCGGGCGTGAACGGGAAGTCGAAGCGCGGGGCGATCCAGATCGGGGTCCGCTGAAACACGGTGAGGTGCGCGGCTTTTGGTGCGATCGCGGGCACGTATTGGATGGCGCTCGCGCCGGTGCCGATCGACGCGACCCGCTCCCCGTCCGTCGGCCGGCTGTGATCCCAACGCGCCGAATGGAATTGGCGACCCCGGAACCGCTGCCGGCCGGGGATGTCCGGAACGTGCGGCACGTCGAGCATGCCGACGGCGCTCACCACGACGTCGAAGTCGTGCCGGGCGCCGTCGCCGGTAATCAGCGTCCACCGCCGCCGGTCGTCGGACCACCGCACCGTGGCGATCGCGGTGTGCGGCCGCAGGTGCGGCCCCAGCCCGTGGTCGAGGGCGACCTTCTCCAGATACGCCAGGATCTCGGGCTGGTTCGCGTACGTCTTGCTCCACCGCGGGTTGGGCGCAAAGGAATACGAGTACAGGTGCGACGGGACGTCGCAGGCCGCACCCGGGAACGTGTTGTGCCGCCAGGTCCCCCCGAACCCGTCGGCGCGGTCGAAGATGGTGAAGTCGTAGCCGCCCTGGGCCAGCTGGATGCCCATCGCGATGCCCCCGGCACCGGCGCCGATGATCCCGACGCTCGGCTTCAGCCCCATTGCGCGAAGTACGGTCGCTGCGGCCGGCTCTTCTCCACGAGGATGAACACCACCCCCCACGGGTCCACGAACCAGGTGGTGCGGACCCGCGCCACGTCGGCGATGCCGCTGACCAAAAACCGCACCCCCTTGCCCTCCAAGTCGGCGCGGGTGGCGTCGAGGTCCTCGCAGACCAGCCCGACGTGCGACAGCCCGTGGTCGGTCAGGGCGCGATCGCCGCCGTCGGTGCCGTCGACGTTGAGGTATTCGATCACCTCCAGCACCCGGTCGCCGTCGTCGCCGAACCCGACGATGGCCGCCTTCATGCTGGGGTCGGACACCAGCTCGCCCATGTCCTCGCGAATGGCATTACCGCTCATGACGTACGGCGGCGAGAGCACACGCAGGCCCAATACGTCGCGGTAGAACGCCACCGCGGCCTCGCAGTCGGGAACGCACACCCCGGCGTGGGCCAACCCGGTAATCACGTTCTCAACCTTACGTCGGCGAGGCACCGATCGGGGAGGGCCGATAATGGCCGGGTGCGGTCAGTCGAAGAGCATCAGCGAGTCGTAGCGGAGATGATCCGCGCCCGCCCATCGGTCGCGGTCGCGCTGGCCGACGCCCAGGGGCTGGTGTTGGCCGACGACGTGGTTGCCCCGCTGGCGCTGCCGGTCTTCGACAACTCCGCGATGGACGGCTACGCGGTGCGAGCCGAGGATGTCGCGGGCGCCACCGCCGACCACCCGGTGGTGCTGGAAGTCGCCGAGGACATCCCGGCCGGGCGCACCGACGAGCTGACGCTGCAACCCAAGACCGCGCACCGGATCATGACCGGCGCGCCGGTGCCGGCCGGGACGACGGCCGTCGTGCCGGTCGAGGACACCGACGGCGGGGTGGACTCGGTGGCGATCCGCAGTCCGCGCCCGGCCGGCGCGCACATCCGGCGGGCGGGCGAGGACGTCGCCCCCGGCACCACCGTGCTGCGCCAGGGCCAGGTGGTGACCCCGGCCGTGCTCGGCCTGGCGGCGGCGCTGGGAATGGCCGAGCTGCCGGTCGTCCCGCGCCAGCGGGTGCTGGTGATGTCCACCGGCTCGGAGCTGGTGTCGCCGGGCGAGGCGCTGCGGCCCGGGCAGATCTACGAGTCCAACTCGATCATGCTGGCCGGGGCGGTCCGCGAGGCGGGCGCCGAGGTGATCGCCGTCGCGACCGCCGAAGACGATGTCGCGCAGTTCAGCTCGATCCTGGACCGGTACGCCGCCGACGCCGACCTCATCATCACCAGCGGCGGCGTCAGCGCCGGCGCCTACGAGGTGGTCAAGGACGCGTTCGGGCGCGAGGGCGACCAGGGCGTCGACTTCGTGAAGGTGGCGATGCAGCCGGGTATGCCGCAGGGCATCGGGCGGGTGGCCGGCGCGACGATCGTCACCCTGCCCGGCAACCCGGTCAGCGCGCTGGTGTCCTTCGAGGTGTTCATCCGCCCCGCGCTCCGCCGGGCAATGGGCCTGCCGGACCCGGAGCGGCCGCACCGCCCGGCGGTGCTCGCCGAATCGCTGACCTCGCCGCGCGGCAAGCGCCAGTTCCGGCGCGCGATCCTCGACCGCGACGCCGGCAGCGTCACCAGCTACGGCCCGCCGGCGTCCCACCACCTGCGGTGGCTGGCGTCGGCCAACGCGCTGCTGGACATCCCCGAAGACGTCGTCGAGGTGTCCGAGGGGACTGAATTGCAGGTCTGGGACCTGAGCTGAGGCTGGTCGAAGGCCCGGCTGCAGCGGATCGCGACGCCGGCGGCGGCGAGGATCACCGGAATGGCGACCAGCGCCCCCGCCAGCCCGACCCGGCCGGCCAGATGGCCGATCAGCGGCGGGCCGAGCAGGTAGCCCACCCACCCGGTTGCGGCGACGATCGCGATCGCCGATCCCGCGCCGCTCGCCGAGTAGGCGGCGCTGAACGCGGTCGGCACCAGCAACGCCACCCCCGCCCCCAACGCGGCGAATCCGACGACGCTGACGACCGGATCGGCGGCCGCGAGCGTGACGGCCATGGCGACCGCGGCGAACGACGCGAGGGCCGGCAGCAACACGCGAGCCGAAACCCGGGACTGCAGCCGCACCGCGCCGAACCGGGTGACGACCATCGCACACGTGTAGGCGGCGTAGCTGCACGCCGCGACGACCGGCCCGGCGCCGACCACGTCGCGCACGTAGGTGGCCGACCAGTCGGTGGCGGCACCCTCGCACAGGAAAGACGCAAATGCCACGGCCGCAAGGACTCCCACGGCCGGCGTCAGCCAGGCCCGCCCGGGCCGGCCCGCGCCGGGCTCGGGTCCGGCTGCCTCGTCGGCGATCAGGGGCCGGGTCAGGGTCTCCACCACGGCCACGGCCACGACGCCGAGGACCGCCAACTGCGGAAGCAGACCGACGCCCGCGCCGACGCACGCCGCGCCGATCAGGGCCCCGGCCAGCGCCCCGACGCTCCACATGCCGTGAAACCGGGACATGATCGCGGCCCGGGCGAGCCGCTCGACGGCGGCGCCCTGGGTGTTCATCGCGACGTCCAGCGCCCCCTGGAAGAAGCCCCACAGCGCCAGCGCCCCGAACAACCACGCGCCGGACCCGGCCAGCCCGACCGAGGCACCGGCGGCGGCGTATCCGGCCACCGTGACGCGAACCAGCCGGGCGCTGCCCCAGCGCGGCAGCGCCCAGTGGCTCAGAAGCGTGGCCGCGACCGACCCCAGCGGGGCGCCGAACAACGCCGTTCCCAGCGCGGCGTCGGACAGCCCCAGCTCGGCCTTGACCCGCGGAATGTGGGCGGCCCACGACGAAAACAGCACCGCGTGCGCGAGGAATGCGGCGGTGACCCCCATCTTCGCGCGGCGCACCCGCGCCGCCCAGCCGTCGTCCGAATACATTTCCCACGAATCGTTCCCCGTGCGCGCCTTGGGCAACCACCGGGGCTCCGTAAGATGGCCGCGTGGCAAGACGCCCCCGCACCGTGGGCCCCACCGCCGAGGACCCGGCCTTCAGCCCGCAGCACGCCCTCGAGTTGGTGCGCTCCGCCGTTCCGCCCGTGCACCCGGCCGGCCGGCCGTTCGTCGCCGCCGGCCTGGTGGCCGCCCTCGCCGGCCGCAACCACCGCTGGGTGCGGCGGGCGGGCCTGCTGGCCGCCGCCGCCTGCGCGGGGTTCTTCCGGCACCCCAAGCGGGTGCCGCCCACCCGGCCCGGCGCGGTCGTGGCGCCCGCCGACGGCGAGATCTGCGTGATCGACTCGGCCGTCCCGCCCGCCGAATTGAGCATGGGCGACGCCCCGTTGCCGCGGGTCAGCATCTTCCTGTCGCTGCTGGACGCCCACGTGCAGCGGGCCCCGGTGAGCGGTGAGGTGGTCGCCGTGCAGCACCGGCCGGGCCGGTTCGGCTCGGCCGACCTGGCCGCGGCGAGCACCGAGAACGAGCGCACCAGCCTGCGGATCCGGACCGACACCGGCGCCGACGTCGTGGCGGTGCAGATCGCGGGGCTGCTGGCGCGCCGCATCATCTGCGACGCCCACGTCGGGGACAAGCTGACGATCGGCGAAACCTATGGCCTGATCCGGTTCGGCTCCCGGCTGGACACCTACCTGCCGCCCGGGACGGAACCGCTGGTCCAGGTCGGCCAGCGCGCGGTCGGCGGCGAGACCGTGCTGGCCGAGCTGCCATGAGCGACAAGCCCCGCGGGAGGCGGGCGGTCAACTTGCAGATCCTGCCCAGCGCGATGACGGTGCTGTCCATCTGCGCGGGTCTGACCTCCATCCGGTTCGCCCTGCTGCACCAGCCGGTGCCCGCGATGGCGCTGATCGTCGCCGCCGCCATCCTGGACGGGCTCGACGGCCGGGTGGCCCGCATGCTCGACGCCCAGTCGCGGATGGGCGCGGAGATCGACTCCCTGGCCGACGCGGTGAATTTCGGGGTGACGCCCGCGCTGGTGCTCTACGTGTCGATGCTGTCGCGCTGGCCGATCGGTTGGGTGGTGGTGCTGCTGTACGCGGTGTGCGTGGTGCTGCGGCTGGCGCGCTACAACGCGCTGGCCGACGATGGGAACCAGCCCGCCTACGCGCACGAATTCTTCGTCGGGATGCCCGCGCCCGCGGGCGCCGTCTCGATGATCGGCCTGATGGGGCTCAAACTGCAGTTCGGTGAGGGCTGGTGGACCTCGGTGTGGTTCCTGTGCATCTGGGTGACCGGGACGTCGATGCTCATGGTCAGCGGGATCCCGATGAAAAAGATGCACGCCGTGCGGGTGCCGCCGAACTACGCCACCGCGGTGCTGCTGGTGCTGGTGGTCTTCGCCGCCGCTGCGGTGCTGCAGCCCTTCATCACCATCTGGGTGATCATCGTCGCCTACCTGTGCCACGTCCCGTTCGCCGTGCGCAACAAGCGCTGGCTGGACCGGCATCCCGAAGTGTGGGGCGACCAGCCCAAGCAGCAGCGCGCCGTGCGGCGCGCCAACCGCCGGGCCCAGCCGAGCCGCCGGTCCATGACGCGGTTGGGGCTGCGGAAGCCGAGCGGGCGCCTGCGATGATCCCGGCCTCCGGCGAGGCCCGTCAGCTCACCCTCACCGCAAGGTTGAACACCTCCGCCGTCGACTCCCGCCGCGGCGTCGTCCGGCTGCATCCCAACGCCGTCGCGGCCCTTGGCATCCGGGAGTGGGACGCGGTGTCGCTCACCGGGTCGCGGACGACGGCGGCGGTCGCGGGCCTGGCCGGCCCGGACACGCCCGTCGGCATCGTGCTGCTCGACGACGTCACGCTGTCCAACGCCGGGCTGCGGGAGGGCACCGAGGTGATCATCGGCGCGGTCAGCGTCTACGGCGCGCGGTCGGTGACGCTGTCCGGCTCGTCGATGGCCGTCAACTCGATCACGCCCGTCACGCTGCGGCAGGCGTTGCTCGGCAAGGTGATGACCGTCGGCGACGCCGTGTCACTGCTGCCCCGCGATCTGGGGCCCGGGACCTCGACGTCCGACGCGACCCGCGCGCTGGCCGCCTCGGTCGGGATCAGCTGGACCTCGGAGCTGTTGACCGTCACCGGCGTCGATCCGGAGGGGCCGGTCAGCGTGCAGCCGAACTCGTTGGTCAGCTGGGTAACCGGAGTGCCGGCGCCGCGCGAACAGCTGACCACCGGCACCCCGGAGATCCTCATCGAGGAGCTGAAGGGCTCCCAGCCGCAGGCCGCCAAGCTCGCCGAATGGCTCAAGCTGTCGCTCGACGAACCGCACCTGCTGAAGGCCCTGGGCGCCGGCCCCAACCTCGGGGTGCTGGTGTCGGGCCCGGCCGGCGTCGGCAAGGTGACGCTGGTGCGCGCGGTGTGCGACGGCCGCCGGCGTATCGAGCTCGACGGCCCCGAGGTCGGCGCGCTGGCCGCCGACGATCGGCTGAAAGCCGTTGCCGCGGCGGTGCAGAAGGTTCGCGACGGCGGCGGCGTGCTGCTGATCGCCGACGTCGACGCGCTGCTGCCCGCCACCGCCGAGCCGGTCGCCGCCCTGATCCTGGGCGAGCTGCGCGCGGCCGTCGCCACCGCCGGCGTCGCGTTGATCGCCACCTCCGCACACCCCGACCAGCTCGACGCGCGGCTGCGCGCGCCCGACCTGTGCGACCGTGAGCTGGGCCTGCCGCTCCCCGACGGCGCCACCCGCAAGGCGCTGCTGGAGGCGCTGCTCAAGCCGGTGCCCACCGGCGAGGTGCACCTCGACGAGATCGCCGCCCGCACACCGGGTTTCGTCGTCGCCGACCTCGCCGCCCTGGTGCGCGAGGCCGCGCTGCGCGCGGCGTCCCGGGCCAGCGCCGACGGCCAACCGCCCCGGCTGAGCCAGGACGACCTCGTCGGCGCGCTGACCGTCATCCGGCCGCTGTCCCGTTCGGCCAGTGCGGAATTGACCGTCGGCAACGTCACGCTCGACGACGTGGGCGACATGGCCGAGGCCAGGCAGGCCCTGACCGAGGCGGTGTTGTGGCCGCTGCAGCATCCCGACACGTTCGCCCGCCTGGGCGTCGACCCGCCGCGGGGCGTGCTGCTGTACGGCCCGCCCGGCTGCGGCAAGACGTTCGTGGTCCGCGCCCTGGCCAGCACCGGCCAGCTGTCCGTGCACGCCGTCAAGGGCTCCGAGCTGATGGACAAGTGGGTGGGCAGCTCGGAAAAGGCGGTGCGCGAACTCTTTCGGCGCGCCCGGGACTCGGCGCCGTCGCTGATCTTCCTCGACGAGGTGGACGCGCTGGCGCCCCGGCGCGGGCAGAGCTTCGACTCCGGGGTCACCGACCGCGTGGTGGCCGCGCTGCTGACCGAGCTGGACGGCATCGACCCGCTGCGCGACGTCGTGGTGCTGGGCGCCACCAACCGTCCCGATCTGATCGACCCCGCCCTGCTGCGGCCCGGCCGGCTGGAGCGGCTGGTGTTCGTCGAACCGCCCGACGCCGCGGCCCGCGGCGAAATCCTGCGCACCGCAGGCAAATCCATCCCACTGAGCGACGACGTCGACCTCGACGAGGTGGCCGCCGGGCTCGACGGCTACAGCGCCGCCGACTGCGTCGCCCTGCTGCGCGAGGCCGCGCTGGGCGCCATGCGGCGCTCCATCGACGCCTCCGACGTCACGGCCGCCGACCTCGAGGCCGCCCACAAGGCCGTGCGCCCATCCCTGGATCCCGCGCAGGTCGACGCCCTACGCGCGTTCGCGAAAACTCTCTAGCACCGCCCGCGCCGACGCCGCGACGTCGGCCTCCAGCCATTTCGGCATCGGATCGTCGTGTGCGTGGCGCCGCACCACCGCGTACGGCAGGTCGGCGACCGCTCGCGCGACCGCATCGACCGATCGCCGGTCAGCGCGTCCGTACAGTTGCCTCGCCAGCGTCGCGAGCCGCTCGGTCAGCGGCGCGTTCATCGCGGCGAGCGTCTGGCGGAACGCCGCGTCCGGCTCGCCGTCGAGCAGGTCACCCGGGCGGATCGTCAGCAACAGCCGGGCGTCGTCGGGCAATGCGCGCGCGAAGCTGACCGCGGCCGCGGCCATGGCTGCGGCGGTAGCGAGGGCAGTTTCACCGTCGGCGGCCATCGCCCGCGCCTGAAAGCGTTGCAGCGCCCGCAGCCACGCCGCCGTCAGGATGCCGTCGCGGTTGCCGAACCGGTGATACAGCGTGCCCGCGGGCGCGCCGCTCGCCTTCGATATCGCCGCGACACTGGCGGCGCGCGGCCCGCCGTCGAGCACGAGCGCGCGGGCTGCGTCGAGGATCACATCGGTTTCGTGCTTCCGCGGTGGCGCCATGATCTAGTACATTCCTTCTATATGGAACGATTACCCTATATCGATGAGCATGCCATAACCGTCGACGCGAATCGTGACGACACGTGGTCGGCGCTGCTGCGGGTGATGTGCCGCGACCCGCACGACCCGTCGACCGTCCCCACCGGCTTCGTGCTGGACGAGGCGCGGCCGCCCGAGCGGTTCGCGCTGAAGGGCCGCCACCCGTTCGCGGTCTATCGCTGGGTGTTCGAATTGCAGGCCGAGTCGGCGCACCGCACCCGGGTGCGCGCGCTGACCTGGGCCGCCTTCCCCGGCATTCACGGCAAGGCCTACCGCGCGCTGGTCATCGGCACCGGCGGTCACCGCGTCGCGGTGCGCTGGACGCTGCACCGCATCGCGGCCGCGGCCACCGGAGCCGACTACACGGACGTCTTCGAAGCCGCGCTGGCTCAGGGCGATTCGCGCACCACCGAACAGGCGTTCCGCGACGCGGTGGGCGACCGGCCGGGCTCGGGCGGCAGGCTGGTCCTCTGGATTCACCGCCACGTCCTGAGATTTCGGCTCGGCCCGTATTCCTCGCCCCAGCACATCATCGGCTGGCCGATCACCCGTTCGGACCGCGACGAGGTCGTGCTGATGACGGCCGGACCGCTCATGCGCGGCGAGCTGACGCTGCGCCGCGAGGCTGGCCGGGCCGTGCTCACCACCCGCGTCCAGTACGCCAACAAGATCGCCGCCCGCGCGGTCTGGGCCGTGATCGGACCACTTCATCGGGACGTGGCACCGCAACTGGTGAAACGCATTGCGGCCCACGCCTGAACCGTTCGGCCGGTTGGTTCGTGACCACTTAGCTGTAACCCGGTCGCCTACCTAACGGCATGGAGAAGCGATGATCACGGCAGCGCCGACGACGCGCGTCATCGTGGTCGCGATCCTGGTGTCGACGGTCGCCTTCCTCGATGGCACCGTGGTGAATCTGGCCCTGCCGGCCACGGCGCGCGAGCTGGGCGGGGGCATGTGCTCGCAGCAATGGGTGGTCGACGGTTACCTGCTCGCGGTGGCGGCCATGGTGCTGCCGGGCGGCGCGATCTCGGATCTCTTCGGCCGCATCCCGGTGCTGCGCTTCGGCCTGGCGGCGTTCGGGGCGGGCTCGGTGCTGGCGGCCACCGCCGGCACCCCGGCGATGCTGATCGCCGGGCGCCTCGTGCAGGGGTTGGGCGGTGCGTTCCTGGTGCCCGGCTCGCTGGCACTGATCAACTCATCGTTCGACCCCGCGGACCGGCCCGCGGCGATCGGGTCGTGGACGGCGTGGACCAGCACCGCTTTCGCCGTGGGGCCGCTGCTGGGTGGGCTGGCCGTGGACTTCCTGAACTGGCGCTGGATCTACGTCCTGTCGGCGATCCCGATGGCCGTCGGTTTCGCGCTGACGTTTTCGCTACCCCCGACGCCCGCGCCCGCCGACCGCTCCCGCGTCGACGTCGCGGGTGCGGCGCTGTCGGCCGTCGGCCTGGCCGCCACGGTGTACGCGCTGATCGAACAGGGTCGCCGGGGCTGGGGCGACCCCCTGGTCCGGGCGGCGCTGGCGGTGGGGATCACGGCACTGCTGGCATTCGTGGCGTGGCAGCGCCGCACCCCACACCCGATGGTGCCGCTCAGCCTGTTCGCGACCCGCAATTTCGCGGGAGCCAACGCGGTCACCGCGTTCGTCTACGGCGGCATCACGATGGGCTCGCTGGCCCTGGGCCTGTACCTGCAGGAGGTCGCGGGGTATTCCGCCACCGCCGCGGGCCTGACGACCCTGCCCAGCCCGATCATGTCGTTCGTGTTCGCCCGCGGCGTCGGCGGACTGGCCGCCCGGCTCGGGTACCGCGTCTTCCTGATCGTCGGGCCGGCGCTGGCCGGGGTGGGGCTGCTGCTGATCCGTCCCGCCGCCCACGGATTCCACCTCGTCTCGGACGTGCTGCCCGGCCGGACGCTGCTGGCCGTCGGCATGGTCCTGGCCATCACGCCGCTGACCGCGGTCAACCTGTCCGCCGTCAAGTCCGCGCACAGCGGGATCGCCGCCGCGATCCAGAACGCGACGGGGCGCACCTCCGCGCTGATCGCGGTGGCCTGCGTGGGCCTGATAACGGCCAACCGGCTGACCGACGCCAGCTTCACCCGGCTGCTGCAGGTCAGCGCGGCGCTGTTCTTCGCGGGCGCCGTGATCGGCGGCCTCGGCATCAGAAACGCGGCCGCGCCGGCCGAGCCCGCTGCGGACACGATGGCATTGGAGCTCAACCCCGCGCGCTAGCACTACTGTCATCGAGCATGACGGAACGTCCCACCGCGCTGCAGGTCGTCGATGGAATCGACCTGTCGGGCCAGACCTGTGTGATCACGGGCGCCTCCTCGGGCTTGGGCCGCGAGTCGGCACGGGCGCTGGCCACCGCCGGCGCGCACGTCGTCCTGGCCGCACGCAACCCCGACGCCCTGGCGCAGACGGCCCAGTGGATCGCGGGCGAGGCTCCCGGCGCCCGGGTCTCGACGGTGCCGCTCGATCTGACCGCGTTGGCCGGCGTCCGCGCGGCGGCGAGCGCCATCGGCGAGATCGCACCGGTGATCGACGTCCTCATGAACAACGCCGGCGTCATGTTCACCCCGTTCGGCCGTACCAGCGATGGTTTCGAAAACCAAATCGGCACAAACCATTTCGGGCACTTCGAGCTCACCCGCCTGCTCGTCGGGCAACTCGCCGCGGCGGGGAGCGCGCGCATCGTCACCCTGTCCTCGGCAGGCCACGCGCTGGGCGACGTCGACTTCGACGACCCCAACTGGGAACGCAGGGAATACGACAAGTTCGTCGCGTACGGGGCGTCCAAGACCGCGAACATCCTGCACGCGACCGAGGCGGACCGGCGGCTGCGCGGGTCGGGCATCCGCGCCTTCGCCGTGCACCCCGGCACCGTGGCAACGTCGTTGGCGCGCTACATGTCCCGCGCCGACTTCGCCCGGCTGCGCGAGATGGCCGCCGCCCGCGGCGGCGCGCTCGACCTTGTCGCACCCGAGCAGGGCGCGGCCACCCAGGTGTGGGCGGCGGTCAGCCCGGAGCTGGCGGGCAAGGGCGCGCTGTACCTGGAAGACTGCGCCATCAGCGACGCGGTCGCGCCGTACGCGCGCGACGAGCAGCGCGCGGCGGACTGGTGGACCCTCTCCGAAACGCTTTGCGACAGAGCGTGAATTGGGTGGGCACCCAGGCGTTCGAGCGTGTACCTGGGGTGGGATTTCAACCGAATCCCCGCCGTGGGTTCACAGCCGAGTGCACCACCGCACATTCGACGAGCGCGCCTGAGGCTCACGGCTCCGGCAGTTCTGCCCAGTCGGCCGACAGCCGCGAGCTGAACCGCGGTGGCCGCCGATCGAGGAACGCGGTGACCCCTTCGCGGGCGTCGGCGGTGCCCATCACGCGGTGGTGCAGCTGGGTTTCCAGCGACGCGACCTGCCGCGGGCTGTAGTTGTTGATCGCGCTGTCCCAGAGCAGCCGCTTGCACAACGCCGCCGACATCGGCGCCACGTGGGCCGCGATGTCGCGGGCGATGTCCAGGGCATGGTCGAGCACCCGCTCGGCGGGCAGCGCCCGGTTCGCGACGCCGAGCGCCACCGCCTCGGCGCCGGTGAAGGTGCGCCCCGTGAGCAGCAGCTCGGCGGCCACCCCCAGGGTGGCCAGGTGCGCCAGCGTCCAGTGCGACGCGCAGTCCGGGATCACGCCCCGGCGCACCTGCACCACACCGTATTTGGCGTCTTCGGCGACGATGCGGATGTCGGCCTGCAGCGCGATCGTCAGGCCGATACCGATGGCGTGGCCGTTGAGCGCGGCGATCACCGGCTTGCGCAACTCGAACGCGGCGGGGTCGATCGGCGACGCCGAGAACCCGCTGTCGCCGGCCGGGGAGTCGAACGGCGAGATGTTGCCCGAGAAGTCCGCTCCCACGCAGAAGGCGCGGCCCGCCCCGGTCACCACGAGGGCGCGGACGGCATCGTCGCCGTCGCAGTCCCGGTAGGCCCGGCTCAGCAGCCGGCCCATGTCGGCGGTGTAGGCGTTGAGGTGGTCGGGACGATTCAGCGTCAACACCGCCACGCCCTCGTTGATGTCGACAGTCACGTCGGCGCTCATCGCGTTGCCCCCTATTCGGACAGCTGGAACTCCACCATGTCGGCAAGCGCGTCCACGGCGTCGCCCAGCGCCGCGAATCGGTCGGCGGCCGACGGCGCCGACAGCACGCTGTAGCGGTCGGCCGTGCCGATCGGGATGCGAGAAGCCAGCTCGAACAGCCGCTGCCCGGCATCGCCCTCGCCGCAACCCAGGAGCTCGTCGCGCCCCGGCAGCCGGGCGTCGCGGGCCGCCGCGATCCGCTCGAACAGCGCCATCACGCGGTCCTCGAGTTCGACCAGCTGCGCGGCGCTCACCGGCTCCCCGGGCTCGTCGGGCCACACGCTCACCGTCGCGCGGGGGTACGGATCGTCGGGCAGCCACTCGTGCACCCGGATCCGCTCGCCGGTGCGGCAGCGCAACGCGTAGCGGCCCGCACCGAGGTCGGCGTGCTCGGCGATCCGGGACAGCACGCCGACGTCGCACCGCGCATCGCCTCCGCCGACCTCGCGGCCCCGCGCGATCAGCACGACGCCGAACGGTTCGCCGGCGTCCAGGCAGCGCCGCACCAGCGCGCCGTAGCGCGGCTCGAAGATGCGCAACGGCAGCTCCTGGCCGGGCAGCAGCGCCGACTCGAGCGGGAACATCGCCCGCTCAACGGGTTCGGGACCGGCCATCAGATGTCCAGCTCCGCCACCAGCGCGTCGACGACGGCGCGCAGGTCGCCGTCGTGTTCCTCGGCCACCCGCCGCTGGCGCTGATACGACGCGCCGTGGGTCACGATGTCGGCCACCGCGCGCAGCTCGTCGGCGCAGTGCAGCGACTTGGCAACCGGCTCCAGCCGGGTCAGCACGTCGTCGAGGTCCTCGGTGACCAGCCGCTCGTTGCTGTCGGCGTCCAGGATGATCACCGCGTCCAGGCCGTAGCGGGCGGCGCGCCACTTGTTCTCCTGCACGTGCCACGGCGGCATGGTGGGCAGCGTGTCGCCAGCGTCGAGCCTGCGGTCCAGGTCGACGATCAGGCAGTGCGTCAACGCCACCAACGCGCCGAGCTCGCGCAGGTTGGACACGCCGTCGCAGACCCGCACCTCGATGGTGCCGAGATGCGGTGAAGGCCTGATGTCCCAACGGATTTCGTCCATGTGGTCGATGATGCCGGTCTTCTTCTGGTCGTGCACGAAGCCCTCGAACTCCGACCACCGCTGGAAGTGAAACGGCAGCCCCGCCGTCGGCAGCTGCTGAAACATCATCGCGCGGTTGCTGGCATAGCCGGTGTCCTCGCCGCCCCACCACGGCGACGACGCCGACAGCGCCAGCAGGTGCGGGTAGTACTTCAGCAGCGAGGTCATGATCGGCATCACCTTGTTCGCCGACGAGATCCCGACGTGGACGTGCACCCCCCAGATCATCATCTGGCGGCCCCACCACTGGGTGCGTTTGATCAGCTCGGCGTAGCGCGGGGCGTCGGTCAGCTTCTGGGCCGACCACCGGGCGAAGGGGTGGGTGCCTGCGCAGAACAGCTCCATGCCGCGGTCCCGCACGACCCGGCGGGCCGGGCGCAGGGTCTCGCCCAGGTCTTGCATCGCCTGCGCGGTGCAGTCGCAGATGCCGCTGACCACCTCGACGGTGTTGCGCAGCAATTCCTTGTGCACGCGCGGGTTTTCGCCGATCTCGGCGATGACCGCGGTGGCCTCGTTGCTCAGGTCGCGTGTCTGCGCGTCGACGAGGGCGAACTCCCACTCCACGCCGATGGTCGGCCGTGGCGAGGGAGCGAAATCGATGCGGGTTCTGGCCCTGCTAGCCGGCGCCGATGACACCGCACGCCACCCGCTTGCCGGCGTCACCGGTCGTCATCGTCATCTGGTCGGGGCCCGGCGTTCCGTTGGTCTGGCTGTAGCGCTCCGGCGGGATGTTGGCGAAGTTGTCGGCGCCGGCATGGATGACGATCGCCGTCTTCTCGCCGCTCGTCAGGTCCTCCATGGCGAACGCGTCCGTGGTGGTCACCAGCATGCCCACGCCGTCCTTGCGGACCTGAAGCGACGTCAGGTCGCCGCTGGCCGGCTCGCCGGAATGCCCGGGCGCCTGGAAGTGGCCGCCGGCGGACAGGAAGTCGCCGGGCGCGCCGCCGGTCGGAGCCGTCGAGTTGGGCTCGCACTTGCCCACTTTGTGGATGTGCACCCCGTGGAAGCCGGGCGCGAGGTGCCCCGGGCCGGAGGTCGCGATGGTGATGGTGGCGTAGCCGTTGCTGAAATCGAACTTCGCGGTCGCGACCTGAACGCCGTCGGGCGTCTTCAGTTGCGTGGTCAGGCTCTGCCCCGCCGGCTGCTGTTCGGTGCCGTCGGTGCCCGAGGTGGGCGACGGCGCGGCCGCTCCGGTCCAGATCGCCGGCGTGGTGCCGGGGGCCTGCGACGCGTGCTGGGGCGACGAGCAGGCGCTGACCAATGCGATTGCGGACATTGCGGCGGCAGCGGCATTGCGGTGCTTGGGCATAGCGGAAGCCTAGCCCGACGACCCCCGAAATTGGAGCAGCGCCAACGTCAGCCCGTCACCAGGACGATGACGCCGGGCGGCTGGTTGCCCAGCTCCGGAATCCGCGGCTGGACCGGCGCTCCCAGGTTTTTTCCCACCGCGTCGGCGGTGGCGTGCTCGCCGTCGGCGTCGGTGTAGTAGACGGTGGTGACCGCAACATCCGACAGCGGCAGGTTGCCGACGTCGGTCACCTTGAAACCGGCCGACGTCAGCTGATCCTTGGTGCGCGCGGCGACGCCCTCTTTGTTGGAGATGTTGTAGACGCGAACCTCGGCCTGATTGGCCGCTGCGCTGCTGGTGGTAGCCGGCGAGGTGGCGCTGCTGGTCGTCGTGGAGACGGCCGACGCCGAGTCGTCGTCGGACTTTCCGGAGGAACTCAGCGCCTGCCACCCGAGCAACAGGAAGATGACGCCCAGGAACAACAGCACCATCACCATGGCCCGGAGTGGAAGTCCCGTGGAATCGGGAACGCGCTCTTTCATCGAGCCCACTGTAGCGAGTTAGGTCACCTCGAAGCCCAAACGGCGGGCGGCGCGCGCCTTCTGCCGGCTGGCGCGCAGCCGCCGCAGCCGCTTCACGAGCATCGGGTCGGCGGCCAGCGCCTCGGGCCGATCGACCAGCGCGTTGAGGACCTGGTAGTAACGCGTCGCCGACATCGAGAACAGCTCCTTGATGGCGTCTTCCTTCACCCCGGCGTACTTCCACCACTGGCGTTCGAACGCCAGGATGTCGTGTTCACGGCGGGTGAGGCCATCGGCGATGTCAGCGTCGTCCCCCGATCGATTTGCCCGCGCCATGGCGCTGTCCATATCGCTTCCCCTGGACCCTTCCGGCGATGCTCAACGTGTTCGAATGACTCTTACATAGGGGCATGTTTCGGCGAATATTGAACCACGCCGCGAACCCTCAAGCCGTAATGCAGACCCGCGAGTCGGCCGATTGGCCGCGATTGCCCCGGCTCCCCCCGCCGCCGCGCGAGCGTAATCAGGCTGCGAAAAGTTGATCGAAAAATCGCAGTGCGGTTACGCTCGCGGGCTCCCATGAGCTTCCAATGTCGCCGCGCATAAGCTTGCCGACCATGGCAGTCGTACCCATCCGGATCGTGGGAGATCCCGTCCTGCACACCCCGACGGCGCCGGTGCCCGTCGCCGCCGACGGTTCGCTGCCGGCCGACCTGCCCGGGTTGATCGCGACCATGTACGACACCATGGACGCCGCGCACGGCGTCGGCCTGGCCGCCAATCAGATCGGATACGGGCTGCGGCTCTTCGTCTACGACTGCGCCGAAGACCGCGGCCTGACCGACCGCCAGCGCGGCGTCGTCATCAACCCGGTGCTGGAAACCAGCGATATCCCCGAGACCATGCCGGACCCGGGCGCCGACGAGGAGGGCTGCCTGTCGGTCCCGGGCGAGTCGTTCCCCACCGGCCGCGCGAAGTGGGCGCGGGTCACCGGGCTCGACGCCGACGGCAACCCGGTCACCATCGAGGGCACCGGCCTGTTCGCGCGGATGCTGCAGCACGAAACCGGCCACCTGGACGGCTTCCTCTACCTGGACCGCCTCATCGGCCGGTACGCCCGCAGCGCGAAACGGGCCGTGAAGTCGCACGGCTGGGGCGTTCCGGGACTGTCGTGGCTACCGGGCGAGGGGCCGGACCCGTTCGGTCACTGATGGTTTCGTGGCCCGCCCTGGGGACCCGGGTGACGGTTCGCTACCGGCGCCCCGCCGGGTCGGTCCCACCGCTGACCGATGCCGTCGGAGTCCTGCTGGCGGTCGATCCGGTGGTGCGGGTGCGGACAAAAACGGGCGCGGTGGTCGAGTTCGCACCCGTCGACGTCGTCGCGCTGCGCGCGCTGACCGACGCGCCGGTGCGCACCTCCGACATCCGGGCGCTGGAGCGCGCGGCCGCCGCGGCCCTCCCCGGCGACGAGCACACCTGGCTGGACGGCTGGCTGCTGCGCGCCGGGCAAGGGGCCGGTCCGGTCGCCAATTCGGCCATGCCACTGGATATTTCGGCAAGGGGCACCGCCATTCCCGAGATCGTGGCCTGGTATGAGCGCCGCGGCCTGGTGCCGCGGCTGGGGATCCCGGAGCGGCTGCTGGCGCTGCCGCCCGGGGTCGCGGTCGAGCTCACGGAGCGCATCCTGGTGCGCGACCTCGCGAGCGTCACGCCGGGCGGCACCAGGTGGCTGGGCCTGTCGGCGGCACTGTCCGAGGATGCGCTGGAATGGGGCGCGCGCGGCGGGGCGACCCGCGCATACGTGGAGCTCGACGACAGCGACACCGACAAGATCGCCCTGGCCGAGTCGCTGGGCTTTCGGCTGCACCACCGTCGGCGCTACGTGCGGGCGCGACGACTCGATAACGTCTAGCCATGCGATCGCCGCTGCGACTGGATGGCGTCGACCCGCAGCGCCCGGCTTCGCCGCGCTTGCGATCGCCGCTGCGGCTGGCCACCTGGAACGTGAACTCGATCCGCACCCGCCTGGACCGCGTCCTGGACTGGCTTCCCCGCGCCGAGGTCGACGTGCTGGCCATGCAGGAGACCAAGTGCTCCGACAGCCAATTCCCCACGCTGCCGTTCTTCGAACTCGGCTACGAGGTCGCACACGTCGGCTTCAACCAGTGGAACGGCGTGGCCATCGCCTCTCGCGTCGGCATCGACGACGTGCAGGTGGGCTTCGAGGGCCAGCCCACCTGGAGCGCCAAGCCCGAGATGGCCGCCACCGCCGAGGCGCGCGCGCTGGGCGCCACCTGCGGCGGCATCCGGGTCTGGAGCCTGTATGTGCCCAACGGTCGCGCCGTGGGCGATCCGCACTACACCTACAAGTTGAATTGGCTTGCGGCGCTGCGCGATACGGCGGCCGGCTGGCTGCACGACGATCCCACCGCCCCGATCGCGCTGGTCGGCGACTGGAACATCGCCCCGACCGACGAGGACGTGTGGAGCACCGAGTTCTACACCGGCGCCACGCACGTCTCCGAACCGGAGCGCCGGGCGTTCGACGCCATCGTCGATGCGCAATTCACCGACGTGGTAAGGCCTTTCGCCCCGGGCCCGGGGGTCTACACGTACTGGGACTACACCCAGCTGAGGTTCCCGAAGAACCGGGGCATGCGCATCGACTTCATCCTCGCCTCACCGGCGCTGGCCGGTCGCGTCACCGGCGCGCAGATCGTCCGGGACGAACGCAAGGGCAAGGCGCCGAGCGATCATGCGCCGGTGCTGATCGATGTGAGGAGCGTGTGAGCCCGCCCTGAGAAGTTACTCGTTGTACGCGCGTTTGTAACGTGGCAGGCTTTCGCTATCGAGCACGAATTCGTTGTTGCTGTTAACTTTGCGTTCAACGGGTACACAGGTAGCCGCGCGGTTCCCAGCGAGAGCGACTAGATACCGAGGAGTGATCATGGGTGTCGTCGGCGGGGCAGTCCGCAACGTGGGCAAAACCGTGGGTCGCGCGGCGGACGCGACCACCGCGGCAGCGGGTGCTGTCGGTGGCGCCGCGGTCAATGGAATCGTCGGCGGCGTAACGGGAGCCGCCGAGGGAATCAAGCGCGGAATCAGCAGCGGCAGCCATTCGACGCCGGCCGCGGCGCTGGCCCTGGGCGCCATCGGGGTCGCGGGCCTGGTCGAGTGGCCGGTGTTGCTGGCCGTCGGCGGCGGCGCGCTGTTGCTGCACCGGATGCAGCACAAGAACGGGGGCCCCCCCGCGGCGAAGGCCAACCTCAAGCCGGTGCGCTCGGAGCCCGCGCCGAAGAAGGTCGCGCCGGCGAAGGCCGCCGGCAAGCCGGCCGCCAAGAAGGCCGCCGGGCGGCGTGCCGGCGCCGCCGAGTTGCGCAGCACCAACTGAGAACCGTCTGAGCCGCCCTTGAGCATTGTCACGTCGTTACAACAATCGACGCCGCTGCGGGCGCTCACGACAGTCTTGGACATCGCGGCGATTCCGCTGCGCGAAGGCGCCCGGGCGCTCACCGGTGACCTGCCCCACGAAACGCTGAGCCGGCGCTGCTGGCGGGGCGATCACCGCGCCTGGATCGAGGTGCGCGGCCTGGACGGCGCGGACCCGGGCGAGCTCGGCGTTGCCGTGCTCGACGCGATCCTGGCCCACCCCGGCGTCACGTCGGCCAGCCTGAACCACCCCCTGTCCCGGGTCGTCGTCACCCTCGGCGACGGCCACACCTCGCTGCGCGACCTTTGTCACCTCATCGATGACGCCGAAAAGCGTTGCCGCGCAACTCCCAAGGCGTCGGCGACCACCCTTCCGGGCGACGGCGTGGTGGCGGCGACCAGGGCCGTGACGCTGGCCGCCAACGCCGCGGGGCTGGGCGTCGCGCTGGCGGGCCGGGCGCTGCGCTGGCCGCGATTGCCGATCGGTGTCCAGGCGCCCATCGTGGCCCTGGACTACCAGCCCTGGCTGCGGCGCCTGCTCGAGGACCGCATCGGCGGGCCCGCGACGGACACGGTGCTGGCGCTGGCCATGGCGGCGGCGGAAACGGTCACGCTCGCCCCGGCGTCGCTGTCGGTCGGCCTGC
This sequence comes from Mycobacterium sp. E3198, assembly GCF_001667015.1. GTDB lineage: Bacteria > Actinomycetota > Actinomycetes > Mycobacteriales > Mycobacteriaceae > Mycobacterium. The sequence goes on along the minus strand of NZ_LZIS01000196.1, from coordinate 2,029 downwards.
TGATGCAGTCGCTGAAGGCCGCCGAGTGCCGCGCCGAGGCCGCGGCGTGGCGCAGGCACGAACCCGAGCTGGCCCGCTATGCCGACCAACCCCCCGGCGACGCGTCGCCGCCGAGGCCGCCCCGCGCCCGAACCGTGGAACGCAACGCGGGCCGGTTCGCCCTCGTCCAGGCGCTCGGCGCCGGGCTGGTCGGCGCCACCACCCGCAACCTGAACATGGCCGCCACCGCGGTGCTGGTGACCGCGCCCAAGGCCAGCCGCACCACGCCGGAGGCGTTCGCGGCGGCGCTCGGGCGCGGATTGGCCGACCACCACGCGGTGCTCTCGCTGCGGCCCGACGCGCTGCGCCGCCTGGACCGGATCGACGCGATCGTCATCGACCCCCGCGTGTTGTGCACCACCGGGTTGCGGGTGGCGCGCATCCGCGGCGCGGACGAGCTCGACCTGTCCGCGGCGTGGGACCGCGCCCAGCGGGTGCTGGAGCGCAATGGGCACCGGCCGGGCTGGCACCGGGTGCCCGGCAAGCCGGGGTCCGCCGTCGAGGCGCTGTTCCGCCCCGGCCACGACCCCTTGGCGTCGGCCGTGGTCGCCGAGGCGCACCGCACGGGAGCCGAGCTGGTGTCGGTCGACGTCGACTCGCTGGGCGAGTTGCGGCCCGCGTTCGACGACCTGAAGCCGTTGGGCAAGGGCTCCATCGATGACGCCCTGGCCCACGCGGTGGCGGACCTGCAACGGGCCGGTCGCACCGTGGCGGTGCTGTCATCGCTTGGCGCGCAAGCGATTTCGGCCGCCGAAGTGGCCCTGGGCGTGCTGCCGCAGCCCGGCGCGGGCCCGCCGCCCTGGTGTGCCGACCTGCTGCTGCCCGATCTCGCGGCCGCGTGGCGGGTGCTGCACGCGCTTCCGGCGGCCAAGGCCGCCACCCAGCGCGGCGCCGGGATCGCGGCCGGCGCGACGGCCATGGGCTCGCTGCTGATGATCCCGGGCATCCGCGGCCTGGGCCCCGGGCCGGTGACCACCGGCGCGGCGGCGGGCGCGGTGTCCGGCTACCTGCTGGCGCGCGGGATCATGGCCGCCGACCCGCCGCGGCCGGCGTCCGCCCACGAATGGCACGCGATGTCGGTCGACCAGGTGCGCCGGGCGCTCCCCCCGCCGCACGCATCGGAGGCCTCGCCCGAAGGGCTGGCCCCGACGCCCCCGCACGCGGTCTGGCAACTCCTCAAGGCCGTCCGCGCCGAGCTGACCGACCCGCTCACCCCGGTGCTGGCGCTCGGGTCGGCGGCCAGCGCCGTGCTCGGGTCGCCCGTCGACGCCGTCCTGGTCTTCTCGGTGCTGACCGGGAACTCCGTCCTGGCCGCCAGCCAGCGGCTGCGCGCCGAGAACCGCTTGAACCGCCTGCTCGAACAGCAGATCCCGCCGGCCCGGAAGGTCGGGACCGGTCCCGACGGCGAGCGGGTGTACACCGACGTCATCGCGGCGCAATTGCGCCCCGGCGACGTGATCGAGATCCGGACGCACGAGGTGGTGCCCGCCGACGCCCGGATCGTCGAGGAGGTCGACGTCGAGGTCGACGAGTCGACGCTCACCGGCGAGTCGCTGTCGGTGGAGAAGCAGGTCGACGCCACGCCGGGCGCCGACCTCGCCGAGCGTCGCTGCATGCTGTACGCCGGGACCACCGTGGTGGCCGGCACCGCGGTGGCCCTGGTGACCGCGGTGGGGGCCGACACCCAGGAACGCCGGGCCGCCGAGCTGGTGTCCGGCGACCTGTCGTCGGACATCGGCCTGCAGCACCAGCTCAGCCAGCTCACCAACCGGGCCTTCCCCGTCAGCGTGGCCGGCGGCGCCCTGGTGGGCGGCCTCGGGCTGTTGCGCGGCACCGGCCTGCGCCAGGCGGTGGCCAGCGGCATCGCCATCGCGGTCGCGGCGGTCCCCGAGGGCATGCCGCTGGTCGCGACGCTGGCGCAGTCGGCGTCGGCGCGGCGGCTGACCAAGTTCGGCGCGCTGGTCCGCGTGCCGCGCTCGGTGGAGGCGCT
>NZ_LZIS01000195.1 GCF_001667015.1 Mycobacterium sp. E3198 | reverse complement strand
TGATCCATACCCGGCGGCAGCCCGCCCCACATCGCGCGGTCAACCACCTCGGCGCCCAGCGAGTAACCGCCGAGCACGATGCGGGTGTTCGGGCAGGTCCTGGCCATCGATTCAACGTGGGCGCCGATGTCGTTGGCGCCACTGCCGGTGGTGATGTTGGCGGGGTAGTTCACGCCGTACACGCCGATCGACTTCCGCGTCTTGCCGCGCAGTGCATTGACGAATGCGTCGCCGACCGCGCCGACGCCGGGTGGCTCCTCTCGCCCGCGGGCGAAAACCACTTCGGCGTCGGGGCAGGCCGCCGATGCCGCGGGAATCGTGCCGGCGATCGGGGACGGCGTCACAGCTGGGGCAACAACCAATGCCACTGCGAGCCAGGTGGCGGCCGCCAGATCGAGGACACGATGCGCGCCCGGTGTCATCGCGACAAGCCTCATGGCGCGATATTACGGACTGAGTATGTGAGGCAGCTTTGGCTTTTGGGTTTGCTGGCGGGGGCAGCCGGGCGCCAGAATTCAGCCGGTCGGGGGTGTCGCAGTACGTACTGCACGTGTCAGCATTGGGACGTGAACGCACACCGATTCGCCCGTTTGCTGGCTACCGCGGTGGTCACAAACTCGGCGGCGCTGCTGAGCGCAACCATTTCCCTTGCCCCGGCGTCCGCCGCTGCATGCCCTGACGCCGAGGTGACGTTCGCCCGCGGCACCGACGAGGCACCCGGCGTCGGTGGCGTCGGACAGCAATTCATCGATGCCCTGCGCTCGCAGGTGGGGGGCCGGTCCGTTGCCGTGTATGCCGTCAACTACCCCGCCACCGAGGATTGGCCCCCGTCGGCATCCGCCGGCGCCGGAGATGCCAGCGCCCACGTTCAATCCATGGTCGCGAGCTGTCCCAACACCAAGCTGGTGCTCGGCGGGTATTCCCAAGGCGCGATGGTGATCGATCTCATCACCATCGCCCGAGCGTCAGTCGCCGGCTTCAACGCCGCGACGCTGGCGGCCGACGAGGCCGATCACGTAGCCGCCGTCGCCGTCTTCGGGAATATGACGGACAAACTCGTGGGCCCGATACCCGACGCCAGCCCCTGGTACGGGGCTAAGGCGATCGACTTGTGCGCGCCCGGCGACCCGATTTGCTCGCCGGGCGGAGGCCTGGCGCTGCCCACGCACGACGATATGTTCTCCGCGGCGCACCTCTCCTACTTGCACAACGGAATGCCCGGTCAGGCAGCGACTTTCGTGGCGGGCCACCTTTGACGCGCGGTAGGACCGTCAGGGCGCGAGCCTGACGAAGCCCGGGGATGGATCCGGCCGAACGGCGCCGCCGCCCGAGCCGGCGTCACCCCCGCCGTTGCCGCCACTTGCACCGCCGCCCCCGCCGGCAGCTCCACCCGGCTCAGGTCCAGCCGCCGGCGGCTCGGCCCGTTGCGGTGGCGGTTCCGGCACCTGTTGCGGTGGGGGCGGCGGCTTTTGGGCCGGCGGTGGTGGCCGCTTGGGCGGAGGCGGCGCCGCAACCGGCTGGCGCGGCGCCTGAATCTGCGCCGCGGGCGGCGGTGTCGGAATCTGCGGAGGGTCCGGATCGGTGATCTCGCCGGATGGAACTACGACGATCCGGCGCGCCGGCCCGTTCCATCCCGTGCGGTTCGCCCGGATCGACGCGATCTTGCCTTGGTTGTGTGGGCAGTACGCCCCCACTGCCGCAGTGATGAAACGGGCCTCGGTGCGTGCGAGGCGACCGGGGGCGTACTCGCGCTCGGCCGGGTCGATGCCGAAAGCGTTGTTCACCATCGCGTCCACAAGTCCGGCCGCAGGCATGCCGGCGTCGAGTGTGCGACAAACGTCATGGGCGGTGTCGATGAGGTTCGGCACGCCCTGCACGGCGGGGATGCCCTCTTGATCGAGCAGCGCCAAGAACCGGTCGTCTTCGTTGGAGTCTGCCGCGGCCGCGCCGCCGCGCAGAATTGCGACACCGGTGAAAAACGCGATGGCGGTTATCACGGCGCCGGCGTGGCCGGCGGTGCCGATGGACATGGAGGGGTGTCCGTTCTTCGATCGGGCCGTCCACGACGGGCGAATTGGCAGCTGAACCGCGTAGGTGCGCCGTCCCTCCGGTTCCACGGCACCCGCTACACGTTGAATCCGTTTACCTTTTGTTCATCTTTTGTTCACCATTGATTTCCATGATAAATCAACACCATTCCGCGGTAAATAGCCGATTTCTCCGGCCGCGTCGGATCAGCCCAAACAGACTGCGGTGCAAGCGAAACAGACCGAGCCGGGGCGGGGTACTACTGCGCCGTCAGCAGTCGATCTCCGCTTTCAAATCGAATTCGGCGAACGCGGCCGAGACGCTCTCGCGCAGGTGTTCTTTGGTATTCGGCCGGTCCAGCAGATAGGCGGAGATCCTGATGAACATCTTCCCCTGGCCCCGGCCCGAGCCCAGGAAAAGCTGGCCGCCCATGGCCTCGAGCGTGCTCTTCTTGATGTCGGGTTCGAGATTTCTCAGGGACGCATAGTCGGCATCGGTGCCGTCGGGCCGATTCGCCGCCGGGGACAGGTCACCGACGTTGGAGCACGTGACGGGGAGGGTCGAACCGCCGGCCGCCATCCCCGCTACCTTCCTTGCCGCCCACACGGGGGTGAGTGCCGCGAGCGGCAGCGGCGCCAACCACTCGTTGTCGGGGTCCTCCATCGCGGCGAGGATTCCTTGGGTGATTGTGGCCTGCATGTCCGCGAGGTCCGTCGCCGCGCGGGTGGGGTCGACGGTGACGTCGACGCTCGTGAGCGCATTGCCGCGGGTGTCGTCTTCGGTCCGCAGCGATACCAGGAAGCGCAGGGTGACCGTTCCGTCGTCCTGGACGCGCCCGACCCGCACCGCGAGCCGGCACGCGATTCCCGCCACGAGCGAGTTGCTGCTTGCACCAAGGCTTTTCGCGCGCGCATCCCATTCCTTGAGATCGATGTACGCGGTCAGGGCCGGCACCTCGACCGTCTGGTCGCCGCTCGACGTTCGCGGGGACGGGGGTGCCGCCTTCATCGACGACCTGAGCTCTTGGCGGTCGCGGCGGGCCCTTCGCGCGACGGCGCCCAGCGCGTGCGCGACGTCGGGCAGGTCTTTGACGGTTTGCCGGAGGTCATCACGCAACGCGCGCCGCAGCGTGCGCGATCCTGCGGGCGGATAACCGAATTCGCGTGTCCGGCCCTCCGCGGCATCCTCGATCGCCTGGCCGAACGCGATGGCGTCGACGATCGTGTGCGACGCCACCAGGCTGACCGCGGCCCCGCCGTCCTCGAGCGGAAGCACCCCGAGATGCCAGGCGGGTCCCCACTCCGGGTCAAGAGGGAGCCGCGCCCGCTCGTCGGCCCACGCGTTCACGTCGGCGCGCGGCCGCGGCGTCGGGGCGAAATCGATGTCGGCCGACGACGGAGCCACGACCCAGCGATCGCGCGCGAACGGCAACGCGGACCGTTCGATCCTGCGCCCCAACAGCCCGCGACCGAGGTTGCGGTGAAAACGCCGCAACCCCTCGACGTCGACGGGGCGGTTGTAAATCCATGTGACCTGGATCAGCGCGCCGTGCACCGCGCGCAGCGCGAGAAATGCCGCCTGGTCCAGGTATGCGAGCCTATCGTCCACCGGCGCAACGCCATTCGTGCTGACCGGAGCCACCGGGACGGCCGGCTCGGCGGTGTCGGTGAGCAGCTCGGCCAGGTGCGACGCGAGCGCCGTGGGGCTCGGATGGTCGAGGGCCAGGGTCGCCGGCAGGACGAGGCCGGTGCGCTGGTTGAGGGTGTTGCGCAGCTCCAGCGCGGTCAGCGAGTCGATGCCCAGATCCTTGAAGGGACGATCGGGATCGAGCGCGGTCGGGTCGGGGTGCGCCAACACCGCGGCGGTGGTGGCGGTGACCATCGCGGTGAGCGTGTCGAGCCGCTGCCGGGGGGTCTCGGCGGCCAACCGGGAAGCCAGGCTCCGGGGGCTGGCCGTGGCGGCTTGGGGGCGAATGTGGGTCAGGGCGGACAGGATCGGGTCCAGCGTGTTGTGGCGCGCCTGACGCGTCAGCGCGCCGGTGTTGAGCGGGCTGGCGACCACGTTGGGCCGCTGGCTGGTCAGTGCGGCGTCGAACAGGGCGAGCCCGTGCTCGCTGGTGATGGGGGTCAGACCGGCGGCGGCCAGGCGGGTCAGGTCGGCGGTGGTGAGGTGGGCGGTCATCCCGGACGGGGTCTGCCAGTAGCCCCAGGCGACGC
>NZ_LZIS01000194.1 GCF_001667015.1 Mycobacterium sp. E3198 | reverse complement strand
GTGCGGGGCCGGGCGCGGGGCCCGGGGCCGGGTTGGCGGGCGTCGGCCCCCCGGCCGAGTTGCCCAGCGCCAGCAGCATTTCGGCCGTGCGGCGGGACAACTGCCAGCCCCCTTGGAACGGCGTGAACTCCATCGGGAACGTGAATTTGCCGTTGTTCGTCTGGGCGGTGTTGACCGTGACGGTGGCCCGCACGTGCGACGGGTTCTTGTCCGACCAGGCGACGTCGGTCGCGGTGAACGTCATCGGGAGGTAGCCGTTGTCCCGCAACGCGTTGGTGAAGTTGTCCAGGGTGGCCGCGCTCTCGGCGGTCGCGCCCTCGACGAGGGCCACCTTGTTGCCGCCCGGCACGTTGGGGTCGGAGAGCCGGTTGAGCACGTCGATCAGGGCGTCGGCCGCCGGCAGCGGAGCGGTCGGGGGAGGCGCGACGACGACCGGGGTCGACGTGGCGGGGCCGCGCGACGACGGCGAGGACACGACCTTCGGGCCGGCGTGCGAGCATCCGGCGAGCCCGATCGCCGCGACCGCGGCGGCGGCGCTCAGCGCAACGGACAGGCCTTGCTGCATACGGTTCGTTCTGGTCAGGCGCCCGCGGGCGCCGTCGGGCCAACGGGTGCAATGGATGTCACAGCGGGGGCCGCCGCGCCGGGGAGGACGGCGCCGGCGGAGCCCGTGGCAAGGGCTTTTGGGGCCACGGTCGTCCTTTCGCTCGGCGCGATTCGTGGCAGAGATTACCAGTGGAACCAAAGTCTTAACTTTTCGTGAGCATTTGACTGCGCACATCAACCGGCAATCGCCGGTAGCGTTGAAGTACCACCGCGAATCTCGGGGCGGGAAAGGAGCGCAACATGGGTGACTCAGAGCGTTCTGAAGCATTCGGCAACGCCGGCGACACTGGCATGTCCAGCGACGACGCTGCCGAATTGGAACAGTTACGCCGTGAGGCAGCGGTGCTGCGCGAACAACTGGACCACGCGGTTGGGACGCCCGGCAGCACACGGTCTGCCCGCGACGTGCATCAGCTCGAAGCCCGCATCGATTCCCTCGCCGCGCGCAATTCCAAGTTGATGGACACCCTCAAGGAGGCGCGCCAGCAACTGTTGGCGCTGCGGGAAGAGGTCGACCGGCTCGGCCAGCCGCCCAGCGGCTACGGCGTGTTGCTGGGGGCGCACGAGGACGACACGGTCGACGTGTTCACCTCGGGCCGCAAAATGCGCCTGACGTGCTCGCCGAACATCGAGGTCGCCACGCTCCGGAAGGGGCAGACGGTCCGGCTCAACGAGGCCCTGACCGTCGTCGAGGCCGGCACGTTCGAATCGGTCGGCGAGATCTCCACCCTGCGCGAGGTGCTGAACGACGGGCACCGCGCGCTCGTCGTCGGGCACGCCGACGAGGAACGCATCGTGTGGCTGGCCGAGCCGCTGGTCGCCGAGGACTTGCCGGACGGCGTCCCCGACGCCCTCAACGACGACACCAAGCCCCGCAAGCTGCGTCCGGGCGACTCGCTGCTGGTCGACACCAAAGCCGGCTACGCCTTCGAGCGCATCCCCAAGGCCGAGGTCGAGGACCTGGTGCTGGAGGAGGTGCCCGACGTCAGCTACCAGGACATCGGTGGCCTGACCCGCCAGATCGAGCAGATCCGCGACGCCGTCGAGCTGCCGTTCCTGCACAAGGAGCTGTACCGCGAGTACGCGCTGCGCCCGCCCAAAGGCGTGCTGCTCTACGGCCCGCCCGGCTGTGGCAAGACGCTGATCGCCAAGGCGGTCGCGAACTCGTTGGCCAAGAAGATGGCCGAGGTGCGCGGCGACGACGCCCGCGAGGCGAAGTCGTACTTCCTCAACATCAAGGGCCCGGAACTGCTGAACAAGTTCGTCGGCGAGACCGAGCGGCACATCCGGCTGATCTTCCAGCGCGCCCGCGAGAAGGCGTCGGAAGGGACGCCGGTGATCGTGTTCTTCGACGAGATGGACTCGATCTTCCGCACCCGCGGCACCGGGGTCTCCTCGGACGTCGAGACGACGGTGGTCCCGCAGCTGCTGAGCGAGATCGACGGCGTCGAGGGCCTGGAGAACGTCATCGTCATCGGCGCGTCCAACCGAGAGGACATGATCGACCCGGCGATCCTGCGCCCGGGGCGCCTGGACGTGAAGATCAAGATCGAGCGGCCCGACGCCGAGGCGGCGCAGGACATCTTCTCGAAGTACCTGACCGAGTCGCTGCCGCTGCACGCCGACGACCTCGCCGAGTTCGACGCCGACCGCACCGCCTGCATCAAGGCGATGATCGAAAAGGTCGTCGAGCGGATGTACGCCGAGATCGACGACAACCGGTTCCTGGAGGTCACCTACGCCAACGGTGACAAGGAGGTCATGTACTTCAAGGACTTCAACTCCGGGGCGATGATCCAAAACGTCGTCGACCGGGCGAAGAAGAACGCCATCAAGTCGGTGCTGGAGACCGGTCAACCCGGCCTGCGCATCCAGCACCTGCTCGACTCCATCGTCGACGAGTTCGCCGAGAACGAGGACCTGCCCAACACCACCAACCCCGATGACTGGGCGCGGATTTCGGGCAAGAAGGGCGAGCGGATCGTCTACATCCGCACCCTGGTCACCGGCAAGTCGTCGAGCGCGTCGCGTGCCATCGACACCGAGTCCAACCTGGGTCAGTACCTGTAAACATTTGTCGGGCGCACCGACTAACGTCGCCCCGATGCGGCTACGTTTCGATCCCGGCGACGACGACGACGCGTTCGCCGCCGCGCGCGATGCTCTGCTCGACGAGCTTGGCAGCTGGTTGGACCGCCCCGAGCGGGAACGCGCGGCGGTGGTCACCGACGTCGAGATCTTGCTCGACTGGCGCTATCGCGACTCCAACGGCGTTCTCGACGAACTCGCCCCCGGCGACGTCACGGAGTTTCTGCTGCAGTGGTGCCCCAGCCAGTTCCAGGGCCATCCCAACGGCGCTGAGTTTCTCTGCAACGCGGTCGCCGTCTACGTCGATTTCATGGCGGCCACCGGGCGTCTGATGGGCGGTATCGAGCGCGCCAACAGGCTGAGGAAGTTGGCCGTCGATCTCGCCCCGACCGTACGCGCAGAATTGGGCACTCTCACACCTGTCGTGGACTCGTTCGTCGACGACGAGGACGACGAGCAATTCCAAGCGGCCCTCGCGGAAATAGAAGAGCGATACGGCACCGGACCGGTCGAGGAGCCGGATCCTTACGAGTTGCCGTTCGTCTACATCCCGCCGCCGCTGGCCGACGTCGAAACTGCGGCGGCAGCGGCACCGTTGCTCGCGAAACTCAAAGCGCTGCGCGACTATCTGGGCACTGACGGAAAACAACTGACCGACAAGGGAAACCTGAAGCTGGCCGATGGGCACGCGCTGGTCGACCTGCTCGACACCGGCGACGAGATGGACCCCCAGATCGGCGACAAGACGTGGCGGACCTCGTCCACGGCGGACTTGCCGCAGTTGAACTTCATCGTGGACATCGCCAAGCAGACCGGCGCCGTCCGGGTGCACCACCGCCGGTTGGTTCCGGTGAAGGCCTGGGCTACCCGCCCTACCCTGCAGCGGGCCGCAGCGCTGTTCGCGGCGATCGTCGAACTGGGCCCGTTGGAGTCGCTGTTCTCGGGCCGCATCTGGTTCCTCGACGAGATGCACGAGCTACTCGACGACGGGATCGTGCATTGGCTGGCCCCGCTGCTCGCCGACGACACCGCCGAACTGGGTTTCGATTCCATCCTCGAGTGGGCTCAGTCAGTGGTGGATCGGCGGATCGCGCCGCGCGCGCGGGACTGGATGCGGGATCTCGGCAGGCTGACCCACCGAGATATGAGCCGGATCTTCGAGGTCTTGGAAGACGCTGGGGTGGTGCAGTGGGTCGGCCGCTCCGAGATACCCGAAGAATTTGGCCGTAACTATTGGACCGGTGGCACGGTGACGCTGACCGCCCTTGGCCGCCACGTCCTGCCGGATTATCTGGACGAGTCCGGTTATGCGTTGCGCCGCGCGGACACTGTCGCCGACGGCGACGGCGCCGAACTGATCGAAACGTTGTTGTCGGCGCCGGAAACGCAGCAGCAGGCCCTGATAGCAAGCTGGCAATCGGACCGTCCGGACATCGAACGCGTGCGGATGCTCACCGAGGCGATAGCGCAAAGTCCGAGCGCCGCCACCCGGATGATGGGTTTCTTCGCGCTGCACAGCTTCGACGTCGAAGTGGCCGAACCGTGGGTGCGTCAGCTCCTGGACACGCCCGTCGCCGGGCATGCCGCGCTGTGGTTGGTGCAACGTGACCTCGCCGACGCCGAAACCGTCGGCAATTTCGTCGATGTCCCGGTCCTGGTAGACGTGCTCTCCGCCGCCGTGGAGTCCCCCGAGGAGCTGTGCAGCCTGTTCGCCGGGATGTCCGAACCGTTGCAGCTGCTGGAAAACATGTGGCGGCACCCCGCACCCGAGACCGCGGAGGTGCTCGACGCGCTGGGCCGCCACCTGCCGGACCGGGCGCTCGCCAAGGCCGCGCGAAAGGCCGCGGTGCGCCACCGCAGCTGGCTCGCGAACCGCCCCTAGGTCACGTCTCGAGCGAGTAGCTGTTGGTCAGGTTGTCCTGCAGCACTTGCGCGGCCTCGGACCTGGTGTCCACCCGCAACTCGTCGGTGAGCACGCGCGGCTGGTAGCTCCACCCGTCCGGCAGCTCCAGCCGGCCGGCCAGCCCGGGCAGGTCTTCGCGCTTCAGATCCGGGTCGACGACCTGGCTCCACGTCTGCATGACCCAGCGCTTGCCGTGGGGGTCGATGAGTTCGTAGACCTGTTCGCCGGCGTTGAAGACGAACACCGTGTGCCGGCTCACCTTGTTGACGGTGAAGGGCGACGGGTTCATCGAGGACAGCAGGACGGTGGCCTGCAGGATCATGTCGATGCCGCCGAAGGTCTTCGTCACCTGCGGGCCCTGCTGTTCCTTCTCGATGGAGTTCATCAGCCAATACCGGGGGCCGTTGAGCAGCGCTGCGGCCGCGCCGTTTTCGGCGGCGATCGCCTGCGCGTCCAACGCCGACCACAGCTCGGCGGGACAGTCGTTGAGCGGGAAGCTGTTGTAGACCGAAGCCTGTGGGCCGGCCTCGCCGGGGGTCACGAGAAGCACTTCGCCGTAACGCTTTCCAGCCAGGTCGGTCATTCGTGTGAAATTAATCACTGGCGCTGGTGGCGTCAACTTCACACGCCGTCGCCGCCACGGCGCCGCGGTAGCGGTTGCGCGCGATCAGCGTCGCGTGCAGGTCCTCGATCAGCGGATCGAGGAACGTGGAGCGGTATTCGGCGTCGCCGGCCGCGCGGGCGCTGATGTACATGAACGTCAACGCGCCGAGGAACAACGTCATGTGGATCAGCGAATCGGGAACCGGCAGCGTGAATCCCAGCACCGTCGCGGTGCTCGTGTAGGTGTGCGTCCATTCGTTCAGCAGCGACGGCGTCAGCACGATCAGCCCCAGCACCAAGTAGATGGCGGCGGTGACCACCGCGACCACGAGGATTTGCGCCATCTGCGAGGCGGCCAGCACGAAGACGACGTTGAGGCGTTCGGCCCGGGTCAGCGGCGCGCAATCGGGGCCATCGGGCATGTCCGCAAACGGCGTGTCGGCAAGCCGTTCACTGTCTTTGGGTGCCACCGTCATCATCGACCGCAGCGCCGGCCTGGCCCGTTCCCACGTCGCGGAGACGACGAAGGCCACGGCGATCGACAGCAGAAAGGCGATCGCCAGCCCGAGCCGTTGGCCGCTGATCGTCTTGGCCATGATCCACACGTAGGTGTTGAAGAAGACCAACGCGGTCAGCAGCACCACCGGCAGGGCACGGACGACCAAGGCCCCCACGGTGGCAAGGTGCGACAGCATCATGCGCACCGCCCACCCGACGACCGAGCCGACGCCGCAGCCGGTCAGGATCAGCACCGCGGCCACGACGACGGCCTCCTGAACCAGTTCCGTCGGTCCGCCCACGGTGAGACCGACGCATGACACCACGATCACCGCAATCGTCGACACGGCCGCGCGGGTCCGGCCGCGTCGTGACCGCGACACCACCCAGCCGACGAGGATCATCAGCGGCAGCGCGACCCCGAGGATCGCCAGCACGACCAATTGGGGGGTCGTCGGCTCCCCGGTGATCTCGACGTCGTGGCCGCCGGTGATCAGGTAGATCGGCAGGATGCAGGCCTGCAGAGTCCCGTAGGCGGCCAGCGCGGGGGCCGAGCGCGGCCAGAGCCGTCGCCACCGCGACCGCCGGGTCAGCACCGAGGGCAAACCGCGCTCGAGGAACCAGCTTTCGGCCCCATATCCCGGCGAGGCGCCCGCCGTTCCCGACGACCGGCGCAGAGAAGGGCTCATGCGGGCTCACCCTAGTGGCGATCGAACCGCACGAGGGCCGTTACCGCGCCGAATCCGGCCCCAGATCACCCCGCCCAGCGGACCGTATCGTCGGCGGGCCTATCTTGAAGTAATGCAAAGGATTATCGGGACGGAGGTCGAGTACGGCATCTCGTCGCCGTCGGACCCGACCGCCAACCCGATCCTCACCTCCACACAGGCGGTGCTGGCCTACGCGGCCGCCGCCGGAATCCAGCGCGCCAAGCGGACCCGCTGGGACTACGAGGTGGAATCGCCGCTGCGCGACGCCCGCGGCTTCGACCTGAGCCGCTCGGCCGGCCCGCCCCCGGTGGTCGACGCCGACGAGGTCGGCGCGGCCAACATGATCCTGACCAACGGGGCGCGGCTCTACGTCGACCACGCGCACCCGGAGTACTCCGCGCCCGAGTGCACCGACCCGCTGGACGCGGTGATCTGGGACAAGGCCGGCGAGCGCGTGATGGAGGCCGCCGCGCGGCATGTCGCCAGCGTGCCCGGGGCCGCCAAGCTGCAGCTTTACAAGAACAACGTCGACGGCAAGGGCGCCTCCTACGGGTCGCACGAGAACTACCTGATGTCGCGGCAGACGCCCTTCTCGGCGATCATCGCCGGGCTGACGCCGTTCCTGGTGTCGCGCCAGGTGGTCACCGGCTCGGGCCGGGTCGGCATCGGGCCGGCCGGTGACGAGCCCGGGTTTCAGCTGTCGCAGCGCTCGGATTACATCGAGGTCGAGGTCGGGCTGGAGACCACCCTCAAGCGCGGCATCATCAACACCCGCGACGAACCCCACGCCGACGCCGACCGGTACCGCCGGCTGCACGTGATCATCGGCGACGCCAATCTCGCCGAGACGTCGACGTACCTGAAGCTGGGCACCACGGCGCTGGTGCTCGATTTGATCGAAGAGGGCCCCGCGCACGGAATCGACCTGAGCGACCTGGCGCTGGCGCGCCCGGTGCACGCCGTCCACGCGATCAGCCGCGATCCGTCGCTGCGGGTCGCCGTCGCGCTGGCGGACGGTCGCGAGCTGACCGCCCTTGCGCTGCAACGGATTTACCTCGACCGGGTGGCCAAGCTGGTCGACGGCCGCGACCCCGACCCCCGCGCGGCCGACATCGTCGAGACGTGGGCGGACGTGCTCGACAAGTTGGAGCGCGACCCGATGGACTGCGCCGAGCTGCTGGACTGGCCGGCCAAGCTGCGGCTGCTCGAGGGTTTCCGGCAGCGCGAGAACCTGAACTGGTCGGCGCCCCGGCTGCACCTGGTCGACCTGCAGTACTCCGACGTCCGGCTGGACAAGGGCCTGTACAACCGGCTGGTCGCGCGGGGTTCGATGAAGCGCCTCGTCACCGAGCACCAGGTGCTCGACGCCGTCGACAACCCGCCGACGGACACGCGCGCATACTTCCGCGGCGAATGCCTGCGCCGGTTCGGCGCCGACATCGCCGCGGCCAGCTGGGACTCGGTGATTTTCGACCTCGGCGGCGATTCGCTGGTGCGCATCCCCACGCTGGAGCCGCTACGCGGCAGTAAGGCCCACGTCGGGGCGTTGCTGGACTCCGTGGACAGCGCGGTGGAGCTGGTGGAACAACTGACCAGCTAGCGGACGTTAGACCGGGAAACGTCGGCGTTGACCGGTACTGTAGACAAGACCAGCGGGCGTGTGAGCGGCCGAGAACAAGCAGGAGGCGGCGATGGCTCAGGAGCAGACCAAGCGCGGTGGTGGCGGCGGCGATGAAGACGACTTCGGCGACGCCACGGCCGCTGGCCAGGAGCGTCGCGAAAAGTTGGCCGAAGACACCGACGACCTGCTCGACGAGATTGACGACGTCCTTGAGGAAAACGCCGAGGATTTTGTCCGCGCGTACGTCCAAAAGGGCGGACAGTGACCTGGCCTTTCTCGAATCGCCTGTCCACCAACTCCCCACTTCCCGGGAACCCGGCTGTAGACCTGTCCTCGTTCGCTGATTTCCTCCGCCGCCAGGCGCCGGAGTTACTGCCGGCAACCCTCAGCGGCGGCTCGGGGGGCGGCGCGGGTGCCCAGCTGCCGCACGGGACGACGATCGTCGCGCTGAAATACCCCGGCGGCGTCGTCATCGCGGGTGACCGGCGCTCCACCCAGGGCAACATGATCGCCGGGCGCGACGTCAAGAAGGTGTACATCACCGACGACTACACCGCGACCGGCATCGCCGGCACCGCCGCGATCGCCGTCGAGTTCGCCCGCCTTTACGCGGTGGAACTCGAGCACTACGAGAAGCTCGAGGGCGTGCCGCTCACCTTCGCCGGCAAGGTCAACCGGCTGGCGATCATGGTGCGCGGCAACCTGGCCGCGGCCATGCAGGGGCTGGTGGCCCTGCCGCTGCTCGCGGGCTACGACATCCACGCCCCGGACCCCGAAAGCGCGGGCCGCATCGTCTCGTTCGACGCCGCCGGCGGCTGGAACATCGAGGAAGAGGGCTACCAGGCGGTGGGATCGGGTTCGATCTTCGCCAAGTCGTCGATCAAGAAGTTGTACTCCCAAGTCGCCGACGTCGATTCGGCGGTGCGGGTGGCGGTGGAGTCCCTCTACGACGCCGCCGACGACGACTCCGCCACCGGCGGACCGGATCTGGTCCGCGGCATCTACCCGACGGCGGTCACCATCGGCGTCGAGGGCGCGGCCGAGGTGCCGGAGAGCCGCATCGCCGAACTGGCCCGTGAGGTCATCGAAAGCCGTTCGCGCGCGGACACTTTCGGTCCCGACGCCGAGCCGCGGGGGGATAAGTGAGCTTCCCTTATTTCATCTCGCCCGAACAGGCGATGCGTGAGCGCAGCGAGCTCGCGCGCAAGGGCATCGCGCGGGGCCGCAGCGTGGTGGCGCTGGCCTACGCCGACGGCGTCTTGTTCGTCGCGGAGAACCCGTCGCGGTCGTTGCAGAAGATCAGCGAGCTTTATGACCGGGTGGGTTTTGCGGCCGCCGGCAAGTTCAACGAGTTCGACAATTTGCGCAGGGGCGGAATCCAATTCGCCGACACCCGCGGCTACGCCTACGACCGCCGCGACGTGACGGGCAGGCAGCTGGCCAACGTCTACGCCCAGACTTTGGGCACCATCTTCACCGAGCAGGCCAAGCCCTACGAGGTCGAGCTGTGCGTGGCCGAGGTCGCCCACTACGGCGAGACGAAACCGCCTGAGCTGTACCGGATTCTGTACGACGGGTCGATCGCCGATGAGCCGCACTTCGTGGTGATGGGCGGCACCACCGAGCCGATCGTCACCGCGCTCAAGGAGTCGTACGCCGAGAACGCCGACCTGCGCCAGGCGTTGGGGATCGCCCTGGCCGCGCTGCGCAAGGGCAGCGCGGAGGCGTCCAACGGCGACCAGCGCTCCATCGACGTCGGCAGCCTGGAGGTCGCCGTGCTGGATGCCAACCGGCCGCGGCGGGCGTTCCAGCGGATCACCCGGCCCGCCCTGGAGAGCATGCTGGCCGAGCTGGACGGCAAGCGCTCGAAGTCGAAGGGCGCGAAATCCGGGGGCGAAGGGCCGGAGTCCGGCGGCAAATCGTCGGAGTAGATCCGACCGAAAACATCCGTGGGCGCGGCTTCTGCACCTTTGCCGTGCGATAACCAGTACGCTCGATTACGTGCAGCGGCGAATCATGGGCATCGAGACCGAGTTCGGTGTCACCTGCACGTTCCACGGCCATCGTCGCCTGTCTCCCGACGAAGTCGCGCGGTATCTGTTCCGGCGGGTGGTGTCGTGGGGCCGCAGTTCCAACGTTTTCTTGCGCAACGGTGCCCGGCTCTACCTCGATGTCGGCAGCCATCCCGAGTACGCCACGGCCGAGTGCGACAGCCTGGTGCAGCTGGTCACTCACGACCGGGCCGGCGAATGGGTGCTCGAGGACCTGCTCGTCGACGCCGAACAACGCCTGGCCGACGAGGGCATCGGCGGGGACATCTACCTGTTCAAGAACAACACCGACTCGGCGGGCAACTCCTACGGCTGCCACGAGAACTACCTGATCGTGCGGGCCGGCGAGTTCTCCCGGATCTCCGACGTGCTGCTGCCGTTCCTGGTCACCCGGCAGCTGATCTGCGGGGCCGGCAAGGTGCTGCAGACCCCCAAGGCCGCGACGTTTTGCCTTTCCCAACGCGCCGAGCACATCTGGGAGGGCGTCTCCTCGGCCACCACGCGCAGCCGCCCGATCATCAACACCCGCGACGAGCCGCACGCCGACGCCGAGAAATACCGCCGGCTGCACGTCATCGTCGGCGACTCCAATATGTGCGAGACGACCACGATGCTCAAGGTCGGCACCGCCGCGCTGGTGTTGGAGATGATCGAGGCCGGCGTTCCGTTCCGCGACTTCTCGCTGGACAACCCCATCCGCGCCATCCGCGAGGTCAGCCACGACATCACGGGCCGCCGGCCGGTCCGGCTGGCGGGCGGGCGTCAGGCCAGCGCCCTGGACATCCAGCGCGAGTACTACAGCCGCGCCGTCGAGCACCTGCAGACCCGGGAGCCCAACGCGCAGATCGAGCAGGTCGTGGACCTGTGGGGCCGCCAGCTGGACGCGGTCGAGAGCCAGGATTTCGCCAAGGTGGACACCGAGATCGACTGGGTGATCAAGCGCAAGCTGTTCCAGCGCTACCAGGACCGCTACAACATGGAGCTGTCCGACCCGAAGATCGCCCAGCTGGACCTCGCCTACCACGACATCAAGCGCGGCCGCGGCGTCTTCGACCTGCTGCAGCGCAAGGGGTTGGCCGCGCGGGTGACCACCGACGAGGACATCGCCGAGGCCGTCGACACCCCGCCGCAAACCACCCGCGCCCGGCTGCGCGGGGAGTTCATCAGCGCCGCGCAGGCCGCGGGCCGCGACTTCACCGTCGACTGGGTGCACCTCAAGCTCAACGACCAGGCGCAGCGCACGGTGCTCTGCAAGGACCCGTTCCGGGCGGTCGACGAGCGGGTCAAGCGGCTGATCGCCAGCATGTAGGCGCGCCCGCCCGGCGCAAGCGCCCGACGAGACCCATCGAATAACCTGGTACGAATGGCGATCTCGAAAGTCGAGCGGTTGGTCAACCTCGTCATCGCTCTGCTGTCCACCCGCGGCTACATCACCGCCGAAAAGATCAGGTCCAGCGTCGCCGGCTACTCCGACAGCCCGAGCGCCGAGGCGTTCTCGCGGATGTTCGAGCGCGACAAGAACGAATTGCGCGACCTCGGCATCCCCCTCGAGGTCGGCCGGGTGTCGGTCACGGACCCCACCGAGGGCTACCGGATCAACCGCGACGCCTACGCGCTGCCGCCGGTGGGGCTGACCCCGGACGAGGCGGCCGCGGTGGCCGTCGCCACGCAGCTGTGGGAGTCGCCCGAGCTGATCACCGCCACGCAGGGCGCGTTGCTCAAGCTGCGCGCCGCCGGGGTGGACGTCGATCCCTTTGATAACGGGACGCCGGTCGCCATCGCGTCCCCGGCCGGGGTGCCGGGCCTGCGGGGCTCGGAGGACGTCCTCGGGATGCTGTTGTCCGCCATCGATTCCCGCCAGGCCGTGCAGTTCCCGCACCGGCCGTCGCGGGCCGAGCCCTACACGACGCGCACCGTCGAGCCCTGGGGCGTGGTCACGGAGAAGGGCCGCTGGTATCTGGTGGGCCACGACCGCGACCGCGACGCCACCCGCACCTTCCGGCTGTCCCGGATCGGCGCGGACGTCACGCCGATCGGCCCGCCCGGCGCGGTCACCGTGCCCGACGGCGTGGACCTGCGCAAGATCGTCGCCCAGACGGTCACCGAGTGGCCGGCCGGGGGACAGGCCCGGGTCTGGGTCGCCGACGGGCGGGCCACCGCCCTGCGGCGCGCCGGAAGGTCGATCGGCGCGCGGGAGCTCGCCGGCCGCGGCGGCGAGGTGATCGAAGTCGACATCGCATCCGCCGACCAGCTGGCGCGCGACATCGCCGGCTACGGGCCCGACGCCGTCGCGCTCGAGCCGCAATCCCTGCGCGAGGAGGTCGTGGCCCGGCTGCGGTCGCACGTGGAAGCGGGCCTTTGATGACCCCCGTATCCACCCGGCTGATCCGGCTGCTCAACATGGTGCCGTACTTCCAGGCCAACCCGAAGGTCACCCGGGCCAAGGCCGCCGCCGACCTGGGGGTGTCCGCCAAGCAGCTGGAGGAGGACCTCAACCAGCTGTGGATGTGCGGCCTGCCCGGCTACTACCCGGGTGACCTCATCGATTTCGAGTTCTCCGGCGACACCATCGAGGTGACGTTCTCGGCGGGCATCGATCGGCCGCTCAAACTCACCTCGCCGGAGGCGACCGGGCTGCTGGTGGCGCTGCGGGCGCTGGCCGACATCCCGGGGGTGGTCGATCCACAGGCGGCGCGCAGCGCGATCGCGAAGATCGAGGCGGCCGCCGGCGCCGCCGGGCAAGAAATCGCGGTAGCGGCCGCCGACACGCCCGCGACCGCCGAAAGCCGCGCCGCGACCGCGGTGCGCACCGCGGTGCAGTACCGCCACGCGCTGGCCATCGACTACTACTCCGCCTCGCACGACACCCTGACCAGCAGGATCGTCGACCCGATCCGCGTCCTGTTGATCGGCGGGCAGAGCTACTTGGAGGCCTGGTCGCGGGAGGCCGAAGGCGTCCGGTTGTTCCGTTTCGACCGGATCGTCGACGCCACCGAGCTGGGCGAACCGGCCGCCGCGCCCGAACCCGCGCGGCACGCGCCGCCGGACACGTCGTTGTTCGACGGCGATCCGGCCCTGCCGTCGGCCCGCCTGTCGGTGGCGCCGGCGGCCTCGTGGATGTTCGAGTACTACCCGATGCGGGAGGTGCTCGAGCTGGCCGACGGATCGTGCGAGGCCGTCATGACGTATGCCTCCGAGGACTGGATGACGCGCCTGGTCCTGGGGTTCGGCTCGGCCGTGCGGGTGCTTGAACCCGAGTCGCTGGCCCGACGTGTACGGGATGCCGCCGCCGCGGCCCTGGAGTCCTACCAGGTGGCGGCGCGGCCCCAGTAGCAGCGGCCGTCGCTGCGGTAGCATCGGGTGGACGTCTGGAGGTAATCAAAGTGGGCAGTCTTAGTCCGTGGCACTGGGCGATCCTCGCTGTCGTAGTGATCCTGCTGTTCGGTGCCAAGAAGCTCCCCGATGCCGCGCGCTCGTTGGGCAAGTCGATGCGCATCTTCAAGTCCGAGATGCGCGAAATGCAGACCGAAGGCAAGTCTGAAGCTCCCTCGATCGAGACCCCTCAGCCGGTGCAGTCGCAGCGGGTCGACCCGCCGGCCCCCACCGAGCAGGGGCACACCGAAGCGCGCCCGGCGTAGCCGCGTCGCCGCGCGCGCCACTGACCGACCGCTGACACGGTGAAAGGTTTCAAGGTTTCAGCGCGCACCGCCGGCCTGCTGAAACGGCTCAATCCTCGCAACAGGCGCAGCCGCAGCAACCCCGACGCGACGATGTCGCTGGTCGATCACCTGACCGAGCTGCGCACCCGCCTGCTGATCTCGCTGGCCGCGATCCTGCTGACGACGATCTTCGGCTTCTTCTGGTACTCGCACTCGATCTTCGGGCTGGAAAGCCTCGGCGACTGGTTGCGCCATCCGTACTGTTCGCTGCCGCGGTCGGCGCGGGCCGAGATCAGCCCCAACGGTCAGTGCCGGCTGCTGGCCACGGCTCCGTTCGACCAGTTCATGCTGCGGCTCAAGGTCGGCATGACGGCCGGAATCGTGCTGGCCTGCCCGGTGTGGTTCTACCAGCTGTGGGCGTTCATCACGCCCGGGCTCTACCAGAAGGAGCGCCGCTTCGCGATCGCGTTCGTGGTGCCCGCCGCGGTGCTGTTCGTCGTCGGCGCGGTGCTGGCCTACTTCGTGCTGTCCAAGGCGCTGGGCTTTTTGCTGACCGTCGGCAGCGACGTGCAGGTGACCGCGCTGTCCGGGGACCGGTATTTCGGCTTCCTGATCAACCTGCTGGTGGTGTTCGGGGTCAGCTTCGAGTTCCCGCTGCTGATCGTCATGCTCAACCAGACGGGCATGCTGACCTACCAGAAGCTCAAGTCGTGGCGGCGCGGGCTGATTTTCGGCATGTTCGCCTTCGCGGCGATCTTCACGCCCGGATCCGACCCGTTCTCGATGACGGCGCTCGGGGCGGCGCTGTCGGTGCTGCTCGAGTTCGCCATCCAGATCGCCCGGCTGCACGACAGGCGCAAGGCCAAGCGCGAGGCGCAGGTCGCGATTCCCGACGACGAAGCGTCGGTCATCGAGGCGCCCGAGGCGGTACCGGAGCCGTCGTTCACCGCCGGTCAACATGACGACGTCACCTAACCCCCCTCACTTTCCTCGGCGCGAGCGTGCGTGTTTGTACGCCGACACGCCGCATTTGACGTACATCTGCGCACCCTCGCGCAATTGGGCGACCGCGTGACCGAGCCGACCGAACTGGCCGAGCTGGCTCGGTTCACCGCGGAACTGCGCTTCACGCTCGACGACTTCCAGCGGCGGGCCTGCGCGGCGCTGGAACGCGGCCACGGGGTGCTGGTGTGCGCGCCGACCGGCGCCGGCAAGACGGTGGTCGGCGAATTCGCCGTGCACTTGGCGCTGGCCTCCGGCGGCAAATGCTTTTACACCACGCCGCTGAAGGCCCTGAGCAATCAGAAGCACACCGACCTGACCGAGCGCTACGGCCGCGACCGCATCGGGCTGCTGACCGGCGACATGTCGGTGAACGGCGACGCGCCCGTCGTGGTGATGACCACCGAGGTGCTGCGCAACATGCTCTACGCGGATTCGCCTGCGCTGCAAGGGCTTTCGTACGTGGTGATGGACGAGGTGCATTTCCTGGCCGACCGGATGCGGGGACCGGTGTGGGAGGAGGTGATCCTGCACCTGCCCGACGAGGTGCGACTGGTCAGCCTCTCGGCGACGGTGAGCAACGCCGAGGAGTTCGGCGGCTGGATCCAGACCGTCCGCGGCGACACCACCGTCGTCGTCGACGAGCACCGGCCCGTCCCGCTGTGGCAACACGTCCTGGTGGGCAAGCGGCTGTTCGACCTGTTCGACTACGACAACGAAACTGACAAATCGCGCGTCGACCCGGACCTGCTGCGCCACATCGCCCATCGCCGCGAGGCGGACCGGATGTCGGACTGGCAGCCCCGCCGCGGCCGGCGCGCGGGCCCCGGGCGGCCGCGCTTCTACCGGCCGCCCGCGCGGCCGGACGTGATCGCGATCCTGGACTCCCAGGGCCTGCTGCCGGCGATCACGTTCGTGTTCTCCCGGGCCGGTTGTGACGCCGCCGTGCAGCAGTGCCTGCGGTCGCCGCTGCGGCTGACCACCGAGGAGGAGCGCGCCCAGATCGCCGAGGTGATCGACCACCGCTGCGGTGACCTCGACGACGCCGACCTGGCGGTACTCGGCTATTACGAGTGGCGGGAGGGGCTGCTGCGGGGCCTGGCGGCCCACCACGCCGGGATGCTGCCGGCGTTCCGGCACACGGTCGAGGAGCTGTTCACTGCCGGCCTGGTCAAGGCGGTGTTCGCGACCGAAACCCTGGCGCTGGGCATCAACATGCCCGCGCGCACGGTGGTGCTCGAGCGGCTGGTCAAGTTCAACGGCGAGCAGCACATGCCGCTCACGCCGGGGGAGTACACGCAGCTCACCGGCCGCGCCGGCCGCCGTGGCATCGACGTCGAGGGCCACGCGGTGGTGCTGTGGAATCCCAGCGAAGAAACCACCGAACCCGCCGCGGTGGCCGGGCTGGCCTCCACCCGCACCTTCCCGCTGCGCAGTTCGTTCGCCCCGTCGTACAACATGACCATCAACCTGGTGCAGCACATGGGTCCCGAACAGGCGCACCAGCTGCTCGAGCAGTCGTTCGCCCAGTACCAGGCCGACCGCTCCGTCGTCGGCCTGGTCCGCGGCATCGAGCGCGGCCAGCGGATGCTCGACGAGATCGCCGCCGAACTCGGCGGGCCCGACGCGCCGATCTTCGAGTACGCCCGGCTGCGCGCGCGGATTTCGGAGCTGGAGCGCGCGCAGTCCCGCGCGTCGCGGCTGCAGCGGCGGCAGGCGGCCACCGACGCGCTGGCCGCGCTGCGGCGCGGCGACATCATCACGATCACCCACGGCCGGCGCGGCGGCCTGGCGGTGGTGCTGGAGTCGGCGCGCGACAGCGCCGACCCCCGCCCGCTGGTGCTCACCGAAAACCGTTGGGCGGGAAGGATTTCGTCGGCGGACTATTCGGGCGCCACCGCGCCGGTCGGCTCGATGTCGTTGCCCAAGCGCGTCGAACACCGCCAGCCGCGGGTCCGGCGCGATCTGGCGTCGGCGCTGCTGTCGGCCGCCGCCGGGCTGGAGGTTCCGGCCAGACGCCGCAGCGATCGCGGCGACGGGGACGGCGCGCTGCACGACCCCGAGTTGGCGTCGCTGCGGGCGGAGCTGCGAAGGCATCCCGCCCACAACAGCGCGGGGCTGGAGTCCCGGATGCGGGAGGCCGAGCGCTACCTGCGCGTCGAACGCGACAACGCGCAACTGGAGAAGAAAGTGGGCGCCGCCACCAACTCGCTGGCGCGGACGTTCGACCGGATTGTCGGGCTGCTCACCGAACGCGGCTTCATCCACGGTCCGCCGACCGATCCCCGCGTCACCGACGACGGCCGGTTGCTCGCCCGCATCTACAGCGAGAGCGACCTGTTGGTCGCCGAATGCCTGCGCACCGGCGCGTGGTCGGGCTTGAAGCCGGCCGAGTTGGCCGCCGTGGTCTCCGCGGTGCTCTACGAATCCCGCGGCGGCGACGGCCCCGGCGGCGCGCTGGCGGCCGAGGTGCCCACGCAGCGGCTGCGGCAGGCGCTGCAGCAGACGTCGCGGCTGTCGACCGCGCTGCGCGCCGACGAGCACGCACACCGGATCGGCCCGAGCCGCGAACCCGACGACGGCTTCGTCAACGTCATCTACCGGTGGGCCCGCACCGGGGATCTGACCGCCGCGCTGGCCGTCGCCGACATCCAGGGCTCCGGGTCTCCGTTGTCGGCGGGGGACTTCGTGCGCTGGTGCCGCCAGGTGCTAGACCTGTTGGACCAGGTGCGCAACGCCGCACCGGATCCGGAGCTTCGCGCCGCCGCCAAGCGCGCCATCAACGACGTTCGGCGCGGCGTCGTCGCAGTTGACGCCGGGTAGGCTTGGCCCGAGCTACCGTTACAGGGCGTAACAGGGCGATACACAAGGGAACTGAGGAGAGACGATGAGCGGACCGCAGGGATCGGAGCCGGGCCACGAGTGGCAAGCCCCCGGTCAGACCGGCGATCAGTCCTCGGAGCCTACGCAGGTCGGATCGCCCTGGCAGCAACAGCCGGGCCAGGACGCGACATGGCAGGCTCCGGCCTACACGCCGGGCACGCCGGCCACGCCGCCCGCCGAGTATCCGCAGTACCAACCGCCGACCGAGCAGGCGTACCCGCAGCAGTACCCCGGTTACGGCCAACCCGGGCAGTACGGGGCGCAGCCGCCCCAGTACGGCCAGCCCGGGCAGTACGCCCAGCCGGGTCAGTACGGTCAGCCCGGGCAGTACGCCCAGCCGGGCCAGTACGGCCAGCCCGGTCAGTACGGCCAGCCCGGTCAGTACGGTCAGCCGGGCCAGTACGGCCAGCCCGGTCAATACCCGCAGCAGTACCCGCCCTACCAGCAACAGCCGGCGAAGAAGCGTTCGACGGCGCTGATCGGCGGCGTGGCCGGCGCGATCGCCCTGTTGGTGGTCGCGGTCGTCCTCGTGCTCGGCTTCTGGGAGCCCGGGTTTTTCGTCACTACCAAGCTGGACGTGAACAAGGCCCAGGCCGGTGTCCAGCAGATCCTCTCCGACGAGACCAACGGCTACGGCGCCAAGAACGTCAAAGACGTCTCCTGCAACCACGGCCAGGACCCCGTCGTCAAGAAGGGCGGCACCTTCGACTGCGACGTCAGCATCGACGGCGCCAAGAAGCACGTCACGGTGACCTTCCAGGACAACAAGGGCACCTACGAGGTCGGCCGGCCGCAGTAGCGGTCAGCCGGGCAGCGCGTCGAGGGCCTTCTGCAGTCGGGCGATGGGCGAGCCGACGCCCAGCTCGGTCGCCAGTTCGGCGGTGCGTTTCGGGTGGGCGGCCGTCAGCGGCAGCGCGTCGGTGGGCGTCGACAGCGTGATCGGCGCGTCGGTGGCTACCCGCACCACTTGTTCGGCCGCCTCGATGTAGTCCGTCGCGGCCAGCAATTTGCCCCGTAATCCCTTGGCCATCTTCGACTTTGGATCCTGTGCGGCGGCCAGGATCCGGTCCAGGGAACCGTGCTGGGCCAGCAGCGTCGCGGCCGTCTTCTCACCGACGCCGGGCACCCCGGGCAGCCCGTCGGACGGGTCGCCGCGCAGCAGCGCCAGCTCGGCGTAGGCCGCGCCGGCGCGGTCACGCGGCACGCCGTAGGTTTCGGCCACCTCGGCCGGCCCGAACAGTGTCGCCTTGGTCAGCCCGCGGCCCAGGTAGAGCACCCGGACGGGGACGGGATCGTCGGCCACCACCTGCAGCAGGTCGCGGTCGCCGCTGACCACCACGACCGGATCGGTGCGCTCCCGCGCCGCCAGCGTGCCCAGCACGTCGTCGGCCTCGAAACCCTCCGCTCCCGCCGTCGGGATCCCGAACGCATCCAGCAACTCCATGATCATGTCGACCTGGGGCGTCAGGTCGTCGGGCACTTCCTCGACGTCGGGCTCGCCGGCCGGCTCGGGTTCGGCGACCCGGTGCGCCTTGTACGACGGGATGAGGTCCACCCGGAACTGCGGCCGCCAATCGAGGTCCAGGCACACGGCCAGCCGGCCGGGCCGCTGCTGGGTGATCACGACGGCCATCGCGTCGAGGAAGCCGCGGACGGCGTTGACCGGCCTGCCGTCGGGGGCGGTGATCGACGATGGCACCCCGAAATACGAGCGGAACCACATGCTGGCGCCGTCGAGCAGCACTAGTGGCGATCGCAAGCGCGGCGCAGCCGGGCGCAGCGGGTCGCCACGCATCGAGCTGGGGGAGGGCATGCGGGTTATGCTCTCACGCCGCCGGCCGCCGGCGCGGTTAGCCTGGCTGCCATGGATTCCCACCGATTCGACCCGGGCGCGTACGCGCGCCGGCTGGCCGCGGCGGCCGCGGCGACCGCCGACGCGGGCCTGGCCGGCCTGGTGATCACCCCGGGCTACGACCTGCGCTACCTCGTCGGCTCCCGCGCGCAGACGCTCGAGCGGCTCACCGCGCTGGTGCTACCGGCCTCCGGTGACCCGACGATCGTGGTGCCCCGGCTGGAGCTGGCCGCGCTCAAGGGATCGGCCGTCGCGGAACTGGGTCTGGCCGTGCGGGATTGGGTCGACGGCGACGACCCCTACCGCCTGGTGGGCGACGCCCTGGGCGGCGGGCCCGCCGCGACGGCCGTCACCGATTCCATGCCCGCCCTGCACCTGCTGCCGCTGGCCGAGGTGCTCGGTGTGCTGCCGGTGCTGGCCACCGACGTGCTGCGAAAGCTGCGGATGGCCAAGGAGGAATGCGAGATCGACGCGCTGCGCAAGGCCGGCGCGGCCATCGACCGGGTGCACGCGCGGGTGCCGGAGTTTCTGCGCCCGGGCCGCACCGAGGCGGACGTCGCCGCCGACATCGCCGAAGCCATTGTCGCCGAAGGCCATTCGGAGGTGGCATTCATCATCGTCGGGTCCGGGCCGCACGCGGCCGACCCGCATCACGGGTATTCGGATCGCGAACTGCGGGCGGGCGACATCGTCGTCGTCGACATCGGCGGCGCATACGAGCCCGGCTACCACTCCGACTCCACCCGCACCTACAGCATCGGCGAGCCCACACCCGAAGTGGCGCAACAGTATTCGGTGCTGCAGCGCGCCCAGCGCGCGGCGCTGGAGGCCGTCCGTCCCGGCGTCACCGCCGAGCGGGTCGACGCCGCCGCCCGCGACGTGCTGGCCGAGGCCGGGCTCGCGGAGTTCTTCGTGCACCGCACCGGGCACGGCATCGGGCTGTCGGTGCACGAGGAGCCCTACATCGTCGCCGGCAACGACCTGCCGCTGGCCGCGGGCATGGCGTTCTCCATCGAGCCCGGCATCTATTTCCCCGGCCGCTGGGGCGCCCGGATCGAGGACATCGTCGTCGTCACCGAGGACGGCGCCCTGGCCGTCAACAACCGGCCGCACGAACTGATCGTGGTGCCCCTGTCCTAGCAGGGATGACGGTCCCGCCGCGTACGTTGGGCCACGTGTCGATCCTGGACCTCACGCTGCTGCCGCTGCGCATCGCGCGCCACGTCGCCGACGCGGTCCTGCACCCCGTCGCTCCCGCGCCCGCGCCGCCCGCCGAGCTGGTCGTCGTCGACGGGATGCCCGAGGGCGTGCCGCCGGCGGCGCGGCGCCCCGAACCCCGGCTGCCGGTGCCGTCGAATTGGCCGTTCGGCGAGGAGTTTCCGCGCACCTGCGGCACCGGCCGCCTCGCCGGGGGCGCCCTGTTCTGGACCGATTTCCTCTACGACGACCACGGCGCGACCGGCCTGCCCGTCGGCGATCTCAAGATTCAGGCGCCCCCGCGCGGCACCTACGTCTACCCCGACGGGCCCGCCGCCGGCAACGGCGCCGACATCTTCCGCGCCGCCATCGGGCTCACCGAGACCCACACCTGGTGGCGCGTCGACTGGAACACGCTGGTGGACGCCTCGGTGCCGATCGCGCTGTTCACCTTCGACACCGACCCCGCCCGGACCGCCGCCGCGGACTGGCCGGCCGGCGCGGGCGTGCGCTCGCAGGGCATCGACATGGCCCTGCTGGTGTCGGGGCGCGGCGCCACGTTGATCGACCTGACCACCGGGGCCACCACGCCCGTCGAACACAGCGTCGACACGCAGTCGCGGTCGTTTGTGGCGCAGGTCCCGCGCTCGCTGGTGGACCCGACCGGAACCTGGACGGTCCGGCTGGCCGCCGGGCTGGCCAACGCGGCCGGCGACGGGTTCGCCGACGTGCCCGCCGAGCACGGGGCCCTGCCCGGGCAGCCCAACGTCTACAACGTCGCGTTCCGCACCAACGAGCAGGAGCCGCCTCACCTGAACTTCTGGTCCGATGCCGCCCAGGCCGCGGCCCTGACCCACGGCGACGTGTCCGCGTTCGCGGCGACGGTGCCGTGGGCCCGGCTCGCCGCGCGCGACACCGAACCCGAGCCCGTCATCACCGGCCCGTCGACCCGCTGGTACGTGTCCTCGGTCGAACTCGGGCAGGGCGTGGCAGGGGGGCTGGCCGCCTACGACATCCTGAGCACCAAGCCGCAGTTCCTCGGCCGCGTCCAGCCCTATTCGATCTGCCTGCCGTCCGGCTACGCGCCGGGCCGCGCGCTGCCGCTGACGCTGTTGCTGCACTCGCTGTCGCTGGGCCAGAGCCAGTTCGCCGCGATCGACCCGCGCCTGCTGCACGAGGTCTGCGAGACCCGCGGCTCGGTGGTGGTCACCCCGCTGGCCCGGGGCCCGTCGACCTGGTACTTCGACACCGGAGAACTCGACGTGTGGGAGGTGTGGGCCCGGGTCGCCGAACAGTTGGGCACCGATCCCAATCGCACCGTCATCGCCGGCTATTCGATGGGCGGGTATGCGGCCTACAAGCTGGGGTTGAGCTACCCGGAGGTCTTCTCCCAGGCCGTGGTGCTGGCGGGGCCGCCGGCGTGCGGGGTGCGGCTGCTGCCCGACGTGGACATCCCCGCCGACCTCGACCCGAATTCGCCCTGCGCCCGGGAGGGTGACACCTGGAAGCTGCTGGTGAACGCCCGCTGGCTGCCGTACGTCATCGCCCACGGGTTGGTCGACGAGCTGGTGCCGTTCGCCTCGGCCGCCGAGCAGGTGCTCGAGCTCGACCGGCTGGGCTACCGCCACCGGTTCACCGTCTATCCGCTCGAGGATCACATCGCCTGGGTGCTGCAGGACAAGTTCGAGGATCCGATCTCGCACATGGGAACGGCTCTGCGCCAAGCCGATCCGGGGCACATCACGTTCGCGTGGTATCCGCAATTGGTGCGCGCCGATCTGGGCATCGGGCCGCACCAGGTGTGGTGGCTCTCGGAGCTGACCGCCGATCCGTCGGTAACGGCGCGGCGCGGGGCCGTGGCCGAGGTCGACGCGCGGTCGTACGCGCGGCCCGACCCGACGCACACGATTCGGCACCACCGCGGCGTCGTCTGGAACCTTGACCCGTCGCCCGGCCTGTACAGCGAGCTGGACTGGCAGGTGGGACGGCCCGTCGCCCCGCTGCCGTATCTGACGCTGCGCCTGACCGGGGTCGCCAGCCTCACGGTGGACGTCGCGCGAGCCGGGCTGGCCGCGCTGCCGTCGTCGACGATCACGGTGGCCACCGATACCGCCACGCGGATCACGTTGGCCGGGCTGCCCGCCGGGGTGGGCGTGCGACTTGACGGCCAGCCGGCCGGTGCGACCGTGGCCATGCCGGCCGGGCGGCACCGCGTCACGCTGCGTGGTGAGCCCCTTCTTGGTTCGCGAGCGTAACCACACCGCGCTTCTTGGTTCGCGAGCGTAACCACACCGCGAATTTCGGCCCGATTTTTCGCAGTGGCGTTACGCTCAGCGCGAGCCGAAGGTGAATAGCGACGCGCGGCGACCTGGACCAGAATTTCGCCCGATGGTTCCGTTGGTCGTTGATCCTCAGGCGCTGTTCGCCGTGGGCGGCGCCGTGATTGCCGCCGGCGATGGCCTGGCCGCGAACCTGACGGTGTTGACGGCAGGTTTTGCGGCCCACACCGGCCTGGACGCGGCCGGCGCGGTGTTCGGCCTGGCGTATCAGGACGCGGGCGAGAAGGTGCTGCAGGCGGCGGCCGCCGCCGTCAACGCGTGCCGGCAAAGCGGGGCCCTGATACAGCAGGGTGCCGCCAACTATTCGCAGGCCGAGGCGGCCTCCACACTGGGCGGCGGCGCCGGCGCGCTGCAGGCGCCACCCGCGCCCGCCAAACTCTCGGCGCCCGGACCGCCGGGGACGTGGGGCAAGGGGCAGCCGCCGCCGCTGCTGTGGGCGGTGGTGCAGTCATTCGTCGACGACGTGTGGCCCGACGGCGACGTGGCCGGTTTGCATGCGGCCGCGGCCCGTTGGCGCGGCTTCGCCGGTGCCGCGGGCGGGATGCGGAGTGCGCTGAGCGCCGCCAAGGCGTTACTGGACGCGCATCAGATCCCCGAAGGCGAAAAGATCGATGACGCGTTATCGCAAATCGGCGACTGCATGGGGAAACTCGGCGAGGCATCCGGGGGAGTGGCCCGCGCGCTCGATGACTTCGCCAACGAGGTGGACGGCGCCCAGCACCACATTCGGGATCTGCTGAACCGGCTCGGTTCACTGACCGACCTCGGGCACGACGTGATGCTGATCATCAAGGGCGACGCGCTCGATGAGATCAAGAAGATCGCCAGGGACATCAACGACGTGCTGCACGACTTGGGGCGGGAGGCCCGCGCCGCCGAGCAGGGCGTCAAGGCGGGCTTAGGGGTCGTCGACGGCTTGGTCGTCAAGTTGGAAAAGTATGTGCGCGGCGAGCTCAAGCAGTTCTTGGGTGATGCGATCGGCAACCAGGTCGCAACGGTTTTCGACGTTTTCGCCAACGCAAACGAGGGCGCGCTGAAGGGCGCCGTCGGGATGGCGCTGTCCATCGGCGATCTCGACCCGCGGTGGTTCCTCGTCGATCCGCACGGGGCGGCCGAAACCTGGACAGACATGGCGAAAGGCTTGTGGAAGGGGAGCCTGGTCAACGGCGTCCTCAACCCGCAGGAGTTCGTCGACGCGAACTGGCAGCAGCTCAAAGCCCTGCTGCACCTTGATGATTGGAGCACAGCGCGACCGGGTCTGGGCTTCGGTGAGAACGCCTTCGACGTTGCGATGTTCTTCATTCCCGGCGCCGGCGAAGCGGGCGCGGCGACGGAAGCCGGTGGGGCGGCGCTGGAAGGCGCCGAGGCCGCGGAAGCCGCCGGCGCGGCAGGGCGGGCAGGCGCCGAGGCGGCCGGTGGGCTCGCCGGTGCCCGCGGTGCCCTGGCGGATATCGCCGGAGCGGGCGGTGATCTGACCAAGAACCTGGAAGGCGTTGCCGGGAAGCTGCCCAAGATCGAGCCGCCGCCCGTCGGCGGCCGCCCGGTGGGCGTGTCGGAGCCGAAGCCATTCGACGCGCCCGTCGAGTCGGTTCCGCGCCCGCTGGGCGCGGATGTGCCGCCGGGGCGCGCGGTGTACGAGCCGCCTGCCGCTCCGGCTGCGGGTGGTCCGCATGATCCGATACCGGCGGCCGCTCACCCGCCAGCCATTCCGGCGCCAACGGCCGAACGCGTTCCGTCGACGGTGCCGCAATTGGTTGATCATTCGCCGGTTCGCGAGCTTTTAGCGCCGAGCGGAGGTCCCGTCGAACCCGCGCCCACGCCTGCGCACGTATCGCAACCGGCGCCGTCCTTCACCTCCGCGGCGCCGCATTCGCTGCCCGCGGCGGGTCACCCGCCCGAACTGCCCGCGCCCGGCGGCGGCTGGCACGGGCATGGCGACGGCGGCCATCCGAGCAGTCATCACGGCGGGGGACCCCACGACGGTAAGCCTCACGGACCCGGCGATGGTCCGGCTAACCGTG
This sequence comes from Mycobacterium sp. E3198, assembly GCF_001667015.1. Lineage (GTDB taxonomy): Bacteria > Actinomycetota > Actinomycetes > Mycobacteriales > Mycobacteriaceae > Mycobacterium. Next base: position 7,080 of record NZ_LZIS01000194.1, on the reverse strand, counting down.
ATGGCCCTGCTGATGAGGGCGAACACCCAGACCCTGGCGACAGACTGACATCGGATGATCTATCGGCACTCTCGCACTACACTGGATTTGGCTACTCAGACCTAAACGACGCGTTAAGGAGCGATGCTTTGGACGCGTCTCAGCATGCTCGCGTTGAAGCGTTAAAGAGCGCACTCAACAAGCTTCCCCCTTATGAGGGGCCGGTAGTCCGTGGTACGAATCTGCCGCCGGAGGCTCTTGCCCAATACCGCCCGGGCGAATTTATCATAGAAAAAGGTTTTATGAGCACCACGGTGAATACTGCTGTGGCGCGGTCGCCAACGTTCGCTGGGAACGTAGAATTTAGGATTCTGTCCAGCACGGGGCGAGATATTTCGTCCTTTTCGACATTCCCCGCGGAGCAAGAGATACTGTTTCCCGCTGGCACTCGATTTTATGTGGTAAGTAAGATAATGGATCCGGTAACGGGCAGGACGGTCATACGCATGGCTGAACGCTAGGCTGACGCGAGAAGGTAGGGGACGATGGGAGTTCTAAAGTGAGCAGGGAGATTGCCGGAAAGATATTTTTGACGGCTGAAGAAGCAGGCGTTACTCCGCCCACAGAAGAGGAGTTGGCGGAAATTCAAAAGCAGTTTGATGAGTTCGAAGAAAAGATAAATGCCGTGGCACCAGAAGATCGTGTTAAAGAAGTGTCACCAAAGTTCTGGGATGACATTTCAGGCACCGAGTACGACCCTCGGCGCAAAAAATAACTATTGACGTTCAGGCCTGATCTAGCCGACTACTCGCCCCGGTCCAACAAATCCGACGATCCGAGCACCCGCTCCACCTGGACTTCGATGACCACCCGCCGCGGATTCGGGCGCGGCGTCCGATAGCGCTGGGCATACCGCAACTCGGCATCACGCACGGCGTCGGCGTCGCTGTTTACCTTGGACCGGCCCTCAAGCGATAGCCACCGCGCGCCGTCGACCTGGCTGAGCACGGCCACCCCGGCGCGATCGGCGTTGACGGCCTTCTGCGAACCGCCGGTGGTGATCACGCGCGCGATGTGAGTCTTGGGGTCGAAGGTGAAACCCACCGCCACCACATGCGGGGAATTGTCGGCCCGCAGCGTGGTCAGCATGGCCAGGTGACGTTCCGACAGGAAGGCCAGCGCGTCGTCGGTCAGCCGCGTAGTGGTATTCGCCATCACCGCCCACGCTAGCGCAGGTCATAATCGCAGCCGTGGACGACACGGGCGCGGGTCCGGTACTAATCCTGGGCGGCCGCAGCGAAATCGGCGTCGAGCTCGCGCGCCGCCTGGCCCCGGGGGCGACGGTGGTGCTGGCCGCACGTAAGGCCGATCAGCTCGACGACGAGGTCGCGGCGGTCAAGGCCGCCGGGGCCGCGGCGGTGCACACCCGGGAATTCGACGCCGACGACCTGGCTTCGCACGGCCCGCTGGTCGACTCGATCGTCGCCGAACACGGACCCATCGACACCGCGGTGCTGGTCTTCGGCATCCTCGGCGACCAGGCCCGCGCCGAGGCCGACGCCGCGCACGCGGTGTCCATCGTGCGCACCGACTACGTCGACCAGGTCAGCATGCTCACCCACCTGGCCCCCGCCATGCGCACCGCCGGGCGCGGCTCGCTGATCGTGTTTTCCTCGATCGCCGGCGCGCGCGTGCGGCGCGCGAACTATGTTTACGGCTCGGCGAAGGCCGGCCTGGACGGCTTCGCCAGTGGCCTGGCCGACGCGCTGCACGGCACCGGCGTCAAACTGCTGATCGCGCGCCCAGGTTTCGTGATAGGGCGCATGACCGAGGGCATGACACCGGCGCCGCTGTCCAGCACACCCGCGCAGGTGGCCGCGGCGACCGCGCGTGCGCTGAACAAGGGCCGGCGCACCGTGTGGATCCCGTGGGCGTTGGGACCCGCGTCTTTCGTCATGCGGCTGCTCCCGCAGTTCGTCTGGCGCAGGATGCCGCGATGATCGTCGTGGTGGGCATCGGCACCGACGGAATGGCGGGCCTTGCCGAAACATCGCGCACCGAGTTACGCAGGGCCGCAGCGATTTACGGCTCAAAACGTCAGCTCGACCTGCTCGACGACACGGTGACCGCGCCCCGCCACGAATGGCCGTCACCCATGCTGCCCGCTTTGCAAGCACTCAAAGTGGACGACGAAATCCACATCGTCGCAAGCGGCGACCCGCTCCTGCACGGCATCGGCGGCACCCTGATCCGGCTCTACGGCGCCGACAACGTCAGGGTGCTGCCGCACGTCTCCTCGGTGACGCTGGCGTGCGCGCGGATGGGCTGGAGCGCCCACGACACCGAGGTCATCAGCCTGGTCACCGCCCGACCGCATACCGCGGTGCGCCGCGGCGGTCAGGCTATCGTGCTGTCGAAAAACGCCGCCACCCCCAAGGAACTGGCCGCACTACTCAACGCATCCGGACGCGGGGACTCCGAGTTCACCGTCCTCGAAAACCTCGGCGGCCCAACCGAACGCCGCCGCGACGGCACCGCGCGCCAATGGGCCGACGACGCGACTCGCGACGTCGACGACCTCAACGTCGTCGCCGTCCGCTACCTGCCCGACGAACGCAGGTCGCGATATTTCAATGATGCGTTCGCCCACGACGGGCAGATCACCAAACACGGGGTCCGAGCGGTCACCCTGGCGGCGCTGGCGGCGCGACCGGGGGAGCGACTGTGGGACGTCGGCGCGGGCTCGGGCAGCATCAGCGTCGAATGGTGCCTGAGCTGGCCGGGTTGCAGCGCGATGGCGTTCGAACGCGACGACTCTCGCCGCCGCAACATCGAATCCAACGCCGCGGCCTTCGGCGTCGCCATCGACATCCGTGGCGAGGCACCGGCAGCTTTCGACGGCGCCGAAGCGCCGTCGGCGATCTTCATCGGCGGCGGCCTGACCCAGCCCGGTTTGCTCGACGCGTGCCTCGACCACCTGCCCGCCGGGGGACGGCTGGTCGCCAACGCGGTCACCGCCGAATCGGAAGCCCTTCTGGCGCAGTCATACTCCCGCTACGGCGGCACTCTGCAGCGCTTCCAGCACTACCAGGGCGAGCCGCTCGGCGGCTTCACCGGCTGGCGCCCGCAGATGCCGGTCACGCAGTGGGCGGTGACGAGGTGACGGTCTATTTCATCGGTGCGGGCCCCGGCGCGGCCGACCTCATCACCGTCCGCGGCCAACGGCTCCTCCAGACGTGTGCAACCTGCCTCTACGCCGGTTCGATCATGCCCGACGACCTGTTGGCGCTATGCCCACCCGACGCGAAAGTCGTTGACACCGGCCCGCTGACGCTCGAGCAGATCATCACCGAAATCGCCGATGCGCACGCCGCCGGGCACGACGTGGCGCGGCTGCACTCCGGCGACCCCTCGCTGTACAGCGCGCTGGCCGAGCAGTGCCGCCGCCTCGACGCGCTGGGCATCGACTACGAGATCGTGCCGGGGGTACCGGCTTTCGCCGCCGCGGCGGCCGCGCTGAAACGTGAGCTCACCGTCCCCGGGGTGGCGCAGACCGTGACGCTGACCCGGGTGGCCACCCTGTCGACACCCATGCCGTCGGGCGAGGAGCTGAGCACGCTGGCCCTGTCCGGGGGCACCCTGGTGCTGCACCTGGCCGCCGCTCAGATGGATGCCATCGTCCCGGAACTGCTCAAGAGCCATCGCGCCGAAACCCCCGTCGCGGTAGTGGCTTTCGCGAGCTGGCCACAGCAGACGGTGCTGCGCGGCACGCTGGCCGACATCGCCGGCCAGATGCACGACGCCGGCATCACCAAGACCGCCGTGATCATCGTCGGCGACGTGCTGGCCGCCGAAGGATTCACCGACAGCTACCTGTATTCGGCCGGGCGCACCCGGGGGAGCCGGCACTGATGCGGGTGCTGTTGCTCGGCGGCACCTCGGAGGCCCGCGCGCTGGCGAAAACCCTGCACCCGCGCGTCGACATCGTCAGCTCGCTGGCCGGGCGCGTCCCCGATCCCGCCCTGCCGGTCGGCCCGGTGCGCATCGGCGGCTTCGGCGGCGTCGACGGGCTCAAGCGCTGGCTGCGCGACGAACACGTCGAGGCCGTCGTCGACGCCACCCACCCGTTCGCGGCGACCATGACGGCGCACGCCGCGCAAGCGTGCACCGAATTGCGCATCCCGCACCTGGTGTTGGCGCGCCCCGCGTGGGCGTCCGGCGACGCGATCGTCGTCGCATCGGACCTGGAAGCGGCGGAAATGGTTGCCAAACAACATTACTCACGTGTCTTTCTCACCACCGGGCGCTCGGGCGTCCAGGCCTTCGCCGACAGCGACGCGTGGTTTCTGATCCGGGCGGTCACCGCGCCGGACCCCGCGTCACTGCCGCGCCGCCACCAACTCTTGCTGTCGCGCGGCCCGTATCGCTACGACGACGAATTGGCGCTGCTGCGCGAGCACCGCATCGACGCGCTGGTCACCAAGAACAGCGGCGGCGCCATGACCCGGGCCAAGCTGGATGCAGCGGCGGCGCAAGCCATTCCGGTGGTGATGGTGGCGAGGCCGCCGCTGCCGCCCGGGGTGACCGCGGTGGCCACGGTCGACGAGGCCGCCGCATGGGTGGAAGCGCTGAATTAGCCCGTCAGGTCTTCGCGTTCCATGTCCGCCAGCAGCGCATCGCGGGCGCGGGCAACCCGAGAGCGGATCGTGCCCACCGGGCAACCGCAGACCGCGGCGGCGTCGGCGTAGGGCAGCCCCAAAAGTTGGGTGAGCAACAACGCTTCGCGCTGTTCGGTGGTGAGGTTGGCGATCAACGCGGTCACCTCGACCAGGTCTTCGAATCCGCGGGCGTGGCGGTCACCGCTGAGGAAGTGATCCGGGTCGGCGCCGGCGGCGGTGCGCGGCCGTGACTGGACGTGGCGAATGTGATCGGCCACCACCCGGCGCGCGATGGCCAGCAACCAGGTTCGCGCGCTGGACCGTCCGGAGAATCGCTCGATCGCGCCGATAGCCCGCAGGAAGGTTTCCTGAGTGAGGTCGTCGGCGGTGCCCGCGTCGGACAGGTAGGCGACGAACCGCCAGACGTCTTGCTGGGTCGCTTTGATGAAGGCCTCGAGCGCCCGCGCGTTGCCGCGCGCGGCCGCCAACGCGAGGTCGGTAACGGCCTCGTCGTCGCTTGACGCGGTCATGGCCAACCACCTTCGTTGTGCGGGCGTCGTCAGTCTACGACCGGTTGTCGTAGACACTGCGGTGGGGTACGGAACGGTGCGGTTGATCGGCCAGAGATGCCGGTGTCGCCGCCCGCCGGGTGCCTCCGACGGCAAGTCGGGATAGTCGCGGTCGTCGCCGAATGCGCGCGGCCGCCGGGTCCGCACATGTTCGCGCGACACCAGCAATGCGAATGCCAGCCCCAGCAGCAGGGGCATGTGGCTGGCGATGCGTGTGGCGGTCACCTCGCCGGCGAAGGCGTCGACGACTACGTAACTCAATAGCGCGACGCAATACACGCCGGTAATCGCGGCCACGCCGATCGCGGTGGCGGGCCACACGCCCGCGGCGATCATGGCCAGACCCAACGCGAGCAACCACGCGGTGGACTCGTGCATCAGGTGCTCGCCGGACATCGCGCCGTGCATGTGGCTCGACACCATGCCGAAATCGACGCCGCTGATCTGGGCGGCCGCGATCGCCACCTGGAACAGGCCGACACCGATCAGCCCCCAGCGCCGGTAGCGCGACCGCAGCCAGCCCATCGTGCGGTGATACGCGGGGGACTGCCGATCGAGGCTCGCCATGATCTTGTCGACCAGGTCCGGTCCCTCGCCGGGCTCGATGGCCGACAGCCGGCGCGACTGCACCGCGGCGCCGATCAGCCAGGTGCGGCAACCCCGACACGACTCCAGGTGGGCATCGACCTGCTGCGCGAGTACCTGCGGCCGCTCGCCGTCCAGCCGCGCAGAAAGCGCCTCACGCGCAACGTCACACCGCATCCCTGCATCGTTGCGCATGCTCGGTCGCCGCGCAAAGACGTCGGAAATCCGGGGGACGGAACCAAACCGTCCGGCAAACCGACCACTCAAGACAAGCCCGCCCCTGACGACGTCCACCGAAGAGGTATACGTGTTCCTGCCCGCAGGCCGCCGACGATGACCGCCCCGATCTGGATCGCCTTACCGCCCGAGGTGCACTCCACATTGCTCAGCAGCGGCCCGGGTTCCGGGCCGCTGCTCGCCGCTGCCGAGGCGTGGTCGTCGATGGGCGCTGAATATGCCGCCGCGGCAGACGAACTCATCGGGGTGCTGGGTGCGGTGCAGGGCGCGTGGGATGGCCCCAGCGCCGAACGCTATGTCGCCGCCCACGCGCCGTACCTGACTTGGTTACTCGAGAGCGCGGCGGCCAGCGCGCTCGCCGCGTCGTCGCATCGAACGGCCGCGGCCGCCTACGCCACCGCGCTGGCCACCATGCCGACGCTGGCCGAGCTCGCCGCAAACCACGCCACCCACGCGGCGCTCGTGGCAACCAATTTCTTCGGCATCAACACCATCCCCATCGCCGTCAACGAAGCCGACTACGTGCGCATGTGGCTGCAGGCCGCCGAAACCATGGCCGCCTACCAAGCCGTCACCGACTCGGCCCAGGCGGCGGTCCCGACGGCCACGCCGGCGCCGCAGATCGTCGCGACGGGCGGGGAGACCAGCGCCGCGGCGGCGGCCGGCACCACCGCGTCGTGGCAGGATCAGCTTGCGGCGCTGATCCAGCAATACACCAAAAACTTCGCGTGGCCGGTGTCGAAGGACCTCAACCCCGCCGGCTGGCCCATTCCGGCCGTCCCGTTCGCCAACGGCCTGACCTCGGCGCTGTTGCAGATCCCCGGGATGTCGCCGGCCCTGGCCAGTGCCCTCGCCTGGGCCACCTTCCACACATTGATGATCTTCTGGCCCTTCGGGACGCAGGCGATTCAGCTGGCCATCTCGCTCGCCCCGGCGCTGGTCGCCATTCCCGCCGTCGGCGCCGCCGGGGTTGCGGCGGGCGCCGCGGCAGGCATAGCGCCCACCGGCGTCGGCCGCCCGGTCGCCGGTGGCGGTGGCCACCTCCACCGGGA
>NZ_LZIS01000193.1 GCF_001667015.1 Mycobacterium sp. E3198 | reverse complement strand
CCGATGTTGGGCAGCGTGATCGACGGCAGCCCCGGCAACGGCGGCAACGTGAAGCTCGGCAACCCCGGCAACGACAAGTTGATCGGCGGCAGACCCGGCAACGTCAAATTCAGCGCCGCATTCAGCGCCGCGTTGATGTCCGCGCCGATGTTGGGCAGCGTGATCGACGGCAGCCCCGGCAACGGCGGCAACGTGAAGCTCGGCAACCCCGGCAACGACAAGTTGATCGGCGGCAGACCCGGCAACGTCAAATTCAGCGCCGCATTCAGCGCCGCGGTGATGTCCGCGCCGATGTTGGGCAGCGTGATCGACGGCAGCCCCGGCAACGGCGGCAACGTGAAGCTCGGCAACCCCGGCAACGACAAGTTGATCGGCGGCAGCGTCAACGCCCCCGACAGCAACCCACTCAGCGATGCATTTAGGTTGGCGCCCAAGCCATTCAGCGCCGCCGAGAGCTGCACACCCAGGGGACCCAGGTTCGGGAACGTCAGCGCCGGCAGACCCGGCAACGCGGCCAGGAAGTTACCCGCCAGCGTCGCACCCGTCTGCAACGCCCCATTCAGGCCGGCGCCGAGGTTGCCGGCCAAATTACCCAAGCCGTTCAGCCCAGCCGCGAGGTTCGCCGCCAACCCTGTCAGGCTGCCGCCCAGGCTCGCGGACAACGCGGCGCTGAGGTCGAGACCGAAGTTGGCGTTCAATAAGGCATTCAGCGCGGCATTGGCCTGGGCGAGCAATGGACCGCCCATGGCGGACAGCGCGGCACCGCTGTTTTCCAGGGCGAGGCCGGCCTGGACGATGGCGTTGCCCGTCTGGACCATCCCGTTGCCGATGCCGGACAGGATGAAACCGCCGGTCTGGAAGACCAGCCCGCCGAGCCCGGCGCCGAGGAGCGTCTCCAGCGTGCCGCCGAGAGCCGCTCCGAGGCTGCTGTTCAAGCCGGCCGACAGCGATCCACTGAGCGCGGCGCCGAACCCGGAAATTGCGGCGCCGAGTTCGGCCGCCAGGTTTCCGCCGCCGGAGAGCATCGCGGCGCTGTTGGCGATTTCCGCGCCCGTGTACGCGGCGGCGCCGCCATTCAACGCGCCGACGAAGGCGTTGTGGAACGCCGCGACTTCCGCGTTGAGTGCTTGGTACTCCTGGCCGAAATTGCCGAAGAGCGCGGCGATTGCGGTCGACACCTCATCGCTCGCGGCGGGCGCCAGGCTGGTCGTCGGCGCGAGGATGGCTTCAGTGACCTCGTCTAGTGCTGAGCGGATACCTGCGAGATCTCGGGCAGCCACCTCGACAAGATCCGGAACTGCGACCACAAAAGACATGTTCATCTCCCCACGCGAATGAACGACATATATACGTTTATGAGCCCGAATAACCGAGGCAAGCTGAGCGTAAGGGCGTGCCATCCGGCACATTCGAAAACCATTGTTTTCATGAGAGTTCGGCGCGTCTGCGTACGATCCCGGCTCCCGCGCAACTGGACGGTGGTACCGAAAAACGGTCAGTACGAACGCATTTCCGCAGTTCGACGCGTACCTACGTCGTTGCCCAAAGCCGCTCGGATGCCGCCTCGACGTCTGTTGTGGCGTACGCAATACTCCGACGCCGCGCCCGGCGTACTTCCAATACCTTAGACCGCAAAACGCCTGCAGCAAAGACGTTTTGGTCGGTTCGCCGGGGGCACGTCAGTTCGTTCGGCCGAGCATGCCCGCCCGCCGCGGGCCGAGGCACACCGCCGACCTGGCCGACCTCCCGGCTAGACACGGCCGATGGGGCCGGGCCGATGGAACGCGGTGTATCGCAAACGCTTTCTGTATACGTGTCGAATAAGCACCCGGCGCGCTAGAAGGTGAAAAGCGGGATCGAGATCAGCGGCGGCGCAGAGGCGGGTGCGCCGATCGCCTGCGCCAGCAGCTGGGGCGCGTAGTTCACCAGAAGCGGTAGGAGTCCGCTGAATTGCGTGCTGCCGACGCCCAGGTTGATCGCTAGCGGAGGAAGCACGCTCCCGCCCAACGCGGTGACAGTCGCGGTCACCGGGTAGTACCCGGGCGGGTGCAGGAGCCCGTCCAGCGGGAAGTTCGCCACCACCGTGACGTTCAGCAGATCCGCGACCGCAGGGCCCGTAATGCTCGAAAGGTTCAACGCATAGGGGAAAGTCGCCTGCCCGTTGAGGAAACCGTCGGCGATGTAGGCCGGGGCGTCGACGAGTGCGGCGAACGCCGCGGCGCCGTTCCCGGCTTGGACCGCAGACGTGAACAGGGACCCGGCGTAGCCGGCTGCCTCCATCGCGGCGGCCGGCGGGCCCAGCAGGCTCGCGCCGAACAAAAGGGGCAATCCGACGACGTTGTCCAGGGCCAAACTGGGCGTGGGTAGCACCTGTTGCACCACCAAAGACGACGTGACGCTGGTATTGGTCAGCGTTCCAACGACATTGGCGAAGTTGTGCACGATCTCGCCGGGTATGGCAGAGACCGGTGCGAAATCACCGGTCTGAAGCGCGGTCGCGATGGTCTGCCCGTAGACCATCTGGTTGGCGACGAACTGCCGCAGGAATGGGAACGGGTCGGCCAACCAGCCGCCCGCGAGGCTGTTCAGGTTGGTCCATGTGTTGTAGACGAGCGCCTCGTATGGGCCCGCGATGCCGGTGAAGAAGGGGCCCGCGCCGGCCTGCACGTTGAGTATCCCGGGCAGCAGCGAGTTGACCACGCCGGTCAACGTATTCGTCAGGCCGCCAAGGGTTGTGGGCAAGCCGGGAAGGGCACCCGTCAACAGCGAGCCGAGGTTGCTTCCCAGTGAGCCCAGGTTTCCCAGCGAGCCCAGGACGCCGCCGAGTGAACCCACGCCGCCAAGGAGACCGGTCCCACCCGTCAAACCGCCGAGCAACCCGCCCAATCCAGTTGTGCCACCGGTCAATCCACCCAACAGTCCGCTGGCACCGCTGGTGCCACCGCTGAGACCGCCCAGCAACGAGCCGCCCGACGTGCCGCCGAGGATTCCACCGAGCAGGCCGCTGGCACTGACGCCCTGTGCGGCGCCCGGCATCGCCTCGGCAGGTGCATTGATCGCGTTCGTCACGGCCTGCTCGGTGTTGGCGAGTTCGGTGCTGAGGTATGCGGCAGCACCGGCGTTGATCAACCTGACGAACTCGCCGTGAAACGCCTGCGCTTGGGCGCTGGCCCACTGAAATTGCCGGCCGAAATCGCCGAACAGCGCCGAGATCGCCGCCGAAACCTCGTCCGCGGCAGCCGGCAACACCGCCGTGGTGGAGCCCGCGGCGCTGGACGCGGCGTCAACCAGGGACAAGCGGATACCCGCCAAATCCTCGGCCGCCGCCTGGATCTGTTCCGGCGACGTGATCACGAACGACATGTCCGACCCCCTCGGTTCACTGGCGGCGACTAGCTATTACCCCATCGACGCCGCGGTAAACATGAGGCTAATAAGGTCCGTCCGGCGGACGGACGGGCCCCAGGTTTTGGCGTTGCGGGCGATCGATTCCGCTCAGGGCGGCGGGCAGACCGGCGCCGCCGCTCTGCCGCGCCCCGTCGCCCACGACGCCGGCATCGAGCAGGCCCCGCTTGGCGTTGGCGACGTCGGTGCCGAGGTAAGCGCCCGCGCCGGCGTTCAGCAAGTCGACGAACTGCTCGTGAAATTCCTGCGCTTGGGCGCTGATGCCCTGATAGTCCTGTCCGAACGCACTCAGAAGCGCAGCGACCTGAGCCGAGACCTGGTCTCCGGCCGGCGCCACCATCTCGGCCGTCGGCGCCGCGGCCGCCGCGCTGGAGTCGGCAAGCAGGGAGCGGATGCCCGCCAGGTGCCGGGCCGCCGCCAGCACTTCTTGGGGCACCGCGGTGACGAACGACATGCCCAGCCCCCCATCGCTTCATACGACGGTCGCCCGACGGTTATCGAGACAATGTGAGCCTAATCACATGCCGCACGTCGCGATGCAAAATCGTCCGTCTTCGTGCGGTGATCACCCCAGGGGCGTGATCGCCGCCGCGAGCTGAGACCCGAAGCTCAGCAGCCCGGGAATCAGGCCTCCGATCGGCGTGCCCGGGACCATGCCCAAGCCGCCGCCCAGGGTCACCGGGCTCAGCGGGGTGAGCAGGCCGCCGAGCGGAAGCTCGGCGGTGGCGGTGAGGTCCAGGATGGGGAAACCGCCCGAGGTAACGGTCGTCGTGAGCGGCGGCAGGCTGAGGAAGGTGGTGCCGTTGAGGAAGCCGTTCGCGACGTTGGCGGGGGCGTCGACCAGCGCGGCCGCCGCCCCCATCGGGTCGCCGGTTTGCACCGCGGTGACGAACGCCTGTGCGCTGGAGTTCAGCGCGCTCAGCGCGTTGGCGGGCGCACCGATCCCGTCGAAGACGAGCTGCAACGGCAAGCCGAAGGTGATGCCCAGGTTCCCCGGATTGAACGTCGACCCAAAATTGGTGAGCGTCTCGACCACGTTGGTGAAGTTCTGTGCCATCTGGGCGGGGATGGAACCCGCCGGCAACAGGTTGGTGAAGTTCTGCGCCAGCTGCCCCGGGATGGCGAAGATCGGCGCCAAATCCCCCAGCGGGCCCAACGGCGTGATGGCCAGGGGCGTCGCCGTCGGCGAGCCCAGTACACCGATGTCAAAGCTCACGCCCTGGAAACCGGGGAGGACGACATTCTCCAGGCCGTGCGCGACGGCGTTGACTGCGCCCTGGACGTTACCCGCCGCCAGCGCCTGGCCGGCCGCCTGGAAGCTCGCGGGCAACCCGTTCAACCCGGTGACGAGATCGGTTCCGGCGCTCTGTAGCCCCGTGACGACGGTCTGCGCATAGCCGATCTGGTTGTTGACGAGCTGCTGCAGCAGGGCGCCCGGGTTGGCGGTCGCCAGGCCCTGAATACCGGTTTGGATCGTGCCCGGCAGGCTGGCCAACTCGACGGGCAGGTTCTGGACCCCGGTCGCGATCGACGAGCCGATCGTCTGGGCGTAGCCGATCTGGTTGTTGAGCAACTGGTGCGCGAAGGGGAACGGGTTGGCCGAGAAAGTCGCCCCGATGGCCTGCAGATTGGTGACGGTGTTCGACACCAGCGCCTGATACGGCGCGGCGACGGTGGCACCGAACGAGTTGAGCCCGGTGATCAGCGGGGATGCGCCACCCGTCGGCAACGATCCCAGCGCGACGGGAGAGCCGGCGATCGCGTCCGACATGGCTCGGGCGCCGGCCTGGATCTCACCGCCGAGCGCGGTCTGCGCCGCGTTGGCCGCCTCGGCGCCGGTGTAAGCGGACGCGCCGGTGTTCATCAAGCCGACGAACTGCTGATGGAACGCCTGGGCCTGGGCGCTGAGGGCCTGAAATTCCTGACCGACGTTGCCGAACAGGGAAGCGATCGCGACCGACACCTCGTCCTGAGCCGCCGTCGCTATTCCGGTCGTGGGCCCGGCCGCGGATGCCGCCGCTTCGGCCAGCGACGAGCGGATTCCCGCCAGATCCTGGGCCGCGCTCTCGACCAGCTCCGGCGTTGCGAACACAAACGACATCTGAACTCTCTCCTTGGCTCATAAGAGGTGACCGGTGGTCATCCAATGTTCGATAGCGAGCCCCCGGCTCGATATCTTCGCGGGCGGTTACCCCCCAGTAACCAAGACGAAAATGAGCCTAACCAGCGGTGATGCACCCATCAAAAGACAACAGGCGATTTCACAGCTTTCGTTACGGTGCGGCGGAACCGGCCCCAATGAAGTGAGGGTCGGGACCCGGCTTACACCGGCGTCCCGACCCTCGACGACTAACGAGTACCGGCTAGGTGGCGATGTCCGCCGCCAACTGGGCGGGGAAACTCAGCAGCCCGGGAATGAGGCCACCGATCGGGGTGCCACCCGAGAGTTCGAGCTGCAACATGAAGCCATCCAGGTTGACCCAGACCGCGGGGAGGCTGAGCGGAGTGAGCAGCCCGCCGAGCGGCAAGTAGGTCGTCGACGGCAGCGTGAGGCCCAGCAGCGAAACCATTGCCGGGGGCAAGGTTACGACGGTCGTGCCGTTGAGGAACGCGTCGGCGATGACGGCCGGGGCATCCAGGAGGGTGGCGGCGGCCGCCGACGCGTTCCCGGCCTGCAGTGCGCTGGCCAGCGCCTGCCCGGTGGAGTTGAGCGCGCTCAATGCGTTCGCAGGCGCACCGATCCCGTCCAACAGGAGCTGCAGCGGGATCCCGAAGTCCAGATTGGCGACATTGCTGATCGAGATCGTGGTGCCGAAATTGGTCAATGCGCTGATCAGGTTGGTCGCGTGTTGCGCCACCATCGCCGGGATGCTGCCGGCCGGCAACATGTTGGCGAAGTTCTGCGCGATCTGTCCCGGGATGGCCAGGATGGGCGCCAGGTCGCCCAGCGGCCCTATCGGCACGATGCTGGTGACCAGCGTCGATCCCCCGTCCCCCCCGACCTGGACGCCGTTGAAGCCAGGCAGGAAGGCGTTGGTGAGGGTCTGGTTGATAGCGGTGTATGCCGCGGCGTTGTCGCCGGCCAACAGGTCCTGGGTTGCCGTCAGGAACCCGGCTGGCAGGGTCTGCACCCCGGTGACGAAGTCCTGGGCGGCGCTCTGCAGCGACGTCACGACCGTCTGGGCGTTGGCGACCTGGCTGGTGATCAGCTGCTGCAGCACGGCGCCCGGGTTGATCGTCGAAAGGCCTTGCAGCGCAGCCTGAATGGTTGCCGGCAGGTTCGCCAACGTGGTGGGAAGGTTTTGAATGCCGGTGGCGATGGTCTGCCCGTAGAAGATCTGGTTGTTGACCAGCTGGTGCAGGAAGGGGAACGGGTTGCTCACCACGGTGTTCCCGATGGCCTGCAGGTTGGTGACGGTGTTGGAGACCAGCGCCTGATACGGCGCGGCCACCGTGGCGCCGAACGAGCTGATCCCGCTCATCGCCGCGGCTGCCCCGCCCGTCGGAAGCGACCCCAGCCCAATGGGCGAGCTGGCGATCGCGTTCGAAATGGCTTGCGCGCCAGTCTGAATCTGCCCACCGACGAACCCGCCGAGGCTGCCGTTGCCCAGCGCGGTCACCGCGCCGTTCAGCTCGGCGCCGACGTTACCGGCCAGCTGGCCGACACCGCCGACGACGCCCCCGTCCAGGGTGCCGCCCAACAGGGTCTGCGCCGCGTTGGCGGTCTCGGCGCTGGCATAGGCGCCCGCGCCGGCATTCATCAACGAGACGAACTGGTGGTGGAACGACTGGGCCTGGGCGCTCAGCGCCTGAAAGTTCTCGCCGTAGTTGCCGAACATCGATGCGATCGCAACCGATACCTCGTCCTGCGCCGCGATCGCGATCCCGGTCGTGGGACCGGCCGCGGTTGCCGTGGCTTCGGCCAGCGACGAACGAATGCCCGCCAGGCTCGTGGCCGCGCTCTCGACCAGATCCGGCGCTGCGATCACAAATGACATGTCCACCCTCTCCTCGGGCCACCACGCGATGACCGACGGTCACTCAACTCGACACAAAGCCGGATAGGGCCCCGCGCAACGAACGTGCGCGAGGCCCCCCTCGACTCTCACTACAGCCGGTTACCGACCGGAAACTTACCCGGCAGTAACCAAGACAGACGTGAGTCTAATAAGCGGAGTGCTTTTGTCAAAATGACAATTAGCGTTTTCACAGGATTCGTTACGGTTGCGAACAGGTTCGGTGCGCGTGGCCAAATCCGCAGCTCAATGGCCCAGCACGGAGCAGCGGCATCCTTTGACGCTGCCGCGGTCGGCCGCAGCCGCGATCGCCGCCCAGAAACGAGTGGGGGAAGGGCGCCGGCCCACACCTGGCGTCCTTCCCCCAATCGCCGCGCCTAGGAGATGGCTTGCGCCAGCTGAGGTCCGAAGCTCAGCAGGCCGGGGATCAGCCCACCGATGCCGGTGCCGTTCGGAATCTCGAGCTGAAATCCGTCAAGAAACACGTGGGGGATGCTGACCGGGGTGAGGATCCCGCCAAACGGGATTTCGGTAAGCGACGTGAATCCAAACAAACTGGCCGGAGGCAACGTCAAATACGTGGTGCCGTTGAGGAAGCCGTTGGCCACAACGGCTGGAGCGTCGAGGACTGCGGCGAGGGCTCCGAGACCATCCCCGGTTTGCACCGCGCTGCCAAACGCCACAGCGCTGGAATTCAGCGCGCTCAATGCCGTGATCGGCGAGCCGACTGCGTCGAGGACCAGCTGGAGCGGGATCCCGAAATCTAAGCTGCCCGTAAGGGCGTTCAGCGTCGTTCCGAAATTCGTGAACGCTTCAACGAGATTGGTGGCACGCTGCGCGATTTGCGCCGGAATCGAGCCCGGGGGCAGCAGGTTGGTCAGGCTCTGCGCCATCTGCCCCGGGATGGCAAAGATGGGCGCCAGATCCCCCAGCGGACCTATCGGAACGATCGAGAGGACACCTCCATCCTCCACGACAATGTTGAAGCCGGGAAGGAAGACATTCTCCACGCCCTGCCCAAGGGCGGTCGCCGCGCCGACCAAATCTCCGCTTGCCAGGGCCTGGCCGGCCGCCTGGAAGCTCGCCGGTAGACCGGCCAACCCGGTCACAAGGTCGTTTCCGGCGTTCTGCAGGCCGGTGGCGATCGTTTGGGCGTAGCCGATCTGATTGTCGACGAACTGCTGCAGCAAGGCACCCGGGTTGAAGGTCGCCAGGCCCTGGACGCCGGTTTGGATCGTCGCGGGCAAGTTGGCCAACTCGGCAGGCAGGTTCTGAATGCCGGTCGCGATCGACGAGGCGATCGTCTGCGCATAGCCGATCTGATTGGTGGCGAGCTGGTGCAGGAACGGGAAAGGGTTGGACACGATGGTGTTCCCAATGGCCTGCAGGTTGGTCACCGTATTCGACACCAGCGCCTGGTACGGCGCGGCCACCGTGGCGCCGAACGAGCTCAGCGCGGTGATCGACGCGGCCGCCCCGCCCGTCGGAAGCGACCCCAGCCCCACGGGTGAGCTGGCGATCGCGTTCGAAATCGCTTGCGCCCCAGCATGAATCTCCCCACCGACGGTGCGGGCGAACTGACCAATCGCCGCCTCTCCCCCGCCCAGGATGCCGTCGCCCAGTACCGTCTGCGCGGCGTTGGCCGTCTCGGCGCCGGCGTAGGCGCCCGCGCCCGCATTCATCAAGGAGGCGAACTGCTGGTGAAACGCCTGAGCCTGGGCGCTAACGGCCTGGAACTGCTGGCCGAAGTTGCCGAACATCGATGCGATCGCGACCGATACCTCGTCCTGTGCCGCGGTCGCGATTCCGGTTGTCGGACCGGCCGCGCTTGCCGCGGCCTCGGCCAACGAGGAACGAATGCCCGCCAGGTTCGTGGCCGCGTTCTCGACCAAATCCGGCATAGCGATCACAAATGACATGTCCACCCTTTCGTAGGGCCACCAGCGGTGACCGACGGTCATTCAACTCGGCACAGTCGAATAAGGGCCCCGCGCACGAACGTGCGCGAGGCCCCCCTCGACAATCACTGCAGCCGGTTACCGGGCGGTAAACTTACCCGTCGGTAACCAAGACAGACGTGAGTCTAATAAGCGGCGGTCTTTTGTCAATATGACAATCGGGGTTTTCACGTCACACCCGGCGCGGCCCCACCGAGGGGCCACTCTACGCGAGCGGCGGTGCGCCGATCGCCTGCGCGAGGGTCTGGGGCAGGAAGGTCAGCAACGCGGGCAGGATGCCTCCAAAGCCGGTGCCGGACAGCTGAAGTGACCCGGGCCCAAGCAATGGGATGAACAGTGAGGCGGTCTGCGGGGGCGTGAGGATCCCGCCGAGCGGGATGGCCGTGATCGTAGGGACCCCGTCGGGACCGGGCCCCCCGAGCAACGCCGGCAGGCCCACTGCGGCCTGGCCATTGAGGAAACCGTTGGCGGCGACAGCGGGGGCGTCGATCAACACGGCAAGCGCGCCGAGGCCGTCGCCGGTTTGTACCGCACCGAAGAACGCGGTCGCGCTGGACCCGATCGCTTCGAGCGTGGTGACCGGCGGCCCGATCGCGTCGAGCGCGAGAACCAGCGGCAACCCGACATGCAGGTCGCCAGTGTTGAGGTCCAGCGTCTGCGACACATCGGTCACCGTCGACAGCAGATTGGTCGCGTTCTGCGCCACCATTGCGGGAACCGAGCCGGGCGGGAGCAGATTCGTAAAGTTCTGAGCCATTTGCGCCGGGATGCCGAGGATCGGTAGCAGGTCGCCCAGTGCGCCCGCCGGCGTGATGTCGAGAAGGAAGGTGGTGGGGTCGACGGTGACGTTGAGGCCCGAGAAGATCGGGGCGAGGAAGGCCCCGCCGACCTGCAGCAGTCCGCCGCTGACGTCGCCGGACATGATGGTCTGCAACCCGGTCTGCAGGTTGGCCGGAAACGCGGTCAACCCGGCCACGAAGTCGTTGCCCGCGTTTTGCAACGAGCTGGCGATCAGCTGGGCGTAGCCGATCTGTTGATTGACGATCTGCTGCAGGACGGGGACCGGGTTGAAGGCCAACAGCCCCTGGATGCCCGCTTGGATGGTGGCGGGCAGGTTGGCCAACTCGGCGGGCAGGTCCTGGACGGCGGTTTGGAACCCCGTCGCGATGGTCTGCGCGTAAGCCGCCTGGTTGGTGAGGAATTGGCGCAGGAACGGCGCCGGGTTCGCCGAAATGCCACCGCCAAGGCTCTGCAGGTTGGTGACCGTGTTGAAGACCAGCGCCTGGTACGGCGCGGCGACGGTGGCGCCGAAACCGGCAATGGCGTCAGCGGCCGCGGGCGTCGGCAGGCCGCCTCCAAGCAGTGCCTGGACGGGTGCGCCGATGTCACCCAGCAGAGTTTGCTGAACGTTGGCGCCCTCGGCGCCCAGGTAGGCGTTGGCGCCGGCGTCGATCAAGCCGAGGAACTCTTGGTGAAACGCCTGCGCCTGCGCGCTGACCGCCTGAAATTCCGCGCCGAAGTCGCCGAACAGCGACGCCAGCGCGATCGAGACCTCGTCTTCGGCCGCGGCGGCCACACCCGTCGTCGGGCCCGTGGCGGCCGCGGTGGCCTCGGCTAATGACGAACGAATGCCCGCCAGATCCTGGGCCGCCCCCTGGATTAAATCTGGCATCGCCACCACGAATGACATATCGATCTCCTTTGACTGATTTGCCCGATGACCAACGGTCACGCGTTGGTTAGACGCGAGTCTAATACGGTCCTTACCCGAAAGTAAGGTCTTTCCTTACCCGAAAGTAAGATCTTCGCGTCGTTGCCGACGCAGACCATCGGCCAAAGGGCGTAGAAACCCGCGCAGGGGGTCGTAGATCAGCCGCGGAGGGCGGGCGAGTTGCCTTTCGACAACTAGAACGGGAACGACGGAAGCGTGGGGGCGGGCAGTGCGATCGCCTGCGCCAGCTCCGACTCGATGTTCAGCATGCCCGGGATCAGGCCACCGAACCCGGTGCCGCCCGCCAGCGTCAGTTGCTGGGACTCACCGCCGGCCACGAGGAACGTCGGGGGCAGGCTGAGTGGGGTGAGGATCCCGCCCAACGGAATTTCGACGACTGAATAGACGCCCGGCGCCCCGAGGCTTTCGAAGCTGACCTGCGGCAGCGACACCAAGGTGGTCCCGTTGAGGAAGCCGTTCGCGACGACGGCCGGCGCGTCGAGGACCGCGGCGACGGCCGCGCCCACGTTCCCGGTCTGCAGCGCGGTGCCAAACGCCACCCAGCTGGAGTTGAGCGCGCTCAACGCGTTGATCGGCGCACCGATCCCGTCGAAGATGACCTCCAGAGGCATGCCGAAGGTGAGCGTGCCCGCGATGATATCGAGCGTGTTCGCCGTGCTGGTGACCGTCTCGATCAGGTTGGCGGCGTTCTGCGCCATCAACCGCGGTATCGACCCGGGGGGTAGCAGGTTGGTGAAGTTCTGCGCCATCTGCCCAGGGATGGAAAAGATCGGCAGCAGGTCGCCCAGGGGCCCCGTCGGCGTGATCGTGAGGATGCCGGGGCCCGGGTTGGCGATGGCGAAGCCGGGCAGGAAGACGCTCTCGACGCCCTGGCCCAGGATGTTCGCCGCGCCGACCATGTCTCCCGCAGCGAGAGCCTGTCCGGCCGCCTGGAAGCTCGCCGGCAAGGCGGTCAACCCGGTCACGAAGTCGCGGGGTGCCGTCACCAGCCCGGTGAAAACCGTTTGGGCGTAGCCGATCTGATTGTTGACGAACTGCTGCAGCAACGCGCCCGGGTTGAATGCCGCCAGGCCTTGCAGGCCGGTCTGCAGGGTGACCGGCAAATTGGCCAGCTCGGCGGGAAGGTTTTGGATGCCGGCGCCGACCGTTGCGGCGACGGTTTCGCCGTAGAAGATCTGGTTGTTGACGAACTGGTGCAGGAGCGGCATCGGATTGGCCGCCACGGTGTTTCCGATGCTTTGCAGGTTGGCCGCCGTGTTCGCGACCAGGGCCTGATACGGGGCCGCGACGCCCGCACCGAAGGCGTTGAGGCCGGTGACCAGCCCAGGCGCCCCGCCCGCCTCGAGCGCACCCAGTTGGCTCTCGAAGCCGGTAACCGCCTGCGAAATCGCTTGCCCTCCAAGGAGACCCTGACCGGCGTTGGCGGCCTCCGTGCCAAGGTAGGCACCGGCGCCCGCATTCAACAGGCTGACGAACTCCGCGTGAAACGCCTGGGCCTGGGCGCTGAGTGCCTGGAACTGCCCACCGAAATTGCCGAACAACGACGCGACCGCGATGGACACCTCGTCCTGGGCCGCGGTCGCGATCCCGGTGGTTGGTCCCGCCGCGGCGGCGGCGGCCTCGGCCAGCGACGAACGAATGCCCGCGAGCTCCTGGGCGGCGCCCTGCACCCGATCCGGCATTGCGACGAGATACGACATGGCAAACACTCCTCGGTGCACTGGGGGACAATGACCGGCGGTCGTCTACAAGACCGGGAGCCTACAACGCAATTTTTTAACGCGTAAATAACTTCCAGGAAACTCACAGGCAGCCCGGGGGGCTTTTCCCAGCTCGGCGCGCCTCTCGGCCGGTTTTCAGCCGCGCAATTCGGCGCCGACGGCCTCGGCGGCGCGGCGCACCGCCGCCTCGCGCGCCGCGCTCGCGTCGTCCTCGGTCAGCGTGCGATCGGGAGCGCGGAAGCGCAGCGCGAACGTCAGCGATTTGCGGTCCGCACCGATCTGCGGACCGGTGAACACGTCGAACAACTGCAGGTCTTCCAGCAGCTCACCCGCGCCCTCCCGGACGGCGTCGGCCACCGCCTGGGCCGGTACGTGCGCGGCCACCACCAGGCTGACGTCCTGGAAGACGGCCGGGAACGGCGACACCCTGGGTGCCGGCAGGGCGTCCACGATGGGGATCGCATCGAGGTTGAGCTCCATCGCGCAGGTCCCGTTGGGCAGGCCCGAGCGCTCGATGACGGCCGGATGAAGCTGGCCGGCGTGACCGACGCACGTCTGTCCCACCAGCACCTCGGCGCACCGGCCCGGATGCCAGGGCAACTGTTGGGCCGCGCGCAGACGAACGTCAATCCCGCTGGCGCGCGCCACTATACGCACCGCCTCGAACGCGTCGGCGGCTTCGGCCCGACGGCCGGGACCCCAGGGCCCCCGGGGTTCACGAAGTCCGGTCAGCACCGCGGCGACGTGCTGTGGTTGCCGCGGCAGCGACGCATCCAGGGTGGCGATCTCGGCCTCGGTTGGCCGGCGATGGACCGGAATGAGCTCGACACCGCGGGTCTGCTCGGTGGGCTGAACCACCTGCGCCACGGCGAACAGCGCGGTGTCGACCAGCCCCCGGGAAACGTTGCGGCCCAACGCTTCCAGCAGCGCCGGCAGCAGCGTGGTGGCCAGCGCCGGACGGTCGGCTTCCAGCGGGTTGAGCACGTGCGTCGCCGCGCGCCGCGGGTCGTCGGCCGGCAGGCCCCACAGGTCGAAGACGCCGGCCGGCAAGAACGGCGTCGGCAGGATCTCGACGTAGCCGGACTGGGCCAGCGCCTTGCCGATGGCGCGGCGACGCTTTTGCAGCGCGGTGAGTCCCCGGCCGGCCGGGGCCGCCGGCAATACCGACGGGATGGCCTCCAGCCCCTCCAGCCGCATGACCTCCTCGACGAGGTCCGCGGGCTGCAGCAGATCGGGGCGCCAGCTCGGGGGCATCACGGTCAGGGTGTCGCCCCCGTCCGCGACCGCCGCGCCGATCTGCGCCAGGCGCCGGGCCGTCGTGCCGGGCGGGTAGGCCACCCCGGCGAACCGGTCGGGCAGGTCGGCGGCGATCCGGATCGGCGGCAGGGACCAGTCGTCGACAGGCGGATCGCCGCGCCAGTCGGTCAGCGTCGGCGAAACCTCTCCCCCGGCGATCTCGGCGAGCAGCCCGGCACAGCGGTCCAGCGCGGCCACCGAAATGGCCGGGTCCACCGCGCGCTCGTAGCGGCGGGCGGCCTCGCTGGGCAGGTGCAGCCTGCGCTGGGTGCGCGACACCCCGGCCGGGTCCCACACCGCGGCCTCCAGGAGTACGTCGGTGGATTCGTCGCGCACCTCGGTGGTGGCCGCGCCCATCACGCCGCCGATCGCGGCCGTCGCCGTGTCGTCGACGATGAGCACGTCGGCCGGGTTGAGCCGGCGCTCGATGTCGTCCAGCGTGACGACGGTCTCGCCGGGCCGCGCGAACCGCACGCCCAGGCCCCCGGTGATGCGGTTGCGGTCGTGGGCGTGCAGGGGGTGGCCGAGCTCGAGCATCACGTAGTTTGTGACGTCCACCGCGGGCGAGGTCGCGCGGATGCCGGCCAGCAGCAGCCGGCGCTGCAGCCACCACGGCGACACCGCGGCGGGGTCGATCCCGGTGACGGGGCGCAACGCGAAGCGGCGCACGCCCGTCTCGGCGTCGACAGTCAGCGGCCAGGCCTCTCCCTCGACCGGCAGCGGCTTGACGTCCGCCGGGTCGACGAAGTTCAGGTCGTAGGCGCAGGCGATCTCCCGGGCCAGGCCGCGCACCGACATGCAGTAGCCACGGTCGGGGGTGATGGCCAGGTGAAAAACCACGTCGTCCAGCCCCAGCACTCCGGCCGCCTCGTCGCCGGGCGTGGCGGTGTCGGGCGGCAGCACCAAAATCCCGGAATGCTCTGCGCCCAAACCGAGTTCGGCCGCCGAGCAGATCATTCCGTCCGAGGTGCGGCCGTAGGTCTTGCGGGCGGTGATGGCGAAGCCGCCCGGTAGCGTGGTGCCCGGCAGCGCCACCACAACCAGGTCGCCGACCATGAAGTTGGTTGCCCCGCAGACGATTTCACGGGGCTTGTCCTCGCCGACATCCACCAGGCAGGCCCGGATCGGCTTCTTGAATTCGGTCAGCTCTTCGATCGAGGTGACGCGCCCGACCGTCAGCGGTCCGTCGACCGGGCCCAGGGTGACGACCTCTTCGACCTCGTGGCCGATGCGCACCAACGTCTGCTCGAGGTCACCGGGGGATGCGTCCCAGCCCGGGGCGCCGGCGGTGACGACCTCGCGCAGCCAGCTGTAGGGAACGCGCATCACGCACCCACCCCGAACGGCAACGAGAACCGGACGTCACCCTCGACCATGTCGCGCATGTCCGGGATCCCGTTGCGGAACTGCAGCGTGCGTTCCAGGCCCATGCCGAACGCGAATCCGGAGTAGACCTCGGGATCGATTCCCGCGGCGCGCAATACGTTTGGGTGCACCATGCCGCAACCGCCCCACTCCACCCAGTCGGCGCCGCCCTTCTTGTTGGCAAACCACACATCCACCTCGGCGGACGGCTCGGTGAAGGGGAAGAAGTGCGGGCGGATCCGGGTGCGCGCGGTGGGCCCGAACTCGGCGCGCGCGAACGCGTCGAGCGTCCCGCGCAGGTGCGCCATCGACAGGCCCCGGTCCACCGCCAAGCCCTCGACCTGATGGAAGACGGGGGTGTGGGTGGCGTCGAGCTCGTCGGTGCGAAACGTGCGGCCGATCGAGATGACGTACACCGGCAGCTCCCGCTCGAGCAGGGTGCGCACCTGCACCGGCGAGGTGTGGGTGCGCAGCAGCTGCCGGGAGTCCTCGGGCGCGATGTAGAAGGTGTCCTGCTCGCTGCGGGCGGGGTGGTCGGCGGGGAAGTTCAGGGCGTCGAAGTTGAACTGTTCCGTCTCGACCTCGGGCCCCTCGGCCAGCTCCCATCCCATCGCGATGAACGTATCGGCGATGTGCTCGGCCAAGATCGTGATCGGGTGCCGCGCGCCGGGCGGCTGCCGAGTCGAGGGCAACGTGACGTCGATGCCCTCGGCGACCAGGACCGCGGCGTCGCGCTCGCCGCGCAACGTCGCCAGCCGGTCGTCGTAGCTGCTCTGGGCCTCGCCGCGCGCGACGTTGACGCGTTTGCCGACGTCGGCCCGCTCGCCCTTGGGAACGCTGCCCAGCGCCTGGCGCGCCACGGCCAGCGGCGAGCGGTCGCCGAGGTGCTCGGTCTTGACCCGTGCCAGCGCGTCCAGATCGCCGGCGCTTGCGATGGCCTGCCGGGCGGCGCTGACCGCCTTGGCCAAAGCTTCCGGCGACAGGTCAACGGGTTGATCGCCCACGCGGCGGCACTCTCCTTGCTGACGAGGCTGTTCCGAACGGCTGGATGCGCCCAGCGCAAGTGCTGATCATAGGCGATTCGGTGCAGCACACCGGGCGCCTGCTGCGCGGACGGGCGCGCGAGTGGCTAGCCGGCCGCGACCGGCTGCGGACCGGCCAGCGTGTCGTCGACCACCGGCAAAACCGGCAGGGCGCCGCGCCCGGTGACCAGTTGGAAGATCTTGTGGGCCGCCAGGGCGCCCAGGACACCGAACACCGGCGCGGCGGCCATGGTGCCCCAGTGGTGCGCCAGCATCAAAAAGCCGAAGCCCGCGGACGCCGCCAGCATCAGGACCCGCAGCGGCGTCCAGTGGACCGGCTGCTGGAAGCGGGCGGACACCAGCACGCCCAGGACCACGGCGACGGTGTGACCCGCGTCGGTGAAATCGCCGCCGATGATCGCCGAGGCGAGGCCCGCCGCCACCCACCAGCCGACCCAGGCGGCCCGCCAGCGTTGCGGGATCACCGCCGTCATCGCGCCCAGCACCGCGAGGGCGCCGTAGCTCATCCCGACATCGCTGGCCCGGGTGATCGACACCGGCAGCCACCCGAACTCGACGGCGGCGGCCAGCGCGGCGGCCACCACCAGCGTCGCGCCGATGTGGCCGACGAGGAAGGCCACCACCAGTCGGATGGTGCGCAGATGCAGCTCCGCGAGCGCGAGCAGGCAGGTCAGGAACGGCAACCAGAAGTACAGCGGCCCGGCGTCGACGACCAGCGCGCTGCCCAGCAGGGTGCCGACGTGGCCGTGCGCCAGGTTGTGCAGGTTGGTGCTGGCACGCTGAACGAGCACGTCATGCGCGTGCGGGCCGAGCGCCAGGATGGCGCAGCTGATCGCGAACAGAAGCGCGACGTAACCCACGGTGAACCGGACCCGGGCGAGCCGGGAGAAGATGCCCCCAATCATTGGCATCCATTATGCGGGCTAATTTGTTTCGTCGGTGTGATCAAAGGCTGTTAACTCCTTGAGAGTCTTCAGGCGATATATCCCCAGGTCGGCGGGAACGCCAGCGGTCTTGCCCGCGAAGACGGGCCTGCGCGCACGCTTGGCGACGATGCCCAACGCGTCCAGCTCGGTTTGCGGTATGAGGTCCAACGTCGAGCTCGACACCATGATTCCACCTTTGGTGGCCCGTTCCATAACCCGCGCGGCGATGTTGACGTCGACGCCGAGCCAGTCCGCGGCCATGCGCAGCGGGCGGCCGGTGTGGATGCCGACCCGCATCCGGGGGGTGTAGCCCGCGACTTCAACCGACTTCAGCGCCTCGTTGGCGACCAGCACCGCCCGCAGCGCGACCGTCGGATCGCCGAACACCGCCATCAGCCCGTCGCCCATGCGCTTGACGATGTGTCCACCCGCGTCAAGAAGCGGCGGCTCGATGACCCGCGCCACTCGTCGCAGCAGGACCAGGGCGGCGTCGTCGCCTGCGTGCAGCGACCAGGTCGAAAAACCCACCAGATCGGTGAACACCAGCGTCACCTCGGGGTTCGCCGGCCGCCGGGACACCGCCTCGGTCAGCGCCTGCCACACCTGCAGGACGCCGAGGCTGACTTCGCGCGAGACCGCGCCGCGGTCGCCCAGCAGCCGGTCGGCGGCGCGGGCCGCGGCGCGCGGACCGCCGTCACCCGCGGTGGACAGCGGGTCGCCGAACTCGGGATCTCCCGGCAGCAGCCGTCGCGCGCGCCGCACGAACGCCACCACACCAGGGCTGTGATTGCTGCTGCGCAACCACTGGCCGGCCGCGGACGCCGGGGAGCGCCGTTTCGAATCCGGAGGCGCCACCGTTCGCACCGCCTCGGAGGGTGACTTCCGGTCGGATTCTGAGGGCTCGCCCGGGTCCGGATCGCGAGGCGCGAGTTCCACTTGGCCAGGTTAGGCGGTCCCGGGAGAAGCGGGCAACGACGGTCGCCGCGGCTGTGTCGCATCTCGCAGCAAGCAAGCCACGCCGCCGCTCGCCATTCGACTCGACGGCTTCGAAGTCCGACGGGACGCCCGGTGCAGGGACTACAAACCGAATAGGCTCGCGATGCCGCCCAGCAGATAGGGAACGAAACCACTCGTGCTTCCAATGGGAAGATTGGTGACGCCGTCGACGAGGTACGTGGGCCCACCGGTCGAGACGGAAAACGTCGGCCACGACGCCGTTATCGGCTGGGGCGAGGCGAAAACACCCTCGAAGGGAATACTCAGGGTACCGACCGGGCCACCGTAAGCCGTGGTATCAATCGGAATGTTGACCGTGGTAGAGCCTATCGTCACGGCGGCCAAATAATTGCCGGGAGCGCTGACAAGCGCCAATGCGGCTCCCGGCAAATTGCCCGTCTGCAAATCGGCGATGAGCGTATTGACGCTATTCATGAGCGAGGCGCTGCCCGAGACGGTCGGTCCCGCGCCGGCGGCGAGGAACGACAGCAGCTGGGGCGCGGTGAAGGTGCCCCCGGTCACCTGGAATTCCGTCCCGAGACCGTAGATGGGGTTATTCAACACGTTCCCGGACACCGTGATGTTTGCTGTGCCAAACAGCGCGTTGGTCGCATTGGCGAATCCCGAGAAGGGGCCGGGCGTGCCCGGCGGTGTTGGCAGACTGCCGCCGAACGTGAGCGATACGGGACCAAACGGAGTGTTGATGGACTCTGCGGCGGCAGCTGCCGGAACATTCACTGCGCTTGCCAACGTTTGCTGGACATTGGTGGCTTCGGCGCTGACGTACTGACCGAGACCGGCATTCAATGCGCCCACGAAGTTGTCGTGATAAGCCGATGCCCGCGCGCCGAGGGCTTGGAATTCCTGGCCGGCCGAACCAAAAAACGACGTGATCGCCGCCGACACCTCATCGGCACCCGGCGCCGCGATCGCGGTCGTCTGGGCCACGGCCGCCGCATGGGCCGCCCGCAGTGAAGATCCGATATCCGTGAGATTTGCGCTCGCCGCAGTCATTACGTCCGGCACGACGCTGATAAATGACATAGCACCCTTTCTTGGAATAGCTCACCACGCAGATCACCAAGCAGGTCTAGGCGAAGTGATCGTAACAGCGAAGGCATCTTTTCGACAGAGGACTAAAGTCCTTTCAGCGGCAAGCGATTTGCGTTCCGGCGCAATTTAGCCGGCCCGAATTTCATTGCTCAGGGATTACCGAACCGCTGCGCCGCCCGGGCGCGGGCGGGCCAATATCAGGGATTGGGGTTCCAGGTCACATTCGGGACAAAGGGGCCCAGCACGCCGGTCCCGGGAATGGAAATCTCCAAACCGTCGAAGTTGTACGCCAAGCTGCTGATTCCGAGGGGGAAGAAGCTCCCCGTTCCGTCGACCGTCACCCAAGCACCGAGCGGCCAGGTTTCGAGGATGTGGCCAAACCACCCGCCCCCGGCCGTGAAGCCCTCGCTGACGTTCGCGGACGCCAATACCCCGGAGGCCCACGGAAGGTTATAGGTCACGGCGCCGGTTCCGATCAGCCCGCTCAGCATCGATCCGCCCATGCCGTCGCTGACGAAGATCGGGGTCGCGCTGAGCGACATCCCCAAGGGGCCAAATGGATAGTTGATATTAATGGCGCCGAAAGCGTTGTCGACCGTGTCCGCGGCATTGGCGGCAGCGGCGGCGACGCCACTGGCGGGCGAAGTAACGGCGTTGGCCAATGTTTGCTGAGCGTTCGCCGCCTCGGCATTGAGGTACTGCGCGGCACCGCCGTTCAACAAATTCACGAACTCGTCGTGGAAGGCCGCCGCCCTGGCGCTGATCGCTTGGAATTCCTGGCCGTGCGCACCGAGGGCCGCCGAAATCGCCGACGAGACCTCGTCGGCGGCCGGCGCTGTGACCGCCGTGGTTTGGCTCGCCGCAGCCGCATTCGCGCTGCGCAACGCGGAGCCCAAGTTCTGCAAATTCCCGCTCGCCGCGGACACCATTTCCGGGATGACATTCAGCGACGACATTGGCGTGCCTCCTTGGCCGACAAACGATGACGCAGCCCGCCGAACTAGCGGCGAGAACAAAGGGTAACAGCCGACAACGCGTCTGAAAATAGCCGTACTCAGATACGTTATCGCGGTTTCCGGATGCCGCCGGAACCAGCCCCAGTCACGCGGAAGTTGCGACTCGACAACGTCGCCCGACGCGCCCGCCGAAATTCTAGACAACGCGTGTTGTCAGAGCTTATCGTGAGCGCAGTTAGGCGCAGGAGGACGAGATGACTGCCATGGCAACGACATCCGACGATCCGCTGGGACCCGACTCGCTCACCTGGAAGTATTTCGGTGACCTCCGCACCGGGATGATGGGCGTCTGGATCGGGGCGATTCAGAACATGTATCCGGAGCTGGGCGCCGGCGTCGAGGAACATTCCATCCTGCTGCGCGAGCCGCTGCAGCGCGTGGCCCGCTCGGTCTACCCGATCATGGGCGTGGTCTACGACGGTGAGCGGGCGGCCGAGACCGGCCAGCAGATCAAGGGCTACCACCGCACCATCAAGGGCGTCGACGCCGCGGGGCGTCGCTACCACGCGCTGAACCCGGACACCTTCTACTGGGCGCACGCCACCTTCTTCATGCTCATCATCAAGGTGGCCGACTACTTCTGCGGCGGCCTGACCGAGGCCGAGAAACGGCAACTCTTCGACGAGCACGTGCAGTGGTACCGGATGTACGGCATGAGCATGCGGCCGGTGCCCGGATCGTGGGAGGAGTTCTGCGAGTACTGGGACCGGGTCTGCCGCGACGAGCTGGAAATCAACCAGGCGACGCTGGACATCTTCAAGATCCGGATTCCCAAACCCAAGTTCGTGCTGATGCCGACGCCGGTCTGGGACCAGTTGTTCAAGCCGCTGGTGGCCGGCCAGCGCTGGATCGCGGCGGGGCTGTTCGAGCCCGCGGTTCGCGAAAAGGCGGGGATGCATTGGACGGCGGGCGACGAGGTGTTGCTGCGCCTGTTCGGCAAGGCCGTCGAGCTGGCGTTTTTGGCCGTCCCCGACGAGATCCGGCTGCACCCGCGCGCGCTCGCGGCCTACCGCCGGGCGCAGGGGCGGCTGCCCAGCGACGCCCCCCTGGTCGAGGCCCCGGCGTTCATGGGGCCGCCGCGTGATCGCCGTGGGATGCCGATGCATTACTTCCCGCCGCGGCCGCGATCCGCTCTGGACCCGGCCAAAGCGCTGATGGAGCGGGCGGGTTCGCTGGTGCACGGCACGCTCTCGCTGGCGGGACTGCGGCCGGCCCGGGGGCGCGTCAGGGCCGCTTGAGCAGACCCAGAGCGTGTGCGCTCTGGTAGAGGCAGATCGCCGCGGCGGCGGCGACGTTGAGGCTCTCGGCGCCGCCCGACATCGGGATGCACACGCGGCCGTCCGCCGCCGCCCCGAGCTCGGGCGACAACCCGTGTGCCTCGGCGCCGAACAACCAGGCCGTCGGCGCGGCCAGGTCCGCCTCGTCGAGGCGTGTCGCCCCGTCGACGGTGGTTGCCAGCACCCGCAGCCCGGCGGCGCGCAAGGCGGCGACGGCGGCGGGCACGTCGGGCGCGGCGACGACCGGGATGGAGAAGATGCTGCCCGCCGAGGCGCGCAGGCACTTGCCGTTGTACGGGTCGACGCTGTGCCCGCCGAGGATCACCGCCCCCGCGCCCATGGCGTCGGCGATGCGGATCAGCGTCCCGGCATTGCCGGGCTCACCGATCGCGACGGGAACCGCGACCAACCGCGGCGGGGCGGCCAGCACGTCCTCGAGCCGGGTCGCCGGCATCTCGCACACCGCGACCAATCCCGTCGGGGTGACGGTGTCCGACAGGGCCTTTGCGGCCCGCTCGGTCACCAGGTGGACCGGGCAGTCCTGGACGTCCAGCAGCGGGGCGTGCCGCTGCGCGGCGAGTTCGGTGACGAACACCTCGCGGATCAACCCGCGATCCGACGCGGCCTCGACCAGGTTGGGCCCTTCGGCCAGGAATCGCCCCGCGCGCCGGCGGCCGACGTGCCGGTGCAATTTGACCGCCGCGACCACCCGGGCCGAGCGTTCCGTGAGGGCCGCGGGCATGGTCGCGGGTTAAGCGGCCTCTCCCGAATCCGAGGGGGCGTTGACGTCGTCGGGCAGGGCCGCCCGGGCGACGTCGACCAGCGCGGTGAATGCCGCCGGGTCGGTGATCGCGATGTCGGCGAGGTTTTTCCGGTCCACCTCGACGCCGGCGGCCTTGAGGCCCTGGATCAGCCGGTTATAGGTGATGTCGTTGGCGCGCGCGGCCGCGTTGATCCGCGAGATCCACAACTTGCGGAATTCGCCCTTGCGCGCCCGGCGGTCGCGGTACGCGTACTGCAGCGAATGCAGTTGCTGCTCTTTGGCTTTGCGGTAGAGCCGGGATCGCTGGCCGCGATAGCCTTTCGAGGCCTTCAGGACGCTGCGCCTCTTCTTGTGGGCGTTGACCGCCCGCTTCACGCGTGCCATGGGATGTTCCTACTCTCGTTGCGGCAGTAAATGGTTCGTCAGGGTCGGGGTTGGCTGGTCAGCCGTTGAGCAGCTTGTTGACGCGCTTGGTGTCGTTGGCTGCCACCACGGTGCGGCCGTCGAGCCGCCGGGTTCGCTTGGTGGGCTTGTGCTCGAGCAGGTGGCGCCGATTCGTCTTCTGGCGCACGATCTTTCCGGTACCGGTGCGCCGGAACCGCTTCGAAGCCCCGCTGTGGGTCTTGGCCTTGGGCATGTTTCCTCTACTTACTTTCTCGTAGCGCTCGTCGTTGCTCGCGCTGTCAGGTCAGTTGGCCGACGGGTTTGTGTCCGCCGCCGCGTCGGTGTCCGTCGCCGCACCGCTCCCCGGTCCCTCGGGATGCCGCGCCCTGGCGCGGGTCTTCGCGCCGCGGTGCGGCGCCAGCACCATCGTCATGTTGCGGCCGTCCTGCTTGGCGGACGTTTCGACGAATCCGTATTCGGCGACGTCCGCGCCCAGCCGCTGCAGCAATCGGTAGCCCAACTCGGGCCTCGACTGCTCGCGTCCACGAAACATGATGGTGACCTTGACCTTCGATCCCGCCTCCAGGAAGCGGATTACGTGGCCCTTCTTGGTCTCGTAATCGTGATCGTCGATTTTGGGTCGCAGCTTTTGTTCTTTGACGACGGTCTGCTGCTGGTTCCGGCGGGATTCGCGCGCCTTTTGCGCCGCCTCGTATTTGAACTTGCCGTAATCCATGATTTTGCAGACCGGCGGCCTGGCGTTCGGGGCAACTTCGACGAGATCGAGATCGGCATCCGCGGCGACGCGCAGTGCGTCTTCGATGCGCACAATGCCTACCTGCTCCCCTCCTGGGCCGATCAATCGGACCTCAGGTACGCGGATGCGCTCGTTGACGCGGGTCTCAGTGCTGATGGGGCCTCCCTTGTTGGGCTTCTGGTTCTCCGGTGGCGGCCAGTCCAAACGCCCGTCGGAGGTTCAGCGGTGGATACCCGGCACCACCAGCAAAAAAGCCCTGCACCAGCAGGGCCCAATGCCGACCGATCGCGGCTCGTCTCAGCCGCCCGCGCTACGCGGACCAGGCAACCACGATGCCTGTGACCGGACCGTGTCGCCTGGAAACGGCTCGAAGCCTGGTTCGCGGCTAGCGGTGGGAGTGGGACTCCACTTACTGTTCCCCGGCGTGCACCGGGATGGTCGCAGCCCACAGTTTAGCAGCCGTAGGGCCTCTTCCAGCACGTCTGCGGGTTCGGCCCCGGTGGCGCCGCTTCGGGACCGTCGGTAACTGCCCGTCGCGGCTCTTGGCGCTTCGTCAGGATTTTCATGGGTTGAGGGCATATCCTCGCGGTCTGTGACTGTAGCTACGTCCCGCTTCGGCCCGCGTTCGGGCAGCCAGCCGAACTCCCGGTATCGGTGGGTGCCGGCGGCGGCGGGCTGGACGGTCGGCGTCATCGCGACCCTGTCACTGGTCGCCAGCGTGTCGCCGCTGATCCGGTGGCTGATCAAGGTCCCGCGGGAATTCATCAACGACTACCTGTTCAACTTCCCCGACACCAGCATCGCGTGGTCGTTCGTGCTGGCCCTGCTGGCCGCCGCGCTCACCGCGCGCAAACGCGTCGCCTGGGTGCTGCTGCTCGGCAACATGATCCTGGCCGCCGCGCTGAACGCCGCCGACATCGCCGCCGGCGACAACACCGCGGCCGAATCCTTCGGCGAGAACCTCGGTTTTGCGGTGCACATCGTCGCGATCGTGCTCTTGGTCCTGTCCTATCGGCAGTTCTGGGCCAAGGTGCGCCAGGCCGCCCTGTTCAAGGCGGCCGCGGTGCTGGTCGCCGGGTGGGTGATCGGGATCCTGGCCTCCTGGGGCCTCGTCGAGATGTTCCCGGGCACGCTGGCGCCGGACTCGCGCTTCTGGTACGTGGTCAACCGGGTCGTCGGGTTCTCCCTGGTCGATCCCGACGCGTTCACCGGCCGGCCGCACGTCCTGCTCAACGCCGTCTTCGGGCTGTTCGGCGCGCTCGCGCTGATCGCGGCGACGATTGTGCTGTTCCAGTCCCAGCGCGCCGACAACGCGCTCACCGGTGAGGACGAGTCGGCGATCCGCGGGCTGCTGGAGCTGTACGGCAAGAACGACTCCCTGGGTTACTTCGCGACCCGCCGCGACAAGTCGGTGGTGTTCGCGCACAGCGGTCGGGCCGCCGTCACCTACCGGGTCGAGGTCGGCGTCTGCCTGGCCAGCGGCGATCCGGTGGGCGATCCGCGGGCGTGGCCGCAGGCCATCGACGCGTGGTTGGGGCTGTGCCAGACCTACGGCTGGGCGCCCGGGGTGATGGGCGCCAGCTCGCAGGGGGCCCAGGCGTTTCGGGAGGCCGGGCTCAACGCGCTGGAGCTGGGCGACGAGGCCATCTTGCGAGCGTCCGATTTCAAGCTGTCCGGCCCCGACATGCGCGGGGTGCGCCAGGCGGTGACGCGGGCCCGCCGGGCGGGGCTGACGGTGCGCATCCGGCGCCACCGCGACATCTCCGCC
Organism: Mycobacterium sp. E3198; assembly: GCF_001667015.1. GTDB lineage: Bacteria > Actinomycetota > Actinomycetes > Mycobacteriales > Mycobacteriaceae > Mycobacterium. The sequence goes on along the minus strand of NZ_LZIS01000193.1, from coordinate 2,284 downwards.
GACGAGATGGCCGACACGATTTCGCGCGCCGACGCCTGGCGCGACACCCAGACCGAACGCGGTTTTTCGATGGCGCTGGGCCGGCTCGGCGATCCCGCCGACGGGGACTGCCTGCTGGTCGAGGCCCTGGACCGCGACGGCCGGGTGGTCGCGATGCTGTCGCTGGTCCCGTGGGGAAGCACCGGCGTCTCCCTGGACCTGATGCGCCGTTCCCCGCAGTCCCCCAACGGCACGATCGAGCTCATGGTCAGCGACCTCGCCCTGAACGCGGAAACCCTTGGCATCATTCGCATCTCGCTGAACTTCGCCATGTTCCGGTCCGCATTCGAGCAGGGCGCGCAGCTGGGCGCCGGTCCGGTTGCCCGGTTGTGGCGCGGGTTCCTGCTGTTCTTCTCGCGGTGGTGGCAGCTGGAGACGTTGTACCGCTCCAACATGAAGTACCAACCCGATTGGGTTCCCCGCTACGCCTGTTACGAGGACGCCCGGCTGGTCCCCCGCGTCGGCGTCGCCTCGGCCCTGGCCGAGGGGTTCCTCTCGTTCCCGTTCAGCCGGCGCAAGACGCACACCGGGCACCACCCCGCCGTGCCGGCCAGGCTGGCGGAGTCCGGGCTGTTGCATCACGACGGATCGGCGCCGGACGTGAGCGGGCTGCAGCGCGGCGCCAGCGCGGCCGAGGCCGAGGAATCCCGGTCCCGCCTGCCCGAGCAGGTGCGGGTGCGGCTGGCCAAGTTGAAGGTCTTGCAGCGCAACGGGGTCGACGCGTACCCGGTGGGAGCCCCGCCCAGCCACACCATCGCCCGCGCGCTGGACGCCGACGATGACGAAAGAGTGTCGGTGGCCGGCCGCATCTTGCGGATACGCGACTACGGCGGCGTGCTGTTCGCCCAGCTGCGTGACTGGTCGGGCGAAATTCAAGTGCTGCTGGACAATTCGCACCTGGAGCGCAGCCACACCGCCGATTTCACCGCGGCCATCGATCTCGGCGACCTGGTAGAGATGACCGGGCACATGGGATACAGCAAGAACGGGACCCGCTCGCTGATGGTGCGCGACTGGCGGATGATCGGTAAGTGCCTGCGGCCGTTGCCGAACAAGTGGAAGGGGCTGACCGACCCCGAGGCGCGGGTGCGCACCCGCTACGTCGACCTGGCGGTCAACCCCGAATCGCGCGATCTGATCAAGGCCCGCAGCGCCGTGTTGCGGTCCGTGCGGGAAACGCTGTTCGCCAAGGGTTTCATCGAGGTCGAGACGCCCATCCTGCAGCAGATCCACGGCGGCGCCACCGCCCGGCCGTTCGTCACGCACATCAACACCTACGACATGGACCTGTTCTTGCGCATCGCGCCCGAGCTGTACCTCAAGCGGCTGTGCGTCGGCGGCGTCGAGCGGGTGTTCGAACTGGGCCGCGCCTTCCGCAACGAGGGCGTCGACTTCAGCCACAATCCCGAGTTCACCCTGCTGGAGGCCTACCAGGCGCACGCCGACTACAAGGTGTGGATCGATGGCTGCCGCGAGCTGATCCAGAACGCCGCACAGGCCGCCAACGGCGAGCAGACGGTGCTGCGGCCCCGCAGCGGCGGTGACGGCACCGACGGGCGCCTCGAGCCGGTCGACATCTCCGGCAGCTGGCCGGTGAAGACCGTGTACGACGCGGTGTCCGAAGCCCTCGGCGAGCGCGTCGACACCGAGACCTCGCTGGCGGCGCTGCGCAAGCTGTCCGACGCCGTCCACATTCCCTATCGCGCGCACTGGGACTCCGGCGCCGTCGTGCTCGAGCTGTACGAGCACCTGGTCGAGGACAAGACCGAGCAGCCGACCTTCTACATCGACTTCCCCACCTCGGTGTCGCCGCTGACCCGGCCGCACCGCAGCCAGCGCGGCGTCGCCGAGCGCTGGGACCTGGTGGCGTGGGGCGTCGAGCTGGGAACCGCCTACAGCGAGCTGACCGATCCGGTGGAGCAGCGGCGCCGCCTGCAGGAGCAGTCGCTGTTGGCCGCCGGCGGGGACCCCGAGGCGATGGAGCTCGACGAAGACTTCCTGCAGGCCATGGAATACGCCATGCCGCCCACCGGCGGCATGGGCATGGGCATCGATCGGCTCGTCATGCTCATAACCGGCCGCAGCATCCGCGAGACCCTCCCATTTCCGCTGGCCAAGCCGCACTGAACGTGCCCTGAACCGCTGCCGGCGGCGCGGCGGACATTCGGCGATTAGGTTCCGGCGCGGTTAACGATCCATCACAATGAGTGACGTGACCGCCCCGATGCCCCTTCCCGCGGCGCCG
>NZ_LZIS01000192.1 GCF_001667015.1 Mycobacterium sp. E3198 | reverse complement strand
CCACCCGCCATCCGATCTCCGTGTGGTGGACCGAGATCCGTCGGGTGCTGCGGCCGGGCGGCACCTACTTTGCGCAGCACATCGGGCCGGCCACGATGGGCGAGCTGGTCGAGTACTTCATCGGACCGCAGCCCGAGAAATGGGCCGAATTTCACCCGGACGCCGTGCGCGCGCAGGTGGACGCCGCGGGCCTGCAGGTGGTGGATCTGCGCGCGGAGCGGCTGCGGGCCGAGTTCTTCGACATCGGGGCCGTCGTCTACTTCCTGCGCAAGGTGGTGTGGACGGTGCCGGACTTCACCGTGGCGCGCTACCGGGACCGGCTGCGGCAACTGCACCAACGGATCGAGGCCGACGGGTCGTTCGTCGCGCACCCGACGCGGGTGCTGGTCGAGGCCCGCAAGGCGCGGTGATCAGCCCCCAATCATCCCCGAGCCTGTAAATCTGCAGAGGAAGTGCGAGAGAAGACCTGCAAAATTACAGGTTCGACGAACGTGCGAGCAGGCGTCAGCCCTCGGCGCGCAACACGTCCAGCGCGTGTTGCAGGTCGGGCGGGTAGGGGCTGACGATCTCCATCCGCCTGCCGTCGGCCGGGTGGGCGAAGGACAGCGCACGCGCGTGCAGCCATTGCCGTTCCAGCCCAAGCCTTTTCGCCAGCACCGGGTCGGCGCCGTAGACGAGGTCACCGCAGCACGGGTGGTGCAGCGCGGAGAAGTGCACCCGGATCTGGTGGGTGCGACCGGTTTCCAGGTGCACGTCGAGCAGGCTGGCGGCATGGAACGCTTCGATGGTGTCGTAGTGGGTGAGGCTGTGCCGGCCATCCCTGGTGACGGCGAACTTCCACTCGCCGCCGCGGTGCCGCCCGATCGGCGCGTCGATCGTCCCGCTGGACGGGTCCGGATGTCCCTGCACCAGCGCGTGGTAACGCTTGTCGACGGTGCGCTGCTTGAACGCCCGCTTGAGCACCGTGTAGGCGCGCTCGGACAGCGCCACCACCATCACCCCGGAGGTGCCGACGTCGAGGCGATGGACGATGCCCTGCCGCTCGGGCACGCCGGAGGTGGTGATCCGGTAACCGGCGGCGGCCAACCCGCCGAGCACCGTGGGACCGGTCCAGCCCACCGATGCGTGGGCGGCCACCGCGGCGGGCTTGTCGACGGCGACGATGTCGTCGTCGGAATAGAGGATCGTCATGCCCTCGATGTCGACGGGCGTGTTTTGCGGCGGGGCCGGCGCCTCGGGCAGCCGCACGTGCAGGAAGGCGCCGCCCGTCAGGCGGTCGGACTTGCCCGCGCGCACCCCGTCCAGTTCGACGCCGCCGCCTTCGGCCAACGCCGCCGCGGCGCTGCGCGACAGCCCCAGCAGGCGCGCCAACCCGGCGTCGACGCGCATGCCCGCCAGTCCCTCGGGGACGGGCATCGAACGCTCGGTCAACGGTCGACGGGCTTGCGGCGGCCCACGGTGTCGAAGTCATAGCCGAAGATCGACAGTGCCACCAGGAGGATGGCCCCGCCGACCACCGACGGGTCGGCGACGTTGAACACCGGCCACCAGCCGACCGACAAGAAGTCCACCACGTGCCCGCGCAGCGGCCCGGGCGACCGGAAGAAGCGATCGACGAGGTTGCCCATGGCGCCGCCGAGGATCATCCCGAGCCCGACCGCCCACCACGGCGACACCAGCCGTCGCCCCATCCAGAAGATGCCGACCACCACGCCCGTCGCGATCAGAGTCAGCACCCAGGTGTATCCGGTGGCCATGGAGAACGCGGCGCCCGAGTTGCGCACCAGGGTCCAGGTCACCGTGTCGCCGATGATCGACACCGGCTGGCCCGGGGGCAGCAGTCTGACGGCGAGCACCTTCGTCACGATGTCCAACGCCAGCACCACCGCCGCAACGGACAGCAGCAGGCGCAATCGCCTCGGCGGCCTGGTGGGTGCGGGTTCGGGTTCGGCTACCTCCCGGGCCGGCCCTGATGGTTCGTTGGACACGTCACCATCATCCCCTAACCCGAACGTGCGCGATGATGCACACCATGGCCCGGCTCACCGTCATCGCCACCGGAGGCACGATATCCACCGGGGAAGGCGCCGACGGGGTGCGGCGCCCGGCATACAGCGGCGCGGACCTCACCGCCGGGCTGGACGTCGACGTCGTCGACCTGCTGTCCCTTGACAGCTCGGAGCTGACGCCGGCGGACTGGGACCGGATGCGCGGCGCGGTGCGGGCCGCGATCGACGGCGGCGCCGACGGTGTGGTCATCACCCACGGCACCGACACCATGGAAGAGACGGCCCTGTGGCTCGACCTCACCCACGCGGGCGACGTCCCGGTCGTCCTCACCGGCGCCATGCGCGGCGCCGACGCCCCGGACGCCGACGGCCCGGGGAACCTGCGCGACGCGTTGGCGGTCGCGGCCAGCCCCGCCGCCCGCGGCCTGGGGGTCGTGGTGTGCTTCGCCGGCCGGGTGCTGCAGCCGCTGGGCATGCACAAGGTGGCCACCGACGACCTGAGCGGCTTCGCCGGCGAGCTGGTCGGCGCGGTGGGCGGCGGCGTGGCGCTGGCGGGCGCCAAGACGCGGCCGTACGTCGGCGACCTCAGCGCCGCCGCGGCGCCGCGGGTCGACATCGTCGCGGCGTACCTGGGCAGTGACTCGGTGGCGCTGGACGCCTGCGTGACCGCGGGCGCGCGGGCCGTCGTGCTGGAGGCGCTGGGGTCGGGCAACGCCGGAGCCGCGGTCGTCGAGGGCGTGCGCCGGCACTGCGGCGCCGGGGTCATCATCGCGGTGTCCACCCGCGTCCCCGGCGGGCGGGTCGGCGCGAGTTACGGCCCCGGCCACGAGATGGCGGCCGCCGGCGCGGTGCTGGTGCCGAGGCTGCGGCCGCCGCAGGCGCGGGTGCTCGCGATGGCGGCGCTGGCCGCGGGGCTACCCGTCGCCGACGTCGTCGACCGCTGGGGATAGGACCGCGTCGGCTTGCAGCGCGCCGATGTAGTCGGGCCAGTCCAGGGAGTCCACGGGGTTGGCGCCGGTGAGGTCGCTCGTGTCGGCGGGAAACGTGCGCGCGGTGCCCGGCCCCGAGCCCCGGGTTTCGAACCGCACGGTGACCACCCCGTGGCCGGAGCCCTGCACCCAGCCGTGTCCGTAGTCGCGGTGGGCTATGTCGTCTCCCACCCGCCACCCCGCGGCGTCGCCGACCCGCCAGGCCGACGCTTCCGGGACCGGCGCGAACATCGCCTCGGTCGCCGTCGCCACGGGGTGTTCCTCCGACATCTCCCCCGCCAGCTCCAAGTCCGGGAACAACGACTCCTGGCGCACATCGCTGAGGCCCGAAAACCCCACGCCCAGAAGGCGAATCGGCCCGATCTCGCGCGGGTCGAGCAGCAGCCGGCGGGCCAGGGCGATCAACGCGCCCGATTCGGTCGTCGCGTAGGGCAGCGTCGCCGAGCGGGTCAGCGTGCTCATGTCGGACTTCTTCAGCTTGACCGTGACGGTGCGCGCGCCGCGGCCGTCGCGCAGCAGGCGTCGGTGTGCGTGCTCGGCGATCGGGTCGATTGCGTCGCGCAGCTGCTCGAGGCTGGTCAGGTCGACGGCGAAGGTCGACTCCGAGCTGATCTGTTTGGCCTCGGCGCGCTCGGCGACGGGCCGGTCGTCGATGCCGCGGGCCAGGCGGTGCAGCGCCGGGCCGACCGTCGCGCCGAGCAGGTTGGCCACCTCGGCGTCGGTCAGCGCGGCCAGCTGCCCGATCGTCTCGATGCCCAGCCGATTCAGCTTCTCCTCGGCGACCGGCCCGATGCCCCACAGCCGCCGCACCGGCAACCCGCCGAGCAGCGACCGCTCCTCGGCGCGCGGGACCACCCGCACGCCATCGGGTTTGGCCAGGCCGGACGCGATCTTGGCGATCTGCTTGCCCGAGCCCGCGCCGACGGAGGCGACCAGGCCGGTCTCGTCGCGAATGCGGCGCCGCAATCCCTCGCAGAACGCCTCGACGTCCTCGGCCGACGCCCCGGCGAGCCGCGGCGGCTCGCCGAAGCCCTCGTCGACCGACAGCTGCTCGACGACGGGCACCAGGCCGCGCACCGTGTCGAAGACCCGGCGGCTGGCCACGCCGTAGACCACCCCGCGCGGCGGCAGCACCACCGCGGTCACGCCGATCAGCCGGCGCGCCTGATGCATCGGCATGGCCGACCGGGCGCCGAACACCCGCGCCTCGTAGCTGACGCCGGCCACCACGCCCCGGCCGCC
>NZ_LZIS01000191.1 GCF_001667015.1 Mycobacterium sp. E3198 | reverse complement strand
CACCACCTCGACCACCCTGACGTACGCGCTCTGGTCGCTGGGGCACCACCGTGACATCCAAGAACGGGTGCGCGCGGTCATGGTCAACGGGATGGACCGGGCGATGTCGTCGGTGTTGCCGTCCGGGTCGGGACTGCCCGCGCTGCTCGCGATCGCGGCGATCGCCGCGCTGCTGGCCAACGTCGTGAACAACCTGCCCGCCACGCTGGTGCTGCTGCCGCTGGTGGCGCCCGGCGGCGCCGCGGCCATCCTGGCGGTCCTGATCGGGGTCAACATCGGCCCCAACCTGACCTATGTGGGTTCGCTGTCGAACCTGTTGTGGCGCCGCGTGTTACGCCGCCACGACGTCGACGCCGGGGCCGGCGAGTACACCCGGCTCGGGCTGTGCACGGTCCCGCCGGCGCTGGTGGTGGCGGTGCTGGCGCTGTGGGCGTCGCTGCGGCTACTGGGTGTCTAGCCGCGGGAGCAGGCCCGCACCCGGGCGCGGACGGGCCGCGCGGCGACCACCGTGAACGGCGTATCCAGCGGGAAGTCCGACTCCAGCGATTCGATGTCGGTCGCGCCCACGACCGTCGCCAACGCGAGCGTGGCCTCCAGCATCGCGAAGTGATCGCCGACGCACGAGCGCGGTCCGCCGCCGAACGGCAGGTACTGCCAGCGGCTTCGACCCTTCGACCGTTCGGGCAGGAACCGGTCCGGATCAAAGCGCAGGGGGTCCTCCCACAGCGCCGGATCACGGTGCAGCGCATAGAAACTGACCAGCGCCATGGTTTCGGCCTCGACGAGGTGGCCGTCCACCACGATGTCGCGAGTGGGCGTCCGCATCGTTCCCGCCGCGGGCGGGCACAACCGCAGCGCCTCGTGCAGTACCCGCACGGTCAGCTCGAGCGCGGGCACGTCCTCGGGGGTCAGCGCCCGCGCGCCCAGCGCGGCGACCTCCGCGCGCACCCGTTCTTGGATGTCACGGTGGTGCCCCAGCGACCAGAGCGCGTACGTCAGGGTGGTCGAGGTGGTG
>NZ_LZIS01000190.1 GCF_001667015.1 Mycobacterium sp. E3198 | reverse complement strand
CCTTCGTCCGCAGCCCCGCCAGGTCGGACCCCGCCCCGGGTTCGCTCATGCCGAGAGACGCGGTCATGTCGGCTCGCAGGATCGGAACCGCCCAGCGCCGCTTCTGCTCGTCGGTCCCGAAGGAGAGCAGCGACGCCGCGATGATGCCGACGCCCTGCGGGTTGAAACAGTGGTAGATCCGACGTCGCGACAGCTCCTCGCGGTGCACGAATTGCTGCAGGATGGTGGCGTTGCGGCCGCCGAACTCGGGTGGGTTTCCCGGCAGCAGCCAGCCGTGCTCGAACTGGAGCCGCTGCCAGCGCCGTGACCATTCGGGCACGTGCGACGTCGACGAGGGCCGCTCGGTGGCCTGTGCCTGAGGCGGCAGATGTTCGGCGAGAAAGGCGACAAACTCCGCGCGGAAGTCTTCTACCTCGGCGTCGAAGGTGAGTTGCACGGCACTACGGGTGCCGGCGGCGACGGGTCAACGCGTGAATCCCCACTCCGCCTCGTTCTCTTCGGTCTTGAGGTGCGCGGCGGGATCCTCCGCGTCGGTGAGCGCAAGCTGAGGGGCGGCGGAGATGCGCTCGCCGATCTCGGCGATGGCGTGCACCGGGCAGTCCATCAGCGCGCGCATGACCGCGTCGCGATCCGACTCCGCCACGGTGCCGTCGCCGATCAGGGACGCGTACCCCCAGTCGTCCAGCGAGAAGTATCCGGGCGCGTACTTGGCGCAGATGCCAAAGCCGTCGCACACGGTGCGGTCCAGCCGAATCCTCATGCTTGCCTCACAGCCTCCGCCTCGTAGGGACGGTCGGCACGGAATGCGCCGTGGGTGCAGTCGGGGCAGGTGGCGCCGAGATGCGCGGCGACTTCGTCCGGGAACTGCCCGAGCAGGCTGGCGGCCACGTTGGTGGCGGCGTCCAGCGTCGCGCACGCACCGCGTCCCCGCAGCAGCACCGACCAGCGGCGCAACCGCTCGACGTCTTCGGTCGTCGCGGCGCCGTCGCGGAGCGCACCGGCGGCCGCGGCCATTGCCGCCGTCCCGTTGAAGCAGGACCCGCACTGCCCGGCGTTTTCCCGGTCGAAGTACGCCAGCACCGACGCCGCGACCGCGACGGGGCAGTCGTCGGTGATCACCGAGATCGCGCCGCAGCCCAGGCCGCTGCCGAGCCGCCGCATCGTCTCGTGGTCCAGGGTCGTCTCCAGCACGGAGCGGTTGAGCAGGCCGGCGAAATAGCCACCCAGCAGGGCGCCGCGCACCTGGTCAGGCGAAACGCCATGCAGCGCAAGCAGTTCGGCAAAGGGCAGGCCGTGCGGAAGCTCGTAGAGCACCGGCGGCCGGCCGGCCCCGGTGATGGTGGCCAGGAAGGTCCCCGGTGACAGCGAGGTGCCTTGGGCGCGGAACGCGGCCGAACCGTGGCACTGCAGGAAGGGCAGGTTGGCCAAGGTCTCGACATTGCTCACCAGCGTGGGGCGCTCGCCGACGCCCGCTTCGAATGGGCGCGGCGGCTTGTCCGTCGGCTTGGCCGGGCCGCCGTTGATCGCGCGGACCGCGGCGGTCTCCTCGCCGGCCACGTATCCGGGCTGCACCGTCAACATGCGGACGTCGAGGCCCCCCAGCGCGTCCGGTTCAAGCTCGCCGAGCGCGGTTTCGACGCTGTGCGCCGACTCCGGATCGGACACATAGACGTAGACGCGGTGGGCGCCCGCGATGACGGCGGCCAACCGCAGCCCGTCCAGCACTAGGTGCGGGCGGTTGCGCAGCAGCCAGCGGTCCTTGATCGAAGCGGGTTCTCCCTCTTCGCCATTCGCGACGACCACGGTGCCGCCCGCGATGCGGCCGTTGTCGCGCACCGCGCGCAACTTCACCGCCAGCGGAAAGGCCGCACCGCCGCGGCCGACCAGCCCACTGGATTCCACCTCGCCCAGCAACTCGTCGGCGTCGGCCAGCGGACGGTATCCGCCGAGGCGTCGATACGCCGCGAGGTCCTCGCGCTGTTCGACCAGCAGCCGCGGTTCGAGTCCGGGCGGCGCGGCGGTGGTGATCGCCGTGGATTGGGTGGTGTTCACGGCCGGCCCGCCATCGTCTTGGTTAGGCTTGCGCACATGCGAACTGCGGTGGTGCGCGTCAACGTCGATCCGGAAAGCGCGTTCACCGCCGCGCAGCTACGCGAGGGCATGGCTGTGCTCCTCGAGCTCGCCGGTGCGGTGGGCGCCGACGTGGTCCACAACGACCTCGCGGCCATGCCCGTGGGCCGCCGCGAGGTCGAACTGCTGATCGCGGCCGACGACGGCGACGCGGCGCGCAACGCCGCGATTGAGTTGTGCGCCAAGGCATTCGGCACCAGGCCGGTGCCCGGCGTGGTCACCTTCATCAGCCGGGGAACAGACGACGACGCGCACGGTGTGTTGTCCGGCTTCGGGCTCACCGGCGAGATCGAGCGGACTCCGGGCGACGACGGCTTCGACATCGTGTACGTGACGCTGCGTGAGCGGGACCTCGACCGCATCCCGGAGAGCCGGGTTCACACGGCGTTGGAGGCGTCGCTCAACTGCGAGGTTCACATTCGTACCGTGTAGCGCCATCACGATCCCAGGAATTCGAGGATCGCGGGCGCCGCCTGCACCCACGTGTCGAACATGTTGAAGTGCTGCACCCGGCCCGCCGCGCGGTCCTCGGACGCGCGCTCCCAGGCGTCCTCCGGCCACGGCGGGTCGATGAGTTTCGATCCTTTGATCAAGCAACTGACCTCGAGCGACGTCCGCTTCGGATGATCCATGTCGTTCTCGCCGCCGCGAATGATCAAGGTGGGCACCTTGATCCGGTCGAACATCTCGTCCTCGACGCCGGGAATCGTCTGCCCCGGCTTGGACACGAAAGCGTTGAGCCAGCGCAGCATCACCTTGAGGAACTCGCCAGAGTCGAAGTCGAGGAAGCGCTGCTTGTTGTTCGGGTTCTCCTCGATGCGATCGCGCCACTCCTGCACCTTCACCACGCCGTCCATCCCGGTGCCGCGCACGGCGAGAATGCTGGGGACGATGTAGAAGGAGCCCAGCACGAAGGTGCCGTAGATGCCGCCGACGATGTTCCACACCACCAGCTTGGTGACCATCTCGGGGTAGAGCATCGTGGTCAGCATGGAATCCCTTGCGCCGCCGGAGCCGCCGGCGAGGATGCAGCGCTCGAAGCCCAGCCCGGTCACCAGCTTGTGCAGCGTCTCGGCCCGCATGTGCGACTCGCTCTGACCGTAGAACTGCACGTCGGAGGCGCCGCAATTGGGCCGGTCCCACAGCAACACCCGGTACCCGCCCGCGGCCAGTGCGTCGGCGAGGGGGCGCAGGCCCTCGATCTCCTTGCTGAACCGGCCGCCCGGCGTCAGGGCGATGAGATCGCCCGATTCGCCCAGGATTTCGTAGACGACGTTTCCCCCGTTGATCTCGATTGAAGGCACCCGATTCTCCTGTAGTTAGGCCTGCACCAGAATGTCGTTGCCGACGACGCGCACCGGATAGGTGCGGATGCTCCACTCGGGCTTGACCGCGGTCGTACCCGTCGCCAGCTCGAAACCCCATTGGTGCCAGGGACAGTAGATGAACTCGAGGTCACGAACCATGACCGAGTCGCCCGGGGCGGTCTCGTCGACGATCGTGCGCCCGCGTGCGCGTCCCGAGCACAGCGGGCCGCCCTGGTGGGGGCAATAATTCGCAATGGCATAGAAGCTGCCGTTGACGTTGTAAACACCGACGCCGTGCCGCCCGATCGGCACGAGTTTGTGTGTGCCGGGCGGGATTTCGTCCACGGTGGCGACGACGTGCTCGCGGCCCTGGGCGAGACGCGGCTCGGGCCGTTTGGTGTCCTCCGTCAATTCAGAGCACCCGGGTCTGACCCTCGAGGACCGGAACGGTCTCGGGCAGGTGGTAGGTCGCGATGCCATTCTTGTACATCACCGCGTCGCGGGCCGCCTTCGGAAGGTGCTTGACCAACCAGCGCGGGTCGTCGAACGTCCAGTGCGGGTAGTCCGAGGAGAAGAGCAGGATCTTCTCGCACTCCATCCATTCCAGCGCGCGGGTCAGCTGCGTCTTGTCCTCGGGGTAGTCCAGCGGCTGGGTGGTGAACTTGATGTGGTCCTTGACGTACTCCGACGGCTTGCGCTTGATGTCCACCCACGACTTGCGCGATTCGTAGATCGCATCCATGCGCCACATCAGCGGCAGGATCCAGCTGAAGGCGTGCTCGACGAACACGATCCGCAGCGTCGGGAACCGGTCGAAAACGCCGTCGAAGATCAGGCTCATCACCTGGTTGGCGGCCAGCAGCGAGTAGGTCACCATGAAGTCGTGGTTGTAGCTGGGGAATCCCACGGGCGGAATCGGTAGCTCGTCGTACTGGCTGCGCGACAGGTGGCAGCTGACCGTGATGTCGTGCTTGGTCGCGGCGGCCCAGATCGGGTCGTACTTGGGGTGGCCCCAGGACGGCTTCGGCTCGGCCTTGATCAGGATCTGCGCCATGAACGGATGCCCCGCCCAGCGCTCGATCTCGCGCACCGAGGCCTCCGGCTCTTCGATGGCGAGGCAGATCGAACCGCGCCACCGCTCGTGCCAGTTGTTATGGCTGTCCAGCCAGTGATTGGCCTGCCAGTCGTTCAACGCGTACGACATCGCGTGCTGCGCTTCGGGCAGCCGGGCCGGGTAGGCGGCGGGTTCCAGGATCGCGATGTCGGAGCCGGCCTCCATGATCAGCTGGCGGAACGCCATATCCGGGTCGCTGCAGGGGAACTCGCCATTGGGCGGAAACGAATCCACGCGCATCGCATAGCTGTGCGCGTAATCCGGGGCGTCGTAGTAGATCAACTCGCCCACGTGGCGGTTGAGGAAGTACTTGCTGCGCCAGGGCTCGGGGATGTACGGAACGAGCTCGCCGCGCTTGGGCGCCGGGTGGACGTCCGAGTCGACGCACCGGACCGCTATGCGCTCGGCAGCGGGAACCCGCTCCTGCGAATGGGTCAACGTCATTTGAATCTCCTCAGTCTCACGTCTTACTTCTACTGTGCGCCCACTCCCGCGGGGATGTCTATGCCGTACAGCCCCGCCGCGTTGCGCCAGCACACCTTCTCCCGCTGCTCGGCCGATAGCGCCGTGGGCAGCTTCTTGGCATCACCGAACTGCCAATGCGGGTAGCTGGAGCCGAACATCACCATGTCTTCCTTGTCGGTGAAGCCGAACCATTCGCCGGCGAACTCGACGTCACCGGGGCCGTCGAGGCTGCCCTGCACGAAATAGACGTGGCCGGGCAGGTAGTCGCTGGGGATGCGCGGCGCCCACGGCGTCTGTTCGAGGTGCGGCCGGCCGAAGGTGTCCATACGCCAGATGAACGGCGTCACGAAGTCCGCCGCGCCGTCGGCCCAGACGAATTTGAGTCCGGCGAAGCGCTCGAAGACGCCCTCGGCGATCATGTTCATCAGGTGATAGATGTAGTTCAGCGCCATGAAGCTGACGTACTGCTCGTAGGTGCGGGTGTTCCCGGACGGCGTCGGCGGAAACATGATCCCGTTGCCCACTTCGATGTGGGCGGCCACCGGCAGGCCGGCGTCGGCCGCGGCCTCCCACAGCGGCCAGAACTGCGGTTTGCCGTAGACCTCGCGCGACTGCAGCGGCACACCGATCTGCACCACGCGCGGATGCCCACGCCACTTCTCGATCTCCCGCAGCGCCCCGGCGATGTCGTCGGGGTTGACCCGGATGGTGCCGCGGAAGCGCTCGCCGAACTCGGTGGACTCCAGCCAGTCCGACACCATCATCTCGTTGTGAGCGGCATGCAGCGCGCTGCCCAGGCGCCGGTCCGGCATGATCCCGCGCCCCATCGGATGCAGGACCGCCACGTCGACGCCGCGCTTCGAAAACAATTCGTGGGCAACGAATTCCGGGTCCGAGCCGGGGTACTGACCGTCCGGGCCCTCCGTATTGGGCGCGTACTCGCCGCCCGGAGCCCCGTACCAGTCCATCTCGTAGTCGGGGAAGCCGCGGCTCTTGAACGGCTCGCGCAGCGCCTTCCGCAGGGCTCGGTTGGACGGGAAGAAAATGTGCACGCTCGCGTCGATCAGCGGTGTGCGAGTGCCATCAGGGTGTTCGATCACGAAAGCCATCCTTCGGCTCGGTCAGCCAAAGTGAACCCAGGCGGGCCATATGATAGATAACCTAACATTCTGTTCAACGGTCAATCAACGGGTTTCCGGTAAGCATTTCGTTTAATCATCGTGCCTGCTAGCAGGCGATTTCCTGGTCGTGTTCGCAAGTATCGTTCTTGAAACTGGATAATACCATTCTCGCGCGTTGACCGAGGGCCGCGGAGACGGATCGACGTGCTAGCCGGCGCGCCGAGCCACCGTCACGCCGGCCGCCTTTTCCAACGGCTTGATGACCGTGGTGAAGTCGGAGTCCGGGCCCTCGTCGCGCGCGCAGGCCTCCCAGAGCCCGCCGATGGTTTCGGCGATCTGGGCCGGCACACCCAGCGACCGGGCCTCGTCGAGATAGAGCCGCACATCCTTGACCATCAGCCCGGTGGCAAAGCCGTAATCGAAGGTTCGCGGGAGGATCGCGCGCGGGAACTTGTCGCGGCTGGCGCTCGTCCCGCCCGAGCCGGCGTTGAGCACGTCGATCATCACCTCGGGGTCCAAGCCGGCCTTGACGCCCATCACGACGACCTCCGCCGTGGCGGCCAAAACGTTGGCCGCCAGCATGTTGTTGGCGAGCTTCATCGTCTGCGCCGAGCCCGGCTTGTCCCCGACGTAGAACGGCTTGCCGAGCGTTTCGAGCGCGGTTCGCAGAACGTCGAATTCGTCGCGGGGCCCGGACACCATCAGGGCGAGCGACCCGTTCTGGGCCCCGCCGACCCCGCCGCTCACGGGGCTGTCGATCGCCGCAATGCCGCGTCGGGCCAGCAGGCCATGGATCCGGGTCCCCGCTTGGCTCCCGACGGTCGACAGGTCGACATAGCGCTTGACCCTCGAGCCCGCGATCACCCCGTCGGCGCCGGTCGCCACCTCGAGCGACGCGGCCGGCGACGGGAGGCTGGCCAGGACGGTTTCGGCGCGATCGGCGACGTCCTTCGGCGACGAACCGGCGCGCGCCCCGAGCGCCACGATCCGATCGAGCGCGTCGGCGCGCGTGTCGAACGCGACGACTTCGTGGTCGCCGCGAACGAGGCGAACCGCCATGGGAAAGCCCATGTTTCCCAAGCCGATGAACCCGATCTGCATCGCCGGCCCTAGCCCTCGTCCGCCTCGGCGAACGCCTCACCCGCGATGCGAAAGCTGTCGACGGCGGCGGGCACGCCGGCGTAGATCGCGACCTGGAGGAATATCTCGCGGATCTCGTCGCGCGTCACGCCGTTGGTCAGCGCCGCCTTGACGTGGGTGCGCAATTCGTTGGGGCGGTTGAGGACCGAGATCATGGCCAGGTTGAGCATGCTGCGGGTCTTGCGGGCCAGCCCCTCGCGGCCCCACACCGCACCCCAGCAGTACTCGGTGACGAGGTCTTGCAGAGGCTTGGTGAAGTCGCTCGCGTTCGCCAGCGCCCGGTTGACGTATTCCTCGCCCAGCACGGCGGAGCGGATTTCCAGTCCTCGTTGGTAGGTTTCGCGATCCAATGCTCTCTCCTTTGACGGCTCCGGGCGCTCTCCTGATATGACCTTCGTATAGCAGCACGGAGCCGCCATCGGTATCCCGAGTGCTGGTTGGTCGCGGGACGCGTGGTGGTCGGGTAGCCCATAACCGGTTTTCGAGATTACCGCTTCCGTCTCGGAGAATGTTATTCTCGCGACGGCGGTGACGACAGGAGGCGGCCCGGATGCTGTTGGAGTTCGATGCTGATCAGCGGCTGTGGCAGCAGACCGTTCGCGACGTCGTCGCCAAGCAGTGCCCGCCGTCGCTGGTGCGCAGCGTGGCGGAGGACGGCGTCGACCCGAGCCCGTTATGGAAGTCGTATGTCGACCAGGGCTGGACCGAGCTGAACGAGCCGGCCGGCGCCGTGGAGCTCGCCATCGTGCTCGAGGAGTTGGGGCGCGCGACCGACCCCACCCCCTTCCTGGCGACGATGAGCCAGTACGCCCCGCTGGCCGCGGACCGGTTCGACCCGCACGAGGCCGGCACCGCCGTGTACGGCGGGGTCTGCGCGCACCGGGACGCCGACGGTTGGGTGCTCGACGGCACGGCGCGCCACGTTCTCGACGGCGACCGGGTCGACCGGCTGGCCGTCGTGACCGACGCCGGGGTGTTCGTCGTCGCGGCCAACCAGGTGTCGGCGCGCCGCTCCGCGGTGTTCGACCCGGTCCTGCATGTCGCCGACCTGTCGTTCGGCGAAGTCCGCGTGCCCGACAGCGCCCGGCTCACCGTCGACGCCGAGCGCGCGCACCACCTCGCGCTGACGGGCATGGCGATCACGACGGTCGGTGCGTGCCAACGCATCCTCGATATGGTCCTCGAGCACGTCCGCAACCGGCAGCAATTCGGCGTGCCGATCGGCTCCTTCCAGGCCGTCCAGCACAAGGCCGCCGACATGCACATCGCCGTGGAACGCGCCCGGGCGCTGGCCTACTTCGCCGCGCTGACGATCGCGGCCGACGACCCCCGGCGCCGGCTCGCCGCCGCCATGGCCAAGGCGTCGGCGGGGGAGTGCCAGTCGCTCGTATTCCGGCATGGCTTACAGCTTTTCGGCGCGATGGGCTTCACCTGGGAGAACGACCTGCAGTTCGCGCTGAAGCGGGCCAAGGCGGGCGAGCTGATGCTCGGCGGCGCGGCGCAACATCGGGCGCGAATCGCCGAGGAGTACCGTGCAGCTGACTTTTGATCCCGACGTCGAGGCGTTCCGGGCGGAGTTCGCGGCGTTCCTCGACGAAAACCTGCCTGACGCAAGCGAAACGCTCGAGCGGCCCCGGTCGGTCTCCCACATGCCGCAGTGGGCGCGCGACTGGCAGCGCCTGCTGTTCGACAACGGCTGGCTGCTGCCGAGCCAGCCACCGGAATTCGGCGGCCGCAACGCGTCGGTGATTCAGCAGTTCGTCTACCTCGAGGAGCTCAGCCGCCGCCGGATCTATCACAGCTTCAACCCGCAGGGTGTGAACATCGTTGGCGCCTCGCTGTTGTCGTTCGGCAGCGACGAACAGAAGCGGCGCTGGGCGGTGCCGATCCTGCGGGCCGAGATCACCGCGTCGCTCGGGATGAGCGAACCCAGCGCGGGCTCGGATCTCGCGTCGCTGCGCACCCGCGCGGTGCTCGATGGTGGCCACTTCATCGTGAACGGGCAGAAGGTGTGGACGTCCGGCGCGCACGACGCCGACGTCTTGTTGACCTTCGTGCGGACGAACCCGGATGCGCCGAAGCACAAGGGAATCAGCGCGCTGATCATCCCCACGGACAGCCCGGGGCTGGTGCGCCGGCCGTTCCCGTCGATCTGCGGTGCCGACGACCTGGATTTCAACGAGGTGTTCTTCACCGACGTGCGGGTACCGGCGGAGAATCTGGTCGGCGAGCTCGACCAGGGCTGGCGGGTGGCCAACGGGTCGCTGGGGCACGAACGCACGATGATGTGGCTGGGTTTCGCCGATCGCCTGGACAACATGATCGACGACTTCCATCCGAGCACCGACGTCGAGCGCGACCAGTACGCCAGCACCATCATGGACAAGCAGGCGCTGCGGCTGGTGGGTTCGGTGGCGTTGGCCCGCGCGGCGCGCGGCGAGGATGACGTGGCGGCGATCTCGGTGCTCAAGCTGCTCGGGTCCGAGGCCGAGCTGCGTGGCATGGAGCTGGCTCTGACGTCGGCCGGCTCCGACGGGCTCGTCCACCCGGCCCTGACCGGACCGTATGCGCACATGAACCTGGATCACTACTTCGCCAGCTGGTTTGAGCGTTACGCACGAAGCTTTTCGGGGACGATCGCCGGCGGCACTTCGGAGATTCAGCGCAACATCATCGCGCAGCGAGTGCTCGGCCTACCGCGCGGCTGACGCCTTCAGGTCGTCCGCCGTCACGCTGGCGTGACGTTGGGCGTCGAGCGCCACGCTGGCGTGACGTTCGGCGGGCATGCGGGTTTCCAACGCTAGTGCTGTGGGTGAGCCACCGCCTCCGTGTGGTGTGGTTGCGCGGGCGCAGATTCCGTTCCCGGCAACGCAATCCGGGTCGCGACCGGGGTGCCCAGCCGGCCGGCCAGCCATGGGAGCGCGGTGTTGAAGACCGCGCCCGCGGTCGGCCAGTCGTGCTTTCCGGGTTGGGCGACCACGGCGCAGTCGATGCCGTTCGCCCGGCCGAGCGCGCACAGCGAGCCGGCGGCCGCGGCCTGGTTGCCCGGGTCGGCGGCGGCACCGCGCCCGGCGAGGGCCATGGCGGCGCTGTCGACGGTCGTGACATCTCGGCTCGGCGTCGGCGAGCCACCCGAAGAGATCGCGAACCAACCCGACACGCCGGTGTAGCGGCCGTGGCGGTTGATCACCGTCGTCGGGTCGAACGCCGCCCACGCGTCGGCGTTGCCGCCGAACAGGTTCGCGATGGTCTGCGCCTTGGTTCCCGTATTGGGGGTCAGGTCGCCTTCGATGTCGACGAACGCGCTGAACAGGTTCGGGTGCATGACCGTCACGTCCACGGCGATCGTGCCACCCATCGAAAAGCCGACAACGCCCCAGTGGGCCGGGTCGGGGCTGACGCCGAAGTTTGAGATCATGTAGGGCACAACGTCTTTCGTCAGATGGTCGGCGGCGTTGCCGCGGGTTCCGTTGACGCCTTCGGTGTCGTTGCCGAACGCCCCGCTCGGGTCCACAAACACCAGTACCGGTGCGTTGCCGTCGTGCGCCGCCGCAAAGGCGTCGACCGTCTCGACCGCGTTGCCGGCGCGCACCCAGTCGGCGGGTGTGTTGATCACGCCGCCGATCATCATCACCGTGGGCAGCTGCGGCGGGGGGGAGCTCGCGAACCATGCCGGCGGCAAGTACACGAGTTCCTCGCGGTGCTTGAAACGCGATGCATCGTCAGGAGTCTGCACCGACACCAGGCTGCCGTGCGCCGGCTTGGTGCCCGTCGCCGCCAACGCGGCGACGGTGGCCTTGTCGGCCTGGTGAGGCAGCGGGCGGGCAGTGAGTTGATCCCACGCGCTCTGCACCGTCTGGAAGTAGCCGACCCATTGGTTGAGCACCAGCAGCGAGCACAGCAGACACAGCGGCACGGCCACAATCGATAGCGCACGCCGCCACCAACGCGCCCCGCGCCAGCCCAGGATCAGCACGGCCGCGGCCATGCCGACCAAGGCCACCCACACGTACAGCGCGCGCGGCGCCGGTCCGGTGTTGAGACTGGCGGCAATGTGCCAGTGCGCCCCGCCGGCCGCCGCGCCTCCCACGCCGGCGGCCAACGGGAGCCACAACCGGCGCCAGCGGCGCGACCGCCAGCCGATGGCCAGCGCCAGCGCGACCGCGGTGACGACCTCGACCGTCAGCGGCGCCCAGCCGTGGATCAGCGAGATGTGGTTGCTCAGCGTCAGCTGCATCGTGGTTCCTCCTCCCAGCGGCTGGCGATCCGCGTGCTGAGAGAAGGGTCAAATGCCGGCCTCTACGAAGCCTCCAAGGATTCTTGGAGCCCGGGCGACGGAAAGATCGCGGCGCCGGTAAGGGGCGAGCAGACGCAAAATCGCACGATAGGGGCGTGGTTAGTGCGATTTTGTGTCTGCTCGCGAGGGAAGCCGTCAGTCGATGACGGCGGCTTCTTTGCGCTCGGTGATCGGCCGGGCCAGCTCCTGCTCGTCGCAGACGCGCTGCAGTTTGTCCAGCGTCTCGTCGAGGCCCGCGCCCAGCGTCTTGCCTGGGGTGAAGCTGGCCGGCAGCTTGCGCATGCCCTGGATGACGCCGATGGTCTCGTAGTGGACGGTGCCCTCGGGGTCGCACCGGTAGTCGGGCATCCGGTCGAGAACCGCCGTGAGCATGGACTTGAATACGGTGCGCGCGACGTTTGACCCGGCGCAGCGGTGCAGGCCGAGCCCAAAGCTGAAGTGCCGGTTGCCTTTGCGGTCGAGGATGATCTCGTCCGGGTCGCGGAACACCGCGGGGTCACGGTTGGCCATCGCCCACGAAATCCAAAGCCGCTCACCCTCTTTGAACTTGATGCCGTCGAGCTCGACGTCATCGGAGAAGGTCCTGCCATCACCCGGCGCCGGGGTGAAATAGCGGAGAAACTCTTCGGTCGCGGCGTCGAGCAGCGTTTCACGTTGCTTGCTGAGCAGTTCCCGATTGTCGGGGTTCTCCGACAGCCATTCCAGCGAGTGGGCGGTCAGCGCCGTGGTCGTGTCGAAACCGCCACCGATGATCAATCCGAGATTTCCGATGATCTCCAGATCCGGCGCGGGCTCACCGTCGATCCGCATCTCGAGCAGGGCGTTGACCAGGCCGGGCCGCGGATGGTTGCGGATCTCGATCATGTTGTTGATCAGGTCGATCCCCATCTGCCGGTGCATCTCGGTGACCCGCTGGATGTCCGGGGAGTGCTCCGGGGTGTACACCGCGGCATGCGTTGGCTCGCTGTACATCTGCCAGTTCTTCAGCGGGATGCCCATCATCGCCAGCGTCAGCACGGCCGGCACGATGTTCGCCAGGTCGTCGACGAAGTCGATGCGGCCTTCCTCGATCTTCTCGTCGAGGCAGGCCCGGGTCACGTCGTCGATGAACGGTTCCCAGCGCTTGACGGCGGCCGGGGAGAGGTAGGGGTTGAGTACCGAGCGGTAGGTCTTGTGTTCGGGGTTGTCCATCTCCAGGATGCCGCCCCGGATGCCATTGATGCGGCTGGCCGTCGGGATCGAAATGCCCTTGTAGCCGCGGCGTTCGTTGTTCACGTCGTGATCGTTGGAGACCGCCGGGCAGCGGGCCAGCTCGAAGACCTCGTGGCTGCCGGCCGCCACCCAATGCCCGCCGTAGGTGTCGCTCCAGGCCATCGGGCACCGGGCGTGCATCTCCTCGGTGATGTTTTTGAACTGCGAGCGGTACTCCGGGGAATGCCGATCGAACTGATACCGATTCCGCTTACGGTCGCTGTCGCTGACTTTGTCATCAACGCTGTCGTCGACACTCAAGGCGTTGTCTCCCTTTATGTTTCATCCGTGATGATGATGGCCTGCTCCGGGCAGGAGTGGGCGGCCTCGCGGACCTGGTCCTCCCTGTCGGCCGGCACCACCTCGTCGATCGCCGACGAACTGCCGTCGATGTCGCTGAGCTGAAAGGAATCCGGAGCGATCATCGAGCACAGGGTGTGCCCCTGGCAGCGTTCCGGATCAACCCAGACCTTCACGGTGTCTCCTTCGAAATTTTCTGGTCAGGTGTTGCGGCCGCCGTTGACACCCAAGATCTGGCCGGTGATGTAGCCGGCCTCCTCGGAAATCAGAAAGGCGCACGCCGCCGCGATGTCTTCCGGCTTGCCCATCCGGCGCACCGGGGTGCGAGCGATGGTCTCCTCGATGTTGCCGAGGAACCCGTTTTGTTCGGCGGCGCGCAGCATCGGGGTGTCGATGAATCCCGGTGGCACGGCGTTGACGGTGACGCCGCTGGGCCCGTATTCGAGCGCCAGCGACTTGGTCAGGCCGTTGACCGCCGACTTGGCCGCCACGTAGTGGCTCATGAAGGGGGCACCGGAGTGCGTGCTCGACGACGAGATGTTGACGATCCGCCCCCACCCGGCCTCGACCATGTCGGGCAGCACCGCCTGGATCGTGTGGAAGACGCCGTTGAGGTTGACGTCGATCACGCGCCGCCAGTCCTCGAAGGTGATGTTGGCGAAGCGCTTGAAGCCATCGAGGCCCGCCGCGTTGACCAGAACGGTCACCGGCCCGAGCCGGGCGCGGATCGCAGCCAGCGCCGCATCCACCTGCGAGCGGTCGGTGACGTCGGCGGTGAAAGCCAGCTCGGCTTCCGACGGTCGAAGGTCGATGGTGGCGACGTCAAGGCCGTCGGCGCGCAGGCGTTGCGCGACTGCTTGACCGATGCCGGACCCGCCACCGGTGACAACGGCGGTCTTCACGTTCCGCGCACCAAGCTAGCCTCGACTCCACGGGTGGCCGTCTCAGTCACAAAGAATCTCCCTTGCAATTATGAGAACCTTACTCTCGCCGCGGAGCGCGGTGCAACACAGCGCTAAAACCACATTCGGCCTGCAGCGAGACCCGAGCCACCTCAACACCTGAGCAATAACGTCGCTGGTCGGCGCCGGTGTCCCATTCCTGAGAGTTTCTTGAATTATCGAGACCCGAATGTAAGATTCGCCGGAGACGAGAATCAAATTATCGTGACCGTCACCACACACATCCGATGCACAGGGAAGTAGGGATGCCAGTGCAGGACACGGCTGACACCGCCTTGGGGACCACCTCAGTGACCATCGCGGACGCCGCGCCCGAGTCACCGGTCGACCGCCGGCTGCTGATCGACGGCCGGCTCGTGACCACCGACCGGCACCGGACCTTCCGCTCGATCGACCCCGCCACCGGTGCCGTCGTGGGGCACGGACCGGACGCCGGCGTCGCGATCGCGGCGGCCCGCCGTGCCTTAAGCTTCGGGGCCGACAGCCCGTTCTGGGGCGTGGGTGCGCTCGAGGAATTCCGCGAGCGCAAGACCATCGCGGTGCCTGCCGTGGGGGCTTCGGCGTGAGGCCGCTGGAGGGCATCCGCGTTTTGGAGGTCGCCATGTACGGCTTCGTCCCGTCGGCGGGTGCGGTGCTGGCCGAATGGGGAGCCGACGTGGTCAAGGTCGAGCACGCCGTGACCGGCGACCCGCAACGCGGACTGCGGCAGACCGGCATGCTGCGCGTCGAGGGCGACCCCAACCCCAACATCGAACACGCCAATCGGGGCAAGCGCAGCATCGGCCTGGACATGTCGGTGCCCGAGGGCAAGGAGGTGCTCTACGAGCTCGCGCGCCGGGCCGACGTGTTCCTCACCAGCTTCCTTCCCGCTCACCGGAAGAAGTTCGGCATCGACGTCGACGACATTCGTACGGTCAACCCGAACATCATTTACGCCCGCGGCAGCGCGCTCGGCCCTCGCGGCGCCGAGTCGGAGAAGGGCGGCTACGACATGACCGCCTTCTGGTGCCGGGCCGGCACCGCCGCCACCATCACCCCGGCCGGCATGCCCGGCATGATCGCGCCGCCCGGCCCGGCCTACGGCGACACCATCTCCGGGACCAACCTCGCCGGCGGCATCGCCGCGGCCTTGCTCAAGCGCGAACGCACGGGTGAACCGTCGGTCGTCGATGTGTCGCTGCTGGGCAGCGGCCTGTGGTCGATGGGGCATACGGTCGCGCTGACAAAGCACCTGGGCCAGCGGATGGAGGCGCCGCCGCCGGGTGTGCACGGCGCGCCGAACAATCCGTTGGTGGGCCTCTACACCACGTCCGACGGCCGCTACATCTCCTTCGTGATGATGCAACCCACCAAGTTCTGGGCGGACGTGTGCCGGCACGTCGACCTGCCCGAGCTGGCCGACGATCCGCGCTTCGCCACCGTCGAGACGATCGCCGCCAACACTGCGGACGCGGTCGAGATCTTGACCAAGGTGATCGCGACCCGCACTCTTGCCGAGTGGAGCGAACGCTTTGCCACGCTTGCCGGTCCATGGGCGCCCGTGCAGGACACCTTGCAGGCGGTCGACGACGCGCAGATCCGGGCGAACGAGTACCTGGTTCACGCAGGCGAACTCGACCTCGTCGCCAACCCGGTCCAGTTCGATGTCGCGGCGCCGCACACCGGGCCAGCGCCGGGATTCGCCGAGCAGACCGACGAGATCCTGATGGAGATCGGGCTCGATTGGGACCGCATCATCGAACTCAAGACGGCCGGCGCCGTCACGTGAGTGCCACAGGAGATGTGTCAAATGTTTGAGCCGAACGGCGTTTTTCGCCCGATGGGCTGTCCGATAACGGTTTTAACTTTTTCATTCCGCCGGGACGCGGCATGAGTCATAATCGCCGGACGCTTCAAGACATGGGGCCCCTCGTTTTGAAGCGCCAACTCACGCGACAGAACGGAGGTCTGGCGTGAGGATGGTAGCGGTTGCCACGCCGGAGGTGGACGCCGGAATGTGGCTGCTTGCTACGCATTTCGCCGCGGCCGGCCCCTATTCATGGTCGCCGGTTCAGCCGAATTTACAGCACTCGACGACGAGGAACAAGACTACCCGTCTCGAAAAGTGGGAAGGGCTTCGGTTCGATGGCGATTAAGAGAGCCGGCCCGGAGCGCTGGACCGGCGGCATCTCGCTCGGTCGGGGGTCCAAGCCGATGGAGGCCGTCGGCGGACTGTTCGCGATGTCGGCGGACGCCATCAAGTTCGCGTTCCGCCGGCCCTGGCAGTGGCGTGAGTTCTTAGAGCAGTCCTGGTTCATCGCGCGCGTCGCGCTGGCACCCACGTTGCTGGTGGCCATTCCGTTCACCGTCCTGGTCAGCTTCACGCTCAACATCCTGTTGCGCGAGCTCGGCGCCGCGGATTTGTCCGGGGCCGGTGCCGCTTTTGGAGCGGTGACCCAGGTCGGCCCTCTGGTGACCGTCTTGATCGTTGCCGGCGCCGGTTCCACCGCCATGTGCGCAGACCTGGGTTCGCGGACCATCCGCGAGGAGATCGACGCCATGGAGGTGCTGGGGATCAACCCCGTGCAGCGGTTGGTGACCCCGCGCATGCTGGCCGCGGGCCTGGTGGCGCTGCTGCTCAACAGCCTGGTCGTCATCATCGGCATCGTGGGCGGTTACGTCTTTTCGGTGTTCGTCCAGGACGTCAATCCCGGCGCCTTCGCCGCGGGGATCACGCTGCTGACCGGCGTGCCCGAGGTTGTCATTTCGTGCGTCAAGGCAGCGCTTTTCGGTCTGATCGCCGGATTGGTCGCGTGCTACCGGGGGCTGACGGTGTCCGGCGGCGCCAAGGCCGTCGGCAACGCCGTCAACGAGACGGTGGTGTACGCGTTCATGTCGCTGTTCGTCGTGAATGTGGTTGTCACCGCCATCGGCATCCGAATGTCGACCAAGGGCCACTGAGGAGGTGTAGGGACAGACCGTGATCACGCTACGCGCCACCTATCCGCGCCTGACGCGACAACTCGACAAGCCGGTCGCCACCCTGAGCCGAATCGGCGATCACACGCTGTTCTACGGCCAGGCGCTGGCCGGGGTTCCTTTCGCCGTCCGTCACTACCGGCGGGAAGTCATCCGGCTCATCGCCGAAATCAGCATGGGCGCGGGCACTTTGGCCATGATCGGCGGCACGCTGGTCATCGTCGGCTTCTTGACGCTGGCCGCAGGCGGCACCCTGGCGGTCCAGGGTTACAGCTCGCTGGGCAACATCGGCATCGAGGCGCTGACCGGCTTCCTGGCGGCCTTCATCAACGTTCGCATCGCGGCGCCTATCGTCGCGGGAATCGGTTTGGCGGCCACCTTCGGCGCCGGCGTGACCGCGCAGCTGGGCGCCATGCGAATCAACGAAGAGATCGACGCGCTGGAATCCATGGCCATCCGGCCGATTTCGTATCTGGTCAGCACCAGGATCGCGGCCGGGATGATAGCGATCACGCCGCTGTATTCCATCGCCGTCATCCTGTCGTTCTTCGCCAGCCAATTCACGACGGTGGTGCTGTTCGGCCAGTCGAGCGGCCTGTATCAGCACTACTTCTCGACGTTCCTCAACCCGATCGACTTGCTGTGGTCGTTTCTGCAGGCCGTTCTGATGGCGATCACGATCTTGTTGATCCACACGTATTTCGGCTACTTTGCCTCGGGCGGACCGGCCGGTGTCGGCGTCGCGACCGGTAACGCGGTGCGAACCTCGTTGATCGTGGTCGTATCGGTGACGCTGCTCGTCTCGCTGTCCATCTACGGCACCAACGGCAACTTCAACCTGTCGGGCTAGGGAAGGTGGTGATAGGACAGTGACGCGCAACCTCGGGCCGGGCCCGATCCATCGTTCCGAAACCACCAGCGCCGCACGGCCTGTCGCCGCGTCACCCGGGCGCCACTTCGGCGTGCAGTCCTACGCGCGGCCGCTGGCCGGGCTGGTGACCATCCTGCTGATCGGCCTGATCTTCGCCGTCGCGATCGGCCTCTTCCAGGGCTCCTTCACGACAAGCGTGCCCGTCACCGTCGTCTCACCGCGCGCCGGCCTGGTGATGAACCCGGACGCGAAGGTGAAGATGCGCGGCGTCGAGGTGGGCAAGGTCGCCTCGATCGACGTGCGGCCCAACGGCGAAGCCGTCCTGCACCTCGCGATGCAACCGTCGCAGATGCACCTCATTCCGGCCAATGTGCTCGTCGATATCGCGTCGACGACGGTGTTCGGCGCCAAGTTCGTTGAGCTGGTGCCGCCCGCCGAGCCGTCGGCGCAGCCGCTGCGCGCGGGCCAGGTCCTCGAGGGCAAACACGTCACCGTCGAAATCAACACGGTATTCCAGCAACTCACGTCGCTGTTGTCGACGATCGATCCGGCCAAGCTCAACGAAACCCTGGGCGCGCTCGCGTCGGCGGTCAACGGCCGCGGCCACAAGATCGGCCAGATGTTGCGCGACCTCGACTCCTTCCTGGCCACCCAGGAGCCCGCCCTTCCGGCGCTGAGCCACGACCTCGAGGTCCTGCCCGCGGTGAGCGACGCCTACGCCGACGCGGCGCCGCACCTGCTCGCCACCGCCGACAACGCCGTCCGGATCAGCAAGTCGATCGTCGACGAGCAACAGAACCTGGATGCGTTCCTGATCAGCTCGATCGGCTTGGCGGACATGGGCAATGACGTGGTGGGCGGCAACAGGCAGGCGCTGACCGATGACCTGCACCTGCTGGCGCCGACCACCGATCTGCTCAACAAGTACCACCAGGCCCTGTACTGCGGCATCGCCGGATCGCTGGGGAACCTGCACGCGCCGGACCTGCCCGAGCCGATGGTCAAGGTCACCGTCGTCATCGGCCTCGGCGCCGAGCGTTACCGCTACCCGTCCAACCTGCCCAAGGTTGCGGCGACCGGCGGGCCGCAGTGCGAGGATCTTCCGGTGGTGCCCTTCGACGTCGCGCCGCCATTCGTGGTGACGGACAACGGCTCCAACCCCACGCAGTACGGCAACCAGCAACTGCTGCTCAACTCCGATGCCCTCAAGCAGCTGCTGTACGGGCCGCTCGACGGGCCCCCGCGCAACACCATGCAGATCGGAATGCCCGGATGACGGGCTCGCGCGGGATGATTCTCAAATTCGGGGCGTTCGCCACCGTGATGGTGGTGCTGACCGTGTTCCTGTTCTTCATCTTCGGGCAGTACACCACCGGTTCGACGAACGGGTATTCGGCGCTGTTTACCGACGTGTCGCGGCTGAAGCCCGGACAGACGGTGCGGGTGGCCGGGATTCGGGTGGGCACGGTCAACAGCGTCAGCCTGCGCGCCGACAAGAAGGTGGTGGTGAAATTCGACGCGGATCGCAGCGTGGTGCTCACCACGGGCACCCGGGCCCAGGTTCGCTACCTCAACCTGGTCGGTGATCGCTACCTCGAGCTCGTCGACGGCCCCGGATCCACCAAGGTGCTGCCGGCCGGGGCCCAGATCCCGCTCGACCGCACCGCGCCGGCCCTCGACATCGACCTGCTGCTGGGCGGGCTGAAACCCGTTACCCAGGGCCTTAATCCGCAAGACGTCAACGCGCTCAGCGCGGCGCTCATCCAGGTCTTCCAGGGCGAGGGCGGAACCCTGCAGTCGCTGCTGTCGAAGTCGACGTCGTTCTCTAATGCGTTGGCCGACAACAACCAGACGGTGCAGGAGCTGATCGACAACCTCAACACTGTGGTGGCCACCGTCGACAAGGACGGCACCAAGTTCTCCGGCGCCATCGACCGGCTGGAGAAACTGGTCAGCGGGTTCGACCAGGACCGGGACACCATCGGCACCGCGATCACCGCCCTGGACAACGGGACCGCCTCGATCGCGGACCTGCTCACCCGCGCCCGCCCGCCGTTGGCGGCGACGGTGGACCAGACGAGTCGGCTGGCGCCGCTGCTGGACAAGGACAAGAACCTCCTCGACACCTCGCTGCAGAAGCTGCCGCACAACTACCGCAAGCTGCTCAGGCTCGGTGCGTACGGCGCCTGGTTCCCCTACTACCTGTGCGGGCTGGCGCTGCGGGTGTCCGATTTGCAGTACCGGACAGTGGAAGTGGGCATCAAGCACCAGACCACCGGGCGTTGCGCGGAGCCGAAGGATCCCGATGAATAAGTATCGCGGAGCGGGCCTGATCAAGGCCGGATTCATCGGCGCCGTCCTGATCGCGCTGGTCATCGCCGTCGGCCTGAATCCCGATCAGCTGGTGCAGCGCGCGACCACCGTCCGCTACCAGGCGCTGTTCGCCGATGCCGGCGGCCTCGCGCTGGGCAACGACGTGACGATCTCGGGAATCAAGGTCGGCAGCGTGACGGGCATGTCGCTGCAGCACGGCGACGTGCTGGTGACGTTCACCGCCAAGGGCAACGTCCTGCTCGGCTCGGCCAGCACCGCGCACATCAAGACCGGTTCGCTGTTGGGCCAGCGGGTGCTGACGATCGACTCCGCGGGCACCGGCAACCTGCATCCGATGGCGGTCATCCCGGTCTCGCGCACCTCCTCGCCCTACTCGCTGTCCGAGGCCGTCAGCGACCTGACGACCGACCTGCAAGGAACCAACACCGAGTCACTGAACCAGTCCCTCGACACGCTGTCGGCGACGCTGAATCAGGTTGCGCCGCAACTGGGTCCCGCGTTCGACGGGATCAGCCGGCTTTCCCAGACCCTCAACGCCCGCAACCAGACGCTCGGGCAGCTGCTCAAGGGGGCCGCCGACGTCACCGGCGTCCTCGGGCAACGCAGCCAGCAGCTCAACACGCTGATCCTCAACGCCAATGATTTGGTGTCGATGCTGGCCGCGCGGCGCCAGGCGATCGTGCGGCTGCTGGCCAGCACGTCCGCGGTGGCCAGGCAGCTGTCCGGCGTGGTGCACGACAACGAGGCGAAGCTGGCGCCGTCGCTGGAGAAGCTGAACTCGGTGACGGCGGTCCTGGAAAAGAACCGCGACAATCTCGCCAAAGCGCTTCCGGGACTGGCGAAGTACGAGCTGACGCAGGGGGAGACGGTTTCGAGCGGCTACTACTACAACCCGTTCATCCCCAACCTTTTCCAGCTCGAATTCTTCCAGTGGTTGTTCGACTACGCCTTCGGGTTCCGCGCCTACGGCGCGCCCGGCCAGCCGCCGGACACCGCCGGGCCGCGGGCGTTCTTCCCGTTCCCGTTCAACCAGGACCCTGGAGGGCGGCCATGACGGGGCTCGGGTCGATCCCGCGCAACAAGCTCAAGGTGGGGCTGGCGATCGCGCTGGCGGGGCTCCTCGTTATCGGCGCGGCGATCGCCATCCGTAATACCTTCTTTCGCCCCACGACGATCACCGCGTACTTCCCGACCGCCACCGCGATCTATCCGGGCGACGACGTGCGGGTGTCCGGCATGAAGGTCGGCACCATCGCGTCGATTCAGCCGCAGGGCACCAAGGCGAAGCTGGTGATGCACGTCGATCGCAACGTGCCCATCCCTGCCGACGCGAAGGCGGTGATCGTCGCCCAAAACCTGGTGGCGGCGCGCTACGTGCAGCTCACCCCGGCCTACCGGACGAGTGGCCCCACCATGCACGACGGTGCGGTCATCCCGATCGAACGCACGGCGGTGCCCGTCGAATGGGACGAGGTCAAGACCCAATTGATGCGTCTGGCAACGGAATTGGGCCCCAACAGCAAGGTGTCCACCCCGTCCGTATCGCGGTTCATCGACAGCGCTGCCGACGCGCTGGGCGGCGGCAACGGCGAGAAGCTGCGCCAGACGCTGGCTCAACTGTCCGGGGTGGCACGGGTGTTCGCCGAGGGCAGCGGCAACATCGTGGACATCATCAAGAACCTGCAGTCGTTTGTCGGGGCCCTGCGCGACAGCAACGTACAGATCGTGCAGTTCGACAACCGGCTGGCCACGCTGACCAGCGTGCTCGATGACAACAAATCCGATCTGGACGCGGCGCTGACGGACCTGGCGAGCGCGGTCGGCGAGATGTGCAGCACGTTTTTCAACGCCATCTTCTGGTCAACGAGTATCTGCGTCAGGTCGGCCAACCGCGAGACCTGTTCGGAGGTCGCATCACGACTGCCCGCGATGAACCGCTGCACCTCGCCGACCGCGCT
>NZ_LZIS01000189.1 GCF_001667015.1 Mycobacterium sp. E3198 | reverse complement strand
CGACGTGCTCGACGGCGTCGGCGGGGACGCCTCGGTGCGCGCTCCGCTGCTGGCCGAGGAGCGCCGGCTGCTGGTCGCCGCGCTGGGCCGGGCCCGGCGCCGGGTGCTGGTGACCGCGGTCGACGCCGAGGCTGGCGGGACCGACGGCCAGGCCGCGCTGCCGTCGGCGTTCTTCTCCGAAATCGCGCAGTGGGCCGACGGGGATCCCTTTGCGGCGCACCCCGTCTCCGCCCCGCGGGTGTTGTCCGCGGCCGCGCTCGTGGGCCGGCTGCGGGGCGTGGTGTGCGCGCCCGACGGCGCCGTCGACGAGGCCGACCGCCGTTGCGCGGCAACGCAATTGGCCCGGCTGGCCAGGGCAGGGGTGCCGGGCGCCGACCCGGCCGGCTGGCACGGCCTGCTGCCCGTCAGCACCAGCGAACCGCTGCGGACGGGCGGGGAGCCCGTCACCCTGACGCCGTCGACCCTGCAGGCGCTCACCGACTGCCCGCTGCGCTGGTTGGCCGAACGCCACGGCGGGACGAACGCGCGGGATCTGCGCTCCACCCTCGGCTCGGTGCTGCACGCGCTGATCGCCGGACCGGACAAAACGGAATCGCAATTGCTGGCGGAGCTGGACCGGGCCTGGCAGCACCTGCCCTTCGACGCGCAGTGGCACGCCGCCAACGAGCTGGCCCGCCACCGCGCCATGGTTCAGGCGTTCCTCGAGTGGCGCGCCCAGACCCGGGGCGAACTCACCGAGGTCGGCGTCGAGGTGGACGTCGACGGAACGCTCGGCACACCCCGCGAGGACGGCGGCGAGATCCGGCTGCGCGGGCGGGTCGACCGGCTGGAGCGCGACGCGGCCGGCCGGCTGGTCATCGTCGACATCAAGACCGGCAAGACGCCGGTGAGCAAGGACGACGCCCAACAACACGCGCAGCTGGCGCTGTACCAGCTGGCGGTGGCCGAGGGCATGATCGCGGCCGGGGAGGAGCCCGGCGGCGCCCGGCTGGTGTACGTCGGCAAGGCCGGCGCCGGCGGCGCCACCGTGCGCGAGCAGGATCCGCTGACGGCGGCCGCGCGGGACGAATGGCGCGACCTCGTGCGGCTGGCCGCCGACGCGACGGCCGGGCCGCAGTTTGTCGCGCGGCGCAACGACGGTTGCGCGCACTGCCCGATCCGGCCGAGCTGCCCCGCCCACGCCGAGGGGCCGGCGCAGTGAACCCGCGCTACACCCCCGACGAATTGGCCCGCGCGCTAGGGCTTTTCCCGCCCACCGCCGAGCAGGCCGCCGTCATCGCGGCGCCGCCGGGGCCGCTGGTCGTCATCGCCGGGGCCGGCGCCGGCAAGACCGAGACGATGGCCGCGCGGGTGGTGTGGCTCATCGCCAACGGCTACGCCGAACCCGGCCAGGTGCTCGGGCTGACCTTCACCCGCAAGGCGGCCGGCCAGCTGCTGCGCCGGGTGCGCTCCCGGCTGGCCCGGCTGGCCGGCACCGGTCTGGGCGCCGCCGCACCGGAACCGGAGGGCGCCCCGGTGGTCAGCACCTACCACGCCTTCGCCGGCTCGCTGCTGCGCGACCACGGCCTGCTGTTGCCGGTCGAGCCGGACACCCGGCTGCTCGGCGAAACCGAGCTGTGGCAGCTCGCCTTCGACGTGGTCAACGGGTACCGCGGGGCGCTGCGCACCGACAAGACCCCCGCCGCGGTCACCTCGATGGTGCTGAGGCTGTGGGGTCAGCTGGCCGAGCACCTGGTGGACACCAATCAACTCCGCGACACCCACCTCGAGCTGGAGCGGCTGATCCACGCCCTGCCGGCCGGTCCCTACCAGCGCGACCGCGGACCCAGCCAGTGGCTGCTGCGGCTGCTGGCCGCCCAGACCGAGCGCACCGAGCTGGTGCCGCTGCTCGACGCGGTGGGCGAGCGCTTGCGCGCCGACAAGGCGATGGACTTCGGCATGCAGATGGCCTCGGCCGCCCGGCTGGCAGTGGCCTTCCCGCAGGTCGGGGAGGAGCTGCGGAACCGCTTCCGGGTGGTGCTGCTCGACGAGTACCAGGACACCGGCCACGCCCAGCGCATCGCGCTGTCCGCGCTGTTCGGCGGCGGGGTCGACGACGGGTTGGCGCTGACCGCCGTCGGGGACCCGATCCAGTCGATCTACGGCTGGCGCGGCGCCTCGGCGACCAACCTGCCGCGGTTCAGCACCGACTTCCCGCGCGCCGACGGAACGCCCGCACCGGTTTTGGAGCTGCGGACCAGCTGGCGCAGCCCGCCGCGCGCCCTGCGGGTGGCCAACGCCATCTCGGCGGAGGCGCGGCGGCGCTCGGTTGCGGTGCACGCGTTGCGATCCCGCCCGGACGCGCCGCCCGGCACCGTCCGCTGCGCGTTGCTCGCCGACGTGGCGGCCGAACGCGCGTGGATCGCCGACCAGCTTCAGGGGCGCTACCAGCGGGCTTACGCCGACGGCGTCAGCCCGCCGACCGCCGCGGTGCTGGTGCGCCGCAACGCCGACGCGGCGCCGGTGGCCGACGCGCTGCGCGCGCGCGGAATCCCGGTCGAGGTGGTGGGTTTGGCGGGGCTGCTGTCGGTCCCCGAAGTCGCCGACGTGGTGGCCATGCTGCGGCTGGTGGCCGACCCGACGGCCGGCGCGGCGGCGATGCGGGTGCTGACGGGCCCGCGCTGGCGCCTCGGCGGCCGGGACCTCGCTGCGCTCTGGCAGCGGGCGCTGACCCTGGCCGGGGGGCGGGTGGGCGCGACGGCGTCGCCCGAATCGATCGCGAGGGCGGCCGGACCCGACTCCGACGGCGCGTGCCTGGCCGACGCGATCAGCGACCCCGGCCTCCCCGGCGCGTACTCGGCGGCGGGGTACCGGCGCATCACCGCGCTGGCCGCCGAACTCGGCGCCCTGCGCGGCCACCTCGGCCACTGTCTGCCCGACCTGGTAGCCGACGTGCGCCGCGTGCTGGGTGTCGACTGCGAGGTCCGGGCCGCCGCCGCGGCGCAGCCCTGGACCGGGGCCGAACATCTCGATGCCTTCGCCGACGTCGTGGCCGCGTACGCCGAACGGATGACCGACGTGTCGGTGGCATCGGTGGCCGGCCTGCTGGCTTACCTCGACGTCGCCGAGGAAGTCGAGAACGGCCTGCCGCCCGCCGCGCCGGCGGTGGCGCGGGACCGGGTTCAGGTCCTCACCGTGCACTCCGCGAAGGGCCTGGAGTGGCAGGTGGTCGCGGTCGCGCACCTGTCGGGCGGCATCTTTCCCTCGACCGCGTCGCGCAGCACGTGGCTCACCGACGCCGCCGAGCTGCCGCCGCTGCTGCGCGGCGACCGCGCCGCGGCTGGCTCGCTGGGCATCCCGGTGCTCGACACCTCCGACGTCACCAACCGAAAGCAGCTGTCCGACAAGATCTCCGAGCATCGGGGCCAGCTCGAACAGCGGCGCGTCGACGAGGAACGCCGGCTGCTGTACGTGGCCATCACCCGCGCCGAGGACACCCTGCTCGTCTCGGGCCATCAGTGGGGGTCCACCGGCGTCAAACCCCGGGGCCCGTCGGAATTCCTGTGCGAGCTCAAGGACATCATCGACGGTTCCGCCGGCGGCGATCCGTGCGGCGTGGTGGAACACTGGGCACCCGCACCGGCCGACGGCGAACGAAACCCCATGCGCGACAACGTCATCGAGGCCATGTGGCCCACCGACCCGATCGACGCGCGCCGCCGCGATGTCGAGGCCGGCGCCGCCCTGGTGGTGCAGGCCATGTCGGCCGACGTGGCCGAGCCCGGCTCCGACGCCGAGGGTTGGGCCGCCGACGTCGACGCGTTGCTGGCCGAGCGGGCGCGCTCGGATCGCCGGTCCGCCGCGGCGCTGCCCACCCAGGTGTCGGTCAGCGGGCTGGTCGAGTTGGCCCGAGACCCGGCGGCCGCGGCGCAGCGGCTGGCGCACCGGCTGCCCTCCCGTCCGGACCCCCACGCCGCGCTCGGCACCGCCTTTCACGCCTGGGTCCAGCAGTTCTACGGCGCCGACTCGCTGTTCGACCTCGGCGACCTGCCGGGCGCGGCGGACTCCGACGTCGGCGACATCGAGGACCTGGCCGCGTTGCAGGCGACGTTCGCCGAATCGCGCTGGGCGGCCCGCACGCCGGTGGCCGTCGAGGTGCCGTTCGACATGCCGATCGGCGACACCGTGGTGCGCGGCCGCATCGACGCCGTGTTCGCCGACCCCGACGGCGGCGCCACCGTCGTGGATTGGAAGACCGGCGAACCGCCGCGCGGGGCGGAAGCGCTGCGCCAGGCCGCCGTCCAGCTGGCGGTCTACCGGTTGGCGTGGGCGGCGTTGTCCGGAGTTCCGGAGTCCGCGGTGCGCACCGCCTTCTACTACGTGCGCACCGGCGCCACGGTCACGCCCGATGAACTGCCCGAACCGGCCGAACTGGCCGCGTTGCTCGCCGGTCCCGCCGGCGGCGCCGCCGTGGCGGTGTGAGGTGGGCCGCTCGCGTCATGTGCCGCCCGCCAGCGTGGTTACATAGGAGCCGTGGGCAACGGTAGGGCGCGCAAACTCAGCGGCCTGGACGAAACCCTGACCGCCCAGCCCGGTCATCAGCTCGTCGGCGTGCTGCGCATCCCCGAGGACCACGCCAGCCCCACCCGCGTCATCACCCGCCGGGTCGCGATCGCGTTGCTGGTGTTGTTCGGCGCCGCCGTCATCGTCTACGTGGACGTCGGCGGCTACCGCGACGTGCGCGGCCAGCCGCTGACCTTCCTCGATTGCCTCTATTTCTCCGCGGTCTCGCTGTCGACGACCGGCTACGGCGACATCACCCCGTACACGGAGACGGCGCGACTGGTCCACACGGTGATCTTCACACCGCTGCGGATCGCGTTCCTGGCCGTGCTGGTCGGCACGACGCTCGAGGTGCTTTCCGAGCGGTCGCGGCAGGCGTGGAAGATCCAGCGTTGGAGGAGCAAAGTGCGCAACCACACCGTCGTCATCGGCTACGGCACCAAGGGCAAAACGGCGGTCGCGGCCATCCTCGGCGACGAGGAGGCCCAGGGCGAGATCGTCGTCGTCGACACCGACCGGTCCGCCCTCGAACACGCCGCGTCGGCCGGCCTGGTCACCGTTCACGGCGACGCCACCAAATCCGACGTGCTGCGGCTCGCCGGGGCGCAACACGCGGCATCGATCGTCGTCGCCGCCAGCCGCGACGACACCGCCGTGCTCGTCACGCTGACGGCGCGGGAGATCGCGCCGAAGGCCAAGATCGTCGCGTCGATCCGGGAGGCCGAGAACCAGCACCTGCTGCAGCAGTCGGGCGCGGACTCGGTGGTGGTCTCCTCCGAAACCGCCGGCCGGCTGTTGGGCCTCGCCACCACCACGCCGAGCGTGGTGGAGATGATCGAGGACCTGCTGACCCCCGACGCGGGGCTGGCGATCGCCGAACGCGAGGTCGAACAGACCGAGATCGGCGGATCCCCAAGGCATTTGCGCGACATCGTGCTGGGCGTGGTGCGCGACGGGCACCTGCTGCGCATCGGCGCGCCCGAGGTGGATGCGATCGAGGCCAGCGACCGGCTGCTCTACATCCGCCAGGCCGGACATTGATGGCGATCGCAAGCGCGGCGGAGCCGGGCGCGGCGGGTCGCCATCGGAGGATGTAGCCCGTGGATTTTCAGCTGCAAAGCGTTCCGCTGCTGTCGCGCGTCGGCGCCGACCGCGCCGACCAACTGCGCACCGACGTCGACGCGGCGGCCGCGGGCTGGGCGGATGCCGCGCTGCTGCGGGTGGATTCGCGCAACCAGGTGTTGGTCGTCGACGGCCGGGTGCTGCTCGGCAACGCGGCCGCGCTGGGCGACAAGCCGCCCCCGGAGGCGGTGTTCCTGGGCCGCATCGAGGGCGGCCGCCACGTCTGGGCCGTCCGCGGCGCGCTGCAGGCGCCCGAGGATCCCGACGCGCGGGCCGAGGTGGTGAACCTGCGCAGCCTCGGCCGGATCTTCGACGACACCAGCAGCCAACTGGTGTCCTCGGCCCTCGCGCTGCTGAATTGGCATGACAGCGCGCGCTTCAGCGCGGTGGACGGATCGCCGACACGGCCCGCCCGAGGGGGCTGGGCCCGGGTCAACCCGGTCACCGGTCACGAGGAGTTCCCGCGCATCGACCCGGCGGTGATCTGCCTCGTCCACGACGGCGGCGACCGCGCGGTGCTGGCCCGCCAGGCGGTGTGGCCGGAGCGGATGTTCTCCCTGCTGGCCGGGTTCGTGGAGGCCGGCGAGTCCTTCGAAGTGTGCGTCGCGCGCGAGATCCGCGAGGAGATCGGCCTGACCGTGCGCGACGTGCGCTACCTGGGCAGCCAGCCCTGGCCGTTCCCGCGCTCGCTGATGGTCGGCTTCCACGCCGTCGGCGACCCCGACGAGGAGTTCTCGTTCAACGACGGCGAGATCGCCGAGGCGCAGTGGTTCACCCGCGACGAGGTGCGCACGGCCCTGGCGGCCGGCGACTGGAGCAGCTCGTCCGACTCGAAACTCCTTCTGCCCGGCTCGATTTCGATCGCGCGGGTGATCATCGAGTCCTGGGCCGGGCTGGACTGAGCGCCCTAGCCGACGTCGGCCAGCTTCGCCTTGACCTGGGCCGAGCCCGGGTTGGTCAGCGTGGACCCGTCGGCGAACTTCACCGTCGGGACCGTCCGGTTGCCACCGTTGACCGAGCCGACGAACTCCGCCGCGGCCGGGTCGGCCTCGATGTCGACCTCGTCGTAGGAGATCCCCTCGGAGTTGAGCACCGTCTTGAGCCGGTGGCAGTAACCACACCAGGACGTCGTGTAAACCGTGAGCGCAGCGTTGGCCATAGCCCGGTTAACGCAGCGCAGCGGTGACGTGTTCCGCGAGCAACACAAGTCACCCCCGCGCCGCGGCGTGTTTGTCGGCCACTCCTGCTTTCATGGAGGCCAAGATGAAGCCCATGCCGATGGTCGCCGAAGCACTGGCCGAAGCACTGACCGCCGAGCTGGACGACGAGCAGCGCGAGGCCGTGTTGGCTCCCCGGGGGCCGGTCTGCGTGCTCGCGGGCGCGGGGACGGGAAAGACCCGGACCATCACGCACCGGATCGCCCAGCTGGTCGCGGGCGGCCACGTGGCCGCCGGCCAGGTCCTGGCGGTCACGTTCACCCAGCGGGCCGCGGGCGAGATGCGCTCCAGGTTGCGGACGCTGGCCACCGCCGGCTCCGGCGTGGGCGCCGTGCAGGCCCTGACCTTCCACGCGGCCGCGCACCGCCAGCTGCGTTACTTCTGGCCGCGCGTGGTCGGCGACACCGGCTGGCAGCTGCTCGACAGCAAGTTCCCCGTCGTGGCCAGGGCCGCCAGCCGCTGCCGGCTCAATGTCAGCACCGACGACGTGCGCGACCTGGCCGGGGAGATCGAGTGGGCCAAGGCGTCGCTCATCGGCCCGGAGGAGTACGCGCCGACGGTGGCCGACGCCGGGCGGGACGTCCCGATGGACGCCAAGCAGATCGCGGCCGTCTACGCCGCCTACGAGGCCCTCAAAGTGCGCGACGAGTCGATGGCGCTGCTGGACTTCGACGACCTGCTGCTGCACACCGCGGCCGCCATCGAGAACGACGCCGCCGTCGCCGAGGAGTTCCGCAACCGGTACCGCTGCTTTGTCGTCGACGAGTACCAGGACGTCACCCCGCTGCAACAGCGCGTGCTCGCGGCGTGGCTCGGCGGTCGCGACGACCTCACCGTCGTCGGCGACGCCAACCAGACCATCTACTCGTTCACCGGGGCCACGCCGCGGTTCCTGCTCGACTTCTCGCGGCGGTTCCCCGAGGCCACGGTGGTGCGCCTGGAACGCGACTACCGGTCCACCCCCCAGGTGGTGTCGCTGGCCAACCAGGTGATCGCCGCGGCGCGCGGGCGCGTCGCCGGCAGCAAGCTGCAGCTGTCCGGCCAGCGCGCGCCCGGCCCGGCGCCGTCGTTCCACGAACACCCCGACGAAACCGCCGAGGCCGCGGCCGTTGCCAAGTCGATCGGCCGGCTGATCGAATCCGGCACCCCGCCGTCGGAAATCGCGGTGCTCTACCGGGTCAACGCGCAATCGGAGGTCTACGAGGAGGCGCTGACCGAGGCCGGCATCACCTACCAGATCCGCGGCGGCGAGGGGTTTTTCAACCGCCAGGAGATCAAGCAGGCGCTGCTGGCGCTGCAGCGCGCGGCCGACCGGGGCGCCGACGGCCCGCTGCCGGAGGTCGTCCGCGCGGTGCTGGAGCCCCTGGGGCTGACGCCCGAGGAACCGACCGGCACCCGGGCCCGGGACCGCTGGGAGGCGCTGTCCGGTCTGGCCGAGCTCGTCGACGACGAGGTGGCGCAGCGCCCGCAGCTCGACCTGCCGGGCCTGGTGGCCGAGCTGCGCCTGCGCGCCGACGCGCGGCATCCGCCGGTGGTCCAGGGCGTCACGCTGGCCTCGCTGCACGCCGCCAAGGGGCTCGAGTGGGACGCGGTGTTCCTGGTCGGTCTGGCGGACGGCACGCTGCCCATCTCGCATGCGCTGGCGCACGGGCCCGAAAGCGAGGCCGTCGAGGAGGAGCGCCGGCTGCTCTACGTCGGAATCACCCGGGCGCGAATCCATCTGGCGCTCAGCTGGGCGCTGGCCCGCAGCCCGGGCGGGCGGCAGGGCCGCAAGCCGTCGCGGTTCCTCAACGGCATCGCGCCGCAGGCCCGCGCGGCCGCCGCGCCGGCCAAACCCCGGCGCGCCCGGGGCGCCGCGACGCGCTGCCGGATCTGCAACAACAACCTGACCACCCCGGCGGCCATCATGCTGCGGCGGTGCGAGACGTGCGCGGCCGACATCGACGAGGAGTTGTTGCTGCGGCTCAAGGCCTGGCGCCTGGACGTCGCCAAGGAGCAGCAGGTGCCCGCGTACGTCGTCTTCAGCGACAACACGCTGATCGCGATCGCCGAGCTGCTGCCCGGCGACGAATCGGCGCTGATCGCGATCCCGGGCATCGGCGCGCGCAAGCTCGAGCAGTACGGGCCCGACGTGCTGGAGCTGGTCCGCGCCGCCCGCTGAGGCAAAATCGCAGGTCAGAAAATCGGTTGTGGGGACGGGCCGCTACCCTTTACCCTCGAAACCGCACATTGCTGCCAGCTGAGAGGAGGGTCGCCACGATGATCACCAACGCGTTCGGTGTAGGCGTGGCCGCCGCGGTGCTGACCGCGGCTACCTCCCATGCCGCCCATGCCGCCGTGCCGGCGGCAGCGGTCAAGCACCGTGTCGCCGCCGCGACCGAGAAGTCCGTGGATGGGGGCCATCCCTAACTAGCCCCCTCGAAGATGGCCACGGACCCGAAGTCAGCAGGATCCGTGGCCACAGTTATTTGGGTCGACAACCTCCCTGGTCCGGATCACGAAGGACAAACCACCCGACCAGGAAGCAGGTGAGCAGGACATGTCGGCATTGCCACTCCGAAGACCGACGCTGCCGGAATTGCCTTGTCATGTCGACGATCCCGACCTGTGGTTCGCCGAGGCGCCGGCCGACCTCGAGCGCGCCAAGACGCTGTGCGGGGCCTGCCCGGTCCGCCGGCAATGCCTGGCCGCGGCGCTGGAACGGGCCGAACCGTGGGGCGTGTGGGGCGGGGAGATCCTCGAGCGCGGCTCGATCGTGAGCCGCAAGCGCCCGCGCGGACGGCCGCGTAAAGACGTCGTCGCCGCCTAGAAAAAACGCGCCGCGAAAGTGCAACTGCCGACGCATTTTCCGACGAGAGAGACCGTCGGTAGTTGCACCCTCGCGGAGTTGAAGCCGCCTAGACGACGGCGGTGTCGGGCTCGGCGAAGCCGGGGATCAATTGCTCCGAGAGCGCCTTGATCGGCACGTGCGCGTCCAGCTGGCACAGGATCGCGGCCACGGAGGCGATGACGCGCATCGGTATCGCCAGCTTGGGCGGCAGGTCCATCTGCCGGGCCGTCTTGATCTGCGACACCGATCGGTCTATCTGCACCACGGTCATCTTCTGCAGCCACTTGCGGGTGTAGTGGAAGACGTCGACCTCGATGGGCTCGACGTACTGGCGCAGCATCTCGTCGATGTCGCGCACCGAGACCTGCTGGCCCTTCTGGATGAAGCCGACCTTCTCCATCGTCGGCAACAGCAGGTCGTAGTTCTTGTCGCGGGCCAACCGGATCGTCATGCCCAGCTCGACGGGAAAGCCGCCGGGCAGGGGCGCGACGGCACCGAAGTCGATGACGCCCATCCGGCCGTCGGGCATCAGCATGAAGTTCCCGGGGTGGGCGTCGCCGTGCAGCATTTCCAGCCGGCGCGGCGCGTCGAAGGTGAGCTCGAGCAGGCGGGTGCCGATCAGGTCGCGCTGCTCGGTGGTGCCGTTGCGGATGACCTCCGCCATGTGGATCCCCTCGATCCACTCCTGGACCACCACCTTGGGCGCGCTGGCCACCACGTGCGGCACCAAAAAGTGCGGGCTGTCTTGGTACGCCTTGGCGAACTTGCGCTGGTTGTCGGCCTCCAGCCGGTAGTCGAGTTCCATCTCCGTGCGCTCGACCAGTTCGTCCACCACGCCCTGGACGTCCGCGCCCGGCGAGAGCTGCTTGAGCACGCCGACCATCCGCTGCATGGTCTTGAGGTCGGCGCGCAGCGCCTCGTCGGCGCCCGGGTACTGGATCTTCACCGCCACCTCGCGGCCGTCGGACCACACCGCCTTGTGCACCTGGCCGATGCTGGCCGAGGCGATCGGGGTGTCGTCGAACGAGCTGAACCGGTCCCGCCACTTGGTGCCCAGCTGGGCGTCGAGCACGCGGTGCACCTTCGCCGCGGGCAGCGGCGGGGCGTCCTTCTGCAGCTTGGTCAGCGCCTCGCGGTAGGGCTCGCCGTACTCCTCGGGGATGGCGGCTTCCATCACCGACAGGGCCTGCCCGACCTTCATCGCCCCGCCCTTGAGCTCGCCCAGCACGGTGAACAACTGGTTGGCGGCCTTCTCCAGCATCTCGGCCTGGACTTCGTCTCTCGACTTGCCCGTCAACCGTTTACCGAAGCCGAGCGCCGCCCGACCGGCGAAGCCGACCGGGATGCTGGCCAGCTTGGCGTTGCGCGCAGCACGGCCGCGTTTGATGTCTGACACACATCCATCATCCATGACGGTCGGCGCGCGGGACCGGTGATCCGGCCCATAGGTTGTCTTTGAACTTGGGAGACGAGGAGACAAAGCCATGGCAGCAAAGCAAGCGCAGCACGACACCGCCGACGCCCTGTTCAGGGCGATCATCGAAACCCTGGACAAGAACCGCAAGGACGGCACCCTGACCGCCGAGATCCTGGAGGAACTCGCCAGGGCATATGCGTCGGTCTCGACCTGCGTCCCCGAACAGGGGCGGCTGGGCTAGCACGAGCACAACGGGTGCCTGGTCCACTGCCGCGCGACGATCGAGCCGGCGTTCAGGTCGAACTCGAGCGTGGCGTTCAGGGCCGGGGGCGGCGCGGGATCGGGCACGGCCTGCTGCCCGCGCACGGCCGCGATGACCCGGTTCACTTGACCGAGCGCCAGCGCCGCCGTCGCGAGCAGCGTGGCCCGGTCGGCCACCCCGACGGTGTCGCGCAGCTGGGCGGCGATCGCCGGCCACGAGGCGTCGCGGTCGCGGCGGTGCAGGTCGGCGCAGCCCAGACAACTCGTCACGCCGGGAATGACCAGCGGGCCCACCAGACCCGTGCCGTCGCGCACCCGAACCGGAAGGTGCGGGACGCCCCGCCCGTGCAGGTCGCGGACCAGGCGGGGGTCGGCGACCAGATAATCCGACAGCACCACCAGGTCCACCGAGTCGGGCGACACGGCGGCGTGCGGCTGGCTGCTGGTGGCGACGCGGGCCCCCGAGCAGCGCAGCGCCTCCACCAGCAGCTCGGACAGCGGGCCGCGGCCGTGGATGCGGATCGACGCCGCCCGCCCGCGAGGCCGCCGGCATTCGGTCGCGACGCCCGCGCCCACCAGTTGGGCGACCAGGCCGGCCAGGCCCTCGGTGTCGCGCAGCCCGCGGTCGACGGCGTGCCGCCGCAACTCGGAGAGGGCGGTGGGCGACCGCATGGACCGCAGCAGCCCGGCCAAATCGGGTGCGGCGAGGCCGCGCGGCGGACGGACCAGCACGGCCCGGCGCGGATCCCAGCCGACCTGCACGGCGCCGTCGGGCCGCAGCAGCACCGGCATCGCCGGGTCGAGCGCGTACGTCATCGCTGGAGACTGTGCCAGGGGGACGGCGGGCGGCGCGCACGGTTATCCACAGCGTCTGGTTACAACGGCGTGAGTCCCAATAGGGCAGCCAGCAGGATCGCGAGGAATATTGCGGCGATGACGAGCACACCGATCATGTTCGACACGAAGAGTTTCAGGTCGTTCCAAAAACCAATCAACGGATGGAGCACGAATCGGTCCACCGCGGTTTGTGTGCTGATCAGCAGGTTGTTCAGGTGGCCCGGCAGGGAGGCCACGGTGCCGCTGAACGACCCCGCCATCTCGTCGAGGGTCTGCAACACCCCGGCGTTGGCGGCCTCCGCCGCCGCATACGAGCCGGCGCCCCCGGTCAACCGCCGCACAAACTGCTCCTGCAACGCCGCCGCCTGGCCGGCCAGCGCCTGATACCCCTGGGCGTGCCGGGAGAACAGCTGCGCGATACCCGCGGACACCTCGTCGCCGGCCGCGGGCGCCACCGCGACGGTCGGGCCGGCCGCCGCCAGGTGCGCCACGCTAAGGTTCGAGCCGACGCTCGCCAAGTCCGCTGCCGCCGCGGCCATCGCCTCCGGGACCGCGATCACCTGCGCCATGTCTGACCTCCGATTCGCCACAGCAAAGACAAGTATCGGGCGGACTTGCCGATCTGTCGCGAGTAGCCGCCTACTCGATCGGTGGTTTTCTCAGGGGGTGATGACCGCTCAGTTATCCGCGGCGCCCCCGGCCGGGTCATCGGTGTCGGGGTCCTCGAGTTTGGCGATCGCCTCGTCGATGCCGCTGGTGTCTCCGCCGATGATGCGGTCGATGAATCCGGCCGGCTCGTCGAGGTCCTCGGCGCCGGGCAGCAGGTCCGGGTGCTGCCAGACGGCGTCGCGGGCGTCGGCGCCGGCGGCCTCGGTCAGGCGCTCCCACAGCGCGGCGGCCTCCCGCAGCTTGCGTGGGCGCAGCTCGAGACCGACCAGCGTCGCGAACGTCTGCTCGGCCGGGCCGCCGCTGGCCCGGCGCCGGCGCAGCGTCTCGCTCAGCGCGGCAGTGCCGGGGATGCGATCGCCCAGGGCCGCGGTGACCACCACCTGCACCCAGCCGTCGATCAATGCCAGCAGGGTTTCGAGCCGCTCCAGCGCCTGCTGCTGCTCCGGGGTCGCCTTCGGCTCGAAGACGCCCTGACCGAGCAGGCTCTCGATGGCCGCCGGATCGGCCAGCGACGCCGGATTGAAGTCGCGCGCCAGCTCCTCGATCCCGCTCATGTCGATCTTCATGCCCCGGGCGTAGGCCTCGACCGCGCCCAGCAACTGGCTGGACAGCCACGGCACGTGGCTGAACAGCCGGTGGTGCGCGGCCTCGCGGGCGGCCAGGAAGGTCAGGATCTCGCTGCGCGGCTGCTCGAGCCCGGCGGCGAACGATTCGAGCGCGTCGGGCAGGATCGCGGCGATCCCCTTGGGACCGAGCGGCAGACCGATGTCGGTCGACGTCAGCACCTCGCGCGACAGCCGGCCCAGCGCCTGGCCCAGCTGCGAGCCGAAGGCCATGCCGCCCATCTGCGACATCATCGCCAGCAGCGGGCCCGCCATGCTCTTGGCCTCCTCCGGCAACGACGACGCCCACACCGTCCCGATCTGTTCGGCCATCGGATCGCAGAGCCGCTTCCAGGTCGCCAGCGTGTTGTCGACCCAGTCGGTGGGGCTCCACCCCACCGCCTTCGACGTGCCCGCGGGCAGCGCCGTCGCGCCGTCCAGCCAGGTCTCGGCGAGGTGGACCGCATCGGCGATCGCCTTGGTCGTCGAGGCGGGGATGGGTGCGACGAACCCGATCGAGCTGGACGCGACGCGGCGCGCCAGCTCGTAGTTGACCGGTCCCGACGCCTTCCCCCCGGTCGTGACGGTGCCCGCGCTGGAAAACATCTGGCCCAGCTGGGTGAAGATCTGACCCAGGTCGCCCATGCCGAAATCCCCGCTCAGGCCGAAGGCGCCCAACGGGTCGGACGCCCCCGAGCCGGATTCGGGATCTTTCTTGCCGTGCTTCTCGTGCTCGGGGTCCTCGCCGGAGGAGAAGCCGAAAGGCAGGTCAGGCATACCGCTAACGGTACCCACCGCCGGAAGGCGACGTGCGATCTCGGGTCACGCTCGTAGCTGAACGGGCCTGCGCGGGGTCCGGTTAGGGTAAGCGGCGTGAACAGGCGGATCCTGACCTTGCTCGTCGCGCTGGTGCCGATCGTCGTTTTCGGCGTGC
Organism: Mycobacterium sp. E3198; assembly: GCF_001667015.1. GTDB lineage: Bacteria > Actinomycetota > Actinomycetes > Mycobacteriales > Mycobacteriaceae > Mycobacterium. Next base: position 2,647 of record NZ_LZIS01000189.1, on the reverse strand, counting down.
TGCTCGCGGTGGTGACGGTGCCGTTCGTGTCGCTGGGGCCAGGTCCGACGTTCGACACGCTCGGCGAGGTCGACGGCAAGCAGGTGGTCGCGATCGAGGGCACCGTGACGCACCCGACCACCGGACACCTCAACATGACGACGGTGTCGCAGCGCGACGAGCTGAGCCTCGGCGAAGCGCTGACGCTGTGGCTGTCCGGACAGGAACAGCTGGTTCCGCGCGACCTCGTCTACCCGCCGGGCAAGTCGCGGGACGAGGTCGACAAGGCCAACAACGCCGACTTCAAGCAGTCGGAGGACAGCGCCGAATACGCCGCCCTGGGGTACCTGAAGTACCCGGTCGCGGTGACCGTCGCGACGGTCAGCGACCCCGGGCCGTCGGCGGGCAAGCTGAAGTCCGGCGACGCCATCGACGCGGTCAACGGCACGCCGGTGGCCACCGTCGAGCAGTTCACCGGATACCTGAAGAACACCAAGCCGGGTCAGGTCCTCACGATCGACTACCGCCGCAAGAACGAGCCGGCCGGGGTGGCGCAAATTACGCTGGGAACGAACAAGGATCGCGACTACGGCTTCATGGGTGTTGCGGTGCTCGACGCGCCGTGGGCGCCGTTCACCGTCGACTTCAACCTCGCCAACGTGGGCGGCCCGTCGGCCGGGCTGATGTTCAGCCTCGCGGTCGTCGACAAGCTGACCACCGGTGACCTGGCCGGCTCGAAGTTCATCGCGGGAACCGGCACCATCTCGGTCGACGGCAAAGTGGGCCAGATCGGCGGCATCACCCACAAGATGGTCGCCGCGCACGCGGCCGGGGCCACGGTGTTTCTGGTGCCCGCCAAGAATTGTTACGAGGCGAGCTCGGACAATCCGTCCGGCTTGCGCTTGGTGAAGGTGGAGACCCTCGGCCAGGCGGTGGACGCGCTGCACGCGATCACGTCCGGGGGTCAGCCGCCCAGTTGCTAGCCCGGCCGGGCGGCCGCGCGAGATGCGTACAGTTGTGAGCTAGAAATCCCAGAATTTCACCAGCCCAGCCAAACGATCAGGGAGCGTAGCCAGTGGGGATGCGGCCCACCGCACGGATGCCGAAGCTGACTCGGCGCAGCCGGATTCTGATCCTGATCGCACTGGGTGTGATCGTTTTGCTGCTCGCGGGCCCGCGGCTGATCGACGCCTACGTCGACTGGCTGTGGTTCGGCGAGCTCGGCTACCGCTCGGTGTTCACCACCGTGCTGGTTACCCGCATCGTGGTCTTTCTGGTCGCCGGACTGCTGGTCGGCGGGATCGTGTTCGCCGGGCTCGCCCTGGCCTATCGCACCCGGCCCGTGTTCGTGCCGAGCAACAACAACGATCCCGTCGCGCGGTACCGGGCGGTCGTGGTTTCGCGGCTGCGGGTGGTCGGCATCGGCGTACCGGTGGCCGTGGGCCTGCTGGCCGGCATCATCGCGCAGAGCTACTGGGTGCGGGTGCAGCTCTTCCTGCACGGCGGGAGCTTCGGTATCAGGGATCCGCAGTTCGGCAAGGACCTGGGCTTCTACGCGTTCGACCTCCCGTTCTACCGGCTCCTGCTCAGCTACATGTTCGTGGCGGTTTTCCTGGCCTTTTTGGGGAACGTGCTGTCGCACTACATCTTTGGCGGCATCCGGCTCTCCGGCCGCACCGGGGCACTGAGCCGCTCGGCGCGAATCCAGCTGGTCACCCTGGTCGGGCTGCTGGTGCTGCTCAAGGCCGTCGCCTATTGGCTGGACCGCTACGAGCTGCTGTCGCACACCCGCGGCGGCAAGCCGTTCACCGGTGCGGGGTACACCGACATCAATGCCGTGCTGCCGGCGAAGCTAATCCTGATGGCGATCGCCGTGATCTGCGCGGCCGCGGTGTTCTCCGCAATCGTCCTGCGCGACTTGCGGATTCCGGCCATCGGCCTGGTGCTGTTGTTGCTGTCGTCGCTGATCGTGGGCGCCGGCTGGCCGTTGATCGTCGAGCAGATCAGCGTCAGACCCAATGCGGCGCAAAAGGAAAGCGAATACATCAGCCGCAGCATCGCCGCCACGCGACAGGCCTACGGCCTGACGTCCGACCAGGTCAGCTACCGCAACTACAGCGGCGACGGGCAGGCCACGGCGCAGCAGGTCGCAGCCGACCGCGCGACCACTTCCAACATCCGGCTGCTGGACCCCACGATTGTCAGCCCGGCGTTCACCCAGTTCCAGCAGGGCAAGAACTTCTACTACTTCCCCGACCAGCTCTCCATCGACCGCTACCTCGACCGCAACGGGGCGCTGCGCGACTATGTCGTCGCCGCACGGGAACTCAACCCCGACCGCCTGATCGACAACCAGCGGGACTGGATCAACCGGCACACCGTCTACACCCACGGCAACGGGTTCATCGCGTCGCCGGCCAACACGGTGCGCGGAATCGCCAATGACCCCAACCAAAATGGCGGCTACCCCGAATTTCTGGCCAACGTCGTCGGCGCCAACGGCAGCATCGTGTCCGACGGGCCGGCGCCACTGGAGCAGCCGCGTATCTACTACGGACCGGTCATCTCCAACACCTCCGCCGACTACGCGATCGTGGGCCGCAACGGCAACGACCGCGAATACGACTACGAGACCAGCACCGAAACCAAGAACTACACCTACACCGGG
>NZ_LZIS01000188.1 GCF_001667015.1 Mycobacterium sp. E3198 | reverse complement strand
CACCCCGGCCGCGCGCGCGACGTAAGGCTCGGCCAGGTCGGTGTCGGCGGCCTCAACTTCGGCAGCGGCAACAACGGCGACTGGAACCTGGGCAGCGGCAACATCGGCGGCTACAACCTCGGCTTCGGCAACACCGGCAGCAACAACTTCGGCTTCGGCAACCTCGGCTCCGGCAACTTCGGCTTCGGCAACACCGGCAACGGCAACATCGGCATCGGCATCACCGGCAACAACCAGATCGGCATCAACCTCGCGGGCGCTCTGAACTCCGGCACCGGCAACATCGGCTTCGGCAACTCGGGCACGGGCAACATCGGCTTCTTCAACTCGGGCAGCGGCAACATCGGCTTCGGCAACTCCGGCCAGTTCAACTCGGGCATCGCCAACTCCGGGGCGTTCGCCACCGGGCTGTTCAACTCGGGGTCGACCGACACCGGGATCTTCAACTCCGGCGACTACAACACCGGCGGCTTCAACGCCGGCAACTACAACACGGGCTTCTTCAACTCGGGCAGCATCAACACCGGGGTCTTCAACTCCGGCGACCTCAACACCGGGGTCGGCAACCTGTTCACCGGATCCGGCGCCAGTTCGGGTTTCGGCAACGCCGGCCTCGACAGCTCGGGCTTCAACAACTCCGGCGACAACGCCTCCGGCATCGGGAACGCCGGCGATTACGTCTCGGGCCTGTTCAACTCGGGCATCGCCGAGATCAGCGGCATCCTCAACAACGCGCCGACGGGCTTCACCTCGGGCATCGCCAACCTGCGGAACATCCTGGGCGGCTAGACCAGCCCGGCGATGAACCCGGCCGCCTGGCCGGGGTAGGGCGGCGCCTCGTACTCGTGGTGCGCCTCGCGGTCGCGGCCGCCGACGACGCAGACGGGATCACCGGGGCTGCACAGGTCGATGGCGCGACCGGCGAACGCACCCGTGGTCGACAGGGGCGTGTTGAACCGGTTGCCGGGATTGCCGAACACCGCAACCGCCCGCACCTTGTCGGCCAGACCGGGATCCAGCGCGGGAGCCGATCCGAAATTGCCGATGCGCTGCCCGACGGGCGGCACCCCCGCAAGCATCGACACCGCGGCGGCGCCCTGCGAGAAACCGCCGAGCACCAGCCGCGTCGCCGGGCACTGCGCGGCCATCGCGGCGATGTGATCGCGTGCATCGTTGGCGCCGTCGGCGGTGGTCAAAAAGTTATAGCTGGCAGGGTAATTCACCGGATAGGCGTCGACGCTGCGGGCGCCCAGGGCGGGCTGCAGCGCGGCGAACAGCGCATCGCCCACCGCCCCCAGGCCGGGCGGCTCGGCGGTGCCGCGGGCGAAGATGAGCTGGACGTCCGGACACGCGTCGGCTGCCGCCGCCGGTGCCGGTCCGCTCGCGATGGCGGCCAGCGACACCGCGGCGGCGACGACCCGACCACAAATCCACCACCAACGACGACGCATACCGCAGATCCTCACATACGCCGGGCTAAGCTCGCCGACTGTGGCCGAACCCGTGGGCGATCCCGACGAGCTGGCGCGGCTGGCGGCCCGGGCCATCGCCGAGCGCACCGGGGCCGGGCAGCACGACGTCGCCATCGTCCTCGGCTCGGGTTGGCGGCCCGCGGCGGCGGCGCTGGGTTCCCCGACCGCCACGCTGCCCCAGGCCGACCTGCCGGGGTTCGCCCCACCGACCGCCATCGGGCACACCGGCGAGCTGTTGTCGATGCGCATCGGCGCGCAGCGGGTGCTGGTGCTGGTCGGCCGCGTGCATGCCTACGAGGGCCACGACCTGTGCCACGTCGTGCACCCGGTGCGGGCGGCCTGCGCGGCGGGCGTGCGCGTCGTCGTGCTGACCAACGCGGCCGGCGGGCTGCGCCCGGACCTGGCGCCGGGCCAGCCCGTGCTGATCAGTGACCACCTGAACCTCACCGGCCGCTCGCCGCTGGTCGGCCCGCGCTTCGTCGACCTGACCGACGCCTACGCGCCGCGGCTGCGCGAGCTGGCCCGCCAGGGCGATCCGGCGCTGGCCGAGGGCGTCTACGCCGGGCTGCCCGGACCGCACTACGAGACGCCCGCGGAGGTCCGGATGCTGCAGACGCTGGGCGCCGACCTGGTCGGCATGTCGACGGTGCACGAGACCATCGCGGCCCGGGAGGCCGGCGCCGAGGTGCTGGGCGTTTCGCTGGTGACCAACCTGGCGGCGGGAATCAGCGGCGCCCCGCTCAGCCACGCCGAGGTGCTGGCCGCCGGCGCCGCGGCCGCCGGCCGGATGGGCGCCCTGCTGGCCGACGTCGTGGCGCGGTTGTAGCGGCGTGTCAGCGGCGCGCCCACTTCGATTCGGCACCGCGGGGCTGCGCGGCCCGGTGCGCGACGGTCCCGACGCCATGAACTCCGCGGTGGTCGCGCGCGCGACGTGGGCGGTGGCGCGCGTGCTCACCGAGGACGGCGTGGCGGGCGCGACGGTGATCGTCGGCCGCGACGCCCGGCACGGCTCGGCTGCGTTTGCCACGACGACGGCCGAAGTGCTTGCCGCCCAAGGGTTTCCGGTGCTGCAACTGCCCGGCCCGGTGCCCACCCCGGTGGTCGCGTTCGCGGTGCGCCGCACCGGCGCCGCCGCCGGGGTGCAGATCACGGCGTCGCACAACCCGCCGAGCGACAACGGCTACAAGGTGTACTTCTCCGGCGGCATGCAGATCGTCTCCCCCACCGATCGCCGGATCGAGGCCGCGATGGCCGCCGCTCCCCCGCCCGACGAGATCGCCAGGCGCCCAGTCATATTCGCCGACACTGACCTGGCCGAGCGTTACGTCGAGCGCGCGGCCGGGGTGCGGCGCGGCACCGGTTCGGTGCGGGTGGCGCTGACGCCGCTGCACGGGGTCGGCGGCGAGGTGGCCGTGGCAGCTCTGCGCCGCGCGGGATTTAACCAGGTGCACACCGTCGGGGCGCAGTTCGCACCCGACCCCGACTTCCCGACCGTCGCGTTCCCCAACCCCGAGGAGCCCGGCGCCAGCGACGCGCTGCTGACCCTGGCCGCCGAGACGGCGGCCGACGTCGCGATCGCGCTGGATCCCGACGCCGATCGGTGCGCGGTCGGCATCCCCACCGGGTCCGGTTGGCGGATGCTGTCCGGCGACGAAACCGGTTGGCTGCTGGGCGATTACCTCCTGTCCCGCGAACCCGACGCCGCGAATGCGGTGGTGGCCAGCACTGTGGTGTCGTCGCGGATGCTGGCCGCGATCGCCGCGCGCTACGGCGCGACGCACGTCGAGACCCTGACCGGCTTCAAGTGGCTGGCGCGCGCCGACGCCAACGCGCCCGGCAAGACGCTGGTGTACGCCTACGAGGAGGCGATCGGCCACTGCGTCGACCCGGATGCCGTGCGCGACAAGGACGGCATCAGCGCCGCGGTGCTGGTCTGCGACCTGGTGGCCACGCTGCAGGGGCAGGGCCGTTCGGTGCCCGACCTGCTCGACGACCTGGCCCGCCGCCACGGCGTGCACGACGTCGCGGCGGTGTCGCGCCGCGTCGCCGACACCGACGAGGCCGCCGGGGTGATGCGGCGGCTGCGCGCGGCGCCGCCGCGCCGGCTGGCCGGATTCGCCGCCGAGCTGACCGACCTCGCCGACGCCACCGACGCGCTGATCTTCACCGGCGGCGACGACGCGACGTCGGCCCGGGTGGTGGTGCGGCCGTCGGGCACCGAGCCGAAACTGAAGTGCTACATCGAGATTCGCTGCGCGCCGGCCGACGACCTGCGAGCCGCCCGGGAGCGCGCGCGGGGGCTGCGCGACCGGCTGGTCTCGGAAGTCCAGGCCTGGTGAACTAGCGGGGCCCGAATTGGCGGTCGCCCGCATCCCCCAGACCCGGCACGATATAGGCGATCTCGTTGAGCCCGTCGTCGACGGCCACCGTGTACAGCCGCGCGCCCGGCGCCGCTTCTTCCAGCGCCGCAATGCCTTCCGGCGCCGCCACCACGCACAGCACCGCGATGTCCGACGCGCCGCGGCGGTGCAACAGGCCGACCGTGTACCTCAGGGACCCGCCGGTGGCCAGCATCGGATCGAGCACCAGCACCGGCGTTCCGCTCAGGTCGTCGGGCAGCGACTCCATATACCCGCTCGGCAGGTGGGTTTGTTCGTCGCGCGCCACGCCGACGAAGCCGACGCGGGCCTCGGGCAGCAGTGCGAGCGCCTGCTCGACCATGCCCAGCCCGGCGCGCAGCACGGGCACCAGCAGCGGCGGGTGGGCCAGCCGCACGCCGAGCGTGTCGGCCAGCGGCGTGCGGATCGGGAAGGTCTCGCGGCCCGCGTCCCGGGTGGCCTCGTACACCAGCATCGCGGTCAGGTCGCGCAGGCCCGCGCGGAAGTGGGCGTTGTCGGTGCGTTCGTCGCGCAAGGCCGTCAGCCGGGACAGGGCCAGCGGATGATCGACGACGCGCACCTCCACGGGATGTGACCCTATATAACGATTGCGACCGGCAACGCTGACACGCTCGCGCGACGCCGTCCGTGGGCCGGATCCGCTCATATACTCCCGACGTGCTGAGCACAATCAAGAGGCTGGCCGGCGCGGCCCTGTTGGCGGCCCTGGTGGCCATCCCTTCGGTCCCCCGGGTGAGCCTCGCGGCGGCCGCGCTGCCGCAGCCGGCGCACGTGGTGATCGTCATCGAGGAGAACCGCGCGGCGGCCCACATCATCGGCAACTCCTCGGCGCCGTTCATCAACGCGCTGGCCGCCGGCGGGGCCAACATGGCCCAGTCGTTCGCCGAAACGCACCCGAGCGAGCCCAACTACCTGGCGCTGTTTGCCGGCAGCACGCTCGGGTTGACCAGCGACGCGTGCCCGGTCAACGGCGGCGCGACTCCCAACCTGGCCACCGAATTGCTTTCCGCCGGTTACACATTCGCCGGATACGCCGAGGGCCTGCCCGCGGTCGGCTCGACGGTGTGCGGCGCCGGCAAGTACGCGCGCAAGCACGTGCCGTGGGCGAACTTCACCAACGTGCCGGCGGCCAACTCCCTGCCGTTCTCGGCGTTCCCCGCGGGCAACTACGCCGCGCTGCCGACCGTGTCGTTCGTCATCCCCAACAACGACGACAACATGCACGACGGCTCCATCGCTCAGGGCGACGCCTGGCTGAGCCGCGAGCTGACCGGCTACGCCAACTGGGCGGTGGCCAACAACAGCCTGCTGATCGTGACGTGGGACGAGGACGACGGCGGGCCCCGCAACCAGATCCCGACGATCATCTACGGCGGGCACGTGCAGCCCGGCACCTACACCGAGCAGATCAACCACTACAGCGTGCTCGCCACGCTCGAGCAGATGTACGGGCTGCCCAGGCTCGGCTACGCCGCGACGGCCGCGCCGATCGCGACCATCTGGGCCGCCTGACGCCCTGGCCCGCTGGCCCGCCGCCGACCCGCCCGTCGCTATTGTGTGCCGCATGGCTGCTGACCTCGTGCCCATCCGCCTGAGCCTGTCCGAAGGCGACCGCTACACCGTGTGGGCGCCCCGCTGGCGCGACGCCGGCGACGAGTGGGAGGCGTTCCTCGGCAAGGACGAGGACCTGTACGCGTTCGAGAACGTTGCCGACCTGGTGGCCTTCGTGCGCACCAACACTGACAACGATCTGGTGGACCACCCGGCGTGGCAGGAGCTGACCTCGGCGCACGCGCACAACTTCGAACCCGCCGAGGACAGGCAGTTCGATCTGGTCGCCGTCGAGGAGCTGGTATCGGAGAAGCCCACCGAGGAGTCGGTCGCCGCGCTGGCGGGCACGCTGGCGATCGTGTCGTCCGTCGGGTCGGTGTGCGAACTGCCGGCGGTGGCGAAGTTCTTCAACGGCAACCCAACCCTGGGCACGGTGGCCGGCGGAATCGACACCTTCACCGGCAAGGCGGGTCACAAGCGCTGGAATGCGATCGCCGAGGTCATCGCGCGAAGCTGGGACGACGTGCTCGGCGCGATCGACGAGGTCGTCAGCACTCCCGAGGTCGACGCCGAGTACGCGGCCAAGGCCGCCGAGGAGCTGGAAGAGGAGCGCGAGGAGCCCGAGGACGAATCCGAGGAAGCCACCGAAGATGCCGTTGCCGAGTCGGCGGAGGAGGACTCGGACACCGACGAGGAGCCCGAGGAAGAAGAGGCCGACGAGCAGGACCGCGCCGCCGGCGACACCGTCGTGCTGGGCGGCGCCGAGGACTTCTGGGTCCAGGTGGGCATCGACCCGATTCGCATCATCATGAGTTCCGGCACGTTCTACACGCTGCGCTGCTACCTGGACGACCGCCCGATCTTTCTGGGCCGCAACGGCCGCATCAGCGTGTTCACCTCCGAGCGGGCGCTGGCGCGCTACCTCGCCGACGAGCACGACCACGACTTGTCGGACCTGAGCACCTACGACGACATCCGGACCGCCGCGACCGACGGTTCGCTGTCGGTCGACGTCACCGACGACAACATCTACGTGCTGAGCGGGCTGGCCGACGACTTCGCCGAGGGGCCGGACGCGCTGGATCGCGACCAGCTCGACCTGGCCGTCGAGCTGCTCCGCGACATCGGCGACTACTCCGAGGATCCCGCGGTGGACAAGGCGCTCGACACCGGCCGGCCCCTGGGCAAGCTGGTGGCCGCCGTGCTGGAGCCGGGCTCGGTCGGCAGGCCCGGACCGCCGTATGCCGCGGCGGTGCGCGAGTGGGAGAAGCTCGAGCAGTTCGTCGAGGGCCGGCTCAGGCGGGAATAGGGCGCGGACCGCGGCCCCGTTTGACGGGCCCCCCAGACTGCTCTTTACTGGCGCAGGTGTCACTTCCCGGCATCGGCCCGCTGCCCCTGTACGGGTTCCAGCGCCCGGCCATGCTGCTGTTTGCCTTGGTCCCGCTGGCGCTGCTCGCCCTCTACGTCGTGGCGCAGGCCCGGCGCCGGCGGCGCCTGCGCCGGTTCACCGAGTCCGAGGTGCCGCAATCGTGGTGGCGGCACCTGCCGATGGCGGTGTCGCTGCTGTCCCTGCTGCTGTTGACCGTCGCCCTGGCCACGCCCACCCACGACATGCGCATCCCGCGCAACCGCGCCTGCGTCGTGCTCGTCATCGACATGTCGAACTCCATGCGCGCCACCGACGTCGAACCCAACCGGCTCAAAGCGGCCGAGCAGGCGGCCAGCCAGTTCGCCGGCCAGCTGACGCCGGGCATCAATCTCGGACTGGTCGGGTTTGCCGGGACGCCCTTCCTGCTGGTGCCGCCGACCCCGCAGCACCAGGCGACCCTCGACGCGCTGAAGAAGCTCGAGTTCGCCGACGGGACGGCCACCGGTCAGGCGATCTTCACCGCGCTGCAGGCGATCGCCACCGTCGGCTCGGTGCTGGGCGGCGGCGACGGGCCGCCCCCCGCGCGCATCGTGCTGGAGTCCGACGGCGCCGAGAACGTGCCGCTGGACCCCAACGCCCCGCAGGGCGCGTTCACCGCGGCGCGCGCCGCGAAGGCCGAGGAGGTGCAGATCTCGACGATTTCCTTCGGCACGCCCTACGGCACCGTCGACTACGAGGGCGCCACCATCCCGGTCCCCGTCGACGACCAGACGTTGCAGGAGATCACCAAGATCACCGACGGCGAGGCGTTCCACGCCGACAGCCTGCAATCGTTGGAAAGCGTCTATTCGACGCTGCAGCGCCAGATCGGCTACGAGACGGTGAAGGGCGACGCCAGCCTCGCCTGGATGCTGCTCGGGGCGGTGGTCCTGGCCGGCGCCATCCTGGCCGGTCTCGCGCTCAACAGCCGGTTGCCCTCCTAGGCGATCAGGGCGGCGATCGGGTGGGCGATCAGGTCGGCAGCCGCCGGTTGATCAACAGGGCCAGCGCCGCGGCGATGAGCGCGGCGACGACGCCCAGGCGCAGCCACCCGGCGCTGCCGGGTCCGGGCACCGTGCGAAACCCGATGTCGTTCTCGATGGCGTTGTAGCTCTTGTTGAGCTCGGCGATGTTGGTCGCGGTGTAGGACTGCCCGCCGGAGAGCTGGGCGATCTTTTTCATCTGGTCGGTCGAGACGGGAACGGCGACCCGCTGCCCGTTCATCTCGATCTCGCCGCCTTTGGTGCCGAACGAGATCGTCGAGATGGGCACGCCCTGGTCCTTGGCCAGCCGCGCG
>NZ_LZIS01000187.1 GCF_001667015.1 Mycobacterium sp. E3198 | reverse complement strand
TGTCGGCCTGGCGGTCTCGCACACGGCCAGGCTGTACCTCGACTACCTCATCTTCGTGGTCGCGATCGTCGGGGCCGCCGAATCCTTCGGGTTGGTCACGCGGAGCCTGGTCGCTGCCGCGTGCACCGATCCGCTCACGGGCCTGTTGAACCGGGCCGGCTGGGAGATCGCCACCACCGACCTGCTCGCGCGAACCCGGTCGTCGTCGGCCACCGTCACGGTCATCGCGCTCGACATCGACAACTTCAAACGGATCAACGACACCGACGGGCACGTCGCCGGCGACGCACACCTGGTCAGCCGCGCCGGCGTGTGGCGAAAAGTGGCTCCGGCCAACGCCGTTCTGGCCAGGTTCGGCGGCGACGAATTCGCCGTGTGCATCGCCGAGCGCGGGGGCCGGTCACCGACGGCGGCCGAGCGGTTCGTCGCCGGCGTGCGGCTGCACACCCCCGGCACCAGCGTCGGCGCGGCATCGGCACCGGGTGAAAGCGCGGATGTCGCCGCGCTGTTCGCCGAAGCCGACGACGATCTCTACGCCGCCAAGCAGCAGAGATCCCGGGAGACCCGGGGCCCGGATATGCGCCACGCGCTGTAGGTCCGGGCCGGGCGGCGCATTCGAAAGGCTCTGTGCCCCAATCGGTTTTCCGCGCCTAGTTGTTGGTGTTTGCTGGGGGTTGGGGTTGGAAGGGTGTGTACCACCACCAGTCGGCGCGTTCGCCGAGGGGCCCGGGGTAGGGCTTGACGG
>NZ_LZIS01000186.1 GCF_001667015.1 Mycobacterium sp. E3198 | reverse complement strand
ACCCCCTGCGCGCCGCGCTGCGGCTGGGGGCGATCCACGAGCCGCACGTGATCCGCGTGTCCGCCGGCTCGGCCCCGCGCGGCCTCGACGCGCTGGCCACCGAGGCCGTCCGCCCGGACCTGGACGACCTGGACGCGCGGCCGCTCGACGACATCATCGCGCTGCTCGTCGCCGCCGAGGGCGAGGCGCACCGCGCGGTGGTCGCTGCGGTCCCGCGGGTCGCGGCGGCGGCCGAGGCGATCACCGCGCGGCTCGAGCGGGGCGGCCGCCTGATCTACGCCGGCGCCGGGACGCCGGGGCGCCTCGGCGTGCTCGATGCGGCCGAGTGTGCGCCGACGTTCGGCACCCACCTGGTGCGCGGCGTGATCGCCGGCGGGCCGGCGGCGCTGACCGAGGCGATCGAGGGCGCCGAAGACCGTTTCGACCCAACCGATCTCGCCGACCTGACCGCCGCGGACGCGCTCGTCGGGATCACCGCGTCGGGCCGCACACCGTACGTGCTCGGCGCGCTTGAGCACGCGCGGGCGGTGGGCGCACTGACCGTCGCGGTCGTCAACAACCCGGGGATCGAGGCGTCCGCCGACGTGGTGATCGAGTTGCTGACCGGGCCCGAGGTGCTCGCCGGCTCCACCCGGCTGACGGCGGGGACCGCCCAGAAGGTCGTGCTCAACGCGCTCTCGACGAGCGTGATGATCGCGCTCGGCCGCGCCTACGGACCGCGGATGGTCGACGTGCGCGCGACCAATGCGAAGCTGCGCCGCCGCGCGGTGCGGATCGTCCGGGACGCGGCCGGCGTCGACGAGGAGGCCGCGGCAGCCGCGCTGGCCGCCGCGGGCGGTCATTGCAAGACCGCCATCGTCGCGCTGCTCGCGGGCGTCGACGCGGCCGAGGCCGCCGCACGGCTCGACCGGGCGCGCGGTCACGTGCGGGACGCGCTCGGCATGAGGGGCTAACCACCCCGCGAGCAGACGATCGGCGGGTGCTCCGAGGACCACGGGTGCGCCGATTCCAGTTGCGCCGCAACGCGAATGAGCACGTCCTCGCGCCCATAGGCCGCCACCAGCTGGACCCCGATGGGCAGACCCGCGGCGCTGCGGTGCAGGGGCAGGCTGATCGCCGGCTGCCCGCTCATGTTGAACGGCGGGGTGAACACGGCGAACTGCCCGGCGCGGCGCATCGGCGCGTTGGGATCGTCGGGGTCGTTCTCGAACTCCGTGAGCGGCAGCGGCGGTTCGGCCAGCGTCGGCGTGAGCAGCAGGTCCCAGCCGTCGGCCCACCACCGCTGCAGTTCCCTGCGGAAGGCCCATCCCGCCGCTTGGGCTGCGGCGTAGTCGACGGCGGTCAGCCGCTTCGCGTGCTGGACGAGCGCCCAGTTCACCGGCTCGAGGTCGTCCGCAGTCACCTCACGTCCGAGGGTCGCACCGAAGCCGCGGGCCGCCATCGCCGTCTGCGTCGCCCACATCGCCATGAACTTGGGGGTCAGCGACGTGTCGGCGAGGCATGCGGGCCAGGCCGGCTCGACGGCGTGGCCGAGCCCCTCCAGCATCGAGGCCGCGGCGCGGGCGGCCCCGGCGCAGTCGTCGTGCAGGAAGTCGCCGCGCGGATGCGCGTCGAGCAGCCCGATGCGCAGCCGGCCCGGGTCGGCGCCGACCTCCTCGGTGTAGGGCCGCCGCGGCGCGGGCGCGATGACGGAGTCGCCGACGCCGGGGCCCTGGACGGCGTCGAGCAGTCGCGCCGTGTCGCGCACGGTGCGGCTGACGCCCAACTCGACCCCGAGCCCGGACTCGCTGCGGGCCGGGCCGACCGTGATCCTGCCCTGGCTCGGTTTGAGCCCCACCAGGCCGCAGCACGACGCGGGGATCCGGATGCTGCCGCCGCCGTCGGAGGCGTTGGCGAACGGGACCATGCCGGCGGCCACCGCGGCGGCCGCGCCACCGCTGGACCCGCCCGGCGTGCGATCGAGCGCCCACGGGTTGCGCGTCGCTCCCCAGGCCACCGGTTGGGTGGTGGGCAGGGTGCCCAGCTCGGGGCTGTTGGTCCGCCCGGCGATCACCAGGCCGGCCGCCTTGAACCGGGCGACCAGCGTCGTGTCGGCGGTGTCGAGGATGGCCGCCTCCTTCAGCGCGACGTTGCCGTTGGACAGGGTCTGACCGGCGAAGCTCGTATACAGGTCCTTGAGCAGGAACGGGACGCCGCGAAACGGCCCGTCGGGCAGGTCGGGGCCGGCCGCCACGGAGCGGGCGTGGTCGAACCACTCGATGACGACCGCGTTCAGCGCCGGGTTGGCTTGCTCGATCCGCTCGATCGCCGCCTCGAGCATCTCGGCCGGCGTGACCTCGCCCGTGGCCACCAGCTCGGCCTGGTCCGTGGCGTCCATCCAACGCGTCTGTTCGGCAAGGCTGCTCACGATCATTGGTCTATCACGGCAGGCGCCTGCGGCGGTAATACTCGCTGGTATTACCTCCTGGTAGGCTGTCCGTCATGCGGGTGACAAGCAAAGGACAGGTGACGATCCCGCTCGAAGTGCGGCGCAGGCTCGGTATTGAGCCGGGTTCGGAGGTCGAGTTCGAGATCGACGAACGCGGCGCCCGGCTGGTACGGGTGAAAGCGAACCGCGGTGCGGCGATTGCGCGCCGCATGCGAGGTCGCGGCACCGTCGCGATGAGCACCGACGAAATCATGGCCCTAACCCGCGGCGACGAATAGCGGGTTCGGTGGCAGGGACGCTCGTCGACTCAAACGTGCTGCTCGACCTTTTCACCGCCGACCCCCGGTGGTGCGAATGGTGTGAGGCGCAGCTTGCCGACGCGCTGGACCGCGCGGAGACGCTCATCAATCCGATCATTTACGCCGAGTTGTCGATCGGCTTTGACCGGATCGAAGAACTCGAGCGGGCTTTGCCCGACGAGCTCAAACGTGAGGCCCTGCCCTGGGAAGCGGCCTTTCTGGCCGGGAAATGCTTCCTCGAGTACCGGCGACGGGGCGGCCAAAAGCGCTCTCCACTATCGGATTTCTACATCGGCGCCCACGCCGCGGTGACCGGCCGCGCGTTGCTGACGCGTGATCCCCGACGCTATCGTTCGCTCTTCCCACGGCTCGAGCTGATCTCGCCCTAAATTGTTGTTGGTCGCCCGTGACGCGCCGACTCTTGGGCGAGCTGCACCCGGGACGTCAGGCCCAGCTTTGCGTACACGTGGGTAAGGTGGCTTTCCACCGTTCGCAACGAGACGAAAAGCCTTGTGGCAATGGCCTTATTGGCGAGCCCCTCACTAACCAGGCCGACGACGGCGCGCTCCGCCGGCGTGAGCGATGCCCAGCCGCTGGTCGGCCGTCGCCGTTCACCGCGGCCCCGCTGGGCATAGGCGATCGCCTCCTCGGTGGACAGCGCCGCGCCTTCGGCCCACGCGACGTCGAAATCGGGGTCGTTACATGTTTCCCGCGCCCGCGCGACCGCACCGTCGTGCGCGGCGGCGTGAACCTTGAACCGCACGGAGCCGATGCGTTGCCGCAGCGCCTCTCCGGCGCCGAAGAGCCGGGCCGCTTCTGCGTGCCTCTCGCGGCCGGCTGTCACGATCGCCAGCAACTCAAGGAGGTCCGGAACACCGAGAAGTGCGTCCAATCCGATCGCCGAAGCGAGTGCATCGTGCGCGTCGCGTTCGGCCTGATCCAGCTCGTCCAGCGCGATTGCCACGCGGGACCGGGCCGTCAACGCCAACACCCGGTGCCAGCCCAGCGCCACCTCGACGGCGTCATCGGCCCAACGTCGCGCCGCGGACACATCCGCATTCGCCAACGCCGCCTCGGCGCGCAGGTAGGCATGCATCTGCTGGTGTATGGGGTTGGGCCTCAATTGCTCCCAGGCCAGTGCGCTCGACTGCTCCGCATCGGCGACGTCGCCGGCGGCCAACGCCGCGACTGCTCGAATACCATTGGCATTTCCCATCCAGAGGTCACCAAATTCGGAAATGACCTGCGCTGGAACGTCCAGAATGGCCTGCGCGGCTGAGGCGTCGCCTTGCAGTGCGATCAGCATTCCGCGGAAGTTCATGC
The DNA here is from genome assembly GCF_001667015.1 of Mycobacterium sp. E3198. GTDB lineage: Bacteria > Actinomycetota > Actinomycetes > Mycobacteriales > Mycobacteriaceae > Mycobacterium. Next base: position 56,309 of record NZ_LZIS01000186.1, on the reverse strand, counting down.
TCACCGCCCACCACATGATGTCGTGTGCCGCCTGGGCGTCGATTTCGACCTCATGGAGCGAAGCAACCGCTCCGGGGAGGTCCCCGCAAATCGCTTGCGCCCAACCCAACCATTGGCGACACTGCCGGACGGTAAAGCGGTCGCCAACGGCCGCAGCCAGGTGGCGGCCCTCTTCACCGGACGCCTGAAGGGCACGCGGATCCCCGGTCATAAATGCCAAGTTGGTCTGCCAGCCGAGTACCTGACTCAGCGTCCACTTATCGCCCAACGGGCGCGCCAGGCCGATCGCTTCGTCCAGATACTGCTGTCCGGACTGGCCCGCGTACGAGAGCATCACACCGGATGCGGTGAGCGCACGCGCCAACAGGGCCGGATCCCCAATCTCCCGAGCCATCGTCACGGCCTCTTCGGCCCAGTCCGCGCTGTCGACGCCGATCGCCCAGGTGTGCAGCAGGGCCCGATCGGCGAGCGCACGCACCGCAACGGCGGGCGTCACGTCAATGCGACGGCCATCGGTTTCGCTGAGCGCAGGGTCGAACCAACCCATCAGCGCCTCGTGAACTCGGCCGCGCACCAGCCAGAGTGGAACCAACGCGGACGCGAAGCGCAGTGCGGTGTCCGCGTCGCCGCTGTCGAGGCACCAGCTGAAGGCGCCGCGCAGATTATCGACCTCGGCTTCGACCTGCTCGAGCCGCCGCTCGTCGCTCGCTTCGGCCGGGTTCTCCAGCAGACCGGCGATTCCCAGGTAGTGATCACGATGGCGCGCCCGGACTCCCTCACCTTCGCCCGACTCGCCGAGTTTCTCCAATGCATATTGGCGGACCGTCTCCAGCATCCGATATCGCGTTGTACCGCAGGGATTTTCGGCTACTATCAAGGACTTGTCGACAAGCAGCGTGATCTGATCCAGCACCTGGTAGCGCTCGACATCGCTGTCCCCGGCAGCAGCCCGCGCGGCCGCCAGATCAAACCCGCCGACGAACACGGACAATCGGCGAAACAGCACCCGCTCGGATTCGGTCAACAACGCGTGCGACCAGTCCACGGACGCCCGCAAGGTCTGCTGGCGCCGCACCGCCATGCGGGTGGTGCCGGTCAGGAGGCGGAAGCGGTCGTGCAGGCTGTCGCGGATCTCGTCAACCGACAGCGCCCGCACGCGCGCCGCGGCGAGCTCGATCGCCAGCGGCACACCGTCCAGCCGTCGACAAATCTCCGCGATCGCGCCGGCGTCGCCGGCGCTGAAGCCGGGCCGGGCCAACCGAGCTCGGTCGACGAACAGTTCGACCGCCTCGTCGCCGACCGACAGCGACGGAACCCGCCACGTCACCTCGCCGGCGACGCCGATCGGTTCCCGGCTCGTCATCAGCAACCGCAATCCGGCGCAGGCGTCCAGCAAAGTCTTGATCAGCGCCGCCGTCTCGTCCAGCAGGTGCTCGCAGTTGTCAAGCACGACGAGCATCTGACGGTCGCCGATGAACCCGAGCAATGTCTCCGTGGTAGTGCGACCGGGCTGATCCGGCAGCCCCAGCGCGCGGGCGGCCGCGATCGCGACCAGCTCGGGATCTGTGATGGGCGCGAGGTCGATGAACCACACCCCGCCCTCGAGATGATCGGCCAACGACGCCGCAACCTCAACGCCGAGACGTGTTTTTCCCACCCCGCCGGCGCCGGTCAACGTCACCAACCGGTTCTTCCCGAGCGTCTGTCGCACCTCGGCTAGTTGCCCGGCGCGGCCGATGAAACTGGTCAGCCGGGTTGGCAGATGATGTGTGGCAACGGTTTTCGACGTCCGCAACGGCGGGAATTCATTTCGTAGGTCGGGATGGCACAGCTGTAGCACGCGTTCCGGGCGGGGCAGGTCACGCAGCTGATAGCGGCCAAGCTCCGTCAGCCAGGCGTTAGGGGGCAAATTGTCGATGACCATCGCCTCGGTCGCCCCCGACAGCACAGTCTGGCCCCCGTGGGCCAGATCTCGTAGCCTGCCGGTCCGGTTGATCGCCGGTCCGATGTAGTTGCCTTCATCGCGGAGCTGAACGTCCCCGGTATGAACGGCGATACGTAATTGGATGGGGAGCAGTGGTGCGAGCTGTAGGTCGAGGGCACAGGCGACTGCGTCGCCGGCGCGGTCGAAGGCGATTACGAAGCTGTCGCCTTCACCCTGCTCGATGGGGCGAACCCCGCAGTGTTTGCCAACGAGATCGCACAACGCACGATCAAGGCATGTGACGGCGGCGGCCATCTCGTCGGGCCGGGCCTCCCACAGCCGCGTCGAGCCCTCGATGTCGGCGAGCAAAAGCGTCACCGTCCCGCTCGGCAGCTCGTTCACGCCCACGTCACTCCAGGTCAGCGTGTCCTCATAGGGTTCCGTAGCGCTCATGCTAGCCAGCATGCGGTGCCTCGCAGCCGCAAACATCGGTGGAAACTCGGAGACCGGCTGTGACCAAGACCGCCGCACACAAGTCGCGGTGGACCCCGGGCCGCCTTACGCTCGTTGGTTACACGAACTTAACGGGGGTTTTGTTGATGGGTGGGCGCACGGGCCGGACTGTGTCCGCACTCAGGTTTGCCCTGCTCGCGGGGGCCGCCTGCGTCGTCGTCGCATCCTGTTCGGAAACCGTGGGCCCGCCCGCCGCCACGCCGACCACCTCGATGTCCACCGCCAGGACGACCGCGTCGTCGGCTCCCGCGCCTTCGGTGACCGGTCCCTTGGAGAAGGACTGGAAAACCTACGGCGGAACGGCATTCTTCGGCTGTCCCGAGAAGTTCTCCCAGAGCAAATCGGTGATCGAGGACATCCGACCCAAGGTCTTCGATACGAAGACCGGGCAATACATGGCGCCGGGTGCCCCTACGCTGCCCGCCGGCGAGACCGCCACAGGCGGCATGTGCGCGCTCGCGGGGAGCGGCGACGACATGCGGGTCGTGTACCTGCTGACGACCGCCACCAAGACCACGGCCTACGCCTTCGACCTGAAGACCAGCCAACCGCTGGTGACCAAGGAGCTGCAGCCGCCGACCCCGGACCTGAAACTGACCGCGCCGACCGAATGGGGGCTGGCCGCGACCGCGTCCGGCGTGGCGTGGGTGAACGCCTTCACCGACGGGCACGGCGCCGCGTCGCCGCCCCGGACCGTCCTCCTTTCCGCCGCCGACCTTGCGATGATGTGGAACGACCCGCAGCCTGGCCGCGCCTGGCAGGACGTGCTTGCTTTTCAACGCAACACCGACCCGACCAAGGCGTCGGGGACCGAACTGCGCCGGCCGACCGGCGAACCGATCTTCCAGGACAACGACGTCTTGTCCGTCGACGGCGAATTATCCGACGGCCCGGACAAATTGGTGAAGATCACCCACCAGGATTCGGCGAACCCCCCGGTGGTCTCGACGATGTTCTATGACCTGAACACCAAATCGCCCATCAAAATCGGTGATACCGATCGGATTTCGGGCGGCGGGCTGGCCGCCACCCTGTCCGACGGGCAGTTGTTCGTCGACGGCCGCAAGTCCGACAATTCGCAGTTCGGGTTCGGGGTGTGGAACCTGCGCACCCAGCACTGGGACCTGCTGAAGACGCGCGAAGACGCGAAGAAGATGTCGATCGCCAAATTGGCGTTCTTCGAAAATCACCTCTACATCACCAATGTCGGCAACACGTTCGCCGTCCTCGCCCTGCCCGGTACCGAACCGATCTCGACGACGTGGTCCGTCCGACCGTTCGCGCGGATATCGGGCTGGACGCTGGTCTGCCGCGGCGAGAACGCCGCGAATTTGAACGGGGACTGCAAGGACATCGTCATGGTGCAGGACCAGGACGGCCACTTTCCGGGCCCCTGGTTCTGAACTTCGTCAGCCGGTCGGCGAGCGAGGCCGTTGACCTATATACCCTACGGGGGTACAGTTCCTCTTATGAACGAATCAAAGTGGGCAGGCAAATCAACCGGCTGTGGGTGCGGCGACTCCGCATGCAGTCAAGGGGCAGGCTGCAACTGCGGTCACCCCGATTGCACGTGCAACGACTGATCACGCCAGTTGAGGCCCCGGCAACGTCGGGGCCTCAACTCCCTCAGCGATGTCAGCGGCCATGAATCGCACGGCCGGCGTCACGTAATCTACTATCTACGCATGCATGCAGGTAGTCGGCCATCCCATGAGCACCGCCACGGCCACACCGAGCACGGTCACGGCCATGAGCATCCGCAGGGGCTTCGCGGCTTCCTGAGCCAACTCCTGGTGCCGCACAGCCACGATGCCGCCGAAAGCGTCGACACCGCACTGGAATCCAGCGCCACCGGCATCCGGGCGGTCAAGGTCAGCCTGGTCGGGTTGGGCGCAACCGCGGGCGTACAGGTCGTCATCGCTGTCGCCTCCGGATCGATCGCCCTGGCCGCCGACACCATCCACAACTTCTCGGACGCCCTGACCGCGGTCCCGCTGTGGATCGCGTTCGCGGTGGGCAACCGCCCCGCGACCCGGCGCTACACCTACGGCTACGGGCGCGCCGAGGACATCGCCGGCCTGTTCGTCATCGCGATGATCGCGCTGTCGGCGATCATCGCCGGCTACGAGGCCGTCGTGCGGCTGATCCACCCCGTCACCATCGAGCATGTCGGCTGGGTCGCCGGCGCAGGCATGATCGGCTTCCTGGGCAACGAACTCGTCGCCATGTACCGCATCCGCATCGGCCGCCGCATCGGATCGGCCGCCCTGGTCGCCGACGGCCTGCACGCCCGCACCGACGGATTCACCTCACTGGCAGTGCTTTTCGGAGCCATCGGCGTCGCGTTCGGCTATCCGCTGGCCGACCCCATCGTCGGGCTGGTCATCACGGTGGCGATCGCGGCGGTGTTGGGCCGCGCCGTGCGCGACATCTTCCGCCGGCTGATGGACGCGGTGGACCCCGAACTCGTCGACGTCGCCGAAGCGGCGCTGGCCGCCAGGCCCGGCGTCCGCAGCGTGCGCAGCGTCCGGATGCGTTGGATCGGTCATCGCCTGCACGCCGACGCTGAACTCGACATCGATCCCGCCACCAGCCTCGAGGACGCCCACCGCATCGCTCACGACGCCGAACACCAACTCACCCACGCGGTGCCGAGGCTCGACAGCGCGCTCGTCCACGCCTATCCGGCGCACAGCGGGGCGCCGCCGCGAGGTCCGGCTTAGGTCCAGCCGAGGGCCTGCGGCACCATATAGAGCCCGAAGCCCATCACCACCAGGCACAGGGCCCAGGCGATGTATTTACGCGGCCCGCGCATGCGCCACTCCGCGGGCAGCGCGCGCGCCTCCAGGGCCAGCAGCAGGCCCAGCACGATGGGCAGCAGCAGGGCGTTCATCACCTCGACGTCGACGGCGAGGTTGACCAGGTCGACGCTGGCCAGCACGAGCACGGCGCCGACGAGGTGGGCCAGCGCATACGTGATGTAGAACTTGGCGGTGGCCCGGTTGGGCCGCTCGTTGAGGGTGTGCTTCCACCCGAAGACCTCCGAGAGTCCCCACGCCCCGGCCAAAGACGCGACGATCGCGGCGACCAGCGCCGCGCCGAGCATGCCCAGCCCGAACAGCACGGTGCCGCCGACCCGGCCCAGGTAGGGCGTCAAGGCGTTGGCGATGTCGCCGACGGTGTTCAGGGCGCCCGCGCCGCCGTGGGCTCCGATGGTCGACGCCACGGTGACGACGACCGAGATCATGATCAGCTGGGTCAGCACGGCGCCGGCGGCGGTGTCGTTCCGGGCCTGCCGGATCGTGGCCACCGACAGGTGCTTGTCGACCACCGCGCCCTGCTGGTAGAAGACCATCCACGGCATGATGACCGCGCCGACGTTGGCCGCGACCAGCAGCAGGTAGGACGAGTTGCCCAGCGGCATCGACTTCAGGCCCTCCACAAAGGCTTTGGGCTCGGGACGCGCCATCAGCATGGCGACCAGGAAGGCCAACTCGGCCGAACCGATGACCAGTCCGATCCGTTCCACGCGCCGGTAGCTGCCGGTCAGCGCCAGCGCCAGCAACGCGGCCGTCGCGACCGGAATGCTCACCCACCGCGAGACGCCGAAGAGCTCCCCCACCCCGGCGACGCCGGCGAACTCGGTGAGCAGCGCACCGATCGCCGAGGCAAACAGTGTGAACGCCGAAATCCACGCCCAGAAGCGGCCGAAGCGTTCCCGGATCAGCGCGCCATGCCCCTTCTTGGTGACGATGCCCAGCCGCACGGTCATCTCCTGCACGACGTACAGGATCGGCATCAGGATCAGCTGCGGGAGCACCATCCGATAGCCCCACTGGGCGCCGGACTGCGACGCGGTGATCAGCGAACCCGCGTCGGTGTCGGCCAACATCACCACCAGTCCGGGGCCCCACACCGTCAGCAGGCCCCAGCGCAGCCACCGGGCCCGGCGGGACAACGGCCCGGACGATTCGTCCGACGCGTCCGCCACCGGTGCGGTTGTTTCGGTCACGCTCGGCAAGCTCCTTCGTGCGATAGCGGTGGACAACAAACTAAGCCTCGCCTAACTAGCCATTGTCACCACCCCCGGTTTTCGCCGGCTGATGTCACGCGACCCGGAGTCCCGTACTTTTTTGTAGACAAGTTTCCGACAACACGCCGACGGGATCAGCAAAGAGTTTTGCACCGGGTGGCCAGGTCATTACGATGATTCGACAGCCCCAGCAAAGGGACATCGAGGATGCAGATGAGCGCCACGTGACCGCCCCGGTGCTCGACATCGACGGCCGCATGGTCGACCGACAACACGAACTCACCGCACTGCGCGCCGCGGTGGACGCCGCGGGGCGCTCCGGCGGGGGATGCGTCCTGCTCAGTGGCGTGCCGGGAGTCGGCAAGTCGACGCTCGTTCAAGCCTTTGGCACCGAGGTGTCCGGACGCGACTGCGTGTTCGCCTACGGGAGGTGCCGCGACGGCGCGCCCGCACCGTACTCGGCGCTGGGAGATGCGCTGGGCTCGCTCATCCGCACCATGGAGGGCACCGGGCCGGCCGAACGCGACCGCTGGCGCGCGGACGTCGCCGGCGGAATGTCGTCGATCGGCGGCATCCTCGGGGAACTCGTGCCCGACCTGGCTCGACTGCTCGGCGAGGCCTCGCACACGGCGGACCTCGATGCGGCCGACCTCGATGCGGCGGATGCGCGCCGGCGGCTGCACCGCGCCGTCATCCGGCTGCTGTCGGACACCGCGTCCTATCGGCCCGTGGTGCTGGCGATCGACGACCTGCAGTGGGCCGATCGCGACACGCTGTTGCTATTGTCCGAAATCTTGACCGTATCGCTGCGGAACGTGCTGGTGCTGGGCGCTCATCGGGCGGGTGAATTCGACCCGGGCCCAGCGGGTTTCACGACCGCAAGTCCACGCAGCATCGAGCTCGGCCCGCTCGCGCGCGAGGACGTCGAGGAGCTGCTCGCCGCGGTGTCGGGCCGCGGGGTGGAGCTGGGTGATGTGGCCGCCGAATTCCAGCATCGGACCGGGGGCAATCCGCTGCAGGTTCGTCAGCTGCTGTACCGCGCGCAACGCGAAGGGGCGCTCACACCGGTCGGCGCCGGCGGGCGCCCCAGTTGGGATTTGCGCATCCTCGCGTCGATCGAGGTCTCCGCAACGACGGCCGAATTCCTCGGCCACTATCTCGAGCAGCTGCGTCCAAGCGATCGCGCCGTACTGCGTGCGCTGTCGTGCATCGGTGGCGAGTTCGACATCGATGACGCGACGGTGGCGGCCGCGCAGCCACCCGACGCCGTAGCCCAAGCGCTCTGGGCCTGCCTCGAGCTCCGTCTGCTCGAGGCGGTCGACAACAGCGGCAGGCGGATCGCGAACGCAATCAGTCGCGATGCCCGCTACCGCTTCAGCCACGACCGGGTGGTCGAGGCGGCCCGGGACGGCCTGTTCGACGATGCCGAACGCGAGACACATCTGCGGATCGGCCGGCGGCTGATCGACCGGGGGGACGATCGGTTGTTCGACGCCGCACGTCACGTCGGCATCGGCGGACGGGGGCTGGCCGATGACGCCGAGCGCGTCCGGTTCGTCGAGGTGCTGCGGCGCGCGGCGCGAAAGGCGAAAGCGCAGGCCTCGTTCCCGTTGGCGCTCGAGTACTGCCGGAACGCTTTGGACCTGCTCGGCGAGCAGCGTTGGTCCACTCACGCTGCCATCACCCGCGAGCTGCAGCTCGACGCCGCGGAAGCCGCCCTGCTGGTCGGTGAGGTGGCGGCGCTGCATGCGCTGCTGGACGAGGCCGAACAGGTGCCGCACCAGCCGGCCGACCACGCCCGGCTCGCGTACCTCCGGGTCAAGGGGCGGGTCGCACAGAATCGTCTGCAGGAGGCGCTCGAGATCGGGCTGCGGGCGCTCGACGAGCTGGGTGAAAGGGTGCCGGCCGAGGCGGGAAAGCCGCGGATGGGCAACGCCCTGGTCCAGATGAGGCTGACGATGCGCCGCTGGAACAACGAGCGGCTGCTTGCGCTGCCGCACTGCGATGATCAGCGGGTCATCGCACTGCACCGGATTCTTGCCGAGCTATGCAACATGGCGGTCCGGGTCCGACCCAACCTCTTGCCCCTGCTCGTGCGAAAGCAACTCGATCTCACACTGGCCCATGGCCACACACCGTCCTCGCCGCTGGTCATTGCCGGTTACGGGATCGTCCTGGTGTTGCTCGGTGACCACGAGGGCGGCCAGCGCTTCGGCGAGGTAGCCATGCTGCTTGCGCAGCGCCCGGAATTCCGCGAGGCCCGCCCGCAGACGGTCTTCATGCACCTGGACTACATCCACCACTGGCGCCATCCGCTCCGCAACGGCCTGGGTGAGCTTCGCGACGCCGTCGAGGAGGCGCTCGACCAAGGCGACCAGGAAAACGCCGGCCTGCTCCTCGCGGTCCTGCTCTCCCAATCGTTCTGGGCCGGACGTCCGCTCCCCGAGATCGACGCCCTCGCCAGCTCCCTGATCCCCCACATCCGTTCGCAGCCGGTTGCCGGCGCTCTGTGCCAGGCAATGCAGCAGCTTTGCCTGAACCTGATGGGCCGCAGCGCCGATCCGTTCCTCCTCGCCGGCGAGAGTGGCTACGACGAGCGAGAAGTGCTGCCAGCGGCGCTCAGCGAGGGCGACGAGGTAGCCCTGGGCGCGGCCGCGACCATGAAACAGGGCCTGCACTTCTGGTGCGGTGACTACGCGGGCACGGTCGCTGCCACGCCGGAGGCGATCGAGCACATCGGTGGGATGGCCGGCACCGCGGTGTCACAACTCATCTACCTGATCGGCGCGCTCAGCATGATCCGCCAGGCGCCGCGAGACCGCTCGACCGTCCGGTTCGTGCGCCAGACTCTGGCATCGCACCGCAAATGGGCGGCGGACGCGCCGGAGAACTACGCGGCATCGCATGCGCTGCTGCAGGGGGCGTGGGCGCGGGCGCGGGGGCAACAGGCCAAGGCGGAGGGCTACCTGCACCAGGCGATCGAGCTCGCCGAGCAATGCCGGTTGCCGATGATCAGCGCGTACGCGCACGAGGAGGCCGCGGCCCTGTATGGCGACACCGGGCGGGCGCGGCTCCGGGAACACATGCTGCGGTCGGCGTACCAGCGATGGCTGACGTTGGGTTTCGCGGTGCGCACCGACTGGCTCGCGCGCGAGCACCCCTGGCTGCTGAGGCGCGACCTTACAAAAGGTTCGGCGGGGATAGACCCGGTCGGCGCGCATCAGCTCGTGCGCGCGCTGTCGGGGGCGCGGACATCGGACGCGTTGGCCAATATCATTTTGGGCTCGGTCGCCGACACCACCGGCGCGGGCCGCGTCCTGTTCCTCACCGGCGGCGCGGAGAACCTGGCCGTCCGGGCCATTCACGATCACGGCGAGATTTCGATCGTGGACGGACCATGGACCGAAGTGTCCTATGACAAGAACATCGTGCGCCGCGTGCTGGACGGCGGCTCGCCGGCCATCGTTGCCGCCGACCGTCAGGCGTCGACCCCGCCGGTCCTCGTCGTCCCGATCACCTTGCACGACACGGCAATCGGTGTGATTTACGCCGAGCGGGACGAGCCGGACGGCAACTTCGGCGCCGACCATGAGGAGGCCGTCGCGTTCCTATGCGCCCAGGCGGCCGCGCCCCTGTGGAACTTCCAGCTCGAGGAGCGACTACGCGCCGCCGACGAGTACCGACAGTCCCTGATGGACGTGCAATCGAGATTCGTGCCCAATGAACTGCTGCGCATCCTCGACATCGATGACCTTCGCCGGGTCCGCGCCGGCTATCGGGTCGAGCGGGAGATGACGGTACTCATCAGTGACATCCGGGGATACACGACCATGCTTGAAGACATGGATGTCTCGGAGGCGAGCAATTTGGCGATGGGCTTTCTGCGTGCCGTCGAGCTCCCGATCATCAGTTACAACGGCATGATCCAGGACGTGCGAGGGGACGAGATCGTCGCCGTTTTCGACTCCGAGGCCGACGCCGTCCGTGCCGGACTGGGCATGCTGCGCTCCCTGCGCGAGCACAACCGGGAGCGGAAGGTGCACGGATCCGAGGAGTTGCGGGCGGGCATCGGCATCAACACCGGCGCGGTGGGCGTCGGGCTCGTCGGCGGCGTGAACCGCATGGTGCTCACCATCATTGGCGATGCGGTGAACCTGGCCGCTCGCGTCGAAAGCACCAACAAGCGCTACGGTTCCGCTTTGCTCATCTCCGATCGCACGTATAAGCTTCTCGCTCATTCGGGGCAGTTCGACGTCCGTCGCATGGAGCGCGTCATGGTGGTCAACCGGCGCCGACCGGTGACGATTTACGAAGTGTACGACGAGGATTCGGGTCCGGTGCGCGCCGCGAAGCGGGCGGCGCAGCCCGCGTTCGACGAGGCCTTCGCGCTGTTCGACGCGGCCGACGTCGACGGGGCGCGCGCCGCCTTCGAGCGATGCCGCGACTTGCTGCCCGACGACCCCGTGGCGCCGTTGCACATAGCGCACTGCGACGCGATGGCGCGCGGCGAGATGACCCCTGGTCAGGAAATAGCCCTGCTGAATAAGTAATGCACTACCCGACTTAAAAAAACTGAATAAAAATGCTTTTCGATCACCGATCTTGTCTGCCATGATTTGCTCGACGGTCAGGAGGGTCGCACCCATGGTGTACTTCAGCGCTGAGCATTTGGCCCTTGCCAATCAGGCGGTCCGTGAGACTTTCGGACAGTGCAGCATTGCCTGGCAGGCCATCCCGCATTGGGACACCGGCGACCCCGGTCAGATCAACGTTCCCAACGGCATCCTGGCCACCCCGAACCTCATACCCGTGGTATCTCAGTCAGAACCGTTCGAGCTGACGGTCGCGGAGGCGATAGCGCCGACCCCCGATGCGCTGCTCACCGGAGTCATCACGGCAACCAAGGACCTCGCCCAGGATGTCGACAACGACGTCATCCCGCACCTCTACAAGGGCGCACCGAAGCGCAAGATAGGGCTTGCTGCAGCGACGCTCCTAGACGGGCTCATCGAAGCCCGTGCGGACGTCGAGGATGCTGGGTACCGGGCGCCGTCCTGCCTGGTCACCAACACGGAAGGGCTCCAAAAGCTCAGCCAACTGTCCAGCGGGACCTCCATTCTTCCGCAGTTGCTGACAGCGGCGAACGTGAACTGCCTGCACCGAGCCCAACGAGTCGTCAGCCCTCCTACCAATGTGACCCGGATGGTCTTCATCGGCCGCCGGCGCCGGATCCCCCATGGCGCGGCGCCGGAAGCGTCGCCCGGCGAGGAGCCGGTGGACCTCGCCGTCAGCCTCCTGCCCAGCCTGGAAGTCGATGGCGAAACCAGCGCCGGCACAATCCAGCTCACCGTGCGGATCCGTTACGCAACGAGGATCACCGATGCCACAGGCCTCGTCGCTCTCCATCCCTAAACCACTTGACGGCGGTGCGAACCCGACGGCCTGCAATTCCCTCGACGACTATCTCGCCCTGTGCAAGGACGCCTGTGACGGCGAGATAGACCGGCTGTACGGCGCCGATGCGCGCGGGTCGAACGGCCTCTACGACCTGATCCTCGACTACCCAATGCGCGGCGGGAAGGCGCTGCGGCCGGCGCTGAGCATCGCCATCTGCCTAGGCCTCGGCGGGTATCTCGAGGCGATACTGCCGACCGCCGCGACGCTCGAGCTCTACCACAACGCGTTTCTCATCCACGACGACATCGAGGACGAATCGTGGTGGCGCCGAGGCAAACCCACGCTGCATATCGACCACGGCGTGCCGATCGCCGTCAATGTCGGCGACGCCATGCTGTCGCTCTCGCTGCAGCCGCTGCTCGACAACGTCGAGCGTGTCGGGCTCGGGCCCGCGCTGCGCATCCTGCGCGCGGTGGCCAAGATGACCCGGCTGACCGTCGACGGCCAGGCGCTCGAGCTCGAGTGGGTCCGATCCAACACCTGGCGGCTCGCCGACGACGACTACCTCAAGATGGTGGAGCTCAAGACAAGCTGGTACTCGTTCATCACCCCGCTGCAGGCCGGCGCGATCGCCGCCGGCGCCGGAGCCGAGTCATTGGCGCCACTCGAGTCCCTCGGCCGGCACCTCGGAGCCGCCTTCCAGATCACCGACGACCTGCTGAACTTACGCGCGGACCCCGAGGAGTACGGCAAGGAGATAGGCGGCGACCTCTGGGAGGGCAAACGGACCCTGATGCTGTTGCACACCTTGCGGTCTGCCGAACCGACCGACCAACTGCGCGCCGTCCAGATTTTGTCCAAGCGCCGCCCGAGCTCCGACGGCGAGTTGGGGCTGACCGAGCTGCTGGACCGGCTGACCGCCCACGGTCAGTTGTCCGAGCCCGGCAGGGCCGAGATCGAGGCCCGGTTACGGGGCCACCATCCCTCGGAGGCTAAGAGCCTCAACGACATCCGCTGGCTCTACGAATTGATGCACCGCGTCGGCTCGTTGAAACACGCGCGGGAGGTCGCCGCGCAGCAGGCGCAGGAGGCCGCCATCGTGCTTGCCGGGCTCGACTGGTTGCCGCGCAGCCGCCACCGCGACGTGCTGGCCGACCTCGTCGACTATGTGCACGGGCGGACCCGATGAAGCCGGAAGCCTTGCTGGGCATGCTGACGGAGCTCGAGCGACTCCGCGAGCTCACCCTCGACCTCATCGAGCGAGAGAGCCCGCCGCTGCATCCGGCACCTCCGGACGATGCCGGCGAAACGGAGCGGACCATCTTCGGCCTACTGATCGGCGCGCGCCGCGCCGTCCTGGGCAACCCCGCAGCCGCCCGCGCGCTGCACGACCTGCTCCTGGCCGAGGGGCGCCGTTACGCAACCACCCCCCGTGGGGCGCGGCTGCGCGACGGATTGGTCGCCTCCGAAGCCGTGGAGAACCTGCGACGCGTCTGGGAGATGGTGAGTCTCAACGTTCTCGGCGGTCCCGCCGCGCCCAACGCCGGACCCGACGCGTGGGCGGATCTGCTGGTCGATGCCGTCATCGGGGGTGGCCTCGACGATTCCACGCTGGCCCGCCTGCGGCCCGAGGGGTTCGTATGACGCTCACGGACCCTCGCGAAGCGCTGGCCGACAAGAGCGACTTCATCGGGTACCTGGTCGGTCTCGCCGGGCTGTCCCAGGTGGTGCACACCCTGGCCGCCGACGGCGACCGCCGCGCCGGCGGCCCCCACGACCCGGACGACTTCGTGCACGTCCTGCTCGGATTCGCGAGCATGGGTGCGGCGATCGAGCGACTCGCCAATTTAGCTGTAACACAACAGAATCAGACCTCCGGATCGCCGCCATGCGCGGCGCCGACGACGCGGTGGCTCCGATGAGCGCGCTCCTCGCGCGCAGCGACTTCCTCCGCGCCCCGGTGCTGGCCGCTGCGCGATCCGCCGGTTTCAAGGAATGGCACCACTTCGTGGTGCACGGGCGTGGCGTGCGAATCTTGATCAACTTCAGCCTCAACAACGAGGCGTTCGGCGGAGACGAGGTACGGCTTGTGCCGCGCCTCATCGTGATCGCTCACGACGAGAATTGGGCCGGCGTGGTCGAGCGGTTCGATGGGCGCGCTGTGAGCGTCTCGGCCGATCTGGGTGAATTGGCCATCGGTGGCAACCGGATGACCATCCTGCCCGACGGCTATCGCGTAGCAATCGACCTGCCCGACAAGGGCATTCGAGGCGAATTGCACTTCGCCTCGGCGAGCCAGCCGTTCGTTGTTCGCAACGAACCGGCGGGTGAAGGCCGCGTCAGCTGGCTCTTCGTACCGAGGCTGCGCGCGGACGGATGGCTGCGTATCGGCGCCCGAGAACACCGGATGGAAAACGACCTGGCCTATCACGACCACAACTGGGGCCGGTTCAAGTGGGGCGACGACTTCGGTTGGACGTGGGGCACCATATTGCCGACCGAGCCCGGGGATCCGTGGTCGATGGTATCCGTGCAGATCACCGACCGCAGGCGGCTGGGCTCCCTATCCCGATCGCTTTACGTGTGGCGCCACGACGAGCCCGCCGCAATTTTCCGGCACGCGGCCGTGCAGGCGCGCACGCATGGCGTGCTCGGCCGGGCGGCCGACTGCACGTTGCCGCCCCCGATGCGGCTGCTGCTGGACGGCGAAGTGCCGGGTGTCCCCGAGCGGATCGAGATCACAGCGGCGCGCGCAGGCGACACGGTGCACGCCGAGTTCCGCTCGCGTTCTTATGCCCGTCTGGCGCAACCGAGCGAGGTGCGCCTCGGCGGATCGACTGTGCTCTGCGAAACAGACGGTGCTGTCCGGGCGAGCGGCACGATCGATGGCGAGCACTTCGACTTCGTCGGTACCGGTGTATTCGAGTTCCTCCATGGCTGAACGGGTGTCGTCGCTGTTGCGGCGTTCGGTCGAGCACCTGGAGGACGAGGTGCCCGAAAGTTACCGATTGCTGGCCGCGGAGATCGGCCCGATGCTCGTCGAAATCGATGTCGACGGCGAGGTGTTTTCGCTGCGCGGTGGTGAGCGACTTCAGGTGTCCGACGGCGCGGCGCCGCTGCCCCATGTCCGGATCGTCACTTCGCGAGTCACCATCCTCGATCTGCTGGATGCCAGGACGGGGCTCGGCGAGGCTGTCGTGGCGGACACGGTTCGGGTGCACGGTTCGCTCGACGATGTCCAGCGGGCCTACGACTCACTGCGCGCGTATGTGCACGCCGCGGTCCGGGCACCCACGCAACCCGGTCTGCTCTCCGAACTCAGGGCGGGCGCATGAGCGAGCAGATCGGAACGCCGGCGTCGTGCGAACGACGTCCTACCGTGGCGGTCCTCGGCGCCGGCATTGCGGGCCTCACAGCGGCGCACGAGCTCGCGGAACGCGGCTTCGTCGTCACGGTGTACGAGGGCCGACCCGACGAACGGCACGGGCTGGGAGCCCAGCCGGCCGGAACGTACCCGCCCGTCAAGCTTGGCGGCCTCGCCGCGTCTCAGTACTCGACGGTCGGCCCACAAGGCGGAAGCCAAGCCGAGCTGCGTCCCTTCCCGGGCCGGCGAGGCCAACCCCGTCCTCCCGGCCGAGCGGTGGCGGGTGAACACGGCTTTCGCTTCTTCCCCGCGTACTACTTGCACACCTGGGACATGTTCCAGCGCATCCCGGTCTACCAGCGCGACGGGACGGCCGGCTGGACACCGACTTCCCGCACCGTTTACGACAACGTCCGGCGGGTGATCACCCAGGGCATGACGGTTGCCGGCAAGCCCTCCCTCGTCTTTCCCCGCGAACGCCCCCGCAGTCCTGCCGAGCTTCTCGGCATCGTCGGCCAGCTCGCCGGGTTGGGCTTCACCCCCGGGGATCTCGCTACCTTCCAGAGCCGGGTGCTCCGCTATCTGGCCACCAGCCCCTTGCGACGAGCCAGGGAACTGCAGAACCTGTCCGCCTACGACTTCTTCGTCGGGTATGACAGCGCGAGCGGGACCCGGCAGTTCTCCTATACCGCGAATTTCGACGCGCTGTTGCGCCAAATGCCGCGGGTCCTAGCCGCTTTCGACTCGCGTTGGGGGGACGCACGGACCAACATCACCACTTATCTTCAGCTGTACCTGAACATGGACCGCAACGACGACAAGGCCGACGGGGTGCTCAACGGTCCCACCACCGAGGCGTGGTTCGACAACTGGTACCACCACCTCGTCGCGCTTGGTGTCCGTTTCGTGCGCGGTGCGGCGAGTCGCCTCGATTCTTTCGCCTTCGACCCGAGCCAACCGCCCCATCTCCGACCCCGCGTGCAGATCACGTTCGCCGACGGCACGCGGGTGACTCCGGATTACACCGTCGTCGCCGTCGACGCCCCCGCAGCCGAATACATCACCGCCCCGCTGCGCGCGGCGGGCACCGGCGGCACCGTGGCGAGGCTCGACGGATTCACTACGTCCGCTCCCCCATCCGACGGTCCGCTGCAACCCCTCTCGACCCGCACAAGGCAGCGACGGAATCCCTACAACATGGATGAGCTCGGACGCGTGCCCTGGGATCGGTTCCAAACGCTGTGCGGCATCCAGTACTACTTCGACACGGAATTCCAGCTCCTCCGGGGACACATGCTCTACGCCGGCACGGACTGGGCGCTGTCGTCGATCAATCAGCATGGCTTCTGGGAGAAGCAACCGATTCTGGACCGCGACGGCCACGTCGCGGTGCTCTCCGTCGACGTCGGGGATTTCAATACCCCCTCACGGCACCTGGGCAAGGCGGCCCGGGACTGCACCCCCGATGAGATCGCCGCGGAAGTGTGGCGCCAGTTCGTCGCCGCTCTCACGAGCAACGACGAATCCCTTGCGGCGGAGGCGATGCCGTGGCCCGCGTGGTACGCGCTGGATCGCGGCCTCAAAATGGCCGCCGGACCCGGTCAGGGCCAGGGTCGCGTGATTCAAAACGAGACGCCGTACCTCGTTCCCATCATCGGGGACTGGAACAATCGGCCCGGTAGCGACCCATGGAACCCCCATGGATCGTCCTGGAGTAGCGCCCCGCCCGAGGACCGTTGGCTCGAAGACCTCGAGCTTCGCAATGTCTGGCAAGCACGCCACGGCGGCTATCAGGTGCACAACAATTCGGTGGTCTTCGCGGGGACGTGGAACAAGACGTTCACCCGGATGACGTCAATGGAGGCCGCGTGCGAGTCGGGACGCCACGCCGTCAACGCCATTCTCGACCACTACATCTGGGTGGCATCGGGTGGTAGCGATCGCCGGGACAAGACCACGCTCGCTTGGAAGTTTCCCTTTGGCTTCCTCGATCAAGGCCTGTCGAGCCCGATTCGATTGCCTACACCGGCCGGTGACTACTGCTACGTGTTCGACATCGAAAACCGCGAGCCGGCCGACACCCGAGTGCTCCGCACGCTGGACTCGAAATACTGCGAGCAGTCGCTGCCGCATCCCTTGGACGTCACAGCCCCCACACCCGTTATCCCGCCACCCGCTGGAGGTCAGGAAATGTTCATGCCTACAACCGATTACAACCAACAGCTACTCGCGTACCTGCAGACGTGGCGACAGCTACTGGAGCAGTGGATGACAATGACGGGCGGAGTGCCCTTCCCGGCCGCCCCGTTCACGCCGCCCACGGCGCCGTTCATGCCGCCGGGGGCGCCGTTCATGCCGCCCACCCCGCCGGCACCCACCGCTCCGATGCCATCGACGCCCCCCGCGCCGACTGACTACGCGCAGCAACTGTTCGGCTATCTGCAGGCATGGCGCCAGCACCTCGAGCAGCTGGCGGGAGCAAGTCCGGGATCGCCTCAGGCTTCGCCGATGCCATGGCCGGGTGCGCAGCCGACGAACGCGTCGGGCAATCAAAAACCCGCCGCCTCAGGCGGGACGGCCCATCCCGCGGGCCCGCCGAATGCGCCCACGCCGCCCACCAACGACGCCGGGAGCGGTACCGCCCTGCGCGGCGCGGTCCGTCAGAGCTCGGATCCGAATTTTCCGCCACGGGAATTAGCGCCCGACAGCTATTTCACGAGCCAAATCTCTGGCAGCGGGTTCGACCCAGCCGCCCTATTTGACCCGGACAGCCCCTTCGAAGCGGCCGGGCCCGTCGGTCATCGACCGGAGCGGCCGCTGGTGCTGAGACCGCCCGGTAACGACTTCGAGTACCAGTTCGACGCCCCACGCACGAGCTTCAACACCGCAGGTCCGCAGAAACCCGGCCAGCATTTCGTTGCTTCACCATTTCGCAGCGCAATGGAACGCGTCGACCTCACCGCGGCACCACAAGTCGCGCCCAAATCGCTTTTTTCCACTCCCGGCGCACAAACGCCCGCGGCACGGCTCAGGCAGGCCGGTGAAGGGACCGCTCAGCAGTGAGTCGACCAGCACTGCAAGGTGGGGCAATAGGTCGAATGCGAGATGCGCACCATGTTTCCGACGTCTCCGACCGAAATCTTTCTCGGGTCCAGGGTGGCGTGGATGTTCTGGGCGATCTGGTCGTACGTCCAGCCCCACATGATGTCGTCGCAGACGAGGCGGCCCGTCGCGGTGAGGGCCTCCTCGTGGTCGGGCGGCCAGGTGAGGCCGGCGGCGCGCAGTTGGGCGAGGTAGGCGTCATCGGTGGGATCGGCGGAAGCGATCGCGGCGCTGGAAACCAGGGCGGCGCCGGCCATGACGGGGATGGTCAGCATGGCCAGCCAACGAGGTGAGGGCATTCTGATGCGCTTCCTTTCTTCGTGGCGTTCACGATGAACCCAGAAGAATAGAGAATGCCAGGAAAAAGCGGCTTATGGAAAGCTGAACAGTTGAAGTTTTCGGCTGCTTTGGAATTGCGGTCGAAGCCGTTATGCGGCGCGCGGGCCGTGCCACCCCGGGTGCGCCGAAGCCCACGTCGCGCCGCCGTGAACGGTCAATTCCGGGCGCAGCGCGCTCACCGGTGCCGCCTCGTCGTTTCGCTCGAAGCGGCGTTCGACCTTGCGGTAGATCCAGGAAACCGCGGCCAGCACCGCAACCGTGGCGGCCAGCACCGCCAGGGCCTCACCGAAGGCGATCACCATGATGATGCCGCCGAAGATCCAGAAGGCGACGGCCTCCGCGTCGTGGGTGTCGCGGCGCGCGCCGCTAGTAATGTGCCGCATGTCTGCCCCCCGAGGGAGTAGGGATCGTTGCCAGCCAGAACGCCGGCGCGGCGCCAGAGCTGCCCGATTTGCGGCGATGGTGACCCATTTCACGGCGCGGAACGTCAAAATGGGGGACTGATCCTTGGTGGCAGGTACAGGATTCGAACCTGTGTAGGCGTAAGCCGACGGATTTACAGTCCGCTCCCATTGGCCGCTCGGGCAACCTGCCGCCAGACAGGTTACAACGAACGGGTAGACAAGGCACAAACGGCTAGCACCGGAGGAAGGGACGGATGGGATGGCTGACTCATCGTTCGACATCGTCAGCAAGGTGGACCGCCAGGAGGTCGACAACGCGCTCAACCAGGCGGCCAAGGAGCTGGCCACGCGTTTCGATTTCCGCGGCACCGACACCAAGATCGAGTGGAAGGGTGACGAGGCCATCGAGCTCACGTCGTCCACCGAGGAGCGCGTGAAGGCCGCGGTCGACGTGTTCAAGGAGAAGCTGATCCGCCGCGACATCTCGATGAAGGCCTTCGACGCGGGCGAGCCGCAGGCCTCCGGCAAGACCTACAAGGTCAGCGGCACCCTCAAGCAGGGCATCAGCAGCGAGAACGCCAAGAAGATCACCAAGCTCATCCGCGACGAGGGGCCCAAGAACGTCAAGACCCAGATCCAGGGCGACGAGGTCCGCGTCAGCGGCAAGAAGCGGGACGACCTGCAGGCCGTGCAAGCGCTGCTGAGGAACGCGGACCTGGACGTGGCGCTGCAGTTCGTCAACTATCGGTAGCCCATGCCCCGCCGCGAGCGTAACCCCACCGCGAAATTGACCGCCGATTTCCGCAGTGAGGTTACGCTCGCGAACGAGGCCCAGGATGTAAGCGAGGTTCTTCGATGACCGTGACTGGACAGCAGGAGGACCGCTTCGACGTCATCATCGTCGGCGCGGGCATCTCCGGGATCGACGCGGCCTACCGGATCGCCGAGCGCAACCCGGGCCTGAGCTACACCATCCTGGAGCGGCGCGCGCAGATCGGCGGCACGTGGGACCTGTTCCGCTACCCCGGCGTTCGCTCCGACAGCAGCATCTTCACGCTGTCGTTTCCGTTCGAGCCGTGGACCCGCAAGGAAGGCGTCGCCGACGGCGTGCACATCCGCGAATACCTGACCGCCACCGCGCGCAAGTACGGCATCGACCGCCACATCCGCTTCAACAGCCATGTGCGGTCGGCGGATTGGGATTCGTCCACCGACACGTGGACGGTCACCGTCGAGCAGGACGGCAGCGAAAAGCACTACCGCGGGCGGTTCCTGTTCTTCGGCAGCGGCTACTACAACTACGACGAGGGCTATACCCCCGACTTCCCCGGCATCGAGCGGTTCGCGGGCACCGTCGTGCACCCCCAGCACTGGCCCGAGGATTTGGACTACACCGGCAAGAAGGTTGTCGTGATTGGCAGCGGCGCCACCGCCGTCACGCTGATCCCGTCGCTGTCCGAAAGCGCCGCAAAGGTGACCATGCTGCAGCGCTCACCGACGTATCTGGTTTCGGCGTCCAAGTACGGCAAGGTCGCCGCCGCGGCCCGGATGCTGTTGCCCCGCCAGGCCGCCCATCTGGTGATCCGGATGTACAGCGCGCTGACGGAGGCGGTGTTCTTCTTCTTGTCCCGCAAGGCGCCGGGCTTGGTCAAGTGGCTGCTGCGGCGCAAGGCGATCAAAAAGCTGCCCGCCGGCTACGCCGTCGATGTGCACTTCAAGCCGCGGTACAACCCGTGGGACCAGCGGATGTGCCTGATCCCCGACGCCGACCTCTACGACGCCGTCAAGGGCGGCCGCGCCGAGGTGGTCACCGACCACATCGAGGGCTTCGACGCCACCGGCATCGCGCTCGAATCCGGCAAGCACCTCGACGCCGACATCATCGTCACCGCGACGGGCCTGCAGTTGCAGGCCCTCGGCGGGGCAACGATCAGCATGGACGGCGTCGCCATCGATCACCGCGACCGATTCGTCTACAAGGCCCACATGCTCGAGGACGTGCCCAACCTGTTCTGGTGCGTGGGTTACACGAACGCGTCGTGGACGCTGCGGGCCGACATCACCGCGCGGGCGACGGCAAAGCTGCTGGCGCACATGGCCGCCCACGGTTACACGCACGCCTATCCGCACCTGGGCGACGAGCCGATGGACGTCAAGCCGTCGTGGGACATTCAGGCCAACTACGTCAAGCGGTCGGTGCACGCGCTGCCCAAGTCGGGGACCAAGCGGCCGTGGAACGTGCGGCAGAACTATCTCGCCGATGCCCTCGATTACCGGTTCGACCGGATCGAGGAGGCGATGGTGTTCGGCCGGGCGGCCGACCGCGCACAGCTGGCAGGCTAGGCGCTAGCCGCTCGCCCCCTGAGCGGATTCGTCACCCACGATCTCTTTGCCGCAGTTCGGACAGAACTTTTCGGCGGGGTGGTGTTCGGCTCCGCAGCCCGAACAGAAATGGGGTTCCGCCGGCGCGTCGGTGGGCGTCACGCCGATGAGCCGGGCGGCGCCGATTTTGATGCCGGCCCGTGCAGGAACACGCTTCCCGGTGCCGGGCGGCTTGCCCGAAACCAGCCGCAAGCCAGGCGCTTTCGCGGCGACATAAAGGTGCCAACGCTTCTTCACGACAAGGAGCGTGAGCCCCGCGGCGGCGGCGAGCACCACCACGACGCCACCGACGGTGTACCACACCAGGTTTGAACCACTGAGCACCGAGAAATCGCCGTGCTGCTGGCGCAGGTTGGCCGCGCTGGTTCGCAGATCTACCAGCCCGGGATAGTCGGGGGACATGGACAGGGTCTGGTCGAAGTCGTCGATCGCCTCGGTGTATTGGCCGGCGTAGTAATGGTCGAGGCCCTTGCGGTAATACGCGTCGGCCGGTCCCAGCGTCGCCTTGACACCCTTGCTCGCCAGGATCGCGGCCAGGCCGTCGGCGGGCGCGACGAAGTTGAACGGTTGCGGTTCGCCGACGGGGGCGAAGCTGTTCACGCCGATCACCTTGCCGTTGAGGTCGACGGTGGGGCCGCCGCTCATGCCCTCGGACACCGCGGCGTCGATCTCGTACTCGGCGGCGGAGCCCATCGTCGACTTCTTGCTGACCTTGCCGCTCTTGTTCGTCGGGTCCAGCGTCGGGCCGGTGACATTCTCGGTGCTCTGCGAGAAGCCCACCGCAAGAACAGAGGTGCCGATGCTGACGTCGGCGTCGGTGGCCAGCTCCGACGACGGCAGGTTGTGCTTGTCCACCTTGAGAAGGGCGACGTCGCCCTTGCCGAGCGGCCGGAAGTCCACGACGTTGGCCGCGGCCTTGCCCGCGACCTTGGTGCCGGTGCCGTACGTCAGCGCGAGGCTGACTTCGGGGCCCCGGTCGGCGGTGTTGCCCTCGACCTTGGCGTTCTTTTGCAACCACTCCAGCGTCGCAGCCGGATTGGGAGCTTCGGGCGCGTGGGGAAACTGCGTCATGTATTCCTTGACGGCCCGTTTGAGGATCAGCAATTTGGCGCTGTCCGGATCGACGCAGTGACCCGCCGTCGCCACCCACCCATCGGGGTTGACGACGAACGCGGTGCAGGCCCAGGTCGCGATGAACGGCACGGTGGTCCCCGGGCCGAACTGAGACAGGAGCTGGCCGTCGGGCAGCCGGACCGCGCCATAACTCTGGCCGGCGAGATACATGACGGCCGGCCGTATCATCGCCGCCGCCTTCTCCTCCGGGTTGGCCTGGGGACGACCGCCGTCGGCGGCCGCCATGCCCGGGGAAGCGACCGAAACCGCCAGAGCGGCCGCGGCCAGCGACGCGTATACGCGGCCCCGTCGAGTGCGTCCGGGCATGAAACCTCCTCGTGGCGGACCTGTACCTTGACGATCCGGCAGATCGGGCCGGGGAGGTAGGGACCGAAGTCACCTGCCCGCAGGCCGTTGGGTTGGACCGAGGTGAACTGCTTCTAAATCTCGGATGTCGGCAATACGCTGATCGCCATGGCAGCTGACAAGCGCGAACCCAACGTCGTTGTCCTCGGCGGAGGTTCCTGGGGAACCACCGTCGCATCCATCTGCGCGCGGCGCGGTCCGACGTTGCAGTGGGTGCGCTCGGAGGAGACCGCCAAGGAAATCAACGAGGACCACCGCAACAGCCGCTATCTCGGCAACGACGTCATCCTCAGCGACACCCTTCGCGCCACCACCGACTTCGCGGAGGCGGCCAACTGCGCCGACGTCGTGGTGATGGGCGTGCCCTCGCACGGCTTCCGCGGCGTGCTGACCGAGCTGGCCCGGGAGCTACGGCCGTGGGTTCCGGTGGTGTCGCTGGTCAAGGGCCTCGAGCAGGGCACCAACATGCGGATGTCGCAGATCATCGAGGAGGTGCTGCCCGGTCACCCGGCGGGGATCCTGGCCGGCCCGAACATCGCCCGCGAGGTGGGCGAGGGCTACGCCGCCGCGGCCGTGCTGGCCATGCCCGACCAACACCTGGCGACCCGGCTGTCGGGGATGTTCCGGACCCGGCGCTTCCGCGTGTACACCACCGACGACGTCGTCGGCGTCGAGATGGCCGGCGCGCTGAAGAACGTCTACGCCATCTCGGTCGGGATGGGCTACTCGCTGGGCATCGGGGAAAACACCCGCGCGCTGGTGATCGCGCGCGCGTTGCGGGAGATGACGAAACTGGGCGTCGCGATGGGCGGTGATCCGGACACCTTCCCCGGGCTGGCCGGCCTCGGTGACCTGATCGTGACCTGCACCAGCCAGCGCAGCCGCAACCGCCACGTCGGCGAACAACTGGGTGCCGGCAAGCCGATCGACGAGATCATCGCCTCGATGAACCAGGTCGCCGAGGGCGTCAAGGCCGCCAGCGTCATCATGGAGTTCGCCAATGAATTTGGCCTGAATATGCCCATTGCCCGCGAGGTCGACGCCGTCATCAATCACGGCTCGACGGTCGAGGAGGCCTACCGCGGCCTGATGGTCGAGGTCCCCGGGCACGAGGTGCACGGCTCGGGGTTCTGAGTCAACCAAACAACTCGTAACGAGAATATTTGCATTCGATATGGGGCAGGCCCGTTGGCTTGACCTGCGGTTTGCGTGACCCATACCGTCGAACGAGGTAGCCAGGCTGTTGCCTGCCGATTGGCGCAGTCGTAATTGATTGTGCGCCAATGAGCTACGCCGACGTAGCGAAGCCCCGCTCACACTGAACGACGGAAGCGACCGATGCAGCACATCGAACAGCTCGGCGATCAAGCAATTCACCAGGCCCCCAAGGAGTCACGGCTCGGCCGGATCAGATCGGTTGTCCGGCATGACCTGCCGTCTTCGCTGGTGGTTTTCCTGGTCGCACTGCCGTTGTCGCTCGGGATCGCGATCGCGTCGAACGCCCCGGTGCTCGCCGGCCTGATCGCCGCGATCGTCGGCGGCGTCATCGCCGGAGCCATCGGCGGATCACCGTTGCAGGTCAGCGGTCCCGCGGCCGGCCTGACCGTCGTGGTAGCCGATCTGATCTCCGACTTCGGTTGGGGGATAACGTGTTTGATTACCGCCATAGCGGGCGTGTTGCAAGTTCTGTTGGGACTGAGCCGTATTGCGCGCGCGGCCCTGGCGATCTCACCGGTCGTCGTGCATGCCATGCTGGCCGGCATCGGGATCACGATCGCGCTGCAACAGGCGCACGTGTTGCTCGGCGGGAAATCCAAGAGTTCGGCCTGGCACAACCTCATCGGCCTGCCGGGTCAGATCATCGACTCGCACCGGCCCGGCGTGCTGCTGGGCGCGCTGGTGATCGCCATCCTGGTCGCCTGGCGCTGGGTTCCGGCCCGGCTGCGTTTTGTCCCGGGTCCGCTGGTCGCCATCGTGGCGGTGACGGTCGTCTCGTTGGTCTTCCCGTTCCACGTGCGACGGATCGAGATCGACTCGTCTCCGCTGAACGCGCTGCGCCTGCCCGATCTCCCGCACGGCAACTGGGGCGCGGTCGCGATCGGGGTCATCACCGTCACCCTCATCGCCAGCGTCGAAAGCCTGCTGTCGGCGGTGTCGGTCGACAGGATGCACCACGGCCCGCGCACCGACTTCAACCGCGAGTTGATCGGGCAGGGTACCGCGAACATCGTGTCGGGCACCATCGGCGGGCTGCCGATCACCGGCGTCATCGTCCGCAGCTCAACCAATGTCAATGCGGGCGCGAAGTCGCGCGCCTCGTCGATCATGCACGGCTGCTGGATCCTGCTGTTCACGGTGCCCTTCGCGGAGCTGGTCGAGGAGATCCCGACCGCGGCGCTGGCCGGGCTGCTGATCGTGATCGGCATTCAGCTGCTGAAGCCGGCCCACATCGAAACGGCAATGAAGCACGGGGATCTCGCCGTTTACGTCGTGACCGCGGTCAGCGTCGTCTTCCTCAACTTGCTGCACGGTGTGCTGATCGGACTCGCCCTGGCGATCGCGTTGACCGGATGGCGGGTGATCCGCGCCCGGGTGGAGGCCAAACCGGTCGGGCAGGAATGGCAGGTGCTGATCGAGGGGCCGGCATGTACTTTCCTTGCCCTGCCGCGGCTGACCCGCGTGCTGGCGTCCATCCCCGCGGGCGCCGTTGTGACGGTTGACCTTTCGGTCAACTACCTCGATCACGCCGCGCATCAGGCGATCGACGACTGGCAGCGCCAGTTCGAGGCCACCGGCGGCACGGTCCGGATCCGGGGCATGCTCGAGACGGGCCACCTCGCCGGTCGGGCGGGCGGCGAATTGGCCGAACCCGAAAGGCCAGGCGCCGCGGCGTAATCGATCGCGAGCGTAACCGTATTGCGATTCCGGGGGCGATATTTCGCAGTGAGGTTACGCCCGCGAACAGCCAAGCGGTATCTGATGGCGCATGCGCTACCTATCCCCGCGCCATCTCCTCCAGCCGGCGGATGCGGTCCTCGATCGGCGGGTGCGTCGAGAACAGCGAGCCGATCCGCTCGCCCGCGCGGAACGGGTTGGCGATCATCAGGTGCGCCTGGCTGGCCAGCTGCGGCTCCGGCGGCAGCGGTGCCACCTGAACCCCGCCCGAGATCTTGCGCAGCGCCGACGCCAGCGCCAGCGGATCGCCGGTCAGCACCGCGCCCGACTCGTCCGCCTGGTACTCGCGCGACCGGGACACGGCCAACCGGACCACCGTCGCGGCGATCGGCCCCAGCAACGAAACCAGCAGCATCGCAAAGGGGTTGCCGCCCTCCCGGTTTCCGCCGCCGAAGAACATCGCCATGTAGGACAGCGCGGTGATCACCGACGCCATCGCGCCGGCGATGCAGGAGATCAGGATGTCGCGGTTGTAGACGTGCGAAAGCTCATGGCCCAGCACGGCGCGCAGCTCGCGCTCGTTGAGGATGCCCAGAATGCCGGTGGTGCAGCACACCGCCGCATTGCGCGGGTTGCGCCCGGTGGCGAACGCGTTGGGCGCGTTGGTGTCGCTGATGTACAACCGGGGCATCGGCTGGTGCGCCGAGGTGGCCAGCTCGCGCACGATCCGGTACATCACCGGCGCCTGCAGCTCGGACACCGGCTGCGCGTGCATCGCCCGCAGCGCCAGCTTGTCGCTGTTGAAGTACGTGTAGGCGTTCATGCCGATGGCGAACAGCACCGCCAGCCACATCGCCGTCCTGCCGAACAGCGAGCCGACAAACACGATCAACGCGGACATACCGACCAACAGGGCGAAGGTCTTCAGCCAGTTGGCATGCGGATGCCAGGTCATCAGTGTCCTCCTCGGAGCGTTACCTATCGCTCATTGAACGCCTGAAACGGCGGTGGAGGTTCCGCCGGGTCGTTTCGGTCGCTAACCGTGTCGGCTCACCGTGTAGTCGATCAGCGTCTCCATCGCGCGCCGGCCCGGGACTTCGGGCAAAAGGGCCAGCTCCTGGCGCGCCTGCGCCGCATACTGCGTCAGGAAGTCCTTGGCCTCGGCCATCCCGGGTGACGCACGCAACAGCGTCAGCGCCTCGGCCACCGCCCCGTCGTCGGTGACGGGCCCGGACAGCAGCTCGCGCAGCCGCGCCGCCTCGGGCCCCGGCTCGCGCAGCGCGTAGACCATCGGCAGGGTGTGCACCCCTTCGCGGACATCGGTCCCGGGCAGCTTGCCGGACTCGTGGGAGTCGCTGTCGATGTCGATGATGTCGTCGGAGATCTGGAACGCGGTGCCCACGAGGCCGCCCAGGCGGCTCAGCCGCTCCACCTGCTCGCCGTCGGCACCCGAGAACATCGCGCCGAACCGGCCCGCCGCGGAGATCAGGCACGCCGTCTTCTCGTACACCACCTTCAGGTAGTGCTCGACCGGATCCGCGCCGTCGGCGGCGCCCCTGCCTTCGCGCATCTGCCCGGTCACCAGCTGCGCGAACGTCTCGGCGATGAGCCGCACCGCCTCGGGCCCGAGCCGCGACACCAGCCGCGACGCCGTCGCGAACAGGTAGTCACCGGCGAGGATCGCGACGTTGTTGCTCCAGCGCACGTTGGCGGTGGGCGTGCCGCGGCGGACCTCCGCC
Source organism: Mycobacterium sp. E3198 (assembly GCF_001667015.1). Taxonomy (GTDB): domain Bacteria; phylum Actinomycetota; class Actinomycetes; order Mycobacteriales; family Mycobacteriaceae; genus Mycobacterium. The sequence goes on along the minus strand of NZ_LZIS01000186.1, from coordinate 28,738 downwards.
TCGTCCATCACGTCGTCGTGGTAGAGCGTGGCCAGGTGCACCAGCTCGATGACGGCGCCCGCGATCGTCACCTCCCCCGCGTCCGGGTTGGGCCCGATCTGCGCGGACAACACGGTGAACAGCGGCCGGAACCGCTTGCCGCCGGCCTTGAACAGGTAGGTCAGCGAGTCGGTCATCACCTCGTCGGCGCTGCGCAGCTCGTCGTCCATGAGCTGCTCGATCCGGCCGACGCCGTCGCGCACGGTCGCGGCGAAAGCGGCATCCGCGAAGTCGATGCCCGCCACCACCGTCGCCGGAGTACTCACGCGACCAACATACTGGTGGGCGTGGAAGTCGCAGCCGACCTGGTGGTCGTGGGCGCCGGACCCGCCGGTTCGGCGGCGGCCGCCTGGGCCGCCCGCGCCGGCCGCGACGTCCTGGTCATAGACTCCGCCAGCTTCCCGCGCGACAAACCATGCGGGGACGGCCTGACCCCGCGCGCCGTTGCCGAGCTGGAACGACTGGGGCTGGGCGGCTGGCTCGACACCCGCATCCGGCACCGCGGGCTCCGGATGAGCGGATTCGGCGGCGAGGTCCAGATCGACTGGCCGGGCCCGTCGTTCCCGTCGACCAGCAGCGCGGTGGCCCGCCTCGAGCTGGACGACCGCATCCGCAAGTGCGCCGAGGATTCCGGGGCCCGGATGCTGCTCGGCACCAAAGTGGTTGCCGCGCATCATGACTCGTCGAGACGGGTGGTATCGCTGACGTTGGCCGACGGCACCGACGTGCGGTGTCACCGGCTGATCGTCGCCGACGGGGCGCGCTCGTCGCTGGGCCGCAAGCTGGGCCGGCGCTGGCATCAGGAAACGGTGTACGGCGTGGCCGCCCGCGGTTACCTGACCACGCCGCGGGCCGACGACCCCTGGCTGACCTCGCATCTGGAGCTGCGCTCCCCCGACGGCGCCGTGCTGCCCGGCTACGGCTGGATCTTCCCGCTGGGCAACGGCGAGGTGAACATCGGCGTCGGGGCGTTGTCGACGTCCAAGCGGCCGGCGGACCTGGGGCTGCGACCGCTGATCTCGTACTACACCGACCTGCGCCGCGACGAGTGGGGTTTCTCCGGCGAGCCGCGGGCGGTGTCGTCGGCGCTGCTTCCGATGGGCGGCGCGGTGTCCGGGGTGGCCGGGCCCAACTGGATGCTGATCGGCGACGCCGCGGCCTGCGTCAACCCGCTCAACGGCGAGGGCATCGACTACGGCCTGGAGACGGGGCGGCTGGCCGCCGACCTGCTGGACTGCCGCGACCTGTCGCACGTGTGGCCCGCGCTGCTGCAGCAGCACTATGGCCGCGGATTTTCGGTCGCGCGCCGGCTCGCCTTGCTGCTGACCTTCCAGCGGTTCCTGCCCGCCACCGGTCCCGTCGCGATGCGCTCGACGCGGCTGATGACGATCGCCGTGCGGGTGATGGCCAACCTGGTCACCGACGACGATGCCGACTGGGTGGCGCGGGCCTGGCGGGGCGGTGGGCGTTTGTCGCGGCTGATCGATCGCCGAACGCCGTTCGGCTGAACCACATTCGCCGCAGGCGGGCGGCTTCCGGGCCATATATCAACCTTATTGACATATATCAGACGTATTGATATACCTGGAGACATGACTCAACCAGTTGATTTCGAATTCGAATCCGCCTACCGCGGTGAATCCGCCCAATTCGGTGAGGGCACGCGGCCGCCGTGGAGCATCGGCGCCCCGCAGCCGGAGCTGGCCGCCCTGATCGAGCAGGGCAAGTTCCACGGCGACGTCCTCGATGTGGGGTGTGGCGAAGCCACGATCTCGCTGACCCTCGCCGAGCGGGGGGTCACCACGGTGGGGCTGGACCTCTCCCCCACCGCGATCGAGCTGGCCCGCCGCGAGGCCCAGAAGCGGGGCCTGACCAACGCCACCTTCGAGGTGGCCGACATCAGCTCGTTCACCGGGTATGACGGCCGGTTCGGCACCATCGTCGACTCGACGCTGTTCCACTCGATTCCGGTCGAGGCTCGCGAGGGCTACCAGCAGTCGATCGTGCGCGCCGCGGCGCCCGGCGCGTCCTACTACGCCCTGGTCTTCGACAAGGGTGCGGTGCCCGAGGGCCCGATCAACGCGGTCACCGCGGGCGAACTGCGCGCGGTGGTGTCCAAGTACTGGGTCGTCGACGAGATCACGCCGGCGCGCATCTTCGCCAAGCTGCCGGACGGCTTTCCCGACTCGCCGTTCGGCGACGTCCGCGACGAGCCCAACGGTCTCAAGTCGGTCGGCGCCTGGCTGCTATCCGCGCACCTGGGCGTATAAAAACAACCGGGTGTATAGTCCGGCTAATGAAGGCTTTGAGGCTGGGTTCTCTGATCGCCATGGCGGGCGCCGCTGTCGCACTGGCGGCGCCCGCGCAGGCCGACGATTACGACTACGTGTTCAAGCAGACGGTCAATCACTTCGGCGTGTACGGCCCCCAGGACCAGCTCGCGTGGCTGGGCAAGATCTCGTGTGAGCGGATCGGCAGGGGCGTGGACGGCGACCCGTACAAGTCGGCCACGTTCGTCCAGCGCAATCTGCCGCTGGGCACCACCCAGGGCCAGGCGTTTCAGTTCCTGGGCGCCGCGATCGACCACTACTGCCCCGACCAGGTCGGCTTCATCCAGCGCGCCGGCCACTAGGCCACTAGGCCGGCTTGTATCCCGCGTGGAGCGCCACGATGCCGCCGGTCAGGTTGCGCCAGCGCACCGCCGACCACCCGGCGGCTGAAATCCGGTGCGCCAGCGCGGGCTGGTCGGGCCAGGCCCTGATCGACTCGGCCAGGTAGACGTAGGCGTCCGGGTTGGAAGACACCGCCCGCGCCACCCGCGGCAGCGCCCGCATCAGGTACTCCTTGTAGACGGTCGCGAACAGCGCGTTGGTGGGCGTGGAGAACTCGCACACCACCAACCGGCCGCCCGGCCGCGTGACGCGGAACATCTCGGTCAGCGCCGCCTGTTGGTCGGCGACGTTGCGCAACCCGAAGCTGATCGTGACCGCGTCGAACACGGCGTCGTCGAACGGCAGCTTGGTGGCGTCCCCGGCGACCTTCGGCACGTCGCGGCCGGCGCCGGCCGCCAGCATCCCGACCGAAAAATCGGCGGCCACACACCACGCCCCGGACTTGCGCAGCTCCACCGTCGACACCGCGGTGCCCGCCGCCAGGTCCAGCACCTTCTGACCCGGCCCGATGCGCAACGCCGAGCGGGTGGCCCGCCGCCAGTACCGGTCCTGCCCCAGCGAGAGCACGGTGTTGGTCACGTCGTAGCGGCGGGCGACGCCGTCGAACATCGACGCGACGTCCCGGGGGTTCTTGTCCAACGCCGCGCGACTCACGACGTCGACGCTACCGGGCCGGGATCGGTCAGTATTGCCGGTAACGCCGTTGGACGTGTTCCTGGCGGACCCTGATCTGCTCCCGGCGTTCCTCGGCGGAGACGACGCGGGTGCCCGCGGGAAGGTGTTCGCGCACCGCGGCGAGCGGCACCTTGGCGACGTTGGCCTTCGGCAATGCGGGCGGCGGCGTGGAGTACGTCCACCGCAGGGCCAGGAAACCACCCGGGTGGCCGGCGGTGTCGAGCCAGTTCGGCACCCCGGGGTCGCTCCCGGCGACGACGTAGCGGAGGGTCCCGTCGGGGTCCGGTTCGGACTGAAACCCGTTGAGGCTGCTGGTGTGGTTGGCGTAGTCGAGCGACTCGCCCCACAGGTTGGCCAGATGGAAGCCCATGTACGCGGGCGGCACCGGCACGACGACCTCGACCAGCAGCGCCTCGTCGTCGGCGAGGTCGTAGACGCCACCGGAGTAGACGTTGGTGCTCTGCCCGCCGCCCATCGCGAGGTTGGCCAGGGCCGGCTCGTTCAGGTCGTTGCGCGGCATCAGGGTGACGCCGTCGCCGTTCTTGTCGCCGTGGGCCTCCAGCACCACGTCATAAAACTGGTTCCAGAACGTCATCTGGTTTTCGACGATGTTCCCGACACGGCGGAGGTCGCGCGCCACGGCGTCGGGGTCGGGCCGCGCCGGCTGGGCGCCCTCCTTTCCGAGTTGTGCGATGTGCAGGTCGGGCGACGCTTCGTGCTCCCAGTCGTGAAACAGCATGCGCGCGATCAGGTATCGCGCCGAGGCGGTCCCGTCGGCGGTCGCCGTGGCGAGGAAGTTTCCGGTGTGATCGGCGGGCCGCTGCGGCGCCAGCAGGATCTCGAACCGGCCGTCGTCGCCGACGGCCAGCTCCGCGACGTCCAGTGTCCCGGTGATGACGCGCCCGCCGGGGCCGAGTTCGGCGAGGCTGCCGGTGTCGCCGGCGTAGCTGCTGTGGGCCTCAAAGATGATGTACTGCGGCGCTTTCGGGACGAGCCGGCCGCGTATCCGGTAGCTCTTGGTGCCGTCGATGCGCGCCGACAGGTACAGCGCGTCGGCGTTGTCGATGGTGGCCTTGTCCACGGGTTGGATGGCGCGCCGGAAGTAGGGGAAATCGGGATCTTCGCAGAGGCCGCGCTCGATGGCGCTGAACACGAAGCCCAACAGGTAGCGGTGCCCCTCCGCCAGGCTTTGTTCGGTGACCGGGGGGGCATGCAGCTCGGCGGAGTCGACGGCGTCGCGGGCCCGGGTCAGGGCGTCGATCATCTCGGTCCAGGCGCCCCGCAGGGCGAGTTGGCTTGGCTCAGTGGACATGTGCGCCCTCTCCTTCGCTATCCCACCGGTACTGCTCGAACAACCCGGCCAGGCGAGTGTGGATCTCGTCCGGATCCAGCCCGAACTCCGCGAGGCTGTAGCGGTGGGCCGACTCGTGGCCGCCACCGGCTCCGGCCGCCGCGAAAGCCTTGGCGGCCACCGGTCCCAGGTCGAGCTCCAGCTCGCGATAGATCCGGCGCATGGTGGCCTCGGGGTGCTCCACCAGCTCGCGATAGTCGACGACGGTCGATCGGACCTCGGGGTGCCGGGCCAGCACGTCGAGCGGCCGTAGGTACGCGTCGAACGACTGGTCGGCCAGCACGCGCAGCGATTTCGCGATCAGGTGCTCGTCGCGACCGCGCAGGTCCCACTCGTTCTTCAGCAGCTTGAGCAGGCTCGGGATCGTCTCGTTTGGGTTTCGCAGGGGCACAATGAATCTCGCGTCCGGAAACGTCTCGATCAGCGCCTCGACGCGGCCGCAGAAGGTGGGGTTCTTGCTCAGGTGCGTCCCGCCGCCGTTCAGGGCGATCTGTCGCCGGACGCACTCGGAATAGAAGCCCATCACCCGCCGGCGTTTGCGCTCCGGCCACTGGTCGACGTGGTAGAAGTCAAGCTCGCCCATGAAGGGGAACATCACAATCCAGAAGCCGGAGCACAGCGACCAGGTGAGGAAGAAGTCGTCTTCCTCCGGGACGAAGAAGCCGGTCTTGTGCATGTCGTCGGTCGGCGCGAACCGCTGCTCCCCGGCCGCATCGAGGCCGCGGCGCAGGCGCCCGCCGAAAACGGCGGCGTCGAGCCGAAACACCAGGCGCAGCAGGCGCTTTTGCACCAGCGAGGGAAAGAACAGCTCGTACATCAACGCGTAGCTGAACTGCGGGTCCGCGGCCATCAGCCGGTGCAGATACGTCGTGCCGCTGCGGGCGTGACCGATGCAGAACGTCGGTGCCGTCACCTGGGTGCGCCGCAGCGACGGAAACAGGATTGGGTCGAGGGCGAAGCACACCGCATGGATGGCCGCGACGGCGGGCACGCCGACCAGGAAGGCGACATAGCGGATCCACGGCTTGGACGCCGGTGGGTCGCGGCGCAACAGCCGCAGCATCGTCCGGTAGTTAGCCCAGTCGAAGTAGAAGGACGCTGCGTGCATGGGCCAAACTATCCGGATTTATTTGACTATGTCAAGGGTATGTGGATACCGTGCGCGTGTGGCGGCAGCGCGCAAGCTGGATTCGGTGGACTCGATCAGCGCCACCCTCGCGCGGGTGGTGCGGCTGAGCGCGAGCCGTGCGGCGTTCGCCCGACAGGCGTCGGCCGCCGATACCGAACTGTCCCAGCCGTCCTACCTCCTGCTGCGCGTCCTGATCGACCAAGGCCCGCTGTCGATGGGGCAGTTGGCGCGGATGGCCCACATGGACGTCGGGATGGCCACCCGGCGGGTGCGGGCCCTCGCCGACGCCGGACTCGTCGCGCGACGGGCCGACCCCAACGACGGAAGGGTCTCGGTCGTCGAGGCAACGGCGCGGGGCCGGCGCGCCGCCGGCGTGCTACACGAGGTCCGGCGTGATCACCTGGCGCGCGCGCTGTCCGGCTGGTCGAGCGACGAGCTCCGGCAATTCGATCGGCTCTTGACCAAGTTCCTCAGCGATACGACCAAGACGCCGATCTCGTGAGTCGCCGGGAATGATGCGCCGACGGCTGCGTTGCATCACTGCGTGAGCGAAAAAGTTTGGTTTATCACCGGCACATCGCGCGGGTTCGGGCGCGAATGGGCGATTGCCGCGCTGGAGCGCGGCGACAAGGTCGCCGCCACGGCACGCAACACGGCGTCGCTGGACGACCTGGTCGGCAAATATGGCGACGCGCTGCTGCCGATTCCGTTGGATGTCACCGACCGCGAGGCCGACTTCGCGGCGGTCAAGCAGGCGCACGACCATTTCGGTCGCCTGGACATCGTGGTGAACAATGCCGGTTACGGGCACTTCGGGTTCGTCGAGGAGCTCACCGAGCAAGAGGCGCGCGATCAGATCGAGACGAATGTGTTTGGGGCGCTGTGGGTTACCCAAGCCGCGCTGCCGTACCTGCGTGAGCAGCGCAGCGGCCACATCATTCAGGTGTCGTCGATCGGCGGCATCACCGCGTTTCCGTTGGTCGGCATGTACCACGCGTCAAAGTGGGCGCTGGAGGGCTTCTCACAGGCGCTGGCCCAGGAGGTCGCGTCCTTCGGCGTGCACGTCACGCTGATCGAACCCGGCGGCTTCGACACCGACTGGGGTGGCGCGTCGGCCAGGCACTCCGATCCCCTGCCGGCGTACGACGAGGTCCGCGCCGCGGTCCAGGCCGAGCGCAGCAAGCGCTGGGCCAGCCCGGGCGACCCTGCGGCGTCGGCTGCCGCACTGCTGAAGGTGGTGGACGCGAAGGAGCCGCCGCTGCGGGTGTTCTTCGGCGCTTCCCCGCTGCAGACGGCCAAGGCCGACTACGAGAACCGGCTACGCACCTGGGACGAATGGCAGCCTGTCGCAGAGTTGGCGCAGGGCTGACGGCGACGCGTCACTGCCCCTGCGCGTAGCGCTTGGCGAACGCGCGCCGCCGCGAAAAGGGCGACAGCACGGCCTCGTAATGGCCGAGCAGCTCGTCGCAGATGACCGGCCAGCTGCGGCCCAGCACGCTGCGCCGGGCCGCGGGAGCGTAGCGATGCCGCTCCGCGAGCAGGTGCGCCACGGCCTCGGGCAGCCGCGCCTCGAACTCGTTGACTTCCAATAGCAGTCCGGTGCGGTACGGGGCCACCAGGTCACGCGGGCCGCCGGCGTCGGGGGCGATCACCGGCAGCCCCGAAGCCAGCGCTTCCTGCACGACTTGGCAAAACGTCTCGTGCTCACCGGGATGCACGAAGACGTCCATGCTGGCGTACGCCGCGGCGAGCTCCTCACCGTACAGCGCCCCGGTGAAAACCGCCGTGGGCATTGCCGATTGCAGTTTGCGTTGATCGACGCCGTCGCCGACGATGACGAGCTGCACCGAATCGTTGGCGCTCAGCGGGATCAGCCGTTCGACGTGCTTCTCCGGCGCGAGCCGGCCCACGAACCCGACGATCGGCTTGCCGGCCGGCGACCACCGCCGCCTGAGCTCCTCGCTGCGGGCTGACGGCGCGAACCGCAGCACGTCGACCCCACGCGCCCACCGATGCACCCGCGGGAACCGTTGGGAGACAAGCGACTCCATCGTCACGCTGGACGGCGCCAAGGTGCGGTCGGCCAGGCTGTGCAGGTGGCGAAACCACGCCCACGCCGCGCGCGTCGTCATCGGGATGCCGTAGCTCGCCGCGAAACCCGGGACGTCGGTTTGATACACCGCGACCGTCGGCACCCCGAGCCAGCGCGCCGCTTTCACGCCGCCATACCCGAGTAGCGCCGGCGACGCGAGGTGCACCACGTCGGGGTCGAATCCGCGCAGCACGCCCACCATCCGGGGCATCGGGAGACCGAGCGGCAGCGTGGTCACCTTGGGGAACATTCGCGACGGCACCCGATGCACCCGGATGCCGTCGTGAACCCGATCCGCCCGGGGCTGGCCCGGTGGATTGTCGGGGGCGATGACGAGGGCTTCGTGGCCGGTGCGACGCAGATGTTCGAGGACGCGCAGCACCGAGTTGCTGACACCGTTGACATTGGGGAGGAAGGATTCGGCGACGATGGCTACGCGCACAAGACCACCATGTCAGCGTCGGCTGTCGGAAAGGTTGCCTACGGGCATACGTCGTGCGAAATCTGCTGGTCGCGAGCCGTGGCGCGGCGGTCCAGCCACCTGTCCAGCAGCGCCAGGCCCGCCAGCGCCACCGCCGCGGCCAGCCAGGCCACCACCGCGATGGATCCCGCCGGAATGATCGCCAGCCCCGCGTTGCGGTGCTGGACCCGGACCAGGTTCGGGTCGTTCTTGTTGTACTCGACGTAGATCCGCATCCCCGTCGCCAACTCGGACGGATACAGCACGCCCAGTTCGGGGCGGTAGGTGACGCGCTCGGGCGTGACGAATTCGATGGTGGAGCGCCGCGGACCGGCGCTGAGCACCTCGGCCTGCGCCACACCCATGTGGTGCCGGATCGCGAGATCGTCGCGCCAGGCGCCGGCCACCAGCAGCACCGACTGCAGCGTGACCAGCCCCGCCAGGATCAGCACCGCAATCCGCGACCACCGCAACGCAATCCGGGCCCGGGTCGTCGGCGGCTCATCGCTGCGGCCATGAATCAGGATGCGCAGCAACGCTTTCGGCGATGTCACAGGGCGGCCTTGATGGCCGCGTGCAGCTGGCGCAGCGAGGAGCGGTCCGCCTTGACCTCCAGCACGCGCAGGCCCATCCCCGGCTCGTCGAGGGCCGCGTCCAGCTCGGCGACCTCGATCTGCCGACTCTCCACGTGGTAGGCGCGGCACAGCGCGCCGACGTCGACGTCGTGCGGGGTGCCGAAAATGCGCGACGACACGTCGGAGAACCGCGGATCGCCCTGCTCGAGCAGTTCGAAGATGCCGCCGCCGTTGTCGTTGGACACGACGATCGTCAGCCGCTGCGGCGTCGGTTCGGTGGGGCCGATCAGCAGCCCGGAGCTGTCGTGCACGAACGTCAGGTCGCCGATCAGCGCGACGGTGCGGCCCTGGTGCGCGAGCGCCGCCCCGATCGCGGTGGACACGGTGCCGTCGATGCCGGCGACCCCGCGGTTGGAGCGCACCTTGATCCCGTGGGCGTCCAGGCCGACCAGCGCCGCGTCGCGGACGGGGTTGGACGCCCCGAGCACCAGCTGGTCGCCCGGCCGCAGCGCGTCGGCCACCGCCGCGGCGACGTGCAGCCCGGTGGTCAGCGGGTGCGCCGCCAGCTGGCCGCGGACCGCGGTGATCGCGTGCCGGTTCATCTCCGCGCAGCGGTGCAGCCAGGCCTCCTGCGGCGTCCCGGTGGTGACCGCCCGCGTGCCGGTGGCCTGCGAGTTGCCCGAGACGTCGGGCCAGCGCGGCCCGGTGGTCAGCGCGTACACCGGCACCTTCGGGTCGGCCAGCAGCGCCGACACCGGGCGGTGCAGCGTTGGGCGGCCCAGCATGATCACCTGCTTGGGGCGCAGCAGCGGCAGCGCGAGCGGGTGCAGCGGGTTGGCCGGGGCGGGCGCCGTCGGTTCCGCGACGGTGGGCAGCTGCTCCAGGTTGGGGTGGGTGCCCGCGCCGTGCCCGGCGATGACGACCGTGTCGGGCGTCAGGTCGATGTCCAGCGGCTGGTCGAAGGTGACCGGCGGCGTGTACGTCCACGGCCTGCCGCCGGGGCGGCCCGGCGGGGTCGCGGCGCCGTGCGGTTCACGATCGGGCACCAACGGTTCGCGCAGCGGGATGTCGAACTGCACCGGGCCGGCGTTGGCGGTGCGCGAACCCGTCGCGGCCGCCAGCACGCGGCAGGTGGCCGATCGCCAGGTGGCGTTGAGCGAATCCAGCCGCTCGGGCGCGTCCTCGGCCAGCCCCAGGCTGATGGTGGCGCGGACCTGGGTGCCGAAGTAGCCCAGCTGCTCCATGGTCTGGTTTGCCCCGGTGCCCAGCAGCTCGTAGGGCCGGTTGGCCGACAGCACGATCAGCGGCACCCGCGCGTAGTTGGCCTCGACCACCGCCGGGCCGAGGTTGGCCACGGCGGTCCCCGACGTCATCGCGACACACACCGGCGCGCCGGCGCCGATCGCCAGCCCGATGGCCAGGTAGCCGGCGGTGCGCTCGTCGATGCGGACGTGCAGCCGGATCCGGCCGGACCGGTCGGCGTCCTGCAACGCGAAGGCCAGCGGCGCGTTCCGTGATCCCGGGCACAACACCACGTCGCGGACGCCGCCGCGAATCAGCTCGTCGACGACCACGCGGGCCTGTGTCGTCGAGGGGTTCACCACTACAGCGTGTCACAAGCCCCGAACAGGGCGCCCGCCGCGGATTTTTCAGGTGCCGGCGAAGAACTGCAGCGCCGCGGCGTTGACGGCCTCGGGCCGCTCCAGGAATCCGAGGTGGCCGGCGTCGGGGATCTGCAGGTAGCGGCCGTTGGGCATCGCGTCGGCGACCTCCCGGCCCAGGTAGGGCGGCGTCACGATGTCCTCGGAGAAGCCGAGCACCAGCACCGGCGCGGCGATGCTGCGGTAGGCGGCCAGCCGGTTGGTCTGCGGCGAGACATACATCTGGGTGCGCAGGCCCGGGGTCTGCTTGACCGGCCAGGTGGTGAACATCGCGATCCAGTCGGCCACGGCCGCTTCGTCGTTGATCGTCTTGCGCGAAAAGCTCTCCAGCAACCGGTTCCTCGCGTCCAGCCCGGGCGGCAGCTGCACCCCGGAGGCGTGCAGCTCGACCTCGGCCTCGTGGAAGAACTGGCGGGCGCGGTCCAGCCGGCCCCGGGTGGCCATCAGCACCGCCGACCTGACCAGCTCGGGCCGCGACACCATGAGTTCCTGCGCGATGAACGCGCCCATGGACACCCCGACGACCCGCGCCGGCGCGGCGCCGAGCGACTCGATCAGCGCGGCGGTGTCGGCGACCATCGTTTGCGTCGTGAAGCCCTCGGCGTTTTCCGTATCGCCGACCCCGCGGTTGTCGAAGGTGATGCACCGATACCCGGCGGCCAGGAAGGCCGGGACCTGATGGGGGTGCCAGGTACGCCCGGCGCCGCCGCGGCCGGCGATGAAAAGGACGGGCTCGCCGGACCCGCGATCGTCGTATGCCAGGTTGATCACCCGGACGACGGTACAAGCAGCGGATGGCAGGCCTTGATCCGGTCGATCCACCACTGCCGCCGCTCGGGCGGCGCGGCCAGCGCCCGCAGCCGCGCGGGGTCGGGCGTCACCGGCCCGACCGGCAGGCAGCCGTCGATCGGCGCGGCGACCTCCACCACGTCTTCGGTGAACAGGCCACCGGTGCCCAGCCCGCAGGCGTGGCGCAGTTCCGGCAGGGCCGCCGCGGCGGTCAACCCGTGCCGGATGCCGACCGCCGAGTCCAGCGCGCTGGAGACCACCACGGGGATGTCGATCTCGGCGGCGATGGCGAGCAGGGCCCTGACCCCGCCCAGCGGCGCGACTTTGAGCACCGCGATGTCGGCGGCGTGGGCGCGAACCACCGCGAGCGGGTCGGCGGCCTTGCGGATGCTCTCGTCGGCCGCGATCGGGACATCGATGCGCGCGCGCAGCGCGGCGAGTTCGTCGACGCTCGCGCAGGGCTGTTCCAGGTATTCGAGCGGGCCGTCGGCGGTCAGGGCGGCCGCGGCCCGCGCCGCCTGCTCGACGGTCCAGCCGCCGTTGGCGTCCACCCGCACGGTCGGCACGAGGGCGCGCACGGCGTTGACCCGCGCCACGTCGTCGGCCAGCGTCTGGCCCGGCTCGGCGACCTTCACCTTGGCGGTGCCGGCCCCCGGGAACCGGGACAGCACCTCGCCCACCTCGGCGGCGGGGACGGCGGGCACGGTGGCGTTGATGGGGACGCGCTGGCGCAGGACGGGCGGCGACGGCCGGTAGGCACCCTCGACGGCGGCCGCGAGCCAGTGCGCGGCCTCCGGCGGCGCGTATTCGAGGAAGGCGCCGAACTCGCCCCAGCCCGCGGGGCCCTCGATCAGCGCGACCTCGCGGGTGGTGATGCCGCGGAAGCGCACCCGCATCGGCAGCGCCACCACGTGCAGGCGGTCCAGCAGATCGGCGAGCGGCGGCCTCACCGGCCGTGAACCTGGCGGCCCGCCAGAAACGTGGCGCGCACCTCGAGGTCGGCGATCCGTTCCGGCGGGACCGTTCGGGGATCGGCCGACAGCACCACCAGGTCCGCGTACTTGCCGACCTGCAGCGAGCCGATCACGTCGTCGGAGAACAGCTGCCAGGCGGCGTCGATGGTCTGCGCGCGGATCGCCTGCTCGACGGTCAGCCGCTCCTCGGGCGCCAGCACCCGGCCGCTGGGCGCCGTGCGCGTCACGGCCACGCTGATGTTGCGCAGCGGCTCCTCGGGGGTGACCGGCGGGTCGTTGTGCAACGAGATCCGCATGCCGGTGGCCACCGCGGAACCCGCCGGCATCCACCGGGATCCGCGCTCGGGCCCGAACAGGCCGTCGACGAGGATGTCGCCCCAGTAGTGGATCTGGTCGACGAAGATGCTGCAGGTGACGCCGAGGTCGGCGGCCCGCTGGAGTTGCTCGGGCCGGATGGCGCCGACGTGCTCGAGGCGCAGCCGGTGGTCGGGGCGCGGGTGGCGCTGCAGCGCCTCCTCGTAGACGTCCAGGATCGTGTCGACGCCGACGTCGCCCTGCACGTGGCAGGCCATCGGCCAGCCCAGCGGAAAATAGGCGTCGACGATCTCGGCCAGCTGCTCGCGGGTGTAGTTGGCGTGCCCGCAGGAACCCGGCGGCACGCCGATGGCGCGGGTGGCCTCGGTGTCCAGGTACGGAAACGACAACGCGATGTTGCCGACCCACGGCGAGCCGTCCACCCAGATCTTGATGCCGACCTGGCGCAGCATGTCGTCGCCCTGACCCGGGGTGGCGTCGGTGCGCATCTGCGGGTTGGAGATCTCGTAGGTGCGCAGCCGGACCGTCAGGTCGTCGCGCAGTTGCTCGACCAGCGGCCCGAACGCCGGGTCGAACGCCATCTCGGAGCAGGTGGTCAGCCCGGCGCGGTTGAGCCGGGCGCATTCGGCGCGCAGCATCGCCGGGTAGTCGCCGGGCTCGATGGCCCCGGCCAGCAGCGGGAACACGGCGCCGGTCTCCTCGGCGGTGCCGTCGAGTTCGCCGTGCGCGTCGCGGCCGAACCGGGCGCCCTTGGGGTCGGGGGTGTCCCGGGTCAGGCCGGAGCGCCCGGCGGCGTGCGAGTTGAAATACGCCTTGTGCCCGGAGTTGTGGATGATCACCAGCGGACCGTCGGGCGCGACCGCGTCGAGCCAGGCCAGCGTCGGGTCGGGAAGCCCGTTCTGCAACAGCGGATCCCACCCGTTGAGGTAGGCGCCGGCGGCTCCCCGCGCCTTGACCTCGCGCCCCACCGCCGCGACGACGTCGTCGGCGCGGGGCAGCGTGACCGGGCGGATGTCGACGATGCGGTCCGACAGCGCGAGGGCCTCCATCAGCGGATGACCATGCGCCTCAACGAATCCCGGCATCACGCAGCCGTCACCCACGTCGAGGGTGCGGGTGTTCGGGCCGACGTGACCGGCGATGTCGTCGCGCGTGCCGACGGCGACGATCCGGCCGTCGGCCACGGCGAGCGCCTCGGCCGTGGGCCGCGCCTCGTCGACGGTCAGTACGGTCCCGGTGACGACGAGATCTGCCTGCCCCATGTGCAGGGATGCTAGTGCGTGGAGGGTCCGGCTCACCGGAATTGCAACACGTTCTAGTCTGGCCACATGAGTGACGAGCTGCTGCGCCATCCCATTCATTCCGGGCACCTGACAGTCGGTGCGCTCAAGCGCAACAAGAACAAGCCGGTGCTGCATCTCGGCGACACCACGCTGACCGGCGGGCAGCTCGCCGAGCGCATCAGCCAGTACATCCAGGCGTTCGAGGCACTCGGTGCGGGCACCGGCGCCACCGTCGGGCTGCTGTCGCTGAACCGGCCGGAGGTGCTGATGATCATCGGCGCCGGCCAGACGCAGGGTTACCGGCGCGTGGCGCTGCACCCGCTGGGCTCGCTCGACGATCACGCATACGTGCTCTCCGACGCCGGGGTCAGCTCGCTGATCATCGACCCCAACCCGATGTTCGTCGAGCGGGCGCTGGGCCTGCTCGAGAAGGTGCCCGCCCTCAAGCAGATCCTGACCATCGGCCCGGTACCCGAGGCGTTGCGGGGCGTGGCCACCGACTTGTCGGCCGAGGCCGCGAAGTATCCGCCCAAGCCGCTGGTGGCGGCCGAGCTTCCGCCCGATCACATCGGCGGGATGGCCTACACCGGCGGCACCACCGGCAAGCCCAAGGGTGTGCTGGGCACCGCGCAGTCGATCACCACCATGACCACGATCCAGCTCGCCGAGTGGGAGTGGCCCGAGAACCCGCGCTTTTTGATGTGCACCCCGCTGTCACATGCCGGGGCGGCGTTCTTCGTGCCGACCATCATCAAGGGCGGCGAGCTGGTGGTGTTGACCAAGTTCGACCCGGCCGAGGTGCTGCGCGTGATCGAGGAGCAGAAGATCACCGCGACCATGCTGGTGCCGTCGATGATCTACGCGCTGATGGACCACCCCGATTCGCACACCCGTGACCTGTCCTCGCTGGAGACCGTGTATTACGGCGCCTCGGCGATGAACCCGGTGCGGTTGGCCGAGGCCATCCGCCGCTTCGGGCCGATCTTCGCCCAGTACTACGGGCAGTCCGAAGCACCGATGGTGATCTCGTATCTGGCCAAGAAGGACCACGACGAGAAGCGGCTCACCTCCTGCGGCCGGCCCACCCTGTTCGCCCGCACGGCACTGCTGGACGCCGACGGCAACCCCGTGCCGCAGGGCGAGGTCGGCGAGATCTGTGTGTCCGGACCACTGCTTTCCGGCGGTTACTGGAATCTGCCGGAGGAGACGGCCAAGACGTTCAAGGACGGCTGGCTGCACACCGGTGACATGGCCCGCGAGGACGAGGACGGCTTCTGGTACATCGTCGACCGGGTCAAGGACATGATCGTCACCGGCGGGTTCAACGTGTTCCCGCGCGAGGTCGAGGACGTCGTCGCCGAACACCCGGCCGTCGCGCAGGTGTGCGTGATCGGCACGCCGGACGACAAGTGGGGCGAAGCCGTCACCGCGGTGATCGTGCTGCGGCCCGACCACCCCTCCGACGAGGAGGCGGTGGCGCGGGTGACCGTCGAGATCCAGTCCGCGGTCAAGGAACGCAAGGGTTCGGTGCAGTCGCCCAAGCAGGTGATCGTCGTCGACTCGGTGCCGGTGACCGCGCTCGGCAAGCCCGACAAGAAGTCGGTGCGGGCGCGGTTCTGGGAGGGCGCCGGCCGCGCGGTCGGCTGATCGCTTTCGCCGAGCGTCACGCTGGCGTGGCGCTGGGCGTCCGCGGTCACGCTGGCGTGACGCTCGGCGATCAGGGAGCCGTCACCCCGGCCACCAACAGGTCCAGCATGCGGCCCGTCTGCTCCGGCGAACCGCTGGCCAGGAAGATCCCGATCAGGCTGGACACCACGTCGTCGGCCTGCACGTCGGGGCGCACACTGCCGTCGTCGGCGCCGGCCCGCAGCAGCAGGTCGACGGCGCCGACGATGCTGTCGCGCGTCTGGCTGGGCGCAAGAGCGCCCGAGTCGAAGATCGCGTGTAACGACTCGGCCATCTCGCGCTTGGTGGCCACGAAGCCGGCGTAACGGTCCATCCAGCGCCGCAGGGCCGCCCTGGGCGGGTGCCGCTGGAGCAGCTCTTCGGCCGCCGCGGCCACCTCGGCGAGCTCGGCGCGGTAGATCGCCTCGACGAGGGCCTCCCGGTTCGGGAAATGGCGGTAGAGCGTGCCGATCCCGACGCCGGCGTCGCGCGCGATCGACTCCAGTGACACCGGTCGCCCCTGCGCGCCGGCGAACGCCGCGGTGGCCACCTCGAGCAGCTTCTCGCGGTTGCGCCGCGCGTCGGACCGGCTCGGTTCAGCCAAGCGGAGGGTCCTCCGTTTCTGCTAGGCTTCGGTTAAAGCGGAGGGTCCTCCGCATTCCTACCAGTGTGTCAGACGGGATCACCATGACAACCTTTCCCACCGTCGGCCGCGTCGGCTACGGCGCAATGCAGCTGTTCGAGGCCACACCGGAGGACGCGACCGGCGTGCTGCGGCGCGCGGTCGAGCTCGGCGTCAACCACATCGACACCGCGTCGTTCTACGGCCCCGGCGAGGTCAACCGCCGAATCCGGGCGGCGCTGGCCCCCTACCCCGACGGCCTCGTCATCGTCAGCAAGGTCGGTGCGCGCTACACCGGTGCCGACCCGATGCCCCTGACCGCCGCGCAGCGGCCCGCGGAGCTGCGCGCCGCCGTCGAAGACGACCTGCGCCAGCTCGGCCTGGACCGCGTTCCGGTGGTGAACCTGCGGCGCATGGACCTCGGGCCGAGCGCGGCCGTCGAGGGCGACCAGGAGGTCGACCTCGAGGACCAACTCGCCGAGATGATCGCGCTGCGTGACGAGGGCAAGATCGGCGCGATCGGCGTGAGCAGCGTGCCGCTCGACGTGGTGCGCCGGGCCCTGCCCGCGGGGATCGCGTGCGTGCAGAACGCCTATAGCCTGCTCGACCGCTCGCAGGAGGAGACGCTCGACCTGTGCAGCTCCGAGGGCATTGCGTGGGTGCCCTACTTCCCCCTGGGCTCGGCGTTCCCGGGTTTTCCCAAGGTCACCGACGACGCGGTGGTGGTCGAGGTCGCCGGCGAAATCGGCGCTACGCCAGCCCAAGTGGGACTGGCATGGTTACTGGCCCACTCCCCCAACACATTGCTCATTCCGGGCACGCGAACTGTGGCGCACCTCGAGGAGAACATCGGTGCCGGCAAGGTCGCGCTGAGCGCCGACGTACTCGCGCGGCTGGAGTCGCGACCCGGCGGGTAACGTCGCCGCCGTGGGCGATGACAAGCCGGTCCGGCCGCCGTGGTGGCTGAAGCCGGCCAACAAGGTCTTCATCCGGATGTCGCGGCTCGGAATGAGTTTCGGCGGCGAGAGCCCCGTCGTGTTGACGGTCAAGGGGCGCAGGTCCGGCCGCGACCGCTCGACGCCGGTGACCCCGATGAGCGTCGACGGGCAACAGTTCGTCGTCGCCGGGTTTCCGGGTGCCGACTGGGTGGCCAACGTGCGCGCCGCCGGCCAGGCGACGGTGGCCCGGGGCCGGCGCGTCGACACGGTCCGGATGGTGGAGCTGTCACCCGACGACGCCCGGCCGATCCTGCGCGCCTTCCCCACCGAGGTGCCCACCGGCGTCGGCTTCATGAAGCGGGCCGGACTGGTCACCGACGGCCGGCCCGAGGAATTCGAAGCGCTGGCCGGCCGCTGCGCGGTGTTCCGACTGGACCCGGTGTAGCAGCGATGCGGCGCGCGGTGCCGGTGGTGGCCCTGCTCGCGGCCGCCTGCCTGGCCGTGCCCGCGCCGCGGTCGTCGGCCACGACGGGCTGCGCGCCCGGCGGCGCGCCTCCCCCGCCCGGCGCGGCCCAGCGCACGGTCAGCGATCTGGACTGGGACGGCCAGCCGGACACGTTGTGGGTCGGGCAGTTTCGCGACGGCTCCGGCCGGACCGTTCGGGTCGTCGGGATCACGACGGCAAGCGGCGCCAACTCCGACGTGGAGGTGTCCTCGGCCAGCCCAATCCCGTTGACCGCCTTGGCGATCGACGCCCAGCAGGATGGGCAGCACCAGGTCATCGTCAGCGACGGCCGCGGCGCGCACCTGTACGTGTTCGCCGACTGCCGATTGCAGACCGTCACCGACAACCAGGGCGCCCCGTTCCTGTTCGACCTGCAGGACCTGCGGGACAACGGCACCGGAATCGGGTGCGGCAACCTCGGCCCGCCCATGCCGGGCCGTCACCTGCTCGGGTTGCGGGCCGCGAACGAGGACGGCCAGTGGACGGTGCGCCGCACCGAGATCGACCTCAACGGCACGCTGGCTACCATCGGAGCGTCCGACACCCTGACGGCCGCCTCCGCGCAGGACCCCGCGGTGGTCTCCGCGCAGACCATCAGCTGCGGCGACCTCACCCTCAGCAAGGACGGAGTTCGACAGCCTTGAGTGCCAACCCCTTTGATGCGCAGGCGTGGCGTCCCGTCGACGGATTCGGCGACCTGACCGACATCAGCTACCACCGCCACGTCGACGACGCCACCGTGCGGGTGGCGTTCGACCGTCCCGAGGTGCGCAACGCGTTTCGGCCGCACACGGTCGACGAGCTGTACCGGGCGCTCGATCACGCCCGCATGTCGCCCGACGTCGGGGTGGTGCTGCTGACCGGCAACGGCCCGTCGCCCAAGGACGGCGGCTGGGCGTTTTGCTCCGGCGGCGATCAGCGCATCCGCGGCCGCTCCGGCTACCAGTACGCGAGCGGGGAAACCGCCGACACCGTCGACGCCGCGCGCGCCGGTCGGCTGCACATCCTCGAGGTGCAGCGGTTGATCCGGTTCATGCCCAAGGTGGTGATCTGTCTGGTCAACGGCTGGGCCGCGGGCGGGGGCCACAGCCTGCATGTGGTGTGCGATCTCACCCTGGCCAGCCGCGAGCACGCGCGCTTCAAGCAGACCGACGCCGATGTCGGCAGCTTCGACGGCGGTTACGGCAGCGCCTATTTGGCGCGGCAGGTGGGTCAGAAGTTCGCCCGCGAGATCTTCTTTTTGGGCCGGGAGTACACCGCCGAGCAGATGCACCACATGGGTGCGGTCAACGAGGTCGTCGACCACGCCGACCTGGAGCGCGTCGGCGTGCAGTGGGCGACCGAGATCAACGCGAAATCCCCTCAGGCGCAACGCATGCTGAAGTTCGCGTTCAACCTGCTCGACGACGGGCTGGTGGGCCAGCAGCTGTTCGCCGGGGAGGCGACCCGCCTGGCGTACATGACCGACGAGGCCGTCGAGGGCCGCGACGCCTTCCTGGAGAAGAGGCCGCCGGACTGGAGCCCCTTCCCGCGCTACTTCTGAGGTGGCTTCGGGCACCCGCCTAGACTCCCCACGTGAGCAAGAGTCCCCTCGGCAGGATCAGAGACCAGCTGGTGCTGGCGACCATGCGACCGCCCGCGTCGCCGCAAATCCTGGTCAACCGGCCCGCGATCAAACCGGTCGAGCTCGACGGCAAGCGGATCCTGCTGACCGGGGCATCGTCGGGCATCGGCGAGGCCGGGGCCGAACAGCTGGCCCGCGAAGGAGCGACGGTGGTCGTCGTCGCCCGCCGCCAGGACCTGCTCGATGACCTGGCGGACCGGATCACCAAGGCGGGCGGCGCCGCCATCGCGATCCCGTGCGACGTCTCGGACATGGACGCCGTCGACGCGCTGGTGGCCGACGTCGAGAAGCGCCTCGGCGGCATCGACATCCTGATCAACAACGCCGGCCGGTCCATCCGCCGGCCCCTGGCCGAGTCGCTGGAACGCTGGCACGACGTCGAGCGGACCATGGTGCTCAACTACTACGCGCCGCTGCGGCTGATCCGCGGGCTGGCGCCAGGGATGCTCGAGCGCGGCGACGGCCACATCATCAACGTCTCGACGTGGGGCGTGCTGTCGGAGGCGTCGCCGCTGTTCTCGGTCTACAACGCGTCGAAGGCCGCGCTGTCGACGGTGAGCCGGGTGGTGGAAACCGAGTGGGGCCGCAAGGGCGTGCATTCGACGACGCTGTACTACCCCTTGGTGGCCACGCCGATGATCGCGCCGACGAAGGCCTACGACGGGATGCCGGCGCTGACGTCGCAGGAGGCCGCCGAGTGGATGATCACCGCGGCGCGCACCCGGCCGGTGCGGATCGCGCCCCGGATGGCGATCGCGGCCAAGGCGCTGGACACGTTCGGCCCGCGGTGGGTCAATACCCTCATGCAGCGGCAGAGCATCCAACCCAACCGTGAGGCCTGACCTCTGGGACACCATCGCAGCCGCCGCGCGTGATAGACACGAAGCTATGGAGATCCTGGCCAGCCGGATGCTGCTCCGGCCGGCGGACTATCAGCGGTCGCTGAGCTTCTACCGAGACGAGATCGGGCTGGCGATCGCCCGCGAATACGGCGCGGGCACCGTGTTTTACGCCGGACAGTCTTTGCTGGAGCTCGCCGGTTACGGCTCACCCGACCACTCCCGGGGGCCCTTCCCGGGTGCGCTGTGGCTCCAGGTCCGCGACATCGCCGCGACCCAGGCCGAGCTGCAGGGCCGGGGGGTACCGATCGCCCGCGAGGCGCGCCGCGAACCGTGGGGCCTGCACGAGATGCACGTCACCGATCCGGACGGCATCACGCTCATTTTCGTCGAGGTTCCGGGGGATCACCCGCTGCGCCGCGACACCCGCGGTGATTGAGGGAACGCCGGGTTAACTACCGGCTAACATCTGACGGCAAGTCGAGGTACACCTGCGTTTCGGCGATCGCTCCGTTCGACAATTTAAGCCCCCTACTACGAGAATCAGGCGCTGTGAACATCGATTTGTTCCTCCTCATCATTGTCGTAATCACGGCACTCGCTTTCGATTTCACCAACGGCTTCCACGACACCGGCAACGCGATGGCAACGTCAATTGCCAGCGGCGCGCTGGCGCCCAAGGCGGCCGTCGCGCTGTCGGCGGTGCTGAACCTGGTGGGCGCTTTCATGTCCACCGCGGTCGCGGCCACGATCGCCAAGGGCCTCATCGACGGGCACATCGTGACGCTGGAATTGGTGTTTGCCGGCCTGGTCGGCGGCATCGTCTGGAACCTGCTGACCTGGCTCCTCGGCATCCCCTCGAGCTCGTCGCACGCGCTGATCGGCGGCATCGTCGGCGCCACGCTGGCCGCGGTGGGCGCGCACGGGGTGATCTGGAAGGGCCTGGTGTCCAAGGTCCTCATCCCGGCCGTCATCGCCGCGGCCCTGGCCATCGTGGTCGGGGCCATCGCGACCTGGCTGGTCTACCGGATCACCCGTGGCATCCCGACCAAGCGCACCGAGGCCGGATTCCGGTACGGACAGTGGGGCTCGGCGTCGCTGGTCTCCCTGGCGCACGGCACCGGCGACGCGCAGAAGACGATGGGCATCATCTTCCTGGGCCTGATGTCCTACGGCGCGGTCAGCAAGACCGAGTCCGCGCCGCCGCTGTGGGTGATCGTCTGTTGCGCCCTGGCCATGGCGGCGGGCACCTACCTGGGCGGGTGGCGCATCATCCGCACGCTGGGCAAGGGCCTGGTCGAGATCAAGTCGCCGCAAGGCATGGCCGCCGAATCGTCCTCGGCCGCAGTCATTCTGCTGTCGACCCACTTCGGCTACGCGCTGTCGACGACGCAGGTCTGCACCGGTTCGGTGCTGGGCAGCGGGCTGGGCAAGCCCGGCGGCGAGGTGCGCTGGGGCGTGGCCGGCCGGATGGTCGTCGCGTGGCTGATCACGCTCCCGTCGGCCGGGTTGGTCGGCGCGATCACCTACTGGATCGTGCACGTCATCGGCGGGTACCCCGGCGCGATCATCGGCTTCGGCCTGCTGGTCGCCGTCTCCGCGATGATCTACATCCGGTCGCGGCGGGTCAAGGTCGACCACAAGAACGTCAACGCCGAATGGGAAGGCAGCCTCACCGCCGGCCTCGAGGGCTCGGACGAGCATCCGCCCTCCGATACCGGGCCCACGGTCGGCGCCGGGGCCCCGCCCCGGTCCGGCTCCGACGAACCTCCGGTTGGCGCGGGGAACCTGTCATGAGCCACTTCAGCGACTGGTTCAACTACCAGGCCTCCCTGAAGATCCTGGTGTTCAGCATGCTGGCCGGTGCCGCGTTGCCGGGGCTGTTCGCCCTCGGCCTTCGGTTCCACGCCGTTGGCGGCGGGCAGGTCAGCACCGACGGCGGTCCGGCGCACAAGAATCCGGTGCTGCTGGGGGTCGCCTGGATGATCTACGCGGTGGTGCTCACGGTGATCGCGTTCGCGCTGCTGTACATCTCCCGCGACTTCATCGCCCACCAGCTGGGACAGCCCTTTCTCGGTGCCAAGCCACCCCACAAGTAGCATCGAATCGTCCACCCAGCCGAGCCCCCGCGCGATGGGATAGCGAAGTGAACGGATTCCTGAATTCGATTGTGTCGTGGCTGCGCGCGGGATATCCGGAGGGCGTCCCGCCGACCGACACCTTCCCGGTGCTGGCGCTGCTGACCCGCCGATTGGGCCACGACGAGGTCATCGCGGTGGCGCGCGAACTCTCCGAACGCGGCTGCTTCGACGACATCGACATCGGTGTGGCGATCACCCAGATCACCGACGAGCTGCCCGCGCCGGAAGACGTCGAGCGGGTGCGGGAGCGGTTGGCCGCCCACGGCTGGCCGTTCGACGAGCCGCAGGACGCCGGGGACCCCGCATAGCCGTCCTGCGTGCGCTGGGCGTCCCCTCGGGTCGCGCCGCCGCGGCGCTGCTGCCCGCCCTGGAGGGCGTGCTGGACGGGCGTGAGCCCGCGCTGGTGGCGGTGCCGCCCGGCGACGACGGCACGCCGCGCGCCCTGCGGGTAGGCGAGGCGATCGACGACGACGTGGCGCTGGTGGTGGCGACGTCGGGAACCACCGGCGCGCCCAAGGGTGCGCTGCTGACCGCGGCGGCGCTGACCGCCGGCGCGGCGGCCACCCACCGGCGCCTGGGCGGCCCAGGCGCCTGGCTGCTGGCCCTGCCGCCCCACCACATCGCCGGGCTGCAGGTGCTGGTGCGCAGCGTGCTGGCCGGCGCGGCGCCCGTCGAGCTGGACGTTTCGGCCGGCTTCGACGTCGGTGAATTGCCCGCTGCGGTAAGGCGATTGGGCTCCGGCCGGCGCTACACCTCGCTGGTGGCCGCGCAGCTGGCAAAGGCGCTGACAGACCCGGCCGCCGCGGCCGCGCTCGCCGAGCTGGACGCCGTGCTGCGCGCCGGCGGGCCGGCACCCCGGCCGATCCTGGACGCCGCCGCTGCCGCGGGCATCGCGGTGGTCCGCACCTACGGCATGAGCGAGACCGCGGGCGGCTGCGTGTACGACGGTGTCCCGCTGGACGGGGTGCTGGTGCGCCTGTCCCCCAACGGGCGCATCGTCATCGGCGGCGCGACGCTGGCCAAGGGCTACCGCAACCCCGTCGACCCCGACCCGTTCGCCGAGCCGGGCTGGTTTTACACCGACGACCTGGGCACCCTCGACGCCGCTGGTGCGCTGACCGTGCTGGGCCGCGTGGACGACGCGATCAGCACGGGCGGGTTGACCGTGCTCCCGCAGCCGGTCGAGGCAGCGCTGTGCACCCACCCCGCCGTCGGCGACTGCGCGGTGTTCGGCCTCCCCGACGACCGGCTCGGGCAGCGGGTGGTCGCCGCGATCGTGCTGCGTGCCGGCTCCGACGCGCCGACGCTGCCGGCGCTGCGGAGCCACGTGGCGCACACGCTGGACGCCACCGCCGCGCCGCGCGAGCTGCACGTCGTCGAGGCGCTGCCGCGCCGCGGTATCGGCAAGGTGGACCGGGCGGCACTAGTGCGCCGGTTCGGCGACGCCGGCGATCAATAGGCTGATCGATCGTGAGGGTCGCGCGACGGGAGTGGGCAGCCGTCGCGGTCGGGGTCGTCCTGGTGGCGGCGGCGTTCGTCCTGCCGCGCCTGCACTGGGGCGTCCGGCCGCGGCTGGACGTGGGCCAGGAGCGGTTCGGCACGCACGCCGGGGCATCGCCGATCTTCGGGGCGTGGGAGATCCACGCCAGCTGGGGCACCGGCCCGGCGATCCTGATCGCCGTGGCCGCCGTGGCGTGGGGATCCACTGTGGCGCAACGGCTCTCGTGGCGGGCGCTGACGCTGGGCACCTGGGCCACGGCCTGCGCGTGGGCGTTCGCGCTGGCGATGATCGACGGCTGGCAACGCGGCTTCGCCGGGCGGCTGACCACCCGCGACGAGTACCTGTCGCAGGTGCCGGCGATCACCGACATACCGGCCGCCGTGCGCACGTTCTCCAGCCGCATCATCGACTACCAGCCGAATTCGTGGACCACCCACGTCTCGGGGCATCCGCCGGGTGCGCTGCTGACGTTCGTGTGGCTGGACCGGATCGGGCTGCACGGCGGCGCCTGGGCGGGGCTGCTGTGCCTGCTGGTCGGTTCCAGCGCCGCGGCGGCCGTGCTGGTCGGCGTGCGCGCGCTCGCCGACGAACGTACGGCGCGGCGGGCGGCGCCGTTCGTCGCGGTCGCGCCGACCGCGATCTGGGTTGCCGTCTCGGCCGACGGGTACTTCGCCGGCGTCGCGGCCTGGGGGCTGGCGCTGTTGGCCGTGGCGGTACACCGCCGCGTCCGGTTCCCCGCGCTGCTCGCGGCCGCGGCCGGCCTGCTGCTGGGCTGGAGCGTTTTCCTCAGCTACGGCCTGGTCCTGCTGGGTCTGCCGGCGCTGGCGGTGCTGGTCTCGGCGTCGGATTGGCGCGCGGTGCTGCGCGTGCTTGGCCCCGCGGCGCTGACCTCGGTGGCGGTTGCGGTGGCGTTCGCGGTGGCGGGCTTCTACTGGTTCGACGGCTATACCCTTGTGCAGCAACGCTATTGGCAGGGTATCGCCAAGGACCGGCCGTTCCAGTACTGGAGCTGGGCCAACCTGGCCTGCGTGGTGTGCGCGATCGGGCTGGGCAGCGTGGCCGGGATCAGCCGGTTGTTCGACCCGGCCGCCCTGCGGCGTCGCTCGGGCTTCCACCTGGTGCTGCTGGGGATGCTGGCCGCCATCGCCTTCGCCGACCTGAGCATGCTGAGCAAGGCCGAGGTGGAACGGATCTGGCTGCCGTTCACCGTCTGGCTCACCGCCGCGCCCGCGCTGCTGCCGGTGCGGTCACACCGGTTGTGGTTGGCCCTCAACGCCGTTGGCGCCCTGCTGGTGAACACCGTCATGGTCACCAACTGGTGATCGAGTGTGCGCTGACGGCTTTCGAGCGTGAGCCCAGGGTGGCGACACGCCGACGAACGTCGCCCGGTGCTCACACGCAGTATTTCAATGGCTATTGAAATACTCGCGGATTGGCGGCATAGTTCCTACCCGGACTAATCGATCGGTCGCGCAGGAGGTCACTTGACGTCGAAAGTTCCGCCGGCCGGGGTCGCGCGAGCCGTCGAACGGGCCCGCCACCACCTGTCGCGGCTGCGCCAACGTTCTGCTCCGCCCGCGGCGGTGGTGATGGAACTGATCCTGAACGCGTGGGTCGCCCAGGCGATCGCAACCGCCGCGGATCTCGGAGTGGCGGACGCCCTGGCGGCCGGCCCGCTGTCCGGCGCGCAGTTGGCGGACCGGGTCGGCGCCGACGCCGACGCCCTGCAGCGACTCATGCGCGCGTTGATCGGGATCGGGATCTTCCGCCAGGGCAGCGACGGGCGGTACGCACTCAACCCACTCGCGGACGCCTTGCGCACCGACGCGCCCGTGTCGATGGCCGGGATGGCGCGGTGGGTCGGGTCGGCACAGCATCGCGAGCACTGGAGCCACCTGACCGACGCGATCCGGACGGGGCATCCGGTGGTCCCCGAGCTCCGGGGTAAACCGGTATTCGAATACCTCGCCGACGAGGCGGCGCTGGGCGAGATCTTCAACTCCGCCATGACCAATCTGTCCGAGTTCGCGACCGTGCCCCTAACCGCGGCCTACGACTTCAGCGCATACGACACGATCGTCGATGTCGGCGGGGGCCACGGTCGTCTGTTGGCGGCGATCCTGCAGACGGCCCCGAGATCGCGCGGCGTCCTGTTCGATCTTCCGGAGGTCGTGGCGTGCGCCCCCGAGTTGTTGCGCAAGTACGGCGTCGACGACCGCGTCCGGATCGAAGAGGGCTCGTTCTTCGATTCCGCGCCGGCGGGCGGCGACGCCTATGTGTTCAAGAACGTCATCCACGACTGGCCCGAGGAAGACGCGGTCCGCATTCTGAAGAATGTCCGCACCGCGGCCCGCACCGGCGCGCGACTGTTGCTCTGCGAGTTCGTCATTCCCGACCACGACCGCGACTTCCATGGCAAGTGGGTGGACATCGAGATGCTGGTCGTCGCCGGCGCGCGCGAACGCACCGCGGACGAGTACCGGCGGCTGGTCGGCCAAGCCGGTTTCCGGTTGGACCGCATCGTCGACACCGTGTCGCCGCTCAGCATCGTCGAGGCGACCGCGGTTTAGCCGAGGGCCGTTGCGCCGCGCGCACATCCAGCCCCAGCTCGTCGGCGGGGGCGGTCAAGAACCGGTGCACCGCGGGTCCGACCAATCCGGCCACCTCGTCGACCCCGAGCGACGACAGGGGCGGCACCCGCATGATGTAGCGCAGCATCGCGGTGCCGACGAGGTTGGTCGCGGCCAACATCGCGCGCAGCCGCGCCTCGTCGCCGCCCCCCAACGCGCTGGACACCGCGGTGAGCAGATAGTCGTGCAGGAAGCCGCGAAACGCATCGTTGGCATCGCTGTTCGACGTCGCCGACTGCACCATCGAGGCCATGCTCGCGGCCGTGTCGGGCTGCTCCCAGATACCGAGGTAGGCCCTCACCACGCGGCGGCCCAAATCGTCGTCCTTCTCGGCGATCTCGGTCGTCAGCAGGTCGGCCGGCAGCACCAACTCCATCGACGCGCGAAACAACGCCGCCTTGGAGCCGAAGAGATAGAGGATCATCGCCGGATCGACTCGGGCGTCATCGGCGATCGCGCGCAGCGTCGTCTTGTCATAGCCGCGCGCGGCGAACTGCCGCTTCGCCGCCCGCAGGACCGCGTCGCGCGACACCGGCCGGCCTTGGCGTCTGCCGCGCCGCTTGATCGATTCGCCAGGTGGCGGCACGTGCGAACCATATCATTTCAACGTGTGTTGAAAAGATTGGGCGGTCGCGGAAAAGGTCTCAGAGCCCGGCCGCGCGGGTGACCCGCGCGAAGCGGCTCGCCGGCCCGCACGCGTCGCGGACCGCGGCGATGTCGTCGACGACGTCGACGTCGGCCAGGCGCTGCACCTCCGTCACGCCAATACCGTTGTCGCGCAACGCCTTCAACGTGAGCTCACCGGTGTCGGGCTGAGACATCGGCACGCCGCGCAGGCATTCGGCCATCGCCGGTGCCGCCACCCCGAGCACCCACCAGCCGCCATCGTGGGCCAGCCCGAGGATCGCCGGCTCCTCCAGCAGCCGACGCGCGCAGTCGGCCAGCAACTCGGCGGTGACCTGGGGGGTGTCCATCCCGATTTGCAGGACGGGATGGCCCGCGGCCGAGTCGGCGTGGGCGTTGGCGAGCCGGGCGGCAAAGTCGTTGCCGCGCTGCGGGATCACGGCGAAGGACTCGAGCCGTTGCCGCAGTTCGGTGGCGCGGGCGGCGGCGGCCAGATCGCCGGTCAGGGCCACCACCCGCGCCGCGACCGGCGCGGCGGCCACCGCGTCCAGCGTGTCCAGCAGCGCGGCCGCCGCGATGTCCGCGGCGACGCGGTCCCCGACCGTCGCCGCGAGCCGCGTCTTGGCCCGGCCGGGCTCCGGAGCCTTGGCGACCACCAGCAGGGTCACCGGCACGGAACTCACGAAATCACCTTCCAGAAGTCCAGGATCGCGGTGACGCTGCCCCGCAGCGAGCCGCTGACCTTCGACTTGCCGCCCGCGCGCGGACCGTAGCTGACGTCGAGCTCGACCACGCGCCAGCCGGCGGCCGCCGCCCGGACCAGCAGCTCCAGCGGGTAGCCCGAACGGCGGTCGGCAACACCGAGGTTCAGCAGCGCGTCCCGGCGAGCGACCCGCATCGGCGCTATGTCGTGCACCGGCAGGCCGTGCCGGGTGCGCAGCCGCCAGCTCATCACGACGGTCCCGACGCGGGCGACCCACGGCCAGTGCAGGCCGGGCACCGGCCGGCGCCGGCCGATCACCAGATCGGCGCCCTCCTCGAGCGCGTCCACCAGCCGGGGCAGGTCACCGGGATCCATCGAGCCGTCGGCGTCGATCACGGCGACGATCGGGGTGGTCGCGGCGACGACGCCCGCGTGCACCGCCGAGCCATACCCCGGCCGCGGTTCGGCGACCACCCGGGCGCCGTGCCGGGTCGCCACCGCGGCGGTGCGATCGGCGCTGTTGTTGTCCACGACCAGCGCCGCGTAGCCGGCCGGGATCGCGGCCAGCACCCCCGGCAGCGACTCCTCCTCGTCGAGACACGGCAGCACGACCGTGACCGCGTCCTGGGCCATGAGGTCAGGCCACGATCAATGCTGTGTATGGGGCAGCAGCGGTTTCACCGGCTGCTGCGGGGTCACCGGCTGTTGCGTGTGCGGCTGCGTCGGAATCGTCTGCTGCGTTTGCGTTTGCGTGTGCGGCGCCGGCGCTTGCGTCGTCGGCGGTGGTGCCTGCGTCGTCGCCGCTTGGCTGGTGTGCGGGGCCTGGGTGGTCGTGACCGGGGCCTGGGTCGTCGTGACCGGGGCCTGGGTGGTCGTGACCGGGGCCTGGGTCGTCGTTGGCGGCGTGGTCGGCGGCGGGGTGGTCGTCGGC
>NZ_LZIS01000185.1 GCF_001667015.1 Mycobacterium sp. E3198 | reverse complement strand
CCGGCTGCGCGCCGTCGCACGCCAGCTCGAGGAGACCGGCGTGCTGGAACCGGCTTTGGGTCGCACCGCCAACGAGCTGGCCCGAGACGCCGGCGCGGCGCTCCCCCACCTGGCCGACGAATTGTCCCAGGCGGCAACCGCATTCAACGACGTGACGTATGGTGAGCGGCCCGGGACCGAGGCCGCCTACCGGATGATCGCCGCCCTCGACGATCATCTGCGGTCACGCGCGCCGGCCACGCCGGCGATGTCCGGCCAGCCGGCGGCGACCGCGGCATGGGCGCAGGTCCGGTGATGGCCACCGTCGCGGCGCGTCCGGCGGCCGGGGCCGCGCAGCCCACCCGGCGCTGGGGGCCGTGGTTCTGGGCGGTTCTCACCATCGCGGCGCTCGCCGCCATCGCCGGCCTCGGTGCCTACCTGACCGCACCGCGGCCCGGCGACCGGATGGACCCGGAATCGACGCTGCCCGACGGGGCGCGCGCGCTGGTGACGCTGCTGCGCGACGGCGGCGTCGAGGTCGTGGTCGCCGACACCATCGCCGACGTCGAACGCGCGGCCCGGCCCGACACGCAGATCCTGGTGGCGCAGAGCCAATACCTCGGCGACAGCACGCTGTTGGACCGGTTGGCGAAGGTCCCCGGCGATCTGCTGCTGGTGGAACCGACGGCGCGAACCCGCGAAGCGCTGATGCCGGGCGTGCGTAAAACGATCGGGACCATATCGTTTGACAGCAATCCGAATTGCACTCTGCGCGAGGCCAATCGCGCTGGCACCGCCCGCTTCGGGCCGAGCGACACCT
Organism: Mycobacterium sp. E3198; assembly: GCF_001667015.1. Taxonomy (GTDB): domain Bacteria; phylum Actinomycetota; class Actinomycetes; order Mycobacteriales; family Mycobacteriaceae; genus Mycobacterium. The sequence goes on along the minus strand of NZ_LZIS01000185.1, from coordinate 6,332 downwards.
ACCAGGCCACCGACTCCCGAGACGTAACCAGCTGTTATGACGGGGTGCTGATCCGCTATCGGGACGACGGGCGGACCGTCACGGCCGTCGGCAACACCGACTTCATGACCAACGGCGGCCTGTTGCAGGCGGGCAACGCCGCGCTGGCGATGAACCTCGCGGGCGACCGGCCCCGCCTCGTCTGGTACGCGCCCCACCGCATCGAGGGCGAAACCTCCGCGCCGTCCTCGGTTTTCGATCTGATCCCGGAGAACGTCACCTGGATCGTGTGGCAGCTGTGCGTGGTCGTGCTGCTGGTCGCCCTGTGGAAGGGCCGCCGGCCCGGGCCGCTGGTGGCCGAGGAGTTGCCCGTCGTGGTGCGGGCGTCGGAGACCGTCGAGGGGCGCGGCCGGCTCTACCGCTCGCGGCGGGCCCGCGATCGCGCCGCCTCCGCCTTGCGCACCGCGACCGTGCAGCGGCTGCTGCCCCGCCTGGGCCTCGGCCCCGGCGCGCCGGCGCCGGCGGTGGTGGCGACCGTGGCCCAACGCAGCGGCGCGGACCCGGGATTCGTCTCCTACCACTTGTTCGGGCCACCCCCGGCCACCGACCAGGACCTGTTACACCTCGCCCGTGCGCTCGACGACATCGAAAGGCAGGTCACACACACGTGACGCAACCAGCTACCACCCAGACGCCCGCCGCCGATTCGGCGCGCGAGGCGCTGCTCGCGTTGCGAGCCGAGCTCGCCAAGGCCGTCGTCGGGCAGGAGGGAGTGGTCAGCGGCCTGGTGATCGCGCTGCTGTGTCGCGGCCACGTGTTGCTGGAAGGCGTTCCGGGAGTGGCCAAGACGCTGCTGGTGCGGTCGCTGGCGGCCGCTCTGCAGCTGGAGTTCAAGCGCGTGCAGTTCACCCCCGACCTGATGCCGGGCGACGTGACCGGCTCGCTGGTGTACGACACGCGCACCGCCGCGTTCGAATTCCGGCGGGGTCCGGTGTTCACCAACCTGCTGCTGGCCGACGAGATCAACCGCACCCCGCCCAAAACGCAGGCCGCGCTGCTCGAGGCGATGGAGGAGCGTCAGGTCAGCGTGGAAGGCGAAGCCAAGCCGCTGCCGGACCCGTTCATCGTCGCCGCGACGCAGAATCCGATCGAATACGAGGGCACCTACCAGCTGCCCGAGGCGCAACTGGACCGCTTTTTGCTCAAGCTGAATGTGACGCTACCGGCGCGCGAGGCGGAGATCGCCATCCTGGCCCGGCACGCGCACGGCTTCGACCCCCGCGACCTGTCATCGATCAAGCCGGTGGCCGGGCCCGCCGAGCTCGCCGCCGGACGCCAAGCGGTGCAACAGGTCCTGGTCGCCGACGAGGTGCTGGGCTACATCGTCGACATCGTCGGCGCCACCCGCTCCTCCCCCGCACTGCAGCTGGGGGTGTCGCCGCGCGGGGCGACCGCGGTGCTGGCCACCGCCCGCTCCTGGGCGTGGCTGTCCGGCCGCAATTACGTCACCCCCGACGACGTCAAAGCCATGGCCCGCCCGACGCTGCGGCACCGGGTGATGCTGCGCCCGGAGGCCGAGCTCGAAGGGGCCACGCCCGACGGCGTCCTCGACGGGATCCTGGCATCGGTCCCGGTGCCCCGCTAGTGATCCTGACCGGGCGCACCGGGCTGGTGGCGCTGATCTGCGTCCTGCCCATCGCAGCATCCCCTTGGCCGGCAACGGCTTTCGTCGTCCTGCTGCTCCTCCTGTGCGCGGTGGTGATCGTCGATGCGGCGCTGGCGGCCAGCCCCCGCGGCCTGCGCTATGCCCGGTCGCCGGACTGCTCGGCGCGGCTCGCGCAGCAGGTGGACACCGACCTGGTGATCCACAACGACGGCCGCCGCCGGTTCCGCGGGCAGGTCCGCGACGCCTGGCCGCCCAGCGCGCGCGCCGAACCGCGCAGTCACGCCGTCGGCATCGCCACCGGGGAACTCCAGCGCGTGCAGACCCGGCTGCGGCCGGTTCGCCGCGGTGATCAGCGCGCGGCCCTGGTCACCGCCCGGTCGGTCGGACCGCTGGGGCTGGCCGGGCGGCAGGGTTCGCAGTCGGTGCCGGGTCAGGTCCGGGTGCTGCCGCCGTTCTTGTCGCGCAAGCACCTGCCGTCGCGCCTGGCCAAGCTGCGCGAGATCGACGGCCTGCTGCCGACGCTGATCCGCGGGCAGGGCACCGAATTCGATTCCCTGCGTGAGTATGTCGTCGGCGACGACGTGCGCTCGATCGACTGGCGCGCGACCGCGCGCCGCGCCGACGTCGTGGTGCGCACGTGGCGACCCGAACGCGACCGCCGCGTGGTGATCGTGCTCGACACCGGGCGCACCGCCGCGGGGCGCGTCGGCGTCGACCCGACGGCCGCCGATCCGGCGGGCTGGCCGCGGCTGGACTGGTCGATGGATGCCGCGCTGCTGCTGGCCGCCCTGGCGTCGCGGGCCGGCGACCACGTCGACTTCCTCGCGCACGACCGGGTGAGCCGCGCCGCCGTGTTCGGTGCGTCGCGCACCGAGCTGCTCGCCCAGCTGGTCGAGGCGATGGCCCCGCTGCAACCGGCGCTGATCGAACCCGATTGGCGCGCAATGGTTGCCGCCGTGCTGCGGCGCACCAGGCGCCGCTCGCTGGTGGTGCTGCTGACCGACCTCAACGCAACCGCGCTGGACGAGGGGCTGGTGCCGGTGCTGCCGCAGCTGTCGGCAAAACACCATGTGATGATCGCCGCCGTCGGCGACCCCCGCGTCGACCAGCTGGCGGCGGGGCGCTCGGACGCGGCGGCGGTCTACGACGCGGCGGCCGCCGAACGCTCCCGCAACGACCGGCGCGCGATCGCCACCCGGCTGCGCCACAGCGGGGTGGAAGTCGTCGACGCGCCACCCGCGGAGATCGCGCCCGCCCTCGCGGACCACTACCTGGCGATGAAAGCCACCGGCCGGCTTTAGCTTTCGGGCCGAGCCGGCTAGCCGGTCGGGACGACGTCCGGCGCGTCCTCGACGTCGCCGGTCTCACCGGCCTTGGCCGCGCGGCTACCGAAGTACACGATGTAGGACAAGAACGCCGCCTCGGCGATGACCCCGATGCCCACCCGGACGAACGTCGGCAACGGGGACGGCGTCACCAGGGCTTCGATCAGTCCCGAGACCAACAGCACCGCCACCAGCCCGACGGCGACCGAGACGACACCGCGGCCCTGCTCGGCGAGCACCTGCCCGCGTGGCCGGTCCCCTGGCGAAATCACCGACCACCCCAGCCGCATCCCCGTCGCGCCGGCCAGGAACACCGCCGTCAGCTCCAGCAGCCCGTGCGGGGCCAGCAGTCCCAGCAGGATGCCGCCCTTGCCGGCCTGGAACATCAACCCCGCGATCAGCCCGAGGTTGGCGGCGTTGTTGAACAGGATGATCGGGATGGGCAGCCCCAACACGACCGACATGGCGATGCACTGGGCGGAGACCCAGGAGTTGTTGATCCAGACCTGCAGGGCGAACGCCGCGGCCGGGTGTTCGCTGTAATACGACGCCACGTCATGGTTGACCAATTCGTCTATGTCACTTGGCGTTCCGAGTGCGGACTGCACCTCCGGATTGACGGCCACCCAGATCGCGATGACCACCGCGACGGCGAAGAACGCGACCGCCGTGCCCAGCCACCACCGCCACGCGCGGTACGCGACGACCGGAAACGACACCGTCCAGAACCGAACGAACGCACTGCTCAGCGGCGCGTGGGCCCCGGTCACCACCGAGCGGGCCCGCGCGATGAGGCTCGACAGCCGACCGATCAGCAGCGAGTCCGACGACGCCGACCGCAGCATCGACAGATGGGTGGAGGCCCGCTGGTAGAGCTCGACGAGTTCGTCCACCTCGGCGCCGGTCAGGGAGCGGCGTCTGTTGACCAATTGATCGAGCCGGTCCCACGTTGCGCGATGGGTCAGCACGAATGCGTCGACGTCCACCCTGCGCAGCCTAATCGCCCTGTAGCGTTCGGTGTTATGTCGGAGGTGGTCACCGGGGACGCGGTGGTGCTCGATGTGCAGATCGCCCAGTTGCCGGTGCGGGCGGTGGGCGCGCTGATCGACATCGCCGTGATCTTCGTCGGCTACGTGCTGGGCCTGATGTTGTGGGCGGCCACCCTCACCCAGTTCGACGGCGCGCTGAGCGCCGCCATCCTGCTCGTCTTCACGGTCCTGGTGATCGTCGGGTATCCGCTGGTGTTCGAAACCGCCAGCCGTGGGCGCTCGGTCGGCAAGATCGTGATGGGCCTGCGCGTGGTGTCCGACGACGGCGGCCCAGAACGCTTCCGGCAGGCGCTGTTCCGCGCGCTGGCGTCCGTGGTCGAAATCTGGATGCTCGCGGGAAGCCCCGCCGTCATCTGCAGCCTGTTGTCGCCGAAGGCCAAGCGCATCGGCGACGTCTTCGCCGGCACCGTCGTGATCAGCGAGCGCGGGCCGCGCTCCGAGCCGCCGCCCGTGATGCCGCCGTCGCTGGCGTGGTGGGCGTCCTCGCTGCAGCTGTCCGGCCTGGATCCCGGCCAGGCCGAGGTAGCACGCCAATTCCTGTCCCGCGCACCGCAACTCGATCGCCGGCTACGTCAACAGATGGCATACCGAATCGGCGGTGACGTCGTGTCCCGCATCGCCCCGCCACCCCCGCCCGGCGCCCCGCCGGAGCTGGTGCTGGCCGCGGTGCTCGCCGAGCGACACCGCCGCGAGCTGGCGCGGCTTCGCCCCGCGATGCCGCCCGGGGGGCCGTGGCCGCAACAGGGTCCGCCCGGCTGGCCGGCCGCACCGCCACCGCCCGCACCCTGGCCGCAACCGGGGCCGGCGACGCCGGAACCGCGGCCGGGTGGGTTCGCGCCGCCGGTCTAGCCGGACACGGCCGCCGCCATCAGGGCGACGTCCAGGATGAGCAGCGCCCAGCCAACCAGCGGAACTGCGATGCCGCCGCGGCGCTTGGCGGTGAAGAACGAGATGACGATGACGACGAAGGCCACGACGGGCGCGCCGTAGAACGCGACGCCGAAATCGATGCCGCCGCGACCCAGGTTCGGGCACGTGCGCTCGCTACACCCGTCGGTGCTCATCACCGCGCCGAGCGCGAAGAGCATCACGATCGCCGCGGCGGGCACCATCGCCAGCGCCAACCCCCAGTTGACCCAGGGCCACGCGCCGCGGCCGCGGCCGCCGTCGCCCGGCCTGGCCTGGTCCACGCCCCGGGTTCCGCCGCCGACGGCCAGGTTGTTGTTAGCGTCCATCCCTCAGTTCCTACCCGCGGTCCGCCGGAGGCAAACCGCGGCGTCGCGGCCGCTTCGAATTCTTTTCGCCCAGGTCAGAGGCCCAAAACGGCGGCTTCCCCGTCCCTCCAAAGAATATCTGGTTGCATCGCGTTAGTTTCCGATATATCGTGATACTCCGAAGCGCACGACCGGTGCAGCTTCCCCAGACGTAAGGACAACCAACATGACCAACCCATTCACTCCGCCCGAGGGTCCATTCGCCGGCCGGTCCGGTTTCGGATTCGGTTTCGGCCCCGGCCCGGTGGACCGGCGCGCCCTGCACGACGCCAGGCGCCAGGCCCGACGGGAATTCCGCGAACACCTCCGCGACCACAGCGGGGACCGCTTCGGCCCCGGTTTCGGTCCCGGCTTCGGTCCCGGCTTCGGTCCCGGCTTCGGTCCCGGATTCGGCCCGGGGTTCGGATTCGGCCCGGGCGGCCGGCGCGGGTCGCGTCGTGGCGGCCGCGGCCGTGGACGCCGCGGTGACGTGCGAGCGGCCATCCTGGCCCTGCTGGCCGAGCGGCCGATGCACGGCTACGAGATGATCCAGCAGATCGCCGAGCGCAGCAACGGAATCTGGCGGCCCAGCCCCGGGTCGGTGTACCCGACACTGCAGCTGCTGGACGACGAAGGCCTGATCAGCGCCAGCGAAACCGACGGCAGCAAAAAGCTTTTCACGCTGACCGACGAGGGCCGCGCGGCGGCCGAAAAGGTCGAGACCCCGCCGTGGGATGAGATCGCCGAAGGCGCCGATCCCGGCCAGGTCAACCTGCGGGCCGCGATCGGCCAGTTGTTCGGCGCGGTCGCGCAATCCGCTCACACCGCCACCGCCGATCAGCAGCAGCGCATCGTCGAAATCCTCAACAACGCCCGCCGCGAGGTCTACGGCATCCTCGGCGAGGACTAGTTTCCCTTGCCCCCCCCTCTTGCCGCGAGCGTGCGCAGAATGACGGCGCACACGGCGTGTCGCCGTACAAACACGCACGCTCGCGGCTAGCGGCCCCGCACGCTCGCGGCGATGGGGGCTAAGAAATATCCACCCAATCCAGGGTCCGCT
>NZ_LZIS01000184.1 GCF_001667015.1 Mycobacterium sp. E3198 | reverse complement strand
GTCGGCAAGCTGAACCTCGAGCCCGGGATGACGCTGCTCGACATCGGCTGCGGCTGGGGCGGAGCGCTGCAACGGGCGATCGAGAAGTTCGATGTCAACGTCATCGGAATCACGCTCAGCCGCAACCAATTCGAGTACAGCAAGGCGAGGCTGGCCGCTATCCCCACCGAGCGCACCGTCGAGGTCCGGCTGCAGGGCTGGGAGGAGTTCGACGACGAGGTCGATCGGATTGTCACCATCGGCGCCTTCGAAGCGTTCAAGGCCGAACGCTGGCCCGCGTTTTTCGAGCGCGCCTACGGCATCCTTCCCGACGATGGCCGAATGTTGCTGCACACGATTCTCGCGCACTCGCAAAAGCAAATGCACGAGCGCGGGATCTCGCTGACCATGCGCGACATTCGATTCACCCGATTCATCTACACGGAGATTTTCCCCGGCGGGCAGTTGCCGGCCGAGGAAGACATTGCGGAGTTGGCGCCGGCGGCCGGATTTACCCTCGAAAAGGTGCAATTGCTACGCGAACACTACGCGACGACCCTCGAAACGTGGGCCACCGCGCTCGAGGCCAACAGGGACCAGGCGATCGCCATCCAGTCCCAAGAGGTCTACGACCGCTACATGAAGTACCTGACGGGTTGCGCCAAGCTGTTCCGCCAGGGC
>NZ_LZIS01000183.1 GCF_001667015.1 Mycobacterium sp. E3198 | reverse complement strand
GGGCCTGGGTGGGTGGGCGTGCCAGTGATCCGGGGTGCAGGGGTTGGCCGTCCTCGTCGGTGACGGTCAGGGCCTCGGGGGGTCCGGTGATGGTGAGGTGGCCCTGGTGGTGCAGCCGGTGGTGATACGGGCAGAGCAGGATCAGGTTGGTCAGCTCGGTGGGGCCGCCGTCTTCCCAGTGCCGCAGGTGGTGGGCGTGCAGGCCGCGGGTGGCCCCGCAGCCGGGGACCGCGCAGGTGGGGTGGCGGTGCTCGAGGGCGCGGCGCAGCCGGCGGCTGATGGTGCGGGTGGTGCGCCCGGCGCCGATGGGTTGGCCGTGGCGTTCGAACCAGACTTCGCAGGTGGCATCGCAGGTCAGGTATTGGCGGTCGGCATCAGACAGCAGCGGGCCCAGATGCAGCGCGCCGACCCGGTTGGCGACGTCGAGGTGGGCCACCACGGTGGTGTGCGCGCCGTGCGGGCGGCGGGTGGCGTCGGCGTCCCAGCCGGCCTCGACCAGCCGCACAAACGCCTCCAAAGTGCCCGGGAGCGGCGGCGCAGCCGCGCAGGCGTGGTCGTCCTCGCCGTGGTCGTGTTTCCACTCGGTGATCAGCGCGTCCCGATGAGACGCCAAGGCGGCGTCGAACTTCGCCGCGTCCAACGCTCCCAGCTTGATCCGCCAACACGTCAGCTCCTCGGTGGCGGTCTTGGTGATCGACGGTTGCGGTGCCGGGCGCACCGCCGGGGGCCGCGGCTCCAGGCTGACCGCGGTGCGCAGCTGGCTGACCGAGGCCACCGCGGCAAGTTCGGCGTAGTGCGCATCGGATCCGTCACCGGCGCGCGCCGCGATGACCCCGACCTGATCCAGCGACAGCCGCCCCTGCCGCAGGCCCGCCGCGCAGCGCGGAAATTCCGCCACCCGGCGCGCCACCGTGGTGATGGTGTGGGCATTGGCCGACGACGAGCCCAACTTCCAGGCCAACAACGCCGCCACCGAACGGGCCCCGGTGTTGCCCCACAACCCCTCACCCTCGATCTCCGCGGCGATGTCCACGATCCGCCCATCAATGGCGTTGCGCTGCCCGGCCAACTCCGACAACTCCTCAAAAAGCACCTCCAGGCGCTTCTTATGGTTCACCCCCAACGGAGGCGGCGTCGAAAACATACCCCCATCATCACAACGGGGTACGACAAAAATCGGCCAGTTACAAACGCAGCGTCCAGCGGCCGTTGCGGAAGTGCAGCACGGTGCGGCTCACCGGGGCAATGTCGATGCCCCAGAATGACTTCGCGGGTGCGTCGAGGCTGTGCAGGATTGCGGCGCGGATCACCGCCGGATGCGTCACGGCCACGGCGGGCGCGGCGTTGCCGGTCAGGGAGTCCAGCCAGCCGGCCACCCGCCCCACCAGGTCGACGATCGACTCACCGCCGTGCGGGGCCCGCGCGGGATCGGTCAGCCACGTCTCGAGGTCCGCGGGGCCGACGGCCCGCAGCGTCTGCCCGCACCATCCCCCGCAACGCAGGTCGGCCAGCCGCGGCTCGGTCGCGGCGCGCAGGCCCAGCAGTTGCGCCGTCTCCCGCGCCCGCTGCTCGGGTCCGGCGAGCAGACGCGCATCCTTCTGAACCTCAAGCCGCCCAGCCTTTTTGACCTGCCGGCGACCGATCGCGTTGAGCGGCTCGTCGGTGGGAAACCGCCCGGCCGCCATGGCGTCGGTCATCGCGTGCGAGACCAGGGTCAGCCGGACGACGTCGCTCACGCGGGGACTCGCTCCTGAAGCGGCCGCCGGACCAGCGTCGCGAAGACCAGGCCGATCGTCGCCCACAACACCAGCTGAGTGGCGAGGGCAAGCAGCCTGAATTCGTAGAGGACGTCGGCGGGAAAGCCGGGATAGAGGATCGCCCCCGAGGCGTCCCGCACCGGTTGCGGCGTCTCGTCGGTGCTCGGCAGGACCGTCAGCACCACCGCGACCGCCGCGACGTAGGCGCCCGCCGCGAGCAGCCGCCCGTTCCACGCGCCGAACCGGGCCGTCAGCCGCCGCGCCGACCACACCGCGGCAATGGCCAGCATCACCGAGGCCAGCACCGTCACCAGATACCAGCCGGTGCGCGCCCCGATCGTGTCCGACTGGCCCACCGCGGGCGGATTCGGCGGATATTTCAGGAACGGCACCAGATACACGGCAACGAATGCGGCCCCCGCCAGTTGCAGCGAAAGCCCGTGCGGTGCAGCGCCTCCCGCCCGCGGATAGACCACGCAGAACACGACGCCGAACAGCGCGCCCATCGCGACGCCGAAGATCAACACGCCGAAACCCAGCCCGGCGTTCGACTGCACCCCGCGGCTGAACAACTCGGCCCCGTGCTCGTGCACGCCATGGGCGTCCAGGGCGTCGGCGCGTCCGTCCTCGAAAGCGATCGCACAGCCGATGACCGGTTCGGCGCACAGGCGGGCGAAGGCGAACGCCAACACCGCGCCGAACACACCGGCCAGCAGGCCGCGTCCGATCAGACGCTTCTCCACGCGATCAGTGGCAGGGGAAGCCGAGCAGATGCCGGGCATCGTGCAGGAACTCGTGCACGTGCGAATCGCCGCCGAACAACGACACCGCCCCCTGGTCGACGCCGACGAAGTACAGCGCCAGCAGCGCCAGGAAGGCGGTCGCCGCCAACCACACCGCGGCGCTTGCCGCCGACAGGTCCACCGACCGGGTCCGGGTTCGGGTCGTCGGGTGATCGGGCATTGTCGACTCCTTCCGGGGATAAACGCGTCCCCGCTGGTGATGACGAGCACCGGGTCTGACTTTGGACAGTGGCGCGACCGTTCTGGAGTTTCACCAGATTCCGTTACCCATCAGGACACGGTCAGTGTAGACGGCGGGTCAATGCTGCGGCGCCGCGGAGCCGTAGCCGAGCTGGCCCGCGGTGTACTTGGCGGCCTCGGTGACCGGAACCGCTTGCACCGCCGTGCCATAGGCGCAGATCTCGGTCCACACGTCGCCGATCTCGGTCGTGTCGAACCGCATCGCGACGATCGCGTTGCCACCGCGGTTGCGCGCCTCGGCGACCAGGCGCCCCATCGCTTCGTTGCGGCTCTCGGCGAGATTCTTGGTCATGCCGGCCAGCTCGCCGCCGAACATCGCCTTGAAGCCCGCACCCATCTGGGAGAAGGCGTTTCGTGACCGGACGGTCAACCCGAACACCTCGCCGCAAACGCGCTGGATTTCCCAGCCCGGGAGGTCGTTGGTGGTCACGATCAGCACAGCCGGGCCCCTCACATGCGAAACGGGCGGTTAATCCCGTCAGAGATTAACCGCCCGTTTGCTGCGATCGCTACTGCGTTTCCGGCGCGCTGTGCGCCCCGGCCTTGGCCAGGTCCGGCTCGGCCGGCGGCTTGCGGGTTCCGGTGAACGTGAACACCGCGTCCTCGCCGGCACCCTCGCCGTCCCAGTTGTCCACGTCGACCGTGACGATCTGTCCCGGACCGACCTCCTCGAAGAGGATCTTCTCGGACAGCTGGTCCTCGATCTCGCGCTGGATGGTCCGCCGCAGCGGGCGGGCACCCAGCACGGGGTCGAAGCCGCGCTTGGCCAGCAACGCCTTGGCCTTGTCGGTCAACTCCATCGACATGTCCTTGGCCTTGAGCTGCTTGCCGACGCGTTCGATCATCAGGTCGACCATCTGGATGATCTCGTCGCGGGTCAACTGGTGGAAGACGATGATGTCGTCGATGCGGTTGAGGAACTCCGGGCGGAAGTGCTTCTTCAGCTCGTCGTTGACCTTCTGCTTCATCCGCTCGTAGTTGTTGTCGCCGCCGCCCTGGGTGAAGCCCAGGCCGACCGGCTTGGAGATGTCCGACGTGCCGAGGTTGGAGGTGAAGATCAGCACGGTGTTCTTGAAGTCGACCGTGCGGCCCTGACCGTCGGTGAGCCGGCCGTCCTCGAGCACCTGCAACAGGCTGTTGTAGATCTCCTGGTGCGCCTTCTCGATCTCGTCGAACAACACCACCGAGAACGGCTTGCGCCGCACCTTCTCGGTGAGCTGGCCGCCCTCCTCGTAGCCGACGTATCCCGGCGGGGCGCCGAACAACCGCGACGCGGTGAACCGGTCGTGGAACTCACCCATGTCGATCTGGATGAGCGCGTCGTCGTCGCCGAACAGGAAGTTGGCCAGCGCCTTGGACAGCTCGGTCTTACCGACACCGGACGGGCCGGCGAAGATGAACGAACCCGACGGGCGCTTGGGGTCTTTCAGCCCGGCGCGGGTGCGGCGGATCGCCTTGGAGACGGCCTTGACGGCATCGACCTGGCCGATGATCCGCTTGTGCAGCTCGTCCTCCATCCGCAGCAACCGGGTGGTCTCGGCCTCGGTGAGCTTGAACACCGGGATACCGGTCCAGTTGCCCAGCACCTCCGCGATCTCGTTGTCGTCCACCTCGGCGACAACGTCCATGTCGCCCGAACGCCACTGCTTTTCACGCTCGGCCCGCTGCGCGACCAGGGTCTTCTCCCGGTCCCGCAGGCTGGCCGCCTTCTCGAAGTCCTGGGCGTCGATCGCCGATTCCTTCTCGCGGCGCGCATCGGCGATCTTCTCGTCGAACTCACGCAGGTCTGGCGGCGCGGTCATCCGGCGGATCCGCATCCGGGCACCGGCCTCGTCGATCAGGTCGATGGCCTTGTCCGGCAGGAACCGGTCGTTGATGTAGCGGTCGGCCAGGGTGGCCGCGGCCACGATCGCGGAGTCGCTGATCGATACCCGGTGGTGGGCCTCGTACCGGTCCCGCAATCCCTTGAGGATTTCGATGGTGTGGGCCACCGTCGGCTCCCCCACCTGCACGGGCTGGAAGCGGCGTTCCAGGGCGGCGTCCTTCTCGATGTACTTGCGGTACTCGTCGAGCGTGGTGGCGCCGATCGTCTGCAGCTCACCGCGGGCCAGCTTGGGCTTCAGGATGCTTGCCGCGTCGATCGCGCCCTCGGCGGCACCCGCACCGACCAGCGTGTGCAGCTCGTCGATGAACAGGATGATGTCGCCGCGGGTGTTGATCTCCTTGAGCACCTTCTTGAGGCGTTCCTCGAAGTCACCGCGGTAGCGGCTGCCCGCGACCAGCGAACCCAGGTCGAGGGTGTAGAGCTGTTTGTCCTTCAGCGTCTCGGGGACCTGGCCGTGCACGATCGCCTGCGCCAGGCCTTCGACGACGGCGGTCTTGCCGACGCCGGGCTCGCCGATCAGCACCGGGTTGTTCTTGGTGCGCCGGCTGAGCACCTGCATCACCCGCTCGATTTCCTTCTCGCGGCCGATGACCGGGTCCAGCTTGCCTTCCATCGCGGCGGCCGTCAGGTTGCGCCCGAACTGATCGAGCACCAGCGACGTCGACGGGCTGCCGGACTCGCCGCCGCGGCCACCGGTCCCCGCCTCGGCGGCTTCCTTGCCCTGGTAACCGCTCAGCAGTTGGATCACCTGCTGGCGCACCCGGGTCAGCTCCGCGCCCAGCTTGACCAGCACCTGGGCGGCCACGCCCTCACCTTCGCGGATGAGGCCCAGCAGGATGTGCTCGGTGCCGATGTAGTTGTGGCCCAATTGCAGCGCCTCGCGCAGGCTCAGCTCGAGAACCTTCTTGGCGCGCGGCGTGAACGGGATGTGTCCCGACGGCGCCTGCTGTCCCTGGCCGATGATCTCCTCGACCTGGCTGCGGACGCCCTCCAACGAGATGCCCAGCGACTCCAGCGACTTCGCCGCGACGCCCTCGCCCTCGTGAATCAGACCCAACAAGATGTGCTCGGTGCCGATGTAGTTGTGGTTGAGCATCCGGGCCTCTTCTTGCGCCAGGACGACGACCCTGCGGGCACGGTCGGTAAATCTTTCGAACATCGGTGGTTACCTGCTCTCCCTGCCATCGGTACAGCCGGTCGGCATCACGTACCTGCCATCCACTGTAATGGTCGGCCCGCCGGGGTTCCTAACGTTGCGGTGGCTGGCGGTCCAGGCCACATACCTCTCTTAACCCCCTGTCAGCGCAGAGCCGTAACAGGTAAACGAGGAAAATCGCCAAAGCGTTTCCGGCGGGGGCCGGCGATCATTCCGCCGCCAGCGAAATTCAAAACAACCGGCGCCCAGGCCGTAAAAGGACCCGGGCGCCGGTGAGCGGTGCGCTTAGGTGGCCGCGTGGAACGCGTCGATGACGTCCGCGGGGATGCGGCCGCGCGTCGACACGTTGTGCCCGTTGCGGCGGGCCCACTCGCGGATCGCGGCGCTCTGCTCGCGGTCGATGGCCCCACGGCCACGTCCCGAACCGGAGCGCCCGCGCCGGCGACCGCCGACACGGCGTCCCGCCGCGACCCATTGCTTCAAATCGTTGCGCAGTTTCGCGGCATTCTTGGACGAAAGATCAATCTCGTAGGTCACCCCGTCAAGCCCGAATTCAACCGTTTCGTCGGCCGCGCCCGCACCGTCGAAATCATCGACCAAGGTGACGGTCACTTTTTTCGCCATTAGCTTACCCTCGCGTTTCGTCCTGAGCAGTTGCTGAGCAGTTTGGATTCACTCCCCAAGGCACCAATCTGCCATAGAAACGCAGGATACTCAATCCGGACGCAACGGGTAACTCAACCGGAGTGCGGTCGCACAATCGGGAACAAAACTGTCTCTCGAATTGACAGACCGGTCAAAGTCATCAGCAACCGATCGATACCCATTCCGGTTCCCGTGCACGGCGGCATCCCGTACTCGAGGGCGGCGAGAAAGTCTTCGTCGAGCACCATCGCCTCGTCGTCGCCGGCCGCCGCGGCGCGCGCCTGCGCGGCGAACCTCTCACGCTGCACGACCGGGTCGTTGAGTTCGGAATACCCGGTGGCCAGTTCGACCCCGCGAATGTAGAGGTCCCACTTCTCGGTCACGCCGGGGATGCTGCGGTGCTGGCGCGTCAAAGGCGTTGTCTCGACAGGGAAATCCTTGACGAAGGTGGGAGCGGTCAGCGCGTTGCCCACAGCGTGCTCCCATAATTCCTCGACGAGCTTGCCGTGCCCGTAGCCGCGGTTCTCCGGGATCTCCACACCGAACCGCTTTGCGATGGCCCAGAGCCGGTCGGCCGTCGTCTCGGGCGTGATCTCCTCGCCGAGCGCCGCCGACAGCGACGGGTACATTTGTATCGACGCCCATTCTCCGTCTATGTCGTAGACACTGCCGTCTGGCAACGGGAGTTGTCGGGTTCCGATCGCCTCGTCCGCCACCTCTTGAATAAGCTCGCGCGTGACGATCGCTGAATCGTCATAGGTTCCGTAGGTCTGGTAGGTCTCCAACATCGAAAATTCTGGAGAATGCGTCGAATCGGCCCCTTCGTTTCGGAACACGCGATTTAGCTCGAAGACCCTGTCGAATCCGCCGACGATGCAGCGCTTGAGGAACAGTTCCGGCGCGATCCGCAGGTAGAGATCGATGTCGAGCGCATTGGAATGGGTGATGAACGGCCGCGCCGCGGCACCACCGGCCAGCGTCTGCAACATAGGCGTTTCGACTTCGAGAAACCCGCGCCGTTCCAGCGCGTTGCGTATCGCGCGGATGACCGCGATTCTCTGCCGGGCCACCGACCGGGCCTGGGGGCGGACGATGAGGTCGACGTAGCGCTGCCGCACCCGCGACTCCTCGCTCATCTCCTTGTGCGCGACGGGCAGCGGGCGCAGCGACTTGGCCGCCATCCGCCAGGAGTCGGCCAGGACGGACAACTCGCCGCGCCGCGAGCTGATCACGTTGCCGTGCACGTAGACGACGTCACCGAGGTCGACGTCCGCCTTCCACGCGTCGAGCGCCTGTTGGCCGACCTTGTCAAGGCTGATCATCACCTGCAGCGTGGTGCCGTCGCCGTCCTGGAGTGTCGCGAAGCACAATTTCCCGGAATTGCGCGCGAAGATGACTCGGCCCGCCACGCCGACGACGTCGTCGGTGGCGGTGTCGGTCGGCAGGCCGGGGTGGGCGGCACGCACCTCGGCCAGGGTGTGGGTGCGCTCGATGGCGACCGGGTACGGGTCGCACCCCTCCTCTAACAGGCGAGCGCGCTTGTGCCGGCGGATCCGGAACTGCTCGGGAAGGTCGGGGTCGGCTTCGCTCACGACGTGCCAGCTTAATTGACGTCGTCGAGTGTGCGTTCAGGGCTTTGAGTGTGCGGGGTGGGCGCAAAATTCCGCCAAATCACTAGCGACGTTATCCAAAGCCGTGGACGCACACTCGATGCGGCGTGCGGGCGGCGGCCGTCTAGCGCGCCGTCTTCAGCCGCCCGCGCTGGGCGTCCCGGTTGCGTTCGAAGACCAGCTGCAGGCCGTGCAGCGTCAGGTGTTGGTCGTAGTGGCTGACGGTGTGCAGCTCGGGCAGCAGCAGGGGCGCGGTATGGCCGGTCGCCACGACCGCGACCTGGTCGCCCAGGGCGTCGGCGAAACCGTCCACGTCCTCGCGGATGCGCTGCACCAGCCCGTCGACCAGCCCGGCGAACCCGAACACCGCGCCGGCCTGCATGCATTCGACGGTGTTCTTGCCGACCACCGAACGCGGCCGGGTCAATTCGACGCGACGCAGCGCGGCGGAGCGGGCCGCGGCGGCGTCGGAGGACACCTGCACACCGGGGGCGATGGCGCCGCCGAGAAACTCGCCCTTGGCCGACACCACGTCCACGCAGATCGAGGATCCGAAATCGATGACGATGGCCGCGGTGCCGAATTTGTGGAACGCCGCCAGGCAGTTGACGATGCGGTCGGCACCCACCTCTTTCGGGTTGTCGACCAGCAGCGGGATCCCGGTGCGCACGCCGGGCTCGATGAGCACGTGCGGCACCGACGGCCAGTACTGATCGAGCATCACCCGCACCTCGTGCAGCACCGACGGCACGGTCGACAGCGCGGCGGCGCCGCTGAGGCGTTCGGAATCGTCGCCGATCAGGCCGTCGATGGTCAGCGCCAGTTCGTCCGCGGTGGCCTCGGATTCGGTGCGGATCCGCCACTGCTGCACGACTTTCGCGTGCTCCTTGGATCCGGAGATCAGTCCGACGACGGTGTGCGTGTTGCGGACGTCGATGGCGAGCAGCACGGCTACCGCGCGCCGATCCGCGGGTCCAACAGCTCCGCCGCGTCAGCGGGCACGAACGCCGGGTCGTGCCCGAGGTCGATCGGCTTGTTGTCGGCGTCGACGAACACGATCCGCGGGCGGTAGGCGCGCGCCTCCGCCTCCTCCATCGTCCCGTATGCGATGAGGATCACCAGGTCGCCCGGATGCACCAGATGCGCTGCGGCGCCGTTGATTCCGATCACCCCGGTGCCACGTTCGCCGGTGATCGCGTAGGTGACCAGCCGGGCGCCGTTGTCGATGTCGACGATGGTCACCTGTTCGCCCTCGAGCAGGTCGGCGGCGTCCATCAGGTCGGCGTCGATGGTCACCGAGCCGACGTAGTGCAGGTCGGCCTGCGTGACGGTGGCGCGATGGATCTTCGATTTCAGCATCGTCCGTAACATCAATTCCTCCACTGCGATTGGGCGAGTTCGTCCGGCCCAGCGGTGCCGGCGAGGTTTCCGATCTGGATTGACACGTTGTCGAGCAGCCTGGTGCTGCCGAGCCTGGCCGCGACCAGCAGCCGGCCGGATCCGTTATCGCGCAACGGCCCGAGGTCGGCGTCGCGCAGCTCGAGGTAATCGACGACGAGGCCGGGCGTGGCTCGCAGCACCGCGCGGGCGGCGTCCAGCGCGGCCTGGGCGCCGTGGGTAGCGGCGTGCGCCCCGGCCGTCAGCGCCGCCGAGAGCGCCACGGCCAATTCGCGCTGCGTCGCGTCCAGGTAGCGGTTGCGTGACGACATGGCCAGCCCGTCGTGTTCGCGCACCGTCGGGACGCCGACGACGGCCACATCGACGTTCAGGTCGGCGACCATCTGGCGGATGATGACCAGCTGCTGATAGTCCTTCTCGCCGAAGAAAACCCGGTCGGGCCGCACGATCTGCAGCAGTTTGAGCACCACCGTGAGCACGCCGGCGAAATGGGTCGGCCGCGGGCCGCCCTCGAGCTCGGCGGCCAGCGGGCCGGGCTGCACGGTGGTGCGCAGCCCGTCGGGATACATCGCCGCGGCGGTCGGCGCGAAGGCGATCTCGACGCCTTCGCCGCGCAGCAGCGCCAAGTCGTCGTCGAGGGTGCGGGGGTAGGCGTCGAGGTCTTCGCCCGCCCCGAACTGCAGGGGGTTGACGAAAATCGAGACCACGACCACCGAGCCGGGCACGCGCTTGGCGGCGCGCACCAGCGAGAGGTGCCCCTCGTGCAACGCGCCCATCGTGGGCACCAGCATCACTCGGCGGCCGGTGTGGCGCAGCGCCCGGCTGACGTCGGTGACGTCGCGCGGGGCCGAGTACACGTTGAGCTCACCGGGATTGAACGCGGGCTTGCGTGCGGTCATCGCGCCAGCACCTCCACGACGTCCTTGGGGGCGTGCGCGCGCTGGGCCGTTCGCAGGGCGTTGACCCGGTACGCCTGGGCCAGCTCGGGCTCGACCTCGGCGAGCGCGGCGAGATGCCCGGCGACCGCGGCCGCGTCGCCACGGGCCACCGGACCGGTGAGCGCGGCCTGCCCGCGCTGCAGGGTGTTCTCCAGCGCCGCACGGGCCAGTGGCCCGACGATCCGTTCGGCAAGGCCGCCCGGCTGGTCGTCGACGGTTTGTTGCCCGAGCAGTTCGCCGCCGCGCAGCGCGGCCCGCAGCGCCTCGAGCGCGTCGGCGACCACCGTCACGATGTGGTTGCCGGCGTGGGCCAGCGCGGCGTGGTACAGCACGCGGGCCTCCTCGCGGACGCAGAACGGCTCGCCGCCCATCTCGAGGACCAGCGACTGCCCGATCGCGTACCCGACGTCGTCGGCCGCGGTGATCGCGAAGCAGGTGTCGGGCACCCGGGTGATGTCCTCGTCGGAGCCGGTGAACGTCATCGCCGGGTGGATCGCCAGCGGAATGCAGCCGTCGTGGGCCAGCGGCGCCAGGATGCCGACGCCGTTGGCGCCGGACGTGTGCGCCACGATCGTGCCCGGGCGCACGGCCGAGGTCGCCGCCAGGCCCGACACCAGGCCCGCGAGTTCGCTGTCGGGGACGGCCAGCAGCAGCAGCTCGGCGTTGGCGGCCACATCCGGCGGCGATACCACCGGCGTATCGGGCAACCGGCGCTGCGCCCGCTGGCGCGACGCCCTCGAGACGCCGCTGCACGCCACCACGACGTGGTCGGCGCGCTCCAGCGCGACGCCGAGGGCGGAGCCCACCCGGCCGGCGGAGACGATGCCCACCTTGAGCCTGGCCGGGCGCAGTCCGTCGAACTGCCCCATCGCAGACGACCTCACAGCTTTCTTTGTTCGTTCCGGTCCACTGCTCGGGTACCGGACGGTCACTAAGACTTTAATCGATTCTCAGGTCGCACCCAATGTGAGGAAGCTCCCAGCTCAGCCGTCACGTCGGCGGCGACGGCCACCGCCGGACGGCTCGACCTGCAGCCGCGCCAGCAGTTCGGCCACCGACTGGCCGCCGCTCGGCGGCCCATCCGCCAGCCCCTCCGGCGGCTCTTGGGGGTCGGCGCCGCGATGGCGCGGGACCGGCTCCGCCGCGGGCGGCGGGGCCATCTGCGGCGGCGGCGCGGCCGCGGCCGGCGCGTTGAAGTCGCGGTACTCGGCCGAGTGGCGCGCTCGCGCCCGACGACCGGATTCCCCGTACGGCGGCGGCTGCGGGTGCTCGAAGGGAGAGCCGTCCAGGGTTTCCCCGGCCCCGTAGTGCCTCGCGCGACGCCCGCCTGTCGGCTCACCACCCGGTGCGCCGGCCCAGTTGCCGACCGGTGCCCCCGGCGGTGGCCACTGCCCCCCGGCGGCTGCGGGCTGCCAGCCCTGCGGCTGCGGCTGCGGTTCCGGTTGCGGCGGCGGCTGTTGCCGGGGTTCGAATCGCGGCTCCGGCGGCGCCGTCATGTACGGCGGCTCCTGGGAGACCGCGTACCGGGCATCCGGCGGGACCTCGTACTGACCGCGGCCGCGCTCCCGCGGGGGCGGCGGCTGGCGGGGCGGCAGCAGCGGCTCCTCGGGCACGTCGATGATCGCGGCCTCGTCGGCGCGGCCGGCCGGGTTGTCCCCGGTGGGCGAGGTCACCCGATCGCTGGACACCCAGTCCCGGCTGCCGTCGCCGTTGCGGTCCCAGTCGCTGTAGGCGCGGGTTGGTGGCGCCTCGGTTTCGACCGTCTCGAGCGCGCGGTGGTGCTGCAGGTCGGTGTCGAACAGGATCTCCAGGCTGGTTCGCAGCGCGCTCAGCTCCGCGCGCAGCGCGGCCAGGTCGTCTTCGGCCTGGGCGCGCAGCTCGGAGGCCAGCTCGCGGCGCAGCTGGGACTCCACGGTCAGCTCGTACTCGCGCCGGGCGGAGATCTCCCGATCCAGCTGCAGGTCGTAGACCAGCTTGAGGTCGCGAACCCGGGACTGGTCCGCGTCGCTTTGACGGCGGTAGAGCACCGAAACGAAGGCGCCGGCGACTGCGGCCCACAGCGCCAGGATTACAGCGAGCTTGAGGAGTTCCACCCGATTGGTGAAAACCAGTGCGGAACTGGCCCCCATCGCGAGGACCAGCAACGCGGTCAAGAGCACCCACCCCGGCCTGCGGCCGCCGCGCCGGACCCGGGCGCCGCGGGACAGAACGGTCATGGCCTGAGAGTACCTGCGCGAGGTCACTCCGCGTGTCGCGCGGCACCGGCGATTCTCGCCGGGTCGTGGCGGGGGTCCCGGGGCGCGCTACGTTTCCGCGCCCTCGCCATGGTCGGTCGGATCCTGCGGGGACTTGCAGCAATGCTGCAGCCACAGCGCGGCGACGACCAGCGCCAGCGCGCTGACGGCGGCCACCACCGTCCCCGTGGTGTCCTCGGCGGCGACACGCAGCCACGACCGCCGGGGGAAGAAGTACACCAGCACCCCGATCCACCAGCCCAACACCAGCGCACCCACCCAGGCCGACGCCTTGGCCACCATGACGCTGCGCGCCACCGCCAGCGGGTGCAGCCAGCCGGGGCCGGCCCCGATTTCGCCGTCGTTGATCTTGAGTCGCACGTAGCGCGCCCACAGCGCCTCGGCGATGGCCACGCCCAGCAGCGACAGGCCGGTCCACACCGTGATCGGCGGAAACCACCGGTACAGGGTGGTCACCAGGAGGTAGCCCACGACCGCAGCGCCGACCACCGCGGCCGTCAGGTCACGCTTGCGGGTTGGGCCCATCAGGTATGGGACCCCTTCGGCTGCAGCGTCAGGCCCGAGAGCCGCACCCCGGCCCGGTCGGCCGGCTCGAGTTGGGCCAGCAGCTGCGCGACCGGACGCGGCCCTTCGGCGACCGTCAGCTGCGCGTCGGGCTCGATGGCCAGCCACGGCACCATCACGAAGGCCCGCAGGTGGGCCAGCGGGTGCGGCAGCGTCAGGTTGGGTTCGCGGACGATCACCTCGGTATCGCCGTAGCAGGCGATCAGGTCGACATCGAGGCTGCGCGGTCCCCAGCGCTCGCCGCGCACCCGCCCCGCGACCCGCTCGAACTCCTGCGCCCGGCGCAGCCAGCCCTGCCCGTCACACTCGGGGTCCTCCGCGATGAGCGCCGCGTTGAGGAACGGCGCCTGCTCCACGCGGCCCCACGGGTCCGTCTCGTACACCGGGGACACCGCCACCAGCGCCTCACCCAGCCCGTCGACCACCGACTGCAGACGCGCCAACCGGTCGCCCAGGTTGGAGCCGATGGACAGCACGACGCGCGTCATACCGCCCCACCCGCCGGGATCACCGAGCCGCGACCGCCCCGCCGCGACCGCCGAACCACCACGGCGACGTCGGCGAACGGCTGCGGGATGGGCGCCTGCGGCTTGTGCACCACCACCTCGACGGCGTGCACCCGTTGGTCGCCCATCACCCGGTCGGCGATCTCACCGCCGACCGCCTCGATGAGCCGGCGCGGCGGTCCCCCGACGACGTCGGCGGCCAGTTGGGCGAGCGCGCCGTAGTCGTAGGTGTCGGCCAGGTCGTCACTGGCGGCGGCTTCGGCCAGGTCGATCCACACGGTGATATCGACGACGAACTCCTGCCCGCTCGCGCGCTCGTGCTCGAAGACCCCGTGTCGGCCACGGGCCATCAAGCCGCGCAACTCGATTCGATCAGCCATCGTGGTTCCACGCCTCGACGACCTTGAGGGCATCGACGGAGGCGCGCACGTCGTGCACGCGCACGCCCCACGCCCCGGACTGGGCGGCCAGCGCCGAAATCACCGCGGTGGCCGTCTCGCGCCCGTCGGGCGGCCGCGGCAAGCCGTCGGGTCCGGCCAACAACGTGCCCAGGAACCGTTTCCGCGACGCGCCCAGCAGCACCGGTACCCCGGTGGCGACCAGCTGCGGCAGCGCGTGCAGCAGCGCCCAATTGTCTTGTCCTGTCTTGGCGAATCCCAGCCCGGGGTCGATCACCAGCTGGTCGGGATCCACACCCGCGGCCACCGCGTCGTCGACGCTGGCGAGCAACTCGGCGCGCACTTCGGCCACCACGTCGCGGTAGTGCGGCGCCTGGTGCGGGCGCTCCGCGGACACCGATCGCCAATGCATCAACACCCACGGCACGCCCGCCTCGGCCAGCAGCGGCGCCATCGCCGGATCGGCCCGCCCGCCCGATACGTCGTTGACGATTCGCGCGCCGCTCTGCAGCGCCGCTCGCGCCACGTCGGCGTGCATGGTGTCGATGCTCACGGTAATGCCCTGTGCGGCAAGTTCCTTGACGACCGGGACCACCCGCGATGTCTCGAGGCGCGCGTCGATGCGGACGGCGCCGGGCCGGGTCGACTCCCCGCCGACGTCGACGATCCCGGCGCCCTCGGCGGCCATCGCCAGGCCGTGGGCGACGGCGTCGTCGGTATCGAGGTAGCGCCCACCGTCGGAGAAGGAGTCGTCAGTGACGTTCAGAACTCCCATCACCTGCACGGGCGCCGAACTCACTTGCGCAGGATCAGGTCGAGCGCTTCGGCTCGAGAGGCGGGACTGGTCTTGAACATGCCACGCACCGCCGACGTCGTGGTGATGGCTCCGGGCTTGCGGACACCGCGCATCGCCATGCACAGGTGTTCGGCCTCGACCACGACGATCACGCCGCGGGGATCCAGTTTGTTCACCAGGGCATCGGCGATCTGACTGGTGAGGCGCTCCTGCACCTGGGGCCGCTTGGCGTAGAGGTCCACCAGCCGGGCGATCTTCGACAGGCCGGTCACCCGGCCGTCCTTGCCGGGGATGTACCCCACGTGCGCCACCCCGTGGAAGGACACCAGGTGGTGCTCGCAGGTGGAGTAGAGCGGGATTTCCTTGACGATCACCATCTCGTCGTGGTCCTCGTCGAACATGGTGTTCAGGACGGAGTCGGGATCGGTGTAGAGCCCGGCGAACATCTCGCGGTAGGCGCGCGCGACCCGGGCCGGGGTGTCCTGCAAGCCGTTTCGGTCCGGGTCTTCGCCGATCGCGTGGAGCAACTCGCGGATCGCCGCCTCGGCGCGTTGCTGATCGAACGCCCGTATGCGTGGGGTCGGGTGGCGGGTGTCGGGCCCCAAATCCGGCCCCAAATCCGGGAGAGCCATCGCAATCCTCCGTTCGTCAGCCGTGGGCCGGCGGGTTGGACCGGCTCACGTCATCGCCCCGGTTGTCGGGAGCCTTAGCGGCATCCGGCTTCGGTTGAGCGGGAGGCGGATAGGGCGGATAGGGCGGGTAATGCTGGCGACCCTGGCCCTGTGGGCCGTGCTGGCCCGGGTAACCCGGTGCGGGCTGCGGCCAATACGGCTGCGGCGGGGGCGGCGCGGGGCTTCCAGCGGGCGGATGCCAGTGGTTCGGCTGCTGCTGGTGCTGCGGCGGCCAGCCCGGCGCGTACCAGCCCGCCGGTGCGCCGTAGTCGGGCTGCGTCGCGCCCTGCGGAACGGGCTGGCGGCTGCCCTGGTCGCCATGAGAACCGTTGCCGCCGTTAGCGTTTCGAGCCGCCTCAGCTTGCGCGGCCTCGCTGGCCCGCGCGATGGCCGCCTTGAACGCCGGTTCCTGCACCGGCGGTGGCCACGGCTCGCCCCGCTCCATGGCCAGCTCGCCCGGCGTCTTGATCGGCGGCTTGTCCGACGGGATCCGGCCACCGAAATCGTCGAACATGGTGAGCCTGGGCCGCTTTTCGACCCCGGAGAAGATGCCCTCCAACTCGGCCCGGTGCAGGGTTTCCTTTTCCAGCAGCTCGCCGGCGAGGGTGTCGAGCACGTCGCGGTATTCGGTGAGGATCTCCCATGCCTCGGTGTGCGCCGCCTCGATCAGCTTGCGGACCTCGTCATCGATGTCGCGGGCGACCTCGTGGGAGTAGTCCGCCTGCGTGCCCATGGTCCGGCCCAGGAACGGGTCGCCGTGCTCGGAGCCGTATTTCACGGCGCCGAGTTTCGAGCTCATGCCGAACTCCGTCACCATCGCCCGGGCGATCTTGGTGGCCTGCTCGATGTCGGACACCGCGCCCGTCGTCGGCTCGCGGAACACCAGCTCCTCGGCGGCGCGCCCGCCCATCGCGAACACCAGCTGAGCGATCATCTCCGAGCGCGTCCGCAGGCCCTTGTCCTCCTCGGGCACCGCCACCGCGTGGCCGCCGGTGCGCCCCCGGGCCAGGATCGTCACCTTGTAGATCGGCTCGATGTCGGGCATCGCCCAGGCCGCCAGCGTGTGCCCGCCCTCGTGGTAGGCGGTGATCTTCTTTTCCTGCTCGCTGATGATGCGGCCCTTGCGGCGCGGCCCACCGATCACCCGGTCGACCGCCTCCTCCAGGGCGGCGCCGGTGATGACGGTGCCGTTCTCGCGCGCGGTCAGCAGCGCCGCCTCGTTGATGACGTTGGCCAGGTCGGCGCCGGTCATGCCGACGGTCCGCTTGGCCAGCCCGTCGAGGTCGGCGTCGGGACCGATCGGCTTGCCCTTGGAGTGCACGCGCAGCACCGCGCGGCGGCCCGCCATGTCGGGGTTGGTCACCGGGATCTGCCGGTCGAAGCGGCCGGGCCGCAGCAGCGCGGGGTCGAGGATGTCGGGGCGGTTGGTGGCCGCGATCAGGATGACGCCGGTGCGATCGCCGAAGCCGTCCATCTCGACCAGCAACTGGTTCAGCGTCTGCTCGCGTTCGTCGTGCCCGCCGCCCAGGCCGGCGCCGCGCTGGCGCCCGACGGCGTCGATCTCGTCGACGAAGATGATGCACGGGCTGTTCTGCTTGGCCTGCTCGAACAGGTCGCGCACCCGCGAGGCACCCACACCGACGAACATCTCGACGAAGTCGGAGCCGGAGATCGTGAAGAACGGCACCCCGGCCTCGCCCGCCACGGCGCGGGCCAGCAGCGTCTTGCCCGTCCCGGGGGGCCCGTAGAGCAGCACGCCCTTGGGGATCTTGGCGCCCAGCGCCTGGTACCTGCTCGGGTTCTGCAGGAAGTCCTTGATCTCGTAGAGCTCCTCGACCGCCTCGTCGACGCCCGCGACGTCGGCGAACGTGGTTTTCGGCATGTCCTTGTTCAGCAACTTCGCGCGGGACTTGCCGAACCCGAAGCCCATCCGGGCGCCGCCCTGCATCCGGGAGAACATCACGAACAGGCCCACCAGCAACAGCAGCGGCAGCACATAGACCAGCAGCTCGCCCAGGATGCTGCCCTCATTCACGACGGTGCTGACCTTGGCGTTCTTCGAGTTGAGCGCGTTGAACAGGTCAACGGCATAGCCGCTGGGGTACTTGGTGATGACCTTGTCGGAATTGTCGGTGTCCTTGTTGCCCTTCTTCAGGGTCAACCGCAATTGCTGCTCGCGGTCGTCGATCTGCGCGCTCTTGACGTTGTCGCCACTGATCTGGGACATCGCCACCGAGGTGTCGACGGGCTTGTAACCGCGGGTGTCGTCGCTAAAGTAAAAAAACGACCAACCCAGCAGCACCACAACGGCGATCGCCGTGAGCGTGCGAATCACGTTTTTCCGGTTCATCAATCATCGGCCTCGTCGGCCAGGTCCTTCCGCGAAACACGAAGCTGGAAAAGTCCAGGCTACCGCTAGTGTCGATCGCCAGCCCCGGCAGAGCCGGGGCGTAGCGGGTCGGCACCATTGGCGCAGTGTCGATCGCCAGCCCCGGCAGAGCCGGGAGGCGCCGCCTTGCTCAGACAACGACCGGCAGTTCCCCATCTGGTTCCCGACGTGGCAAACCACACATCGCCGAGCGTCACGGCAGCGTGACTACCGCCGGCCGTCGTCACGCTGGCGTGACACTCGGCGGCCGCTCACTCGTAATAGCGTGCCTCGACCACATTGCCGTCGGGGTCGGCGAAGTAGTAGCCCTGCGGCGCAAACCCGCGTGCCCCATAGCTGTTGTTCAGCCGCGCGCTGGTGTCCACGCCCTCTTCCCGCAGACGCCGATCCAACGCCTCGTACTCGGACTTCGACATCGCCAGGCAAACGTGGTTCACCGGATGGCCGGCGCTGCCCACGACCTTCGTCAGCGTCTCGGTGCCGGAGGCGTTGGTCGTCGGCAGCAGGTCGATGATGGAGTCTTCGCACACGCGCACGCTCGGGAATGGCGCTTCCCCCGCCTCGAACTCGGCGAACCGCACGGGCGCGAGGCCGACCACCCGCGAGTAGAAATCCATCGAGGCTCGCGAATCCTTGGTCCATAAGACGACGTGGTCCAGCCGCTTCATGCGAATACCCCTTCAGCTAACGCCAATGCATCAGTCGCGATGTCTACCAGGCGGGCGGACGCCGCAGGGCAGAAAGGCGATTTCCGATCCGGACATACCCTTCTCAGCCCGGGGTCCTTGTGCTTTGGTGAGACGGTGCTTTCGTCAACCGAACGGTTAGTGGATACCAACGGCATACAACTGCGGGTGACCGAGGCGGGAGATCGCGGCGCCCCCGTCGTGATCCTGGCACACGGGTTTCCCGAATTGGCCTATTCCTGGCGCCACCAAATACCGGCCCTGGCCGAGGCCGGCTACCACGTGCTGGCGCCCGATCAACGGGGCTACGGCGGCTCGTCTCGCCCGGAAGCGATCGAGGCGTACAACATTCACGAGCTCACCGCCGACATCGTCGGCCTGCTCGACGACGTCGGCGCCGAGCGCGCCGTCTGGGTCGGACACGACTGGGGTGCGCCCGTGGTCTGGCACGCGCCGCTGTTGCATCCCGGCCGGGTCGCGGCCGTCGCCGCGCTCAGCGTGCCGGCGCTGCCCCGCGCGCAGGTGGCGCCGACGAAGGCGTGGCGCAAGCTGTTCGGCGAAAATTTCTTCTACATCCTCTACTTTCAGGAGCCCGGCGTTGCCGACGCCGAACTCGGGGGCGACCCCGCCCGAACCCTGCGCCGGATGATGGGCGGGTTGACGACTTCCGGGGGCCCGGAGGCGATGATGAAGATGGCCACCCCGGGCCCCGAAGGTTTCATCGATCGGCTTCCCGAACCGGACGGGCTACCGGACTGGATCAGCCAGGACGAACTCGACCATTACATCGCCGAGTTTTCCCGCACCGGATTCACCGGCGGCCTGAACTGGTACCGCAATTTCGACCGCAACTGGGAGACCACCGCCGAACTCGACGGCGCCAAAATTGCTGTGCCGTGCTTATTCATGGCCGGGACCGCCGATCCCGTGTTGGGATTTACCAGTACTGACCGCGTGTCGGAGGTGATCTCCGGGCCGTACCGCGAGGTGATGATCGAGGGCGCGGGCCACTGGCTGCAGCAGGAACGGCCAAAAGAAGTCAACGCCACCCTGCTGGAATTCCTCGACGGATTGGAGCTGCGATGAGCGCGCCGCTGCGTTTCGGAGTCTTTATCACCCCGTTCCATCCGACCGGCCAATCCCCCACGGTCGCATTGGAATACGATATGGAGCGTGTCGTCGCACTGGACCGCCTCGGGTTCGACGAGGCCTGGTTCGGCGAGCACCACTCCGGTGGCTACGAGCTGATCGCCTGCCCGGAGGTGTTCATCGCGGCCGCGGCGGAGCGCACCAAGCACATCCGGCTGGGCACCGGTGTGGTCTCCCTGCCCTACCATCATCCGCTGATGGTGGCCGATCGGTGGGTGCTGCTGGACCACCTGACCCGCGGTCGGGTGATGTTCGGGACCGGTCCGGGCGCGCTGCCGTCGGACGCATACATGATGGGCATCGACCCGGTCGAGCAGCGGCGGATGATGCAGGAATCGCTCGAGGCGATCCTGGCGCTGTTCCGCGCGGGGCCGACGGAGCGAATCGACCGCCACTCCGACTGGTTCACGCTGCGGGACGCGCAGTTGCACATCCGGCCCTACACCTGGCCCTACCCCGAGATCTCCACCGCGGCAATGATTTCTCCGTCCGGTCCGCGGCTGGCCGGTGCGCTGGGCACGTCGCTGCTGTCGCTGTCGATGTCGGTCCCGGGCGGCTACGCCGCGCTCGAAAACACCTGGGAGGTGGTGCGCGAGCAGGCCGCCAAGGTCGGCCGGGAGGAGCCGGACCGGTCCGACTGGCGCGTGCTGAGCATCATGCACATCGCCGACAGCCGCGAGCAGGCGATCGACGATTGCACCTACGGGCTCGAGGATTTCGCGCACTATTTCGGCGCGGCGGGCTTCGTGCCGCTGTCCAACGCGGTCGACGGCGAGGCGCAGACGCCGCGCGAGTTCGTCGCGGACTATGCGGCCCAGGGCAATTGCTGCATCGGCACGCCCGACGACGCGATCGCATACATCGAGGACTTGCTGGAGCGGTCGGGCGGTTTCGGAACGCTGTTGATGCTCGGCCACGACTGGGCCTCACCCGAGGCGACCTACCATTGCTATGACCTGATGGCCCGCAAGGTGATTCCCTATTTCAAGGGGCAACTCGAGGCGGCGCGCTCCTCCCACGACTGGGCCAGGGGCAAACGCGATCAATTGATCGGACGCGCCGGCGAGGCCGTCGTGAAGGCCATCACCGAGCACGTCGAGGAGCAGAAAGGCGCGGGAAGCTGATGCGCGCTGCGGTTCTACGCGACGGCCGGATGGTTTACCGGGACGACGTCCCCGAGCCCGTGCCCGGGGCGGGCCAGGTGCTGGTGGGTGTGAAGGCGTGCGGAATCTGCGGTTCCGACCTGCATTTCGCCGCGCACGGCGACGAGGTGGTGGAGATGACCGCCCAGGTGGCCGCCGGCGCCGGGGGCATGGCCGTCGACCTGAACAGCGACGTGTTCATGGGACACGAGTTCAGCGCCGAGGTGCTCGAGGCCGGACCCGACACGGAAACGCACCCCCCAGGAACCCTGGTCACCTCCCTTCCCGTGCTGCTCTCCGCCACGGGCGTCGAGCCGATTGTCTACAGCAACAGCACCATCGGCGGCTACGCCGAGCGGATGCTGCTTTCGGCGCCGCTGCTGATGCCCATTCCCAACGGCCTGGACCTCAAGCATGCCGCGTTGACCGAGCCCATGGCGGTCGGTCTGCACGCCGTGAACAAGTCGAACATCGCGCCCGGCGAGACCGCCCTGGTGCTGGGTTGCGGGCCGATCGGCATCGCGATCATCGCGTCCCTTCGCGCGCGAGGGGTGGAAAACATTGTGGCAGCCGACTTCTCGCCGAAGCGGCGCGAGCTGGCCACCGCGATGGGAGCGCACCGGGCGGTGGATGCGGCCGAGGGCTCGCCGTTCGACAGCGCCAAACCCGCCGTCGTGTTCGAGGCGGTCGGGGTCCCCGGGATCATCGACGACGTGCTGCGCCGGGCGCGGCCGGGCACCCGCTTGGTGGTCGCGGGCGTCTGCATGCAGCCCGACACCGTGCACCCCTTCTTCGCGATCGCCAAGGAGATCAACGTGCAATTCGTGCTCGCCTACAACCCGGAGGAGTTCGGCGACTCGCTGCGCGCGCTGGCCGAGGGCGAGATCGACGTCACGCCGTTGATCACCGGAGAGGTCGGACTGGAAGGGGTCGGCCAGGCCTTTGACGACCTGGCCGACCCGGAGCGGCACTGCAAGATTCTGGTTACACCCTAGCTACGCCCAGCTGGAGCCGACCGCGCTGTCGGTGCCGGCCATGTTGTCGCCGGCGCTTTGCACCTTCTGGCCGTGGGCGTTGGCCTGCTCGTAGATCACCTGGAAGTTGCGCCCCAGTTCGGTGACGAACTGCTGGCAGGCCGTCGACCCGGCGCCGCCCCAAAAGTCCCCGGCGGCAAGCACATCGCGGACGATGGCCTGGTGTTCGGCCTCCAGCGAAGCGGCCTGCGCGCGGATGGTGGCGCCATGGGAGTCGACGTCGGAAAATTGATAGTTGATCGTCATGTGGAAAGTCTCCTGTTCTGGTCGGTGGGGCTAGCTGCTCAGGACCTGCTGCGAGGCCTGCTCTTGTTGTTCGTAGTTATTGGCGTCGCGGACGAGGCCGTCGCGGACCCCGTGCAGCATGCCGACGATGTTGCGGAAGGCCTGGTTCATCTGGCCCATGGTGTCCAGCGAGGTCGCCTCGGCGGCCCCGCTCCAGCCCGCGCCGGAGATGTTCTGCGAGGACGCCCACATCCTGCGGGCCTCGTCCTCGACCGTCTGGGCGTGGACCTCGAAGCGGCCCGCCATGTCGCGCATCGCGTGCGGGTCGGTCATAAAACGTGCGGTCATTTCATTTCTCCCTTTGAAAACTGTTGTGTTTCGGGTGATTTGTCGCCGATAGGTCGCGGAGCTTGTCCCCCTTCCGTCATCCGACCGCGCGCGGCAACACGCTCATTCGGGGCAGCTCGGCTGCGCCGGACGCGCGCATCTCCATGCCCGCGACGGTGGTCGCGGGGACACCGCGTGACCCCAACAGCGGCGCGCCGGCGGGGCCGCCGCCCATGGCCGCGACGTCCGGGGTGGCGGCCGCCGGGACCGCGGCGGGCGCCCAACCCGAGGGGACCGACAGGCCCCCGACCGAGGTCGCCTGGCCCAGCGCCGCCGACGGCATCAAGCGCTCGGGCGCGGCCGGCACCATCGGTGTGACGCGCATGCGGGGGGGCGCCGGCATCGCGGGTATGGACGGCGGCCGCATGACCGGCCCCGGCGCAAGCATCGGCGTCCCCGGATTCGGCGCGGTCGTCGTGCCGGCGCCCTGGCCGAGGGGCGTGCCGAGCAGTCCGGCGAATTCGCCGATGCCGGATTGCAAGCCACTGATCAGCGACGAGGCGGACGAGCCGAGCGTGGACTGCGCGGCGCCTTGCAGGTTGGCGACGGCGGCCTCGGCGCCCGCGATGACGCCGCCCGCCAGCCCGGCTGGGTTGGTGGTGGGCGGCGCCGTCGCCATCGGGGCCAGCGCAGCCGCCGCCGCCGCGGATGCGGCATAGGCGTACATCGCCGCGGCGTCCTGGGCCCACATCTCGCCGTACTGCGCCTCGGTCGCGGCGATCGCCGGGGTGTGAATGCCCAGGAAGTTGGTGGAGACCAGGAACATCAGCAGGGAGCGGTTGGCGGCGATCACCGGCGGGGGCACGGTCGCCGCGAAGGCGGCTTCGTGTGCGGCCGCCGCCGCGGCCGCCTGCATTCCGGCCTGCTCGGCCTGCGCGGCGGTGCTGTGCAGCCAGGCCACGTAGGGTGCGGCCGCGGCCGCCATCGATGCCGAGGCGGGGCCCTGCCAGCCGGCGTCGGTGAGTTCTAGGATCGTCGACCCGTAACCGGTTGCGGCCGAGCGAAGTTCGGCGGCCAATCCGTCCCAGGCCGCCGACGCGGCCAGCATCGAAGACGAGCCCGGCCCTGCGTACATGAGCCCGGAGTTGATTTCCGGCGGAAACGCTGCGAAGTCCATTGGTAGATCCCTTCCTTGAGTGGTTGTGGCTACGCCCGCACCGGCACGGGGACCGTGGGGGCTGAGGGCGCGGCGGGCGCCGGGTGGGCGGACGCGGCGGGCGCCGGGTGGGCGCTGTATCCGCCCCCGTATGGCGCCTGGTGACCGCCGTAGTTGAAGCGCGCGTAGGGATCCACGCGGCCGCCGCCGTACCCGCCGCCATACGGCGCCCGGCCGGCGGGTGCGGCGGGTGCCGGGTTCGCGGGCGCGGCGGGCGCCGGCCGGGTGGGCGTGCGCGGCGTCGTCGGGCGGGCCGGCGCGCCCGGGGCGGTGGGAGCCATGCGCGCGGGCATCGCGGGGCGGGCCGGCGCCGTCGGCGCCATCCGGGCGGGCGCGGCCGGCATATGGCCGCCGGCGGCCTGCGTCGCGTTGGCGGCCTCGGTGGCCGCATACGAGTGGGCGCCGAGTCCCAGGGCGTTGACGAACTCTTCGTGGATGACCGCGGCCTCGGCGCTGATGGCCTGGTAGATCTGGCCGTAACCGGAGAAGGCCGCCGCCGTCGCCGCCGAGACCTCGTCGGCCGCCGCCGGGATCACGCCGGTGATCGGAAATGCGGCCGTCGCGTTGGCCGCGCCGATGGTCGAACCGATCACCTGCAGCCGGCCGGCCGCCGCTGACAACAGGTCCGGCACTGTGACGACAAAGGACATGGGGTGTTCCTCCTGATGAAACCGTGGGGGCTGTTCGTACTCAGTGCGGACACCATGTCATAAATTATGAATCTCTGTCTATTTCTAGACTAATATTTCCCAAACTAATCGGCTTATTCGCAGCTCACGACCTTTTGACCATGTTTCGGCATCCGGTTACTCTCGGTGGCATGCCGAGAACCAACGCAGCCGGCTGGGGCCTGAAGCGGCTGCTCGAAGCCACGCTGAACCGCGACATCACGGTGGAGCAATTGCGCGATGCCTGCGGGGTCACTAAGGGGCGGTGGTATGGCGGGGTCGGGCGCGCCAACGCCGATGACTTCCCGGACGCCGAGGAAGCCAGGCGTGCGGCTCATGCGTTCGGGCTCAGCGCCACGTGGCTGCAGGTCGAACTGGGGCTGATCACCCTCGACGACGTGCGCGAGGCGCTAGACGAGACGCAGTCCCTCGACCCGTTCCGGATGACCACCCGGCAACGGGTGTTGCAGATCCCCAATCCGGCGCCAGATCCGCCGCGCGACTAGGTCAGCGTCGGGGTAATAGGCGGGCCGAACGCCGACCTCCGTCGGCTGGCGAGATCGTCGACTATTGCCAGTCGCGCGGCATGTCGCCCGCGTGGTTGGGGCACACGTCGCGCGTGGCGGCGCGCAGGACGTGCGCCGCCTCCAGCGGTGGAATCTCCCGGGAAAGCACCACGAATGCGTACTCGGACGGATACGACGAATAGCCATTGATCATCGCGTCGGCGTGATCGTCCATCAGCGCGCACGCTTGTTGCTCATAGTTGGGTTCGGCGTGGGCGGTGCCGGAGCCGCACCAAACTGCTACGCCGACCGTCGCCGTGGTCGCTACGAGCCTGATGGTGTGCTGGCCGGTGGCCTTGATTCGCTTCGTGCGCCGAGCGGCGTGAGAGTACTGGCGTGTGTGTAATTGCTTGGGGGACATATGAAGCTGTACCCAAGAGCGCGCGACCTAAACCACCAACTTTGTCGAGGTGAACCTTCTTAAGCGTCAATTATTTCCGGGTCCCGAGGATGCGATATTTCTGAATACCTTGTGCATTAACAACTTTCGGTCCGGATCCACGATCCTCATCCACCGGCGGACGGCTGCGGCAGCACCGTCGGCTTGAATCCGTATCGCGGAGCGGCAAAGTGGGCCATGCCGCGGCCGCCCCCGCCGCCGAGCAGCGGCAGCCCACCCAACGCGCTCGTGGCCGGCTCGACCGACGCACCGGCCGAGAGGCCGTTGAGCGCTACCGCGGCGGGCGTCGGGGCCGGCACCGAGCTGGCCCAGGAGGCCGGCGCCGACAACGTCCCGATCTTCGCGCCGTTTCCGGCGGCTGCCACCACGCCGCCCAGACCGCCCGCGTGGGGAAGGGCAGCGGGAAGTGCGGCCGGCAGGTCTTTGGCGGCCTTGGCGGCGGCTTCCGCACTCTCGCTCGCCCACTTCGGCAGGTCATGCGCGAGGCCGAAGTAGTCCTTCATCTGGGTGACCGTGAGACGAGCGGGGTTGACCATTCGAATGTAAGCGTCCGCGAGCGTGCTGCCATCCACGGTTGCGGACCCGGTAATGCCTTCCACCACGTCACCGAGCATTCCGTTCACCACGAGCCCGTCACCGTTCGCATTCCAGGTGTGTCCGGTCAAGCCGACCGCAGCCAAGAGGTTGGTCGCCCAAGGGGGCTCGTTCGTGATGCCCGCCAACTGTGACAGCGCCTTCGGCACCTGGTAGAGGCCCTGCGCGGTGGCGGCTCCCTGGATCGCATCGAAGACCGCGGCGCCTTGGGCGCCCAGTCCAGTTAGCGAGGTGGCGGCCGCTGCCGGCGTGAACTCCGGCAGCGTCGTTGCCGCCGCCGCCGAACCGGCATAGCCATACATCGCCGCCGCGTCCTGGGCCCACATCTCGGCATACTGCGCCTCGGTGGCAGCGATTGCCGCAGTGTTTTGGCCCAGCAAGTTTGTCGCCAAGAGCGCCATCAACAACCCCCGGTTGGCCGCGACCTCCGCAGGCGGGACCGTCGCAAGGAATGCCGCGTCATAAGCACTCGCCGCCGCCACGGCCTGGGTGGCGGCCGTCTGGGCCTTGCTCGCGGTGTTGCTGAGCCAAGTGGTTTGGCGAGTGGCCGCGGTCGCCATGGCCGCCGCGGCCGGACCCTGCCACGGGCCGTCGGTCAATCCCGTGATCAGCGACTGGTACGCGGAGGCCGCAGTCTGCAGCTCGGTTGCCAGGCCGTCCCAGGCCGCCACGGCAGCCAGTATCGACCCCGCCCCAGGACCGGAATAGATGAGGGCCGAATTGATCTCGGGTGGCAATTGCGCAAAATCCACCATGTCTGGCCGCCTATCCGACCGCGTGTGCGTTGGCCGTTTCGGTGGCCGCATAGGAGCCGGCGCTGACGCCGAGTGTGGTCGCCAGCAGCTCACGCAGTGCTGTCGCCTGCGCGCTCACCTCCTGGTAAAGCCTTGCGTGCGAGGCGAACTGAGCTGCCGTCAGCATCGACACCAAGTCGGCAGCGGCCGGCACCACTCCCGTCGTCGGGGCGGCCGCGGCGGCGTTTCCGGCCGCCACCAACGCATTCAGGGACTGCATTTCGGCGGCAGCGGCCGCGAGCAACTCGGGTTGTGCGATCACGATCGACATGGCTTCTCCTTAAAAACACTTCCAGCCAATGGATTTCGGCACCAACGGCGGCACCGGAAGCAGATCAGAGGTTAGGCCGGGCGGGTGCGGGGACCACAACCCTTCGGCGTGCGTGTTCATTGCCGAGTCGAAAACTGTTCATTTAGCTGGAGCCACACGCTGCAACTTTTGCGAATTCGATGAAAGTCGTTGTGAACCAATATGATTAGAGTTCAGCATGAACTTTGACGCAATCGCCGCAAGGCGCACTAGGCTTTGCGCGCCAGTGGCGCTAGTGTCCACACATGCCGATCGCACCGAACGCCCCGAGGTTCGCCCGCAGGTCGATTGCCTTGACCGCCGCCGGCTTGACCGTCGCCGTCCTGTCGGCGTGCGACACGCACAACGCGGCGCCGCCGGGCGCGAACCCCCGCCAAGTGACCGTCGTCGGCTCGGGACAGGTCCAGGGCGTCCCCGACACCCTGACCGCCAACGCCGGCATCGAGTTCACCGCCCCGGACGTGACCACCGCGATGAACCAGACCAACGCACGCCAGCAAGCGGTGATCGACGCGCTGGTCGGGGCCGGGCTGGACCGCAAAGGCATCAGCACCACCACGGTCACCCTCGAACCGCAGTACAGCAACGGCGCCGCCACGATCACCGGCTACCGCGCCACCAACGCGCTTCGGGTCACGATCCATCCGACCGACGCCGCGTCCCGAATGCTGGCCCTCATCGTCGGCACCGGCGGCGACGCCACCCGAATAAGCTCGGTCAGCTACTCCATCGCCGACGACTCGCAGCTGGTCAAGGACGCCCGGGCGCAGGCGTTCAACGACGCCAAGGCCCGCGCCGACCAGTACGCCCAGTTATCCGGCCTGCGCCTGGGCAGGGTGCTCTCGATTACGGAGGCCTCCGGCAACGCGCCCGTGCCCGGCGGGCCGCCGGCGCCGCAGCGCAGCATGGCCGCGGTCCCGCTGGAGCCGGGGCAGCAGACCGTGAGCTTCTCCGTGACGGCGGTGTGGGAGCTCGACTAGCTCGCCGGCTACTCCTCGTAGACCCGAGGATCCAGGGTCCCGATGTAGGCCAGGTCGCGGTAGCGCTCGTCGTAGTCCAGGCCGTAGCCCACGACGAAGTCGTTCGGAATGTCGAAGCCCACGTACGCGATCTCGACCTTGGCGCGCACCGCGTCGGGCTTGCGAAGCAACGTGCACACCCGCAGCGAGCGCGGACGCCGGCTCTTCAGGTTGCGCAGCAACCACGACAAGGTCAGCCCCGAGTCGACGACGTCCTCGACGATCAGCACGTCGCGGTCGTTGATGTCGCGGTCCAGGTCCTTGAGGATCCGCACCACGCCGGACGACGACGTCGAGGACCCGTAGGAGCTGACGGCCATGAATTCGAACTGGGTCGGCACCGGAATCGCGCGGGCCAGGTCCGTGACGAAGATCACCGCGCCCTTGAGCACGGTGATCAGCAGCAGATCCTGGCCCGTTTCGGCGCCATGCTCGCGGTAGTGGTCGCCGATTTCCTCGCCGAGTTCGGCGATGCGGGCCTGAATCTGCTCCGCGGTGAGCAGCACCGACTTGATGTCCCCGGGATACAGCTCTGCGGGCTGCGCCGGGGTGATCGACGGCGACGTCTGGGCCACGACCACAGAGTGCCACGCCGGCGGCCGAATAACCAACGGCAGTCCCCGTTTACACAGACTCGCGCCACATGGTGAGCACGCCGTCGCGCCGCCCGGCGATCAATCGCTCACCCCGCAACGCGGAGCCCACCGCCACCCCGCCCTGCCCGCGCCAGGCCGTGATGAGCGCATCCACGCCACGAATCTGCTTGTCGGTCAACCCGGTCGCGCCGCCGGCCAGCAGCCAGCCACGGATCACCCGCCGGCGCACGGGTCCGGGCAATCCACCGAGGGCTCCGGGCTGCAGCCCCGAACCCGCCCGCACGCCGGGCAGCGCCTGCGCGGCGAGCGCGTCGATCAGCTCGGTATCCTCGCGCAGCGCGGTCGCGGTGCGGGCCAACGCCTCGGCCACGCCGCCGCCGAGCACGTCCTCCAGCAGCGGCAGCACCTCGAGGCGCAGCCGGGTTCGGGTGAAGCGGCGGTCGCTGTTGTGCGGGTCGCGCCAGGCGGTCAGACCCAGTTCCGCGCACGCGGCGTGCGTCACCGAACGCCGCACCCCCAGCAACGGCCGACACCACGGCGGGTCGTGCGGGCGCATCCCGGCGATCGAGCGCACCCCCGAGCCGCGGCCCAGCCCCAGCAGCACCGTCTCCGCCTGATCGTCGAGTGTGTGGGCCAACAGCACCGGGCCGACGCAGGACTCGCGCAAGGCGGCGTAGCGGGCGGAACGTGCCGCCGCCTCCGGGCCGCCGTCCTTGCCCACCTGCACGCAAAGCACTTGCGCGTCAACGCATCCCAGGGCGATCGCCTGCCGGCGCGCGGTCTCGGCGACGGCGGCCGAACCGGCCTGCAGCCCATGATCGACAATCAGCGCGGTGGTGGGCCGAAGCGGCGCCGCGACGGCGGTGAGGGCCAGCGAATCCGGGCCGCCGGACAGCGCCACGCACCACGGCTGCTCGGTGGCGAGCTGGGTGCGGGCGAACGCCTCGACAGCCGTGCGCAGCTGCCCTACAGCACCCTGTCGATCCATCGCCGGGGGTTTTCGATGTCGGCGGGCAGCGGCAGCGTCTCGGGGCCCGACCAGATGGTGTTGAACCGCTGCATTCCCACCCTGCCCACCACGTGGTCCACGAACGCCTTGCCGCGCGTGTATTGGCTCATCTTGGCGTCGAGCCCGAGCAGCGCGCGCAGCAGGCGTTGCAGCGGGGGCTGCTTGCGGTGGCGACGCTCGTCGAATCGGCGCCGGATGGTGGCCACCGACGGCACGACGACCGGCCCGACGGCGTCCATCACGTGGTCGGCGTGACCCTCGAGCAGGGTGCCGAGGACGAGCAGCTGATCCAGGGCCTTGCGTTGCGGCTCGGACTGCACGGCGCGCACCAGCCCGATGATCCCGGGCGCGCCGCCGTCGGATTCGCCGGCCCCGGCGCCGCGGTTGCGCACGAACTCGGCGAGCCGGGCCGCCACCTGGCCGATGTCTTCCCCGACGTCCTGTGT
The DNA here is from genome assembly GCF_001667015.1 of Mycobacterium sp. E3198. Lineage (GTDB taxonomy): Bacteria > Actinomycetota > Actinomycetes > Mycobacteriales > Mycobacteriaceae > Mycobacterium. The sequence continues at coordinate 3,331 of NZ_LZIS01000183.1, read as the reverse complement.
CAGCAGCCCCAACGCCTCGGACATGTAGTGGGACAGCCACGGGTTGGCGGTGAACTGGACCCGGTGAGTCACCTCGTGCAGGCACACCCACAACCGGAAGTCGGATGGCTCGACCCGAAGCTGGCGCTCGACGGCGATGACGTTCGGATACACCAGCAGCAGGCTTCCCTCCGCCGTGTCCGCTTGCGCCCTGGCGAACGGGTCGTACTGGCCGAGGATCCCCGATGACACGAACGCCAGTACCGCGCCCGTCTGCGCACCGGTGATGCGGCCCGTGAGGAAACCCCGCGGCGTCTCGCTGCCGTTGGTCATCACCCGCATCGACTCGGCGGCCGCACCGATCCACTGCGAGCGGTCGACGATGCGGGCGGCCGGCACCGCCCCGCCGGTGACCAGGCCGGTGACTTCGCGCACCGGCGGTTCGGCTTTGGCCGCCGCGCTTGTCAGCTCCTGGATCGCCTGTCGACGGGTGTAGTCGCTGGAGGCCGGGCCCGGGCGGGCGAGCCGCTGGCCGACCGTCGCGGCGAAGCGCCAGTCGACGGCGGTACCGAGGGTCAGGGTGGACGAGGGCGTCATCCGCACCCACAGAACCAGAGCTTGGTGGCCAGCGCATCCATCGCGTTGCGGCCGTTCGGGCCCGCGTCGTTGGACAGGAACGCGAAGGTGAGCACCCGCCCGCTGCGGTCGGTGAGCACCCCGACCAATGAGTTGACGGCGGTCAACGAGCCGGTCTTCGCCCGCAGCCAGCCGGCGGGGCCCCGATCGGTGGCCGCGTCGAGGAACCGGTCGCCCAGCGTCCCGCTGCCGCCGGCGATCGGCAGCAGGTCCAGCAGCGCCCGCAGCGCGGGCTGGTCGGGTCCGGCGGCCGCCTGCACCACGCCGTCCAGCGTCTTGGCCGTCAACTGGTCGTCGACGGACAGCCCGCTGGAATCCACCAGCCTGGCACCGGCGGTCTCCACGTGTGCGGTGCTCAAGCGGTTGGTCACCGCGTCGACCGCCCCGGCGAAGCTCCGCGGCCGGTTGATCGCCGCCGCCACCTCGCGGGCAATGGTCTCGGCCAGCACGTTGTCGGAGTGGTCCATCATCTCCGACAGCCGCTGGATCAGCGGCGCCGACTGCACCACGGCCAGCTGGCGAGCGCCCGACGGCGCGGTGCCGATCGTCACCGCGGCCGGATCCAGGCCGAGGCCCTTGGCCAGCTCCCGACCGGCGTCCAGCGCTGGCGTCCTGGAGCGCCGCGAGTTGACCGTGGTCGGCTGGATGCGCCCGGCGTCGATCATCACCGACTCGATCGGCGCAATGTCGCCATTGTCGACGTCGGCCGGGTCCCAGCCCTGGGCCATCGTCGGTCCGCTGAACGCCGAGGTGTCCACCTGCACCGCGGTAGGGGTCACGCCGCTGCGCTTGACCTGCTCGACCAGGTCGCTGATGCGCGCCGAGCCCCGGTACCAGGTGTCCACCCCCGGCGGCGCCGCCGACAGCGCCGGATCACCGGCGCCCACCAGCACGACGGGGCCCTGCGCGTTCTGGCTGCCGGCGACCACCTGGGTGCTGATCCGGGCCTGACGGTCCAACGTCAGCAACGCCGCCGCAGCGGTGAGGACCTTGTTCGTGGACGCCGGCACCAGCGGCAGGTCGGAGGCCACCTGCCACAGCTCTTTTCCGGTGAGGGCGTCGGTGATCCGGCCACCCAGCTTGCCCAGGTTCGGATCGGCGGCCACGGGTCCCAGCGCGGCGGCGACACCACCCGGGCTGGGCGTCTCGGCGGTGTCGGGCACCGCGACCATCCCCGGCTTGACCGTCGGCGGGCGCGGAGGCGGCACCGGGACGTGCGCGGCGCCGGCGCCATGGCCGCCCGTGGTGAAAAACGTGGCCGCCGCCACCACCGCGGCGACGAACGCCAGCACGGCCAGCCCGATGAACACCTGGGTGGATTTCCGCCAGCGAGTAGGACCCATCACTCTCCTGACTGTTTGAACCTATTCTGCCGAATCGGCCGAATGATGCTCGACTAGGGTGATGCCCGGCGTACTGACCTACCAAGACCCCACCCCTCGTGAAGGAGCCGGCGCGGTGCAATTCGACGTGACCATCGAGATTCCGAAAGGCCAACGCAACAAGTACGAGGTCGATCACGAGACGGGTCGGGTGCGTCTGGACCGCTACCTTTACACCTCGATGGCCTATCCCACGGACTACGGCTTCATCGAGGACACCCTGGGCGAGGACGGCGACCCGCTGGACGCGCTGGTGCTGCTGCCGCAGTCCGTGTTCCCGGGGGTGATCGTGGAGGCGCGCCCGGTGGGCATGTTCCGGATGGTCGACGAGGCGGGCGGCGACGACAAGGTGTTGTGCGTGCCCGCCGGCGACCATCGCTGGGACCACATCCAGGACATCGGCGACGTGCCGGAATTCGAACTGGACGTGATCAAGCACTTCTTCTCGCAGTACAAGGCGCTGGAGCCGGGCAAGTTCGTCAAGGCGGCGGACTGGGTCGACCGCGCCGCGGCCGAGGCGGAGGTGCAGCGTTCGGTGGAGCGGTTCAAGGCCCAGGGGCACTGACCCCACTCACGCTTTCGGCGTAACCGCGCGCCGTGGCGCGGTGGCATCCTGGCGATGTGACCCCGCTGCTGCATTTCGCCGGCAATTTCTGGTGGCTGATCTTCCCGCTGGGCGGCTCGATCGCCGCGAGCGTCCGGGCGGTCGCGGCGGCCAACGAGCGCCGGGCCGAACGGCGGCTCGAGCGCTACCGGCTGAAGCAGCAGGCGAAGATCGCGGCGGCCCAGGCGTCGGGACGCGCGCGCGACAACGCGGGGGCGTCGCGCCGGGAGCTCGCCAAACTTCTTGCGGCGCATGATCGTACCGATGCGCGGTGGTTCGACTACGAGCTCGACATTGCCAAATTGCTGGACTTCCCGATGATGACCGACATGCGCGATCCCCTGACGGTCGCGTTTCACCGGGCGAAGGCCCGCGCGGACCTGCTGCGGCCGGAGCGCGCCGAGGACCTCGCCAGCGACCGGACGGCGCAAGCGGAATACCGCGATGCCGTCCACGAATACCTCAGCGCGTTCGAGATCGCCGAGGCCGAGGCGATCCGCCGCCGCCGCAGCGACTTCTCGGAGGACGACCAGCAGCGGCTGGCCCGCGCGCAGAACCTGCTGCACTTGGCGCAGGACGAGGCGGCCACGCGCGACGAGCGCCAGAACGCCTACCTGCGGGCGCGCCGGGAACTGGACGGGCTCATCGTGCTGCCGGCGCCAGGCCAGGGCCGCCGCGGCGGGTGCGGGTTAGGCCTCGATCTGGCCGGCGATGCGCCGTTCGATGGCGG
>NZ_LZIS01000182.1 GCF_001667015.1 Mycobacterium sp. E3198 | reverse complement strand
GGTTGAAGAAGCCGATGTTGCCGCTGCCGAGGTTGACGTCGCCGAGGTTGCCGCTGCCCAGCAGGTTGATCTGGCCGTTGTTGCCGCTGCCCAGGTTCCAGGCCTGAGTGTTCCCGATGCCCAGGGTCAGCAGCTTGGCGTTGCCGATGCCGAGGAAGTTGAAGCCCGGGATGTTGTCCAGGAACCCGAAGATGCTGTCCAGGGGCTGCAGCGCCAACGGCAGCTGGGCGGCCGCCGCCGACGCGCCGGCGTGATAGTCCACCATCGCCGCGACGTCCTGGGCCCACATCTGTTCGTACTCGGCCTCGGTGGCCGCGATCGCCGGCGCGTTCTGGCCGAACAGGTTCGACACCACCAGCGACACCAGGTCGGTGCGATTGGCCGCGACCACCGCCGGGTGCACCGTCGCCGCCAGCGTGGACTCGAACACCGCGGCGACCGACTGGGCCTGCGCGGACGCGTTCTGGGCCTGCGCGGCGGCCGCGCTCAGGAACCCCGCGTAGGGGGTGGCCGCCGCCATCATCGCCGCCGATGCCGGGCCCTGCCAGGCCTGCTGCGTCAGCCCGGAGGTCACCGACGCGAACGACGACGCCGCCGACGCGAGCTCGGAGGCCAGGCCGTCCCAGGCCGCCGCGGCCTCTAACATCGGTGCCGACCCCGCGCCGACGAACATCCGCAACGAGTTGATCTCCGGGGGCAGCACCAAGAAGCTCATCACGCGTCCTTCGGGTGGGACTGACTTAAACAGATGTCATATAGATAGCAGAGTTTCATACTTTTGGTCCACTAGAGTGGCGTACGCCATAGTAATCGGTTTGGTATGTGCGCGCGGGCTGTCGAAGGGACTTCGGGTGACGAGACCGAATCGCGGCGGTGGGATACTGCGAGAGTGCCCGCTCGCTCGTTAGACCACCCGCTAGGTCGCGTCGAGGACGTCGCGCGGGGACGTGGCGCCGACCTCGTCGAGTTGTCCCACGCCATCCACGCCGAGCCCGAGCTCGCGTTCGCCGAGCACCGCAGCTGCGCCAAGGCGCAGGCGCTGGTCGCCGAGCGCGGTTTCGAGATCACCGCGCGCGCCGGCGGTCTGGACACCGCGTTCCGCGCCGACTTCGGCAGCGGACCGCTGGTCGTCGGGGTGTGCGCGGAGTACGACGCGCTGCCCGAGATCGGGCACGCCTGCGGCCACAACATCATCGCCGCGGCGGCGGTGGGGGCCGCGCTGGCGCTGGCCGAGGTGGCCGACGACCTGGGGCTGCGGGTGGCGCTGGTGGGCACCCCCGCCGAGGAGGCCGGCGGCGGCAAGGCGCTGCTGCTGGAGGCCGGGACCTTCGACGACGTCGCGGTGGCGGTGATGGTGCATCCCGGGCCGGCCGACATCGCCGCGGCCCGCTCGCTGGCGTTGTCGGAAGTGACGGTGAAATACCGTGGCAAGGAATCGCACGCCGCCGTCGCGCCGCACCTGGGGCTCAACGCCGCCGACGCCGTGACCGTCGCGCAGGTGGCCGTCGGGCTGCTGCGCCAGCAACTGGCGCCGGGTCAGATGACGCACGGGATCGTCACCGACGGCGGGCAGGCCGTCAACGTGATCCCCGGGCACGCGGCGCTGCAGTACGCGATGCGGGCGCTCGATTCGGACTCGCTGAGCCAGCTGGAGGGCAGGATGTACGCGTGTTTCGCCGCGGGCGCGCTGGCCGCCGGCTGCGAGTACGAGATCGACAGCCCCGCGCCGCCGTACGCCGAGCTCCACCCCGACCCCTGGCTCGCCGACGTGTTCCGGGAGGAGATGCGCCGGCTCGGGCGCGAGCCGGTGGCGGCCGAAGTCGAGACGGCGCTGCCGATGGGCAGCACGGACATGGGCAACGTGACGCAGGTGCTGCCCGGCATCCACCCGGTGATCGGCGTCGACGCCGGCGGTGCGACGGTGCACCAGCGCGCCTTCGCCGCCGCCGCCGCGGGTCCCAGCGCCGACCGCGCGGTCGTCGACGGCGCGATCATGTTGGCGCGCACCGTCGTTCACCTCGCCCAGACCCCGGGCGAACGCGACCGGGTGCTTCAGGCGCAGCACCGGCGGGGGGTGCGCGCGTGAGCCTCGTCGACAGCGCCGAGTCGTGGTTGGCCGCGCACCACGACGACCTGGTCTCGTGGCGCCGGCACATCCACCGCTATCCGGAGCTGGGCCGCCAGGAGTACGCGACGACGCAGTTCGTCGCCGAGCGGTTGGCCGACGCGGGGCTGAACCCGAAGGTGCTGCCCGGCGGGACCGGGCTGGTCTGCGACCTGGGGCCCGAGCACGAGCCGAGGATCGCGCTGCGGGCCGACATGGACGCGCTGCCGATGGCCGAGCGGACCGACGCGCCGTACACCTCCACGATGCCCAACGTCGCGCACGCCTGCGGGCACGACGCGCACACCGCCATCCTGCTGGGCACGGCGCTCGCGCTGGCGTCGGTGCCGGAGCTGCCGATCGGGGTGCGGCTGATCTTCCAGGCCGCCGAGGAGCTGATGCCGGGCGGGGCGATCGACGCGATCGCGGCCGGGGCGCTGTCCGGGGTGTCGCGGATCTTCGCCCTGCACTGCGACCCGCGGCTGGAGGTCGGCAAGATCGCGGTTCGGCAGGGCCCGATCACCTCCGCGGCCGACCAGCTGGAGATCACGCTGTATTCGCCGGGCGGGCACACCTCGCGGCCGCACCTGACCGCCGACCTGGTCTACGGCCTCGGCACGCTGATCACCGGGCTGCCCGGGGTGCTGTCGCGGCGCATCGACCCGCGCAACGGGACGGTGTTGGTGTGGGGCGCCGTCAACGCCGGGGTGGCCCCCAACGCGATCCCGCAGACGGGCGTGCTGGCCGGCACCGTGCGCACCGCGAGCCGACAGACCTGGGTCGCCATGCAGGACATCATCCGCGAGACCGTGTCCGCGCTGCTGTCCCCGCTGGCGATCGAGCACACGCTGGCCTACCGGCGCGGGGTGCCGCCGGTGGTCAACGAGGACGTCTCGACGCGCATCCTCACCCACGCCATCGAAGCCCTCGGCCCCGACGCGCTGGCCGACACCCGGCAGTCCGGCGGCG
>NZ_LZIS01000181.1 GCF_001667015.1 Mycobacterium sp. E3198 | reverse complement strand
GCCGGCGCATCATCGTCGCCACCATGCGCTGCGTGGCCGAGGTGGGCTACTCCAAGGCGACGATTCGCGAGATCGCCAAGGCCGCCGACATGACGAGCGGCAGCCTTTATCACTACTTTCCGGACAAGTCCGCCTTGTTCGCGGCGACCGTGCGGGAAATCGACGAGATCACATCCACCCGGCTGCGGGCCGCGGCGGCGCACTCCGAGGGCGTCGTCGCTCGCCTGGTGGCGGTGCTGGACGAGATGCACCGGTTGCTACGCGATTACCCGCACCTGGCCGCGTTCCAAGGCGCGATGCGCGGGCATGCCGGGCCAAAAGCGTTGCGCGACGGCATCGATGGCATAGTCAGCGACGCCCGAGCGCAGGGAGCACTCCCCCGCCGCACCGACCCCGGCGCCGCGGTCGACGCGATCTATGCGCTGGCCCGCGGCCTGATGGACCGCGCGGCCCACCTGACACCCGATGCCTACGCGGCCACGCTGGATTCGGCCCAGGAACTGATCAGGGGAACGCTTTTCGCGCCCCGAGCGAATCCCCCAGCGTCCACACCGAAACGCCGATCAAGACCAGGTCCTTGAGCAGGAATTGGCCCGGCATGCCCGACAACACGGGCAGGCCGGCGGCGTGCATCGAGACCACACCCGGCGTGGTGAACAAGAAGCTCAGCGTTCCCAGGAAGAGCACCACCGCCAGCGCGCTGCCGACCGCCGATGCGCTGGGCCATACCGGACGCAGCGCAATGAGAAGCGCCGCAACGATTTCCATGGTTCCCAGCCCGCGCGCCACCTCGGTGACGCTCAGCACGTGGTAGATCCAGCTCATCAGGGGGCTGTGCTCGATGAGCACCCGGGACTCCATCTTCACGTACTTGCCGAACCCGATCCAGGCGAGTACGACCACCAGGCCGTAGCGGCTGATGAGCTCGCCAAATCGGGTCAGCAACGGCGCCAGCCGGTTTCGGTCCTCATCGATCGTCAAAGAGTTTTCTCTCACGAACCTGGCACGAATCGCGACCGCCCTGAGTTCAGCCGAGGTTGTCCAGCGCGTCGACGATGTCGGAAACCTCGGTACGGGTCGCGTAGTTCGGGTGGACATCGATCCAACGGATGATCCCGGTGCCGTCAACGATGGCCACCGTCGGCATCGGTAGCCCGTCGGTCCCGTCGGCGTTGGACTTGGACACCTCGAGTCCGAGGCCGCGCTGGGCGGCGCGAACATTCTCCTCCGGGGCGGTGAGCACGCCCAATCCGACCGCGACCTGATTACCCGGGTCGGAAAGGACGGTGAAGGTCAGGCCGTTTTTCTCCTGCATCGACAGCGAGCCGTCGGGCTTTTGCGCGCTGATCGCCACCAGCGCGATGCCCCGTTGGGCTAGTAGCGGGACGAGGTTCTCCTGGTAGGCGCGCAGCGCCAGGTTGCAGTACGGGCACCACGCACCGCGGTAAAGCACCACCACGGCGCTGCGTCCCCCGATGGCGGCGGCAAGTGTCGTCGGGCGGCCGTGCACATCGAGCAGCCGCCCGTCTGGCATGACGGCGCCCGGCGCGGCGACGCCGGCCGGTACCCCGGCGGCCTGCAGCCGCGCCTGCTCGGCGCCGAACGCTTCAACGACCTGGGTCGGCAGCTGGCCCGCCATCCCTTGCTGCAGCTGGGCGGCCCGGTGGGCGATGGTCGCAGTGTCGGTGCCGGCGGTGCCGGCGGAGTCAGAAGTGATGGCCATGGTTGTTTACCCCTCGCACGCGTGCCGGCTTGGCACACAACAGCTTCCGGCATCGATAAGTTGACGAACGCTTTGAGGCTTCCGAACGCAGAATGGAGTGTCAACTCCAAAACGGGGCATTGGGGGTAGATTTTGGAGTGGTTACTCCACGAGTGAGGAGGGCAGATGACGCCTGTCGCTTACGACAAGCTGACGGCAAAGGGCCGGGCAACCCGCGAGCGTATCGTCACCGCGGCCTCGGAGTTGATGCTGGAGCGCGGAGTCGCGCGTACGACCATCGAAGACATCCAGGAAGCCGCGGCGATCAGCACCTCGCAGATGTACCACTACTTTGCCGACAAAAACGACCTTGTGGCCGCCGTTATCGACTTTCAGACCGAGAACGTGCTCGGCGTGCAGCATCTCGGCCTCGACCGGATCGAAAACATCGATGACTTGTGCCGGTGGCGTGACATCCTGGTCGACCTGGTGCGACGCCTCGGCTGCGTAGGTGGTTGCCCGCTGGGATCGATGGCCAACGAACTCGCTGAGACCGACCCGGTGGCACGTGCCCGGCTCGCCCGGTCATTTGCCCAGTGGGAGAACTTGATTCGCGACGGCCTGGTTGCCATCGCGGCGCGCGGAGAGCTTCCGGATGGAACCGACACCGACCGCATCGCCCTGGCGATGCTGGCAGGGGTACAGGGCGGATTGCTGCTCAGCCAGCTCCGCCGAGATACCGCGCCCTTAGAGGCTGCGGTCGACACCTTGATCGAGCACCTCAGGCATCTTGGCGTGCGGTGATGTGTTCGACTCACTACCGCCCCGCGTAGCGATCGCGCAGCTTGGTCAGCGTCGCCTCGATGCCCGCCGCATTGCCCTTCCGGAAACCCATCCGCTCGTAGTACTTCAGCCCGTTCTTGACCGCACCGGCCTGGCTGTAGTCGAACGTCTCGGTGACGCGCGTGCGGGTCGGGGAGAGCGACTCGAACTCCCACCGCCAGCGGTGCCCCACCGGATGGCGCCATTCGACCAACTCGTTCGGTTTGAGCGCGGTCACGGTGCTGGTGATGCGGTAGGGCACGCCGTACATCTTCATGTGCGTCGAAAACTTCGAGCCGACAACCAGTTCCGCCGGAACTTTGATGTTGTCGCCGACCGTGCCCGACCCATCCAGTTCGTGGTGGCGGCGGGGGTCGGCGGCCATCGCGTACAGCTCCGCGGCCGGCGCGTCCACTTCGACCGACCGGCTCACCTGCCGGGGACCCGGGTCGACAACGTTGACGGTCATGACGGTCTCCTTCCGGGCGGCCGGTAGCGCCGGGTCGACGTTACGCTTCGCCGAGTTGACTTTGACAACCTTTAGGACAACGACGTTGCGCATGGAGGGGTTCGGTGAGCCAGTCGATTTCGGGAAAGGTGGCGCTGATTACCGGCGCCGCGCGGGGACAGGGACGGTCGCACGCGGTACGGCTCAGCGCCGAGGGCGCCGACATCATCGCGGTCGATATCGCGGGCCCGCTGCCGCCCAGCGTTCCCTACGATTCGCCGACGCCCGACGATCTGGCCGAGACCGCGCGGCTGGTCAGCGCCAACGGCCGAAGGGTCATCGCGTCGGCGGTGGACATCCGTGACCTCGACGCGCTGACGGCCGCCGTTGACGCGGCCGTCGCGGAGCTGGGGCGCCTGGACATCATCGTCGCCAACGCGGGCATCTGCAGTCCCGCGCCGTGGGACCAGATCACCGCGCAAGCGTTCCGCGACACCATCGACACGAACGTCATCGGCACCTGGAACACCGTGATGGCCGGAGCCCAGCACGTCATCGACGGCGGCCGCGGCGGCTCCATCATCCTCATCGGGTCCGCCGCCGGCATCAACATGCAGTCGTTCATGGTCCACTACACGGCCAGCAAACATGCCGTGATCGGGATGGCGCGCGCGTTCGCCGCCGAACTCGGCCGGTACAACATCCGCGTCAACAGCCTGAATCCTGGCGCGGTCGCGACCCCGATGGGTACCGGCCGCATGCGCGACGCCCTCCGAGCGGCCGCCGACTCCTACCCACACCTGAGGGGCCTGCACAAACCGCTGTTGCCCGACGGGAGTGCCCAGCCCGAAGACATCTCCGATGCGGTCGCGTGGCTGGCATCGGACCAATCCAGGCTGGTGACCGCCAGCCAGGTCTCCGTCGACAGCGGCGTCGGCTACGTCTGATCGACCGGGCAGAATGGTGCCGCCTGCGTTCCACCCGCCATCCGGGAATATCCAAGGAATAAAAACGTTTCGCAGGGGTATACCCCCAGGAGGTATGAGCGGAAAGGAGCGGCATGACGACGAGTGAGTACCGGGTGACGGGAATGACCTGCGAGCACTGCGAAGCCGCCGTCCGGGCGGAGGTCGGCCAGATCCCGGGCGTCGAAAACGTGGAGGTGAGCGCGCGCACGGGCAGGCTCGTGGTGGCCAGTTCCGTTCCCATCGAGACGAACGCAGTACTGGGCGCCGTCGACGAAGCCGGTTACGAGGCGGTCGTGGTCGCGTGACGGCCGGCCCGCCGACCGCAGTGACCAGCGTGGAGCTAAAAATCGCGGGGATGACCTGCGCCTCGTGCGCGATGCGCATCGAGAAGAAACTGAACAAGCTCGACGGGGTCGACGCGCAGGTGAATTACGCCACCGAAACGGCCGCCATCACGGTCCCGGCGGGCTACGACCCGCGGGGGCTGGTCGCCGAGGTCGAGAAGGCCGGCTACACCGCGGCCCTGCCGCGCCGCGAACCCACGGCCGAGGCGCCGGAGGCCCCCGAGCTCGCGGCCCTGCGGACCCGGCTCATTGCCGCGATCGTGCTCGCCGTCCCGGTGATCGCGATGGCGATGATCCCGGCGCTGCAATTCCGCTACTGGCAATGGGTTTCGCTGGCCCTGGCCACGCCGGTCATCGCGTGGGCGGGCCGCCCGTTCCACGCCGCGGCGTGGGCGAATCTGAAACACGGCGCCGCGACCATGGACACGCTGGTCTCGGTCGGGACGCTGTCGGCGTTCCTCTGGTCGCTGTATGCCCTGTTCTTCGGAACGGCCGGCCGGGCGGGCCTGCGCCACGGCTTCGAACTGACCGCCACGCGCGGCGACGGCGCGGGCAACATCTACTTCGAGGTAGCCGCGGGCGTGACCCTGTTCGTGCTGGCCGGCCGCTACTTCGAGAAGCGCTCGAAGCGGCGCGCGGGCGCGGCGCTGCGCGCCCTGCTTCAGCTCGGCGCCAAGGACGTCGCTGTGCTGCGGGACGGCGCCGAGACGCGCGTCCCCGTCGATCAACTGCAGATCGGCGACGAGTTCGTGGTGCGCCCGGGCGAAAAGATCGCCACCGACGGAACCGTCGTCTCGGGATCCTCGGCGGTGGACGCCTCGATGCTCACGGGTGAGTCCGTGCCCGTCGAGGTGGGTCAGGGCGATCCCGTCACCGGCGCCACCGTGAATGCCGGCGGCCGACTGGTCGTGCGCGCCACCCGCGTCGGCGACGACACCCAGCTGGCGCAGATGGCCAGGCTGGTGGAGGCCGCGCAGTCGGGCAGGGCCCGGGTGCAACGGCTCGCCGACCGTATCGCCGGCGTGTTTGTTCCCGTCGTCGTCGTGATCGCCGCGGCCACGCTGGCGATATGGCTCGCGGCCGGCGCCCCCCTCACCGCGGCGCTGACGGCCGCGGTTGCCGTGCTGATCATCGCGTGCCCGTGCGCGCTCGGGCTGGCGACGCCGACGGCGTTGTTGGTCGGCAGCGGCCGGGCGGCCCAGCTCGGCGTGCTCATCAAGGGACCTGAGGTACTGGAGTCGACACGCGAGGTCGACACGGTCGTCCTCGACAAGACCGGCACGGTCACCACCGGCAAGATGACCCTCGTCGACGTGATCGCCGGCCCGCACGCCGACCGCCAGACGCTGCTGCGCTATGCCGGCTCCGTGGAGGACGCCTCCGAGCATCCCGTCGCGCAGGCGATCGCCCGGGCCGCCGCGGCGGAACTGGGCGCCCTGCCCCCCGCCCGGGATTTCGCCAACGTCGGAGGCGAAGGCGTGCACGGGGTGGTCGACGGGCGCGCCGTCACCGTCGGGCGGGAGAGCCTGCTGGCCGCGCGGGGCCAGCGCCTCGACACGGAATTGTCGGCGGCCCGCGCCCGCGCCGAGCGCGACGGGAAGACCGCCGTCGCCGTGGGGTGGGACGGTCGCGCGCGGGGGCTTCTGGTGGTGGCCGACACCGTCAAACCCACCAGCGCCGAGGCAATCCGGCAGCTCGAAGGCCTTGGGTTGACGCCGGTGCTGGTGACCGGTGACAACGAGACCGTCGCCCGGCGCATCGCCGACGAGGTCGGCGTCGCGCGGGTCATCGCCGGGGTGCTGCCGGCCGACAAGGTCGTTGCGGTCAAGCGCTTGCAGGCCGAGGGCCGGGTCGTCGCCATGGTCGGCGACGGCGTCAACGACGCGGCGGCTCTGGCGTCGGCCGACCTGGGGCTCGCGATGGGGACGGGCACCGACGTGGCGATCGAAGCCGCCGACTTGACCTTGATGCGCGGCGATCTGCGCGCCGCGGTGGACGCGATCAGGCTCTCCCGGCGGACGCTGCGCACGATCAAGACGAACCTGTTCTGGGCCTTCGGCTACAACGTCGCGGCCATCCCGCTGGCCGCGTTCGGCCTGCTCAACCCGATGCTCGCGGGCGCCGCCATGGCGCTTTCCAGCGCGTTCGTCGTCGGCAACAGCCTGCGGCTGCGCTCCTTCGCAAGCACGATGCGCGACGAACCTGTGGGATAGTTAGTCGGGCCCGCCGCGCTCGGAAAGCCACGGCCGGCGGGTCATTCGCAGAAACGATCGGATTGAGCGAAGGTCACGACCGTTGCCCCATTTCGTCGAACAGTGGTCCCTGCTGCACGGCTGGCTGCCGGTGGCGGTGCAGGCCCTGGCGCTGCTTGCGGTCCTCGGCGCGATCGGGTGGCGCAGGCGGCGGTGGCGCGGCTGGCCGCTCCTGGTGGCGCTGGGGACCGCGGCAGCGGTCACGGCGCTGTCGTATTGGTACATCACGTCGATCGGGGTGGCCGGGGATCCGGCCCCGGTGTCGCTGTGGCTGTGGATAGCGCTGAGCGGGCTCGCGGCGGCGGTGCTGCTGCTGGGCTGGCCGGGCGCCCGCTGGTGGCGGCGCGGCGTGGCGGTGGTTTCGGTCCCGCTGTGCGCGGTGAGCGCGGCTCTGGCCTTGAACGGCTGGGTCGGCTATTTCCCGACCGTGTCGGCCGCGTGGGATCAGCTGACGTCGCGGCCCCTGCCCGATCAGATCGACCGGCTGCGGGTCACCGCAATGCAGCTCGAGGGGACCAAGCCGGCCAAGGGCGTCGTGGTACCCGTGACGATCAGCGCCGACGCGTCGCACTTCCCGCACCGCCAGGAGCTGGTGTATCTGCCCCCGGCGTGGTTCAACAGCAACCCGCCGCCCCGGCTGCCGACGGTCATGATGATCAGCTCCGCGTTCAACACCCCCGCCGACTGGCTGCGCCCCGGGGGCGCCTTCACCGCGATCGACGGCTTCGCGGCGGCCCATCACGGGTTCGCCCCGGTGCTGGTGTTCGTCGATCCGACCGGTTCGTTCGACAACGACACCGAGTGCGTCAACGGCAGCCGCGGTAACGCCGCCGATCACCTGACCAAGGACGTCGTGCCCTTCGTGGTGTCGAACTTCGGCGTCAGCGCCGACCGGGCCAACTGGGGCGTCGCCGGATGGTCGATGGGCGGCACCTGCGCCGTCGACCTGGCCGTCATGCATCCCGAGTTGTTCAGCGCCTTCGTCGACATCGCCGGCGACCGCGGCCCGAGCATCGGGACGAAGGACCAAACCGTCGCCCGGCTGTTCGGCGGCAACGCCGACGCCTGGGCGGCTTTCGACCCGGCAACCGTCATCGCCCGCCACGGTCCCTACTCCAGGCTCTCGGGCTGGTTCGACGTGCCCGCGGCGTCCGGCCCGCGCACCGTCGCCCAGGAAGCCGATCCCGACCTCGCCGTTCCCAGCGCCGACCCGGCCGCCAACCCGGAGGGCCAGGATGCGGCGGCCAACTCGCTGTGCGCGGTCGCGACGACCCACGGGATCGCCTGCGCGGTGGTCACCCAGCCCGGCCGCCACGACTGGCCGTTCGCGGCCCAGGCGTTCGCCGCCGCACTGCCGTGGCTGGCGGGGACCCTGGGCACCCCGGGCGTCGAGCCCGTCCCGTTGCCGCAGCGCGGCGGCGGGGCGCCGCATTGACCACAGCTACGCAAGATCGTTACCTTTTCGAGGCTGAATTCACAGCTGACCCTCCTGTAACGAACCGGACATGTTCGAACGCCCGCTGGTACCGTTCGCTGCTGTGGCGGCGGAGTTTGGCAGCGAACGCGCCCGGGGCACCGGGTCGCGCGTGCCGGCATCGCACCGCAAAAGACCTGCACGCAACCGCGCCTTCGCCAGCACCGCCTTCCGCGGCGCTTCGGATCGGGGCCTCGCCGCGCCGGAGCTGAACCGGCGCCGTTTCCTCGGGGCGCTGGCCGCGGCCACCGTCGCGGGCGTGGGGGCGGCTCGCTTGGTGGTCGACCCGCAACCCCGGACTTTCGCCCAGGCGCCGCCGGGGAACATGGCGGCAACCTCGGGTCCGACCGCGCCGGCGGCGCTGCTACCGCCCCCGCCGCTCAGCGCGCGCATCCCGTTGCCCGGTGGCGGCGCGCTGACCAAGATCCCCGGCGAGGGCGACCTGCTGGCGCTGACGGTCGACGACGGTGTCAACAGTCAGGTGGTGCGCGCCTACACGCAGTTCGCCAGGGACACCGGTGTCCGGCTGACGTTTTTCGTCAACGGGATCTACAACTCGTGGACCGAGAACGCGGAAATGCTTCGGCCGCTGGTCGACTCCGGGCAAATCCAGCTGGCCAACCACACCTGGTCGCACCCGGACTTGACCACACTGCCGAAAGACAAGATCGCCCAGCAGATCGGCCGCAACGACGAATTCCTGAAAAAGACCTACGGCGTTGGCGCGAAACCCTACTGGCGGCCGCCGTATGCGAAGCGCAACCCGGCCGTCGACGCGGTGGCCGCCGACCTCGGCTACACCGTCCCGACCCTATGGTCGGGTTCGCTGTCGGACTCCACGCTGATCCACGAGGACTACATCGTGAAGATGGCCGACCAGTACTTCACCCCGCAGTCCATCGTCATCGGCCACCTCAATCACCTGCCGGTCACGCACGTCTACCCGGAACTCGTCGACATCATCCGCGACCGAAACCTGCGCACCGTCACCCTCAACGACATCTTTCTCAAAACGCCGTAGCGGTCGCCATCCGCGCCAGGCGCTCGTCGAGGACGGCGTGGAAGTGCCCGGCCGCGCTCTCGTGCCGGCCGAACTCCACGAATTCGTTTGCCCCCGCGTGTAATCCGCGCTGCACGCCCGCCGACATCTGGTTGTCCTCCGCGAGGCCCCGCTCGATGAAGCTGCCCGTGCCCACCAGTTTCGCGGCAGGGTCGACGGACGCTCGCTCGGCAACTTCGGGTTTCACCATCGAGTAGGTGCTGACCGTGGTGTGGCACGCGTCCACCGGGTCGATCGCCACCACGGAGACCACGCCGGGGAAGGTCGCCACCATGACGTTGGGGAACAACTGGTAGACGTAGGTGACCCGCGCGTCGACGTTCCAGCGCGATTCCGGACGGTCGCGGAGCCGTTCGATATTGCGGTACGGGAAGGTGAGTCGGCTGTTCGGCCCGAATATTTCGACGACGTTGAGGTCGTCGTATTGCACCGGGTAGAAGGTGTCTCGATGCGTTGAGCGGAGGTGATAGCCCTCCAGGAACTGTTCGACGAGCACCTTCCAGTTCATCGCGCGCACAGTCGAATCCACGTACACCATGCGCTCGGCCGGCAGCAGCTTGTCCCGCCAGGGGTTCCCGTCGGTCAGCGCGGCCATCGCCTCGCCGGTGTCGATGCCGGACGAGTCGAGCGGATCGATCACGATCAATCCGTCCACCTCGCGGCTGTGAACCTCGACCAGGCCCCGGCCCGCCGCGTCCAGGCCGGGGAACGCCTCGGGGTGCGGGACATGCGCGAGCGAGCCGTCCAGGCGATACGTCCAGCCGTGGTAGCGGCACACCAACGCGTGCGAGCAGCCGGGTTCTTCGACCAGGGCGAAACCCCGATGCCGGCAGGCGTTGCGGAACACCCGCGCCCGTTGATCGTGCCCGCGCACCGCGAAGAGCGGCACGCCGAATACGACTCGCTCGACGTGGTCCCCCGGTGCCGGGATCGCCGCCGAGGGGACGAAGACGCTCGGCATCGCCCGAAGCAGCCGGATTTCCTCTTCGAATCGGCTTGCGCTCACATAGTTTTCGACCGGCTCACGCCAGGCCGCACCCTCGTCGGTGGTACCGGCGTCGATGTGGGCGAGGACGCGCCGGACGATTTCCACGTCGTCGGCGAGCACCGACTTCGTCGGCAAGCTCATGCGGGTCAGTATCACACTATGGTTGCCACGTGTCAACGATTCGGTGATACCGTTGCGATCCGTGAGCGCCCTCGTCGACAGCCGGCCGCTCAGCGCGCGCTCGGTGCTGGCGTCGGCCTTGCTCGGATCCGACCGGGGGCGCCTGACGGTGGCCGAACTGGTCGCGGTGGCCTCGCTGTTCGGCATCAGCGCCGGTGCGGCCCGCACGTGCCTGTGGCGGATGGTCTCCAACGGCGAACTGAGCGCCGACGGGGGCAGCTACGCGCTCGCGGGGCGATTGGCCGAACGCCGCCAGCGCGTCGACGAGGCGTCCCGGATCGACGACATCGCCGCGCACCGATGGGACGGGACGTGGGAATTGGCGATCGTCGCGCTGGAGCGCCGATCCGCGACCGATCGCCTCGAGCTGAGGAAGGCCGCGACGGCCCTACACCTCGCAGAGCTTCGCGAAGGCGTGTGGCTCCGCCCAGACAACCTTGACCCGCAACGGCTTCCGTCGTTCCGGGCGGTGGTCGACCGGCAGTGCACACACTTTCACGGGGCCGCCACGGACATCGACTCCGGCAAAGTGCGATCGCTTTTTTCCCTGGACGAGTGGGCGAAGGACGCACGGTTGCTCATCGCCGCCATGGACGCCGCGCTCGGCAACGGCAGGCGCGCCGATTCGACCGAAAGCTTCACCTACCAGTTCGCCCTCTCGATCGCCGTGGTCCGCCATCTGCAGCTCGACCCGCTGCTGCCCGTCGAGCTCACCGGCGACCGTTGGCCGGGCCACTCGTTGCGCAACGGCTACCGACGTTTCGATCGCGCCTTCAAGCGACGAATGAACGCCGCGTTCCGACGGCCGTAGCGTCGATCGCTTTACAGCGAATCGACAACCTCTTTCGCCTCCCGCAGCCCGGCGCCGGTCAGCTCCCGGAACAGCTTGATCGCGGCGATGGCGTTGCCGGAGCGGGCCAGCGCAACGACTTCCGACGGCACACCGCCCTCGAACGCGCCCGAGGGCGTCGCGCCGACGTCGCTACCGAACGTCGGGCACGGGACCCCGAGCCGATCGGAGAGCAGGCGCACCTGATGTTCGAGCAGTGCGATCCGCCGGTAAAGGTGGGCGTCTTCTATCACGCAACGATTATGCGCGAAACCGGGCCCGCGGACCGCCTATGCGGCGCCGGGGGCTCCCGCCGGCAGGATGTTCTGGTTGACGTGGAACACGTTGCCCGGGTCGTATTGGGCCTTGATCTCGCTGAGGCGTTGGTAATTCGGGCCGTACGTGGCGCGGACCCGGTCTTGCCCTTCGTCCATCATGAAGTTGACGTAGGCACCGCCGGCCGAGTGCGGGTGGATGGCGTTCCAGTAGTCCGCCGTCCAGCGCTTCAACACCGCCGCGTTGGCCGGGTCCGGATCGACCCCCGCGATGACCTGTGAGAAAGTCACGTCCCGGTAGGCCCAGGCGGTGTCGGTCTGACCGACACGATGGACCGCCCCGTCGATCGGGTAGAGGTGCATCGTGGAGTGCATCGTCGGCAGTTCCTCGTTGAAGCGGGCATGGGCCTGTACCGCGGCGTCGGGCACGGAGCGGATGAAGTCGCCGCGCCAATACCATTGCAGGCCTTTGGGGTACAGCGCATCGAAGGTGGACTGCAACGCGGGATACGGGGCCGCGACGAGACCCTCGAAGGCCGGCTGCATCTGCCGGACCGGCGCGAACGCCTCCTCGGCCCGGGCGGGATCGCCGCTGTAGCACCAGACCACGGCGCACGCCTTCTGCAGGTGAAACGTCTCGGGGAACGGCGGTGCCGGCGGGACGGTCATGCTCGCGAAGAAACCGTAGAGGTCCTCGTCCTGCGCGGGCAGGAAGTCCCGGTACCACCTCAGGATGTCGGCGGTGGCCGACGCCGGCCAGGCCGTCGGGCCGCAGATCACCGTGTGCACCGGATGCAGCCGGAACGTGAAGGACGTGACGACACCGAAATTTCCGCCACCCCCGCGCAGCGCCCAGAACAGGTCGGGGTGCTCCGATTCGGACGCGGTCACCACGCGCCCGTCGGCCAGGACGACCTCGGCCTGAAGCAGGTTGTCGATGGTCAGCCCGTACTTGCGGGTCAGGTAGCCGTGGCCGCCGCCCAGGGTCAGCCCGCCGACGCCGGTGCTCGAGATGATGCCGGACGGCGTCGCCAGGCCATGCGCGTGTGTCGCGCCGTCCACGTGTGCCCACGTGGCCCCGCCCTGCACACGCACGATGCGCCGGTCGGCGTCGACATCGACGCCGTTCATCGGCGACAGGTCGATGACGAGGCCGCCGTCCACGCAGCCGAATCCCGGACCGTTGTGGCCGCCGCCCCGGACGGCGACGTCGAGGCGCGACCTGCGGGCGAAGTCGAGAGCGCCGGCGACGTTGGTGGCCGACGCGCAGCGCACTATCATCGCCGGCCGCTTGTCGATCATGCCGTTGTGCAGCGCCCGCGCCTCGTCGTAGCCGGGGTCGTCAGGGAAGATGACCTCCGCTCCGAATCGGTCGCGCAGTTCGTCGGTTGCGGTGGTCAGGCTCATGGCCGCGTCTCCTTGTTTGCTCGCGGGTCGTGATGCCGCAACGCTACGAGGGCGCAGGGCCGCGCGTCATGACCACAACAGAGCATTTCCGAGGCATTCCACGATAGTCACATCTGACTATCGACCGACGGACACGGCCGCGGTTACGTTGTTTGCATGGCGCAGTGGGTGCCGCCACCGCTTCCGGCAGAACTGGTGGCACGCCGTCGCGGCCCGCTGGTGGGTCGCGGCGCGGAACTTGCGGCGTTCGAGCGGGCCTGGGAGCGCGTCGAGGGCGGCGACCGCCAGGCGGTGTTCATCGGCGGCGAACCCGGGGCCGGTAAGACGCGCCTGGCCGCCGAGGTGGCCGGAACGCTGGCCGATCACAACGTCGCGGTGCTGGTCGGCCGCTCGACGGCCGACGAGGACGTCCCGTACGCACCGTTCGCCGAGGCGTTGGATCGCCTGCTGATGGCCGTCCCGCCCGGTTCGATGGCGGACCTGCTCGCCGACGCCGGACCGCAGTTGCGGCGAATGTCAACCCAGGTGGACCGGCATCTGCCCGCTGCGGAGCCGGCGCTGGAGGTGGGGTCCCCCCGGCAGGCGCTGTTCGACGCGATGACCGGCTTCCTGCGCCGCCTGGCCGTCGACCGCCCGATTGCATTGATCCTCGACGACCTGCATTGGGCTCAGCTGCCCACCCTGGCGATGCTCGAACGCGTCCTGATCGGCTGCGCCGACGTCCGGTTGCTGGTGGTGTCCACGTTCCGCACCACCGAACCCGACCGCTCCGACGAGCTGACGACCCGGCTGGCCGAACTACACCGCTTCGACGGTGTCCGGCGCCTGGACCTCGCCGGACTGGACACCGAGGCGATCGCCGAGTTCGTCAGCCGAACCCAGCAGCTGGCTCCCTCCTCGGCGCGCACGGCGGCCGCGTTGCTGCGCGACAAGACCGGCGGCAACCCGTTTTTCCTGACCGAGTTGGTCAACGATCTGGAGGGCCGGGGCGGGCTGGCCGCCTTGAGCGCGCAGCTGACCGTCCCGGCTTCGATCGGGGACGCAATTGCCCGCCGCCTCAGCGGACTCGGCGCGGGCGTCCGCGGGGTGATCGAGCAGGCGGCGGTGTTGGGCGAAACGTTTGATCTGCCGGCGCTCATCGCCGCCGGCGATGCCGATCTTTCCGCGACGCTGGCGGCGGTCGATTCGGCGGAGGGCGTCGGGCTGATCCGGCCGGTCCGCGACTCCGACGGCGAGTTCTCGTTCGTGCACGCGCTGACCCGCGAATCGGTGGTCGGCGGGATGGCGGCGTCGCGGCTGCGGATCATGCACGCGCGGGCCGCCGAGGCGCTCGAGGGCCGCGCGGACCCCTCGGTCGTCCCGCGGCTGGCGAACCATTACCTGCGGGCGCACGTCCTGGGCTACCACGAGCAGGCGTTGCGGTACGCGCACCAGGCGGCCCGAATGGCCGAACAGAGCATGGCCTACGAGGACGCGGCGCGATGGTTCGAGCGGGCGGCGTCGCTGCCCGAGCTGAGCCGGGCGGATCGGGCGCGGCTGGACCTCGACGCGGCCGCAAATCACGTGCGCGCCGGTGATTTCGCCCGCTCGCGGGCGATCTACGAGCGGCTCAGCGCGATGGACGACCCCCTGATCCGCCTGGGGGCGGCCGTCGGATACGAGGAAGCGAATTGGCGTCGCGGGCAGTCGGACTCGACGGCGGCCGACCTGCTGGCGGCGGCGTTGGAATCCAGCGGTTTGACCACCGACGACCTCCGCTACATCCAGGCGCTCGGCAGCTTCGGGAGGGCGCTGGCCTTCGCGGGCGAGGCGGTGCGTGCGCGCGAGGTCGGCAGCAACGCCATCGAGCGCGCGCGGGCCGCCAAGGATCCGGCGGTGTTGATGCACACCCTGAAGGCCAGCCTGTGGCACGGCCTCACCCCCGAACTGTGCGAGATCCAGGCGCAGCGCTCGGCCGAGGTGTCCCGCATGGCCTTGGAGCGCCGTAACTACGAGGTGCTGGGGGCGTCCTCACACTTTCGCGCCATGGTCAGCTACCTGGCCGGCAGCCCGGACGACCTGGCCGCGTCGACCGCGGACATGCGGCGAGCGGGCGAAGCCATCGGACAACCGGTCTTCGGCTTCGTCGGCGCGTGTGTCGAGCAGGCGCTCGCGTATCTGCGGGGCGACTTCACCGGGGCCCAGCGGTGGGCCGACATCGCTCTGCGCACCGGTGATTTGTTCGACGCGGACGACACCAAGGGCTCGAACGGGGTCCAGATGTTCATGATCCAGCGCGAGACTGGCGACCTGAAGAAATTCGCCGAGTTCATCGATGGCAGCGAGACTTTCGCCGGCCGCTGGGTGCCCGGATTGCTCGCGTTGTACACCGAGCTCGGCTGCGAAGCGGGCATGACCCGCGCCCTGGGTCACCTGGTCAACCGCAAGCTCGGCGACCGCACCAACGAGGCGCAGTGGCCGATGGAGCTGGTGTTCATGGTCGAGGCGGCGTTGGAGCTGGGTAACCGCGAAGCGCTGCACGCGCTGCGCCCCTACGTTTCCCGTTATGCCGGCAAGAACCTGGTCGCCGGCCAGTTCGTCGCCCTGTTCGGCAGCGCCGACCGGTATCTCGCCCGGATGGCGGCCCTCGACGGCGACAACGCAGCGGCCGAGCGGCATTTCGGCGCGGCCCTCGAGATGGACCGCCGGATGGGTTCGGTGGTTCACATCAGCGAGACGCTGGCCCGCAAGGCGTTGTTCGCGGCGGCGCGCGGGGACACCGAGGAGGCCCGCCGCCTGGCCGACGAGGCGCGCGTCCTCGCCACCCAGATCGGCCAGAACCGGGTCGTCGAGTTGGTGGATTCGCTCCTGACCGTGGGTCCGGACGGCCTGACCGACCGCGAGGTCGAAGTGCTGCGGCTGCTCGCCGAGGGGTTGAGCAATCGGGCGATCGGCGAGCGCCTCTACATCAGCACCAACACCGCCGCCAACCATGTGCGCAACATCCTGATCAAAACCGGCGCCGCGAACCGCACCCAGGCGGCGATGTATGCCGCCGACCACGAGCTGCTCGGGTGAGCGGCCTCAAATATCGGACAACGCCCCGTCGGGCATCACGCGGTCGCGCACCTCGACAATGACGTCGGCGGGGAGGCCGGCCCGCGCGGCCGCGGTTCGGATGGCTTCGGGCGACGGCGCCTCGTACAGGCAATACGTCTTCCGCTTGTCCGCCGACAGGAACGAGTACATCCAGCGAACGCCCTCGTGGTCGTTGATCCGGTTGATGCCGTCGGCGACCTCGAAGTTGGGTTCCAATTCCTCGGCGAAGTTGCGCTCGACCATGAAGATGGGCACGACGGACTCCTGTCATTGTCTTGGGTCGAACCTACGCCCCGCGTGACGCTCAACACCAGCAAATTTTCCGCCGGTATCAGTCGCCCGCGCCGTCCGCCTCGCCGGACAACAACATCTGCAGGGTCTCCCGCAATTCCCCCAACCGCTGGGGCCCGAGCACCTCTGCCCAACGTTTCTCCAAAGCGACTGCGTTGGAACGCATCACGCGCAACGCCTGCCGCCCGCGCGGCGTCAGCTCGATGATGCGGGCCCGGGCGTCGCCGGGATCGGTCACCCGCGTGACATACCCGTTCCGCTCCAGGCTGGCTATCCCCTGAGCGACGGCCTGGCGACTCACCTTGAGCCGGTCGGCGAGATCGGATGCGTGCAGGCCGCCGGCCGCCAGCGGCACCAGCGCGACGGCTTGAGCCGGGCGGATCCCGTCGAGCCCGGCCGCGGCGAAGGCCGCTCTCAACCGGGGCGCCCCCGAGGCGGCCACCAAATTCACCAGCGCCGGGACGGTGGGCTGCCACTCGGCATCGGCAACACGTCGCATGCAGATCAGTGTGCCACTCTGGCCACATTTGACAATATGCTTGTCAAATTCCGGTGTCGATGCCACGATGGCTTCATGCGATCGCTACGGGCTCGGGTGTTCAGCGTTGGTCTCGTCTCGGTCTTGGCCGTCGTGCTCGGCGGGTGTGTCGGCGGGGGGCACGCGCTGGGATCGCCCGGCTCGCAATCGATTCCGATCGGGCAGTCCACCCAGACCATCGACTCGGGCGGGCTCGGCAGGACGTTCCACCTGTACCGGCCGCAGGGATTGCCCGATGCGGCGCCGCTGGTGGTGATGCTGCACGGCGGCTTCGGCAACGGTGCGCAGGCCGAGCGGTCCTACAACTGGGACGCCGAGGCCGATCACGGGCACTTCCTCGTCGCCTACCCCGACGGCCTCAATCGCGCCTGGAACGCCGGAACCTGTTGCGGGCAACCGCAGCACGACAACGTCGACGACGTCGGATTCGTCACCGCGATGGTGGCCGCCATCGCGCGGGAGATCCCGGTCGATCGCGCGCGGGTCTACGCCACCGGGATGTCGAACGGCGCCATGATGGCGCTGCGGCTCGGCTGCCAGACCGACACCTTCGCCGCGATCGCCCCGGTGGCCGGCACCCTGCTCACCGACTGCTCCCAGGCCCGACCGACGTCGGTGCTGCAGATCCACGGCACCGCCGACGAGCGGGTCCCCTACAACGGCGGGCCCGGAAAAGCCTTCGCCATCAACGGTAATCCGCGCGTCGACGGTCCCTCGGTGGAGTCGGTCAACGCCACCTGGCGCTCCATCGACGCCTGCGGACCACCGACCTCGACCACTGCCGGCAGCGTGACGACGCAGACGGCGGGGTGCCCCGACGGGCGCACGGTGGAGCTGATCTCGGTGGCGGGCGCCGGCCATCAATGGCCGGGCGGCCAACCCAGCCCGCTCGCCGAGCTCGCGGGGATCCCCGAGCCGTCCACGGCGCTCAACGCCACCGACACCATCTGGCAGTTCTTCGCCCGCTAGGCTTCGGCGGCTCGAGCGTCGGGTCGGTTGTGCGATCGTCGCTGTTTTTTACGCAACAACTCGGCGCTCGGCGGCAAGGATCAGCCGTCGCTCAGCATCGCGTCGATGAGCCGGTGCAGCACCTCCCCGGTCTCCCGGCGGGCGCGCTTCGGATCCTCGGCGGTGGCGATGACCATGGCCGCCTCGTCGAGCGCGCCGATCAGGATGTGCGCCAACGGCCGCATCGGTTGACGGGCCAGCTGGCCGGCCTTGACGGCCTCGGTGAGCAGTTGTTCGGTCATGCCCAGGCTGTAGCGCTGGGCGACGTCGCGGAAGGCGGGCCAGCCGAGCACGCTGGGCGCGTCGAGCAGGATCAGCTGGCGCACCTCCGGGTCACCGGAGACGTCGAGCCAGGCGTCGACGGCGGCGCGGATCGCGTCCGCGGGCGTCGCCGCCCCCGACTCGGCGACCAGCACCGCCATCCGGGCCATCACGTCCTGCTCGACGGCCTCGACCACCTCGCCGAAAAGCGCTGCCTTGTCGGCGAACTGGTGATACATCGCGCCGCGGGTGACGCCCGCGGTGGCAGCGATCTCGGGCGTGCCGACGTCCGCGTACCCGCGCCGGCCCCACAGCTTGCGGGCAGCCGAGATCAGCGCGTCGCGGGTCGCCGCGGAGCGCTCCTCTTGAGTCCGTCTCTTGATTTCCATACAGCCTGTTGGTAACTTACGAACAGACAGCCTGTTTGTAAGTGTATCGAAGGTGGGAGCTAGCTATGTCGACGATCGACATTAATGCCGGAACCATTCATTACGAAGCAACCGGACCCGAGGACGGCAGGCCCGTCGTCTTCGTGCACGGCTACATGATGGGCGGCCAACTCTGGCGCCAGGTCGGCGAACGCCTCGCGCGGCTCGGCCTGCGGTGCATCGCCCCCACCTGGCCGCTGGGCGCGCACCCCCAGCCCCTGCGCCCCGGTGCGGATCGCACCATCACCGGGGTGGCCGGCATCGTCGCCGACACCCTTGCCGCCCTTGACCTGGAGGACGTGGTGCTGGTCGGCAACGACACCGGCGGGGTCGTCACGCAACTCGTCGCGGTGCGCCGTCCCGAGCGGCTCGGCGCGCTGGTGCTCACGAGTTGCGATGCGTTCGAACACTTTCCGCCGCCGATCCTCAAGCCGGTGATCCTGGCGGCCAAGTCCAAGACGATGTTCAAGGCGGTGGCCCAGGCCATGCGCGCGCCGGCTGCGCGCAAGCGCGCGTTCGACGGCCTGGCGCACCGCAACATCGACCACCTCACCGAGGCGTGGGTGCGCCCGGGGCTGTCCGATCCGGCCATCGCCGAAGACCTGCGCCAATTCACCCTGTCGCTGCGCACCGAGGTGACCACCGGCGTGGCCGCTCGGCTGCCCGAAATCGAGATACCCACGCTCGTCGCCTGGTCCGCCGACGACGTCTTCTTCGAGCTCGGCGACGGCGAACGCCTGGCCGCCACCATTCCCAACGCCCGCCTCGAGGTCATCGAGGGGGCGCGCACGTTCTCGATGGTCGACCAGCCGCAGCGGCTCGCCGATCTGCTGTCGTCGATTGCGGTGCGCACCTAGCTCGGGACCGCGCTTGGCGGGCGCTACGCTCGCGGCATGCAAAACGTGCTGCAGGGCAGGCGGATCCTGGTGACCGGCGGAGCGACCGGCATTGGCGCGGCCGCCATCGGGGTCCTCACCGACGCGGGGGCCGACGTCGTCGGCACCTATCATCAGACCCCGCCGCCCGATGGGCTGGCCAACACCTGGCTGCAGTGCGACGCGCGGGACGCCGACGCCGTATCCGCGACGGTCCAGCAGGCGGCGGAACACCTCGGCGGGCTCGACGTCCTGGTGAACGCGGCGGGGCTCTGGCAGGCCGGCATCCCGGGCTACATCGGCGCCGACGACATCTCGTTCCTGCTGGACACCAACGTGAAGGCGACCATCCTGACCAATCAGGCCGCCTACGCGGTGATGAAGGGCCAAGATCCCAAGGGCGGCAGGATCATCAACTTCGGATCGTCCGAAGCCGTGCAGGGCAGCGCCATCTCGGCGGTCTACGCGGCGACGAAGGGCGCGGTGCAGGCCTGGACGCGGTCGGCCGCGAAAGCCTGGGGCGCCGACAATGTCACCGTCAACGCGTTGGCGCCCGCGGTGCAGACACCGGGCTCGGACCGCTTCCGGGATTTCCTCGGCCCGGACGCGAGCGCCCTCATCGACCAGCAGATGCAGCTGATGATTCCGATCGGCGGCAAACTCGGAGAGCCCGCGCGCGACGTCGGGCCGATGCTGGTGTTCTTGGCCGGCCCCGGTTCGGGCTTCATTACCGGTCAGCTGCTCGCCGTCGACGGCGGCCTGATGATGGTCGGCGGGTAGGCACTCCGCCACGTCGGACCGATCGGGATCGCGAGGCTTCATGACGAAGTTCGCGGGCTCGATTCCGTAACAAGACCAGCGACCTGTGTAGCTCAAACAGCACGGGTCAATGATCACCCTTGGCTGCGAACGAAGCGGTGATACACGCGGTCCCGGCTGGGAAACCCTCGGCAAAATGGGCATGAAAACTGCCACAACACAAGGCGGTGTCCCGCCGGCGGTCCGCCGGAACCGCGCGCGGAGCCGCCCGCTACGATAAGACGGACCGTCTCGTCTCGTAGTGGAGGTGGACCGATCCGATGGCTGACGACACGATTCAGGCGCTGCTGCGCAAGCGTCTGTCCGACCCGGCCGTCGCCGTCAAACACGGCACCCTGCAATGGACTTGGCGTCAATACCTGGCGGAATCGGCCGCCCGCGCCGCGGCTTTCATCGCCGCCGCCGACAAGCAACGGCCGCTGCACGTCGGCGCCCTGCTGGGCAACACGCCCGAGATGCTGGCCCAGATGGCGGCGGCCGGGCTGGGCGGCTACGTGCTGTGCGGGCTGAACATCACGCGGCGCGGCGAGGCACTGGCCGCGGACGTCCGGCGCGCGCACTGCCAGTTCCTGGTGACCGACGCCGAACACCGGCCGCTGCTGGACGGTTTGGATCTGGGGGGAACGCAGATCCTCGACACTTCCACGCCGCAATGGGCGGAGTTCCTCGGCGGCGCGGGCGAGCTGGTGCCGCACCGCGAGGTCACAGCGATGGACGCGTTCATGATGATCTTCACCTCGGGAACGAGCGGAAATCCCAAGGCGGTCCAGGTATCCCACCTGATGGCGACGTTCGCCGGTATCAACTTGGTCCAGCGCTTCGCGCTGTCGCACCAGGACACCTGCTACGTGTCCATGCCGCTGTTTCACTCCAACGCCGTCGTGGCCGGATGGGCGCCCGCGGTGGTCTCCGGTGCCGCGATCGTGCCGGCAAAATTCTCGGCCAGCAACTTCCTCGACGACATCCGCCGGTACGGCGCCACCTATATGAACTACGTCGGCAAGCCGCTCGCCTACATCCTCGCCACCGCCGAGCGCGACGACGACGCCGACAACCCCCTGCGGGTGGCGTTCGGGAATGAGGCCAACGACAAGGACATTGAGGAGTTCGCGCGCCGGTTCGGGGTTCAGGTCGAGGACGGATTCGGCTCGACGGAGAACGCGGTCATCGTGATCCGCGAACCCGGCACGCCGAAGGGTTCGATCGGTCGGGGGGCCGACGGGGTCGCGGTGTACAACAGCGAAACCGTCACCGAATGCGCGGTCGCGCGCTTCGACGCCACCGGCGCGCTCGTCAATGCCGACGAGGCGGTCGGCGAGTTGGTCAACACGACGGGATCGGGGTTTTTCACCGGCTACTACAACGATCCCGAAGCCAACGCCGAACGGATGCGCCACGGCATGTACTGGTCCGGCGACCTCGCCTACCGGGACGCCGAGGGCTGGATCTACCTGGCCGGGCGCACCGCCGACTGGATGCGGGTCGACGGCGAGAACCTGGCGGCGGCGCCCATCGAGCGGATCCTGTTGCGGCACCCCGCCGTCAACCGCGTCGCGGTGTACGCCGTCCCCGACGAGCGGGTGGGCGACCAGGTGATGGCCGCACTGGTCCTCAACGACGGCGCCGAGCTCCAGCCCGAGGCGCTCGAAGCGTTCCTCGCCGCACAGCCGGATCTGTCGCCGAAGGCCTGGCCGCGCTACGTCCGCATCGCGGCCGACCTGCCCAGCACCGCCACCCATAAGGTGCTCAAGCGCCAGCTGATCGCGCAGGGAACGGCCGTGGGCGAGGGCGAAGTCCTGTGGAAGCGCGAGGCGCGCGGCACGGCCTATCGGGGCGCCGCTAGCCCGGCTCCCGGTGTGCCCGGCGGCGGATCTGCCCCTTCGCCCGTCGCACCCGTTTGACGGGATCTCGGCTTGTCCCGCTGGCGATTTCGTCGCGCAGCTGGGAGATGTTCGAGATCTCGGCGTACAGGCCACGGATGGCGTAGTCGAGCACCGCGAACGAGAAGCGTTGGTCCGGATCATCGATGATGCCGAGGTCGCGGGAGCGTTGCCGCGACCACAGGGCCTCGTCCAGGCGGGCCCGGGTCGTCTCGAGATGGCGGTCCAGCGTGTCGATCACGCGTTCCGGGTCCTCGCCGCGGGCGAGCCAGGCGCGCAGGATGACGGGGTGTTTGATCACCACCTGGTCCTGGCCCGGAAAATGCTGGACCCACCGACGCAGCGCGTCCAGGCCCGCGTCGGTGGTCTGGTACAGCGTGATCGCGCGCTTGCCCGATTGGGCCCCGATCTCGCTGACCATCCCTCGCGCCAGCAACCGATTCAGTTCGCGCCGAACGTGGCTCACCGACGGCGACCAATAGAAGTGGCCTACCGACAGTTCGGCGCGCATCTTGATCTCGCCGGCGGTGAGTTGTTCGTCGTTGGCCGCCAGCACGCCCAGCACCAGGTAGGCCGTCACCGGCAGGCCGTTGCTGGTGCGCGCCGGGCTCATGGCAGCCCGGTGAAATACGGCAGCGTCACCTCGGGGCCGACTTGATGGAATTGCACCTGCACCCGCAGGCCGATCGCCAGATCGGCGGGGGCCATGCCGACAATGTTGGTCAACATTTGGTAGCCCTCGTCCAGGGTGACGATCGCGGGCGCGTACGGCGGTGCGAACTCCGCGGTGACCGGGCGATGCACCACGGTCCAGCTGTATATCTCGCCGAGGCCGCCGCTGCGCTCCCACCGTAAATCGGCCGAAAGGCATTGGCGACAGTGCTCGCTCGGCGGGAAGTTCGCCGCACCGCAGGCCGCGCAGCGTTGGTAGCGCAACTCCCCGGCTCGGCAGCCCTGCCAGAACGGAAGGCTGAGGTGGCTGCTGGCATGCGGCACGGGGCCGCTCTGGGGTCGCAACGCGTCGGTGGTCATCGCGGTTCGTCTCCCAGGATCAGCACCGTGGTGAACAGCGCTCCCGCTCCGCCGTTGCTGCACAACGCAATATGCGCGTCGGGCACCTGCAGGTCGCCGGCCTGACCGCGCAGCTGCTGGACGGCGCGGATGGCCCGCTGCATCATCTGCGGGTTGGAACCCGCGTGGCTGAAGGACATGGTTCCTCCGTCGGTGGTCACCGGGTGGCTGCCGTCGATGGCGATGTGGCCGTCGGCGACGAACGGTCCGCCCTCGCCGTCGGCGCAGAAGCCGAAAGCCTCTAACTGGCGGATGATTTCGAAAGAGAACGGGTCGTAGAGCTCCAACACGTCGACGTCGTCGCGCCGCAGCCCGGCGTGGCGGAACGCGCGGTCGGCAGCTTGCCGGCCGACGACGCCGTTCACCAGATCGCCGCGCCGCCCGGCGAGGTCCCAGGCGGGCGGATGCTGATACGACGGTCCGTGAAAGTCCGCACCGCTGCCCAACACATAGATCGGCCGGCCGGTGACATCGACCGTGTCCAGGTTCGCGATCACCAACGCGCACCCGCCCTCGGAGGTGGTGGCGCAATCGAGGAGGTGAAAGGGGTCCGCGATGGGTCGCGACGCGGTGATGTCCTCCGGCGTGAACGGACCCCGTTGGTAGTAAATGGCTTCGGGGTTTTTCGACCCGTTGTTGCGAATGGTCGCCGCGGCGATCGACAGTTGTTCACGCGTCGTGCCGTAGACGTGCATGTGGCGCCGGGCAATGAGCGCGAACTCGGCGGTGGTGAACATCCCCCAGGGCGCGACGAATTCGTTCTCGGGCCGTGTCCATGGCGCCGTGGCCTCGTGGTCGCGGTATTCTCCCGCCTGCGCGGCGACCAGGACGACGACGTCGGCCATGCCATGCTCGATCGCGGTCACGGCCTCGGTGATCATCCCGACCCCGAAGGCGAGGCCCTGCCACGCCGGGCCGAGACGCAGGTCGTAGATCAACGACGTGGAATGCGGGCTCGCGCTGATGCCGTCGACGTCGTCGAGGGTCAAGCCGGCGTCGTCCAGGGCGCCCTGAACGGCCTTGAGCGCCAGGCCCCGTGAGGTTTCGCCATCCAGCCGGCGGCCCTGCCGGGTGTTGTGCACCCCGACGATCGCGGCGGTTCGCTTGGTGGGGCTAGTTCTCATCCGCGACAACTCCCAGGTAGGTGCCGACGACGTCGAATTCTCGCCCGTCGCGCGTGATGGTTCCGATCTTCGTGGCCCGCGCGCGCCGGGGCGGCGCGCCCGCCTCGACCACGTCGATGCGCACGTCGATGGGCCTGGCGGTTTGCGGGTCGGTGATCTCGACGAGCATGGCGACGGCGCGTTCGCTCGCGTCCCATTCGACACCGGTGATCCGGTGCCGGGCGGTCAGCTGCATCACCACGGAGTCCTGCCGCACCAGGAACCGGACCGGTGCGCACAGCTCGCCGGCCCGCGGCGGCACGCACAGCGTCACCGCCACCTCACAATCCCGCCGGCCGCGCGCTGCTGGCCCCCGCTGCGCGCAAGTCGAGCAGGTCCTGTTGGCTGCGCCCGAGAACGCCCGTCAGCACTTCGTCGGTGTGCTGCCCGTACAACGGCGGCACCCGCCGGATCCAGCGCCGGGGCCTCCCGACGAACGTGAAGGGCATTCCCGTGCACAGGAAGGAACCGGCGACCGGGTGGTCGACGGTTTCCCAGAAGCCGCGCGCGAGCAGCTGCGGGTCGCTCAGCAGGTCCGCCGGCGCGGTGACAGGCGCGGCCGCCAACCCGGCGCCGCGCAGCGCCGCCACCGCCTCGGCCACCGGGTGGCGTGCGGTCCAATCGGAGATCAGCTTGTCGACCTCGTCGGCGCGTTCCCGCCACGCGGCCTCGTGCGGGTCGAGCTCGGGTCGTTCGATGAGCCGCGCCAACGACGCCCGCGCGGCGTCGTCGGTCGCGGCCAGCGCGACCCATTCGTCCTCACCCGGACACGGATAGACGCCCTGGGGGGCCGCCCCGGGGCCCCGGTTTCCCTCGCGCCGCAGCTCGATTCCGTTGCGCGAGTACTCCACCAGCATCTCGGCGGCCACGTTCAGCGCCGCCTCCACCATGGTGGACTCGACGTGCAGCCCGGCCCCGTCCCGGTCGCGGATCGCCAGCGCGGCGATGGCGGCGAATGCGGCGTGCAGCCCCGCGATCGGGTCGCACACCCCGCGCGGAATCACCGGCGGGCCGTCGGCATGCCCGGTCGTCCACGCCATGCCGGTCGCCTGCTCCATCGTCTGCGCGAACCCGACCCGGTCGCGCCACGGGCCGTCCAGCCCGAACGCGGGCATCCGGACCATGATGGCGCGCGGATTGGCCGAAGCCACAGCGTCCCAGGTCAATCCGAAGTTCTCCATCACCCGCGGCGAGAAGTTCTCGATGACCAGGTCGCTTGCCGCCATCAGCTCCAACGCGATGGCGCGTCCGGACTCGGTGCTGAGCTCGAGGCTGACGCCGCGCTTGTTGTTGTTGCTGCACAAAAAAACCGGGCCCCACTCCCACCACTGGTCCCAATCGGGCGGGCGGCCGGCGGAGAACCTCATCCCGTCGGGCCGGCGGACACCCTCGAGCTTGATCACGTCGGCGCCCAGGGAGCCGAGCAACTGGGTGGCGACGGGTCCGGCCCAGAACGCGGTGAGGTCGGTGATTCGTATGTCGGACAACGGAAGCGCATCTGCGCCGGACTCGCCAGGGCGCTGCGGGCGGGGCAGCCAGTCAACGCGGCCGTTGTCGGCGCCGGGTCGCGGCGGGGCACCGGGTGGCCGGGTGATCATCGCCTCGCTGCGGTACGGCACGCGTGGCTGCAGCACCCCGACCTCCGATTCGACGAAGACGCCGCGCTGCACGAAGTGGTCGACGGTGCGCAACGACGCCGGCGTGGCGATGGGCGCCACCGGGATTCGGAACGCCACCGCGATGTCGATGATCTCCCGCGTGGTGCGGGACTGGGTCCATCCGGTGACCATGCTGAGGAACTCGTCGCGGCGCTCCACGCGCCCGGCGAACGAGGCCAGTTCGGCGTCGTCCACCAGGTCGGCGCGATCGATCATGATCAGGAAGTCCTGGAACTGCTGCGCGGTGATCGTGCAGAACCCGACCATGCCGTCGGCGGTGGGGACGATCGAAGGCAACTCCAGGCTGCGTTGGTACAGCAGGGAATCCGCGCCGAGCACGCTGGCCGACATCGTGGAGAGCCCACCCATGGCGATGACCATCGCCTCGTACGTCGAGACGTCGACGACCTCGCCCCGCCCGCTGCGGGCGGCGTGGCGGCCCGTCGCGGCGGCGACCGCCGCGGCGAAGGTGCCCGCCAGCCACTCGCCCAGCCGCCCGCCGGCCTGCACCGGCTCGTCACCCGGCCAGCCGCGGCTCGCGATCGAGCCGCACAACGCTTGCAGGATGAACTCGTTGGCGACGACCTGGTCCTCGACGTAGGGACCCGTCATGCCGAACGGCGTCACGGCCACGACGACGGCCGCGGCGCCGGTGTGCGCCGTGATGGCGTCGACGGTCCAGCCGTCGGTCAGGTCGGTGAGCACGAGGTCGGCGCCCGCCAGCAGCGCCGCGGTCTCGGCGTCGTCGTTCACCGACTTCTTGCCCGCGGCCAGGTAGCCGAATAGCGCCCCCGCGGGCCCGCCGGGGCGCGCCGACCAGATACGCACCGAATCGCCCTGCGGCGACTCGATTTTCACGACTTCGGCACCCGCGTCGACGAACATCTTGCCGCAGTACGACGCCGCGATGCCGTTGGACAGCTCCAGCACCCGCCAGTCGGCAAACGGTGCCCGGACGGCCACGCTCAGTTGCCCAGGGTGGTGGCGCGTCCGCTGATACCGGTGGCCTCCGCGGTCACCTGCGCCTGCAGCGCGAACTGCGTCATGCGGGTCCACGCGTCGCGGTCACGCTGGCTGGCGCGCCGGCCGACATGGGTGACGACGTCGACGTCGGTGGCCTGCGCGCGCAGGGCGCCGGCGCGGGCGTGCTCCTTCGTGAGATAGCGGAACGGATCGAAGGAGTATGCGGCCATGGCGTTTTCGTGGGTGATCTTGTTGATGACCGAGTCGTCGAGGTGACCCATGGTCTCGATGACGTCCTCGGGCGCGAACGGCCAATTGCTGTCGGAATGCGGGAAGTCGGACTCCCAGCACAGCATGTCCTCGTTGAACCAGTCCATGTTCTTGACGCCGACCTTGTCGCTGATGAAGCAGGTGTAGAAGTGCCGCTTGAACACGTCCGCGGGCCCGCTGTAGCCGGGCGGGAACTTCGCGAGCGTCCAGCCCGAGTGCCGGTTGTAGACGTGTTCGGCGCGCCACAGGAAATACGGAATCCATCCGACGTCGCCCTCGGTGAGCGAGAACTTCAGTTGCGGGAAGTCGGCCCAGAATTCGGCCCAGATCAGCTCGGTGAAGGTGAACATGCTCATCATCGACGACGCCGTCATCTGCACGCTGGGGGGCGCGTCGCTCGACACCTGCGGGGATCGCGACGCGGACCCGACGTGGGTGCACAGCACGGTCTTGTTCTCGCACACCGCTTCGAACAACGGATACCAATACTGGGTGTGAATGCTGGGCATTTGCAACGCTTCCGGATTCTCCGAGAACGTCACCGCGTGGCAACCCTTGTCGGCCAGGCGCTTGACCTCCCTGGCCGCCTCGGCCACATCGAACAGCGGCAGGATGCCGCAGGGGATGAACCGACCGGGGTAGGACGCGCACCACTCGTCGACGTGCCAGTCGTTGTACGCCTTGATCATCACCAGGTTGACGTCGCGATCGGGCCCCTGGTTGAGGACCTGCCCCGAAAAGCCGGTGAAGTTGGGGAAGTTCAGGCCCGCCAGCTGCCCGCCGGCGTTCATGTCGCGCACCCGCTCGTCGACGTTGAAGCAGCCCGGCCGCATCTCGTCGTAGCGCGAGGCGTCGATGTTGTACATCTCGCGCGGCTTTCCGGCAACGGCGTTGAGGCCCATGTTCCGTCCGCGAACGTCGCCGTAATACCACTGCTGGACCCCGTCGGGCTCGACGACCACCCGGGGCGCGAGGTCGCGGTACTTGGCCGGCACATGCGCGTCGAACATGTCGGCGGGTTCGGCGATGTGGTCGTCCACGCTGATCAGGATCAGGTCGTCCTTATGCATTGCCGCGCTCCTCGCGTCCCGCTACAGCTGACTAGTAGACAATGATTCCTGTCACACTGTCAACGGCGCCGCCCCTCATCCCTAGGTGGACAAATGCTTGCACATCGGCGCGAAGAGAGGATGGCGGCGCGGAGGTCGGTCCCGGATTGCGCCGAATGTGAGCGACTATTAGTCCATCTGGCTTTGAGTCGCCGAGTGTGAGGCCTATGTACGGATTGGTGGGCGATCACGTACTTAGGGCGCACACTGGGCACGCCTCACCCGCCCCCACGCCTCCCGATATTCCGGAGAATCGGCGCCCCGAGGCCGGCGCATCGTCTATGCATATGGCTATGTCCGAAACCGAGGTCGCCCTGAAGGCGCGCGCCGCGTGGCAGTTCTTCCAGCAGATGATCGCCGACGTCACCAAGATCGTGATGGAGGACGCCGAATCCGAGCGCGAACTCCTCGAAGGGCTGCGTGTCATCGCCCGCGTCTCGTCGCTGTGCTCGCAGCTGTCCGTCGAGGCCGACCCCGACCGACCGTCGTTCTTCGACATGTGTTCTCCGACAAGGATGATCGGCGGCCCCAACCCCGACGGCAACTATTACCTTGCGATGATTCGCGGCGACCGGCGCTACCGGATCACCGGCACCCGGGGCACCAGTGCCTACCTCGGATTTCAGATCCTCGCCGGCACCGGCCTGACCCCGCGCCGGATGGCGAACTACGTCAGCGACACCGAGCTGAGCGGCGACGAGTTTGCGCTGGTGCTGTCGGCGGAGGAACCCGCCGATCTGGGCGGCGCCCGGTGGGTGAAAATTCCCGATGACGCATCGTCCGTCGTCGTCCGGGAATACATCGGCGACCCCGCCACGGAAACGTTGGCCACGCTGCGCATCGACGCGCTGGACCCCGACCCCGTGGTCCCGCTGACCGACGACGAGCTCGCCGATCAGTTCACCGCGATGGCGTGGTCGCTGATGAAGCTCACGACGATGCACCGCACCATCAAGCCCGAGCTCTTGCAGCAACCCAATACGCTGCTGACCGCCGAGGCCGCCGATCTGGGTGCCGCCGACACCACGCCGGACAACCTGTACATGATGGGGACTTTCCGGCTCGATCCCGGCCAAGCCCTGGTGCTCGACATCGCGCCGCCCGACACTCGCTACTGGAACGTCACGCTGGAAAGCGTCTGGCACGAGTGCCTGGAGCCGCGCCGCCGGCACAGCTCGGTGACCAATCGCGCGGTGCGACCCGACGCGGACGGGCGGGTGCGGATCGCAATCTCCGAGCAGGACTTCGGCTTTGGCCATTGGCTCGACACCGGCGGGCGCCATCGCGGATTCGTCGTGGTGCGCTGGCTGGACAACCCCAGCGCACCCGACGTTTCGGTGTCGGTCCGCGACGGATCGGGCGGGCGATGACCCTGCAGGAGCGGTTCGTCCCGGAGCGGCTCATCGCCGCCGCCTGCGAGGAGGCCGGAAGCGACGACTTCGGCGCGGACGGGTGGCAACCGGGCCTGCAGCGGCTCACCGACGGGCTGGTCAACGAGGCGCGGCTCTCGCCGATCGGCGTGGAGATCGCCTACCTGGACGTCATGCGCGCGCTGAAGAATCGGCTCGGCGTGATCGCCTGGCGCAAAGAGCATCCCGAGATCGCCGGCAACCCGATCACCGCGCCGATCTTCATCGTCGGCCAGCCCCGCACCGGCACCACGATCCTCTACGACCTGCTCGCCCAGGACCCCGACCTGCGCGCGCCGCTGACGTGGGAGGTCGACGCGCCGTGCCCGGTCCCGCAGCCCGAGACCTACCACACCGATCCGCGCATCGCGCAGACGCAGGCCAGCATCGAGATGTCCGAACAGATCATCCCCGGCTTCTTGGCATTCCACCCGATGGGCGCCCTCGTCGGGCAGGAGTGCGTGCGCATCACCGCGAGCGAGTTCACCAGCATGATCTTTTCGGTGCAGTACCGCCTACCGGGCTATTACCGCTGGCTGCTGCACGAGGCGGACCATGCCGGCGCGTACCGTTTCCACCGAATCTTCCTGCAGCACTTGCAATCCGGGGTTCCCGGGCAGTGGCTGCTGAAATCGCCGGCGCACCTGTGGCACCTCGACGACCTCCTCGCGCAGTACCCCGACGCGTTGATCGTGCAGACGCACCGCGATCCGCTCAACGTCATCTCGTCGATCGCCGCGCTCACCCACCACCTGCGCCGGATGGGCAGCGACGAGTCGAACATCGCCGAGTGCGCGGCCCAGTCCTATGAGGAGATCGTCGTCGGCCTGGACCGCGAAATGGCGCTGCGCGATGCCGGCGCCATTCCCGCCGGCCGGGTCATCGACGTGCTGTTCACCGATTTCATGAACGACCCGTGGACCACAATCGACGACATCTACCGGAAGCTGGGTCGCGAGCTGAAACCCGAGACAGCACAAAAGATGCGGGACTTCCTGGCCGCCCACCCCGGGGACGGCGGGGGCAGCCGCTACACATGGTCGGACACCGGACTGGATGCCGCCGAGGTCCGCGACCGGGTCGGCCGCTATCAGGACCGCTACGGGGTGCCGACGGAGCAATTGCGCTGATTTGACCTAACGCTTCTTCGCGGAACTACTCTTCGTCGGACCCGCTTCCGCCGTGAGGATCTCGCTGGCACGCTGATCGACATACCTGGTGACCGCGTGCTGACCCGCCCCGAATACGGTCGCGAGGAGCAGGCTGCCGATCAACGTGTTCGACGATCCGACATGCAGCACATCGGCGTCCAGGATCAAGAGCCCGACGACGGCGACCAGCGGGCCGAGGACCAACTTCAATAAACCCTGCTGGAGCGGCAGATTGAAGGGACTGTGGTCCAACGGCACATTGGACATGGCCGGGATCGCGGTGAACAGCGCACCGACGGACCCGAAGAACATCACCAGGAGGAGGTACTGCCACGGCGAATCCTTGAAGGTGTCGTCGGGCAAGGTGAGGAAGTGATTGTCGCGGAACAGCCGCTGGGTCAACAGGGTCAGGGCGGCGAAAAAGAGGCAGACCCCGGACGCGAGGATCAACCGGTTCCGCAGAAACCGCGCCTCTTGGTTGCTGCGATCGGAGCTCTCGTGCGCAGTGCGCAAAACACCGACGATGGATGGGCGCAGATCCGCGGTGTTGAGATGGGACGGATCCGCAAGCAATGCTTGCAGATGCTGCTGCCTCTGGTCACCACCGTCTAAGTGTGCGCTCGCGTACCCCAAGGCTTCGCTGGCGCGGGCGGGCAGTTCCGTGTCGGGTAGCAGATCGACCGTGCGCTCCTCGACCTCGTTCAACCGTGCCCAGGCACGCTCGATCTCGGTGCCCCACCACCACTTTCGGATGCCGACTTTGGCCTGCGACGCGATATTGGCGTCGGACAGGAGGTTGTCGATCAGGAAGGCGCGCTGCTCCTGTTCGGGCCGGTTCTTCAGCTCGAGGCGGGCCAGGTCGTCCAGCAGCATGATCCGGCGGCGCTGGACCGTTTGCCTCCAGGGCGAGGCCGACCTCCACGACTTCGGAAGTCCCGACTCAAAGCCGTTCCACGCATCGCCACGGACGTTGGGAGCGGGCGGCGTCGGGCCGGCGTTCGGCGGTGTGGACATGGATTCCTCCCCAGGGTGAACGGGTCGGGCGACAGAATCGCCTCGAGTTCACTCCCGCGGGCCTGGCCGCCATAGCGTAGTCGGCTACTTGCCGTGCGGCGTCCGACGAGAACTCCTTGCCTACGCGATGACGTAGTCGACTACTCATGCGCCGAATTGATGGGAGTGGCACATTCGCACCCACATCAGCCTCGACGGGAGCCCGACATGCTCATCGCGATTCTCAACCAGTCGAAACTCGTATCCAATGCGGACGCCGCGATCATGACCCAGGCGATCGCGAGGCAAATCCGGATGGACGTTGCCCCGCTGTGGGATCGGGCCGCGGCGGCGGTGATCTTCTACAGCAACGCCAAAGACGTGCCCCCGGCGGCGCACGGCATCACGCTCGTCGACACCATCAACGACCAGCCCGACGGCGTGCTCGGTTACCACACCGAGGACCGGGGCGGGAAGCTCTGGGGCGTGGTCGCGGCCAAGCCGGAACTCGACAATGGCGGGATGGCGACGAAGGGCGACTGGAGCGTCTCCAGCGTCCTGTCACACGAGGTGCTCGAGATGTTCATCGACCCCAACTGCAATTTGTGGGCCAACGACGGGCGCGGCAAGGCCTACAGCTTCGAGGTGTGCGACCCGGTCGAGGCCCCGACCTACGCGGTCGACGGTGTGTCGGTGTCCAACTTCGTGACCCCGGCGTGGTTCGACCCGCTGTCCAATCACGCGACCGCCCAATACGACAAGCTGGGCAAGCTGCACGCCCCATTCAGCATCCTCAAAGGCGGCTACGTCGTCTACGAGGCCGCCGGGGCCGAGCGTCAAAAATTCGGCGACGCATTTCCCGGGTGGCGCAAGGAAATGAAGTCGGGAAAGTTCGCCCGCACCCGGCGCCGGCGCGAGCAGGCCGACGCGCTGCTCGCCCAGGCAACCGCTTGAAACCGGGCCCCAACGACACACACTGCAAAGGAGGGCCGACCAATGCCGGTGCCACGCAAGACCATTTCCTTCGGACAGCAGATCGCCATCGACCGCGCGGGTAACCCGTACGACTACGGCGGCAACTGGGACCCCTTCAACCGCCGGAAGGGCACCGACTGCTCGGGCTGCGTCGTCGACGAACTCGACGGTGGCATCAACGGCACCGCCATGGAGTGGTCCCGCCACGGCCTCTGCACGGAGAGCTGGCGGGCGCCGTCGCACGGCGGCCAAGCCAATCCGCTCGACGGCCCGTTCCACACCGTCCAGGTAGCGAACCCCAGCGCGTTCCCGGCCGACGCCGCGATCAAGATTGCCCTGCACCACGGCCCCGGCGGCGGAATGAACTCGCACATGTGGTGCCAAATCGGCGATCTGCGCGTGGAAACCAACGGCGACAACGGCACCGTGCTGCGCGACCAGGCGATGGCGGTGGACAACCCCTACGCCAACGACTGGTGGTTCGTGCCCGGCCCCATCGTCGAAGACGGCACACCAATTCCGCACCAGCCCAGCGGAACCGGTCCCGCGCCGCAAGGCGAGCCGCGTGACACGCTGTTCGCCGACGTGTCCGAGCACCAGGTGCCGGTGACCGACGCCTACACCGACGCCACGTACAACGAGGACGGCACCGACTGGCACTATCGCTGGCTGTCCATCCGGGCCAACGACGGGACGCACCGCGACAACAACTTCGCCCGGAACTACGGCTGGTGCAAGCAAGCCGCCGACGACGGCAGGCTCGAGGGCTTCATCGTCTACGCCTACTGGCGGCCCGACTGGCAGGCAACGCTGGCGACCTTCCAGGATCAGATCAACTCCAACGGCGGCCCCCACGCCAAGATGGTCGCCATGATCGACGTGGAGTGCGGAGACGGTAACCCGAACTGCGACCAAAGCGCCGCCGTCAACGGCATGTACTACGCGCTGGCCAAGTGGCTCGGCGACGCGCGCCGCGTGATCGGGTACTGCAACCTCAACGACATGCGCCAGATGTGGCAGACCAGGCCCGAGCACGTGCCGATGATCGTCGCCGGCTACGGCTCAAATCCCAACGACCCGGCCGTATTCAAGGTCGCGCACCAATACACCGACGGCCAAGGTTACGGGGCCGGCCTCCCCGAGGGGGCGCCACCCTTCGGCAACTGCGACATGAACAGCGCCGACGGCCTCTCGCCATCCCAGTTGGCCTCGGTGCTGGGGGTGGGCGACGCGGCACCGGTCACACCCTCGCCGCTCGTGGTGCCTACGGTGCCGGCGGACTACCAGCGGCTCATCTACGAGCAGCTGGCGGGGCCGGTCGGCTCGGACGGCTACGGGCACGGCTGGCCGCAGCTCGGCAACCTGACAATCGTGGACTACCTGGCCGCCTACAAGCCGGCCCTGGATGTCCTACTCGCCCAGGCACCCCGGCCGACCAACAAGAAGGCGGCTCCCCGCATCGTGATTCCTCCCACCGGCAACGGGGCGGCGTCGAGGCCGGCCGCGGCGGCCAAAAAGGCGCCGGCGCGAAAAGCGTCCGCAAAGAAGCGATGACGCTGCCGCTGAGAAATTGACCGCCCCTCAAGGAGGTTCACCGAAATGCCGCTCCCCTACCAACGCGGGTCACACGGCCCGGAAATCGAATACTGGCAGGCCTGGTTCAAGCGCGAATACCGCGCCTACGCGCCGCCCGAAGATGGCAACTACGGCAACGACGAAGTCGCCGCGGTCAAGGAAATGCAGCGCCGCCTCGGACTGCCGCAATCGGGAGAATTCGACGCCACCACGGCGGCCCGCGTCGGATACGTGCCACCGGCCCCCGGCCTGCGGCCCATCATGTTCACTGTCGAAGGGCATAGTTCGAACATGTTCGCCGGTCCGGTCGCCGACACCGGCGCGCGGCTCGAGGCCGAAGGACTCTGTCACCACCAGCCGATCGGTTACAACAACGGCCCGATCCCGTTCGACAACGCGAGCGGTGTCAACGAGTTGGCGCGGCTCGTCGGCTCCGAGGTCATGGACAACCTCGTCCCCTTCCCGAAGGGCACGCCCTGGTCCCTCGGCGGGTTCTCCCAGGGCGGCATCGTCATCTGCGACTTCTACTTCGACTACCTGGCGCCCGGTAAGCCGCTCGACTGGCGAACGCCGGACCTCAAAGGCGTGCTGGCCTACGGGAATCCGGGTCGCCAGACGGACAGCATCGCGGACTGGGCCCGGCCCTGGATCACCCAGGCCGGTAGCCATGGGCTCGACCCGATCCGGCGGTTCGGGCTACCCGGCTGCCCGGGCAAGCCCGATTTCTGGGTTGACGTTTACCGCGAGGGCGACATCTTCGCCGAGAACATCGACGACAAATCGAGCGAGGTGAAGGCCGCCGTGTACCAGGCCGTGGCGCGCTCCGACTTCTTCTCCAACCCGTTCTCCCTCGCCGCACAGATCGCCATCCTGTTCGGGCAGCCGGTCGACGAGGTCTTGGGGATCGTGATGGCCATCGTCAGCGGCGTGGCGTTCCTGGGCGACCAGCCCAATCCCCACTACTCCCCGTACGACATCAGCGGCGGTGTCGCTTGGATGCGAAATCGACTGAGTAGCTGAACCGAAGCGTCGCAGTCAGGCCCCGTCGGCCGGCTCGTACCGCAGCATCGTGACGTCGTGCTCGGGGTAGTCGCAGAACACCGGCCGCACCCGCATCCCCACCCTCAGGTCTTCCGGCTCGACGTTGACCATCTCGGTGGAAAACCGTGGGCCTTCGTCCCATTCGACGATGGCCAGCAGCTGCGGAACGGCGTCGGCGAAGTGCGGGCCGACGGGGCGGCGGGCCACGGTGAACGAGTACAGCGTTCCCATGCCGGATATCTGCCGCCACTGAAGGTCGTCGGCCAGCGTCCGCGGCGCGCGCACCCGCGGATAGAACACATAGCTCTGCGACGACGGCGAGTACTGGATGACGATGCGGTGCCCTGCCAGCGCATCCCAAAACGGCGCAGTGGTAGGCGTTTTGACGGGCATGGGCCGCTCGAAGTCCATGATCAGTCCCCCTGCAGGATCAGCGTTGTCTGCTCGGACAGGATGCCGCCGTTGCCGGACACGAAGGCGAGGTTGCAGTCGGCGACCTGGGCCGCGCCGGCGCGCCCCATGATCTGGCGGGTCGCGTCGCACACGTGGTGCATGCCGCCCGCCAATCCGGCCTGGCCGAAGCCCAGCTGCCCGCCGGCGGTGTTCAGCGGGAAGTCGCCGCGGAAGGTCAGGTCGTGGTTGGCAACGAAGTCCATGCCTTTGCCCTTCTCGCAGAACCCGGCGTCCTCCAGCGACAGCAGCACGGTGATGGTGTAGCAGTCATAGATCGACACCATGTCCATCTGGTCCCGGATCAGATCGGTCATCGCGAACGCGGTGTCGGCGGCCTCGGCGATCGGGGTGTGCAAGAGATCCTCGGCGTAGGTCGGCGTCTTGAACGGGACGTGCTCGCCAAATCCCTTGATCCACACCGGTCGATTGCGCGACCGGCGCGCCAGGTCGGCGTTGGCTACGACGACCGCCGCGCCCCCGACGCAGGGCATGACGATCTCCAGCATGTGCAGCGGGTCGGCGATCACCGGGCTGGCCAGCACGTCCTCGATCGTGAGCGGCTTGTCCCTCCAGATCGCGCCGTCGGTGTGGTTGGCGTTGACCCGCTGGTCGACGACGATCTTGGCCATCGCCCGCTCGTCGTAGCCGTAGACCGCCGCGTAGCGCTGGGCCACCTGACCGTAGGGGCCGTTTTGCCCCAGGTTGCCGTACGGGATCTCGAATTCCGCCTGCGGCGAGCCGTATTGGTTGCTCGACGAGCCGAAGAACATCGCGTCCACGAGTTTGCGCGGTTTCTTCTTCGACGACGGCGTGATGTAGCGCGCGGGCAGCGCACACAGCACGGCGTCGCAGATGCCGAGTTCGACCGCGGCGGCCGCTCGCCACACCATGGCCGCCGCGCTGGCGCCCCCGAGGTCCACCATCTCGGCGAATCTCGCTCCCACCCCGAGGTATTCGGCGATGGTCGAGGGCACGAAGATCTCCGACTCGGCCAGGTGCGATGCCGCGATTCCGTTGACCGCTTCACCCGGCACTCCGGCGTCCTCGAGCGCGGCCGCGGCCAGCTCGGCCCACTGTTCGAGCACGAACGGTGCGGGCGAAGCCTTGGCCAGCCGCTCGGGCGGCAGCTCGACGTAGCCGAGGATCGCGGCCTCTCCACGTAATCCCATGCGGTGTCCTACTTTCGGGGTAGTCCGAGGATCATCTGCGCGATGATGTTCAGCTGGATCTCCCTCGTCCCGCCGCCGATCAGCTCGGCCGGGAGATGCAGGTAAGGTTCCACGACCGCGGCGTCGGCGTCGTTCACCATCGCCACCTGGCCGGTCAACTGCAGCGTGGCCTCGAAGGTACGC
Organism: Mycobacterium sp. E3198; assembly: GCF_001667015.1. Classification (GTDB taxonomy): domain Bacteria; phylum Actinomycetota; class Actinomycetes; order Mycobacteriales; family Mycobacteriaceae; genus Mycobacterium. The sequence continues at coordinate 116,569 of NZ_LZIS01000181.1, read as the reverse complement.
CGCAGCAACACGTTCATCGCGACCTTGGCGATGCTCGACGCCGGGCCCGACGCCTGGCCGTCGAGCAGCCGGATGGTTTCCCGGACGCCGAGCGCCCGGATGGCGTTCGTGTAGGCGTCGAGTTCGCCGAGTTCACGCAGCGCGTCGTCGCGATCCGGCCCGGGCTGGGCGGCGAGCCGGCGGAGCGCGACGGCCCGGTCGAGCTTGACGTATCCGCTGATGGCCGAGCGCTCTTCGGCCATCGTGGCGATCGCGAGGCGCCAGCCGTCGGTGGGACCGCCCAGCAGCATCTCGTCGGGGACGAAAACGTCGTTGAGGAAGACCTCGTTGAAGTGCGCCTGACCGGTCGCCGTCTTGATGGGCTGCACTTCGATGCCGGGCGAGCGCATATCGATGATGAAGTAGCCGATGCCACGGTGCTTGCTGGCTTCGGGGTCCGTGCGCGCCAGCAGCGCGCCCAGGTCGGCGTACTGCGCCAGCGACGTCCAGATCTTGTGCCCGTTGATTCGCCAGCCGCCGTCGACCTTGGTCGCCCTGGTGGCCAGCGACGCGAGGTCCGAGCCGGCTCCCGGTTCGCTGAACAGCTGGCACCAGTGGATATCGCCGCGTTGGGTGGGCGGAATCAGCCGTTCCTGCAACTCTTTTGGCGCCGCGGCCAGCACCGAGGGCAGGATCCACTCCGCGATGTTGAGCGAAGGCCGGACCAGCCCGGGTCGTTTGGCGAACTCCTCGTCGATGATGAGCTGCTTGAGCGGACCCGCATCGACGCCCCATGGCGCCGGCCAGTGCGGTGCCATCAGACCGGCGTCGGCGATCAGCGTCCGCTGCGGCCCGGAGGCCTGGTCGGGGTAATCGCCGTGCGGGGCCGGGGTGTCGTTGCGCAACTGCATTGCCGCATCCAGCGTCTCGGCGACCCAGGACCGGAAGTCCGGCTCGGCGTCGCCCAGATTGACCGACATGTCGCGTTGCCGGGTGCGGGTCAGTCCGCCCAGCCGTCGGGCCCAACGATTGGCCGGGCCGATCGATCCCGCCAGGCTGATGGCCCGCCGCCAGTAGAGATGCACGTCGTGTTCCCAGGTGAAACCGATGGCGCCGAGCATCGTCAGGGCATCGAGCACCAGGTCCGGGATCGGCGAGACCGCGATCACCGCGGCCCCGGCCGCGGCAAGTCGGTGCTGGTCGGGCGGCTCGTCGGCGGCGTGCACCGCATCCCAGGCCGCCGCGGTCGCCAACTCGCTGTTGACCAAGAGCATCGCCGCGCTGTGCTGCAGCGCCTGGAAGGTCCCGATGACCTTGCCGAACTGTTCCCGCGTGCGCAGGTGCGCGGTGACCGCTTCGACGCACCACTGCGCGATGCCGGCCGTCGTGCCGGCCACCAACCCCACGGCGACGGACTGCGCGCGGTCGGCGTCGATCCCGGTCAGCTCCGGCGAATCGGGGCGATAGTCGCTCAGCCGCAGGACGCCGACATCGGTGACCAGGTCGGTTCCGGGTACGGATTCGACCGTCGCCGTCGGCTTTTCGGTGTCCACCAAGACCCAGGCGAGCGCTCCGCCGTTGGTTCGGGCCGCCACCAGGATCACCCGCGCCGAACACACGCCCGCGGTGACGTCCGATTCGCCGCTGAGCACCCATCCCCGGCCGTCGGCCCGCGCACGAAAGTTGCCGCCGTCGGGAAGGACGACCGCCGCGGGCAACCCGGATGCGAGGTCGCGCAACAGGGATTCGGCGGTCGGCGTCGGATCGGCCAGCAGCGCGACGGCTCCCGCCGTCACCGTGGGCAGCAGTGGGCCCGGCAACAGTGTCTTGCCCGCCGCTTCGAGTACACATGCCGCGTCGATCAGCCGTCCACCCTGCCCGCCGAGGCGCTCCGGCAGGTGTACCGCGTGAAAGCCGTTGGCGACCAGGGCATCCCACCAGGCCGGGAGCCTTCCCGACGCCAGTGCGTCGAAGCTGTCGCGGGTTTCGGCGATCGGGGCGTACCGATTGGCGAACTGGACGACGGCGTCGCTGAGAGCCTGCTGCTCGGGGCTCAGTCCTAGCGTCATAGCGGCGAGCCCGCGCGGCTGAGACGACACGCCATCGAAGACCGCTACCCTTTCCTTACAAGACGAACCGTCTCGTCTTGTGGCAGACTACCGGGGGTAGTCGGGATATGTAAAGCCGGCCAATGCGCAGTGAGGATCTCCACATGCCAAGCGATCTCACCCGGGCGAGCCCGCCGCGGCGCCGGAGCGAAAGATCGCGCACGGCGATTGTCACCGCCACGCGTGAGCTGCTGCTGGAGCGCGGGTTCGACGGGTTGACCATCGAGGCGGTCGCCGCCCGGGCGGGCGTGGGAAAGCAGACCATCTATCGCTGGTGGCCCAGCCGTCCCGCCCTCGTCGCCGACGTCATGCTCGAGGACGCCGACAAGATCCTGGCGTCGGTCGATCACACCGATGACGTGTCCGCCGACCTGGTGCGGTGGGTGGGCAGGCTCGTCGCCAGCCTGACCACGGCTCGCGGTATGGCGATGCTGCGGATCTTGACCGTCGCCGGCATGGAGCACGAGGACACCGCCGCCAAGCTGCGCGCCGGGTTCAGCGCGCCGCTGCATGACACCGTCCGGGCTCGCCTCATCGCCGACGGGGTCGACCCGGCGGCCGCGGAGTCGGCGGCGGACGCCATCGTGGGTGGCGTGGTGTACCCGATACTGTCTGAGCCCCACCAATACTCACGACGCCGCGCCGAACGCACCACCCGGATCATCGTCGGGGCCCTCGGACCGCGCGGCCGACCATGACCGGAGCGGGCGCAACAACGCGTTCTTCTTGTAGTAGTGCTCCGCCATGCGGCGCATGATGTCGTCGAGCAGGGTAACCGCGTCGTTGAGATAGGGCCCCTTGTTCAGCATCACGCACTCGGCCCGCTCGCTCATCGCCGCGTCGCTGATCTCGGCCCGCGACGGGCGCCCGGTCTTGGCGAGTTGCTCGAGCACCTGGGTCGCCCAGATCACCGGCAGGTGGGCGGCCTCGCACAGCCACAGGATTTCCTCCTGCAGCTCGGCCATTCGCTCATAGCCGCACTCGACGGCCAGATCGCCCCGCGCGATCATCACCCCGGCCCGTGGCCGGCGCATCGCGGTCAGCAGCAGCTGCGGCAAGTGTTCGAAGGCGCAACGGTTTTCGATCTTGAGCACCACGCCCAAGTGGTCTCCGCCAAGCCGATCGAGCTCGCCCAGCAGCCGCTCGACGTCGGCCGGGGCGCGAACGAACGACATGTCGACCAGGTCCGCCAGTTCGACCACCGCGGGAAGGTCCGCGACGTCGCGGTCGGTGATCGCCGAGATCGGCAAGTCGGTGTCGGGCAGGTTGACGCCCTTGCCCGCCTTCAGGCGAGCCTCCCCCTGCGCCGGGCGATCGATGCGCACGGTGAGGACATCGCGGTCGACGGACAGCACGCGCCCACCGAGCTTGCCGTCGTCGAAGTGGACCCCGTCCCCGGGCTGGGCGTGATCGAACGCCTCGGCCAGGGTGCAGCCGATCCGCGGAATGGATTGCCGCCCACCGACCGGGGCCGGCGAACAGTCGCGGGTCAGCTGCACGAGGTCGCCGGCGCGCAAGACCAAGCTTTGTTCCGTCTGGGGGAGCGGGCCGACTTCGGTCGGTTCCCCGCCGCCGTCGGCGCGCAGCACGGTTCCGGTTTCCAGGTAGGTGGTCTGGCGGGCGGTCATCAGGAATCCGCCCCAGGCGCACGCGTCGACCACCTCGAGCGCCAGCCGGCGCCTGGATCCGCGGGCGTCCCGCAAGATCAGCACGTCCCCGGCGGCGCGGTCGGCCAGCCACCGCCGCGGCACCGTGATCACCGCCATGCCGGCTTCCGGCGGACGCATCGGGTCCTCGGTCGACGTCAACCATGCCCGCGCGGGGCTGACGACCTGACCGAGCGTGTTTCGCCGCGGACGCAGTTTGACGACGCGCGGCCCCGGTTCCAGCGGCCCGGTCCGTAGCTTCGGCCCGGCCAGATCCATTGCCACCAAACATGTTTTGCCCGCGTCGACGGCCGCCTCGCGGACATGGTGCGCCATCGCACGCCATGCCTGTGGGTCGTCATGCGCGCAGTTGATGCGCGCGATGTCCATGCCGCGCCGCACCAACCCGCGGACCAGGCCGGCATCGGTCGCGGCCTCCGACGGCAGCGTGACCATGATGCGGGTGCCTCGATGCGGCGGTTCGGAGCCCAGCAGCTCCACGGTGTGGCGCCGCAAGATCTGAGCCCCCTGCTCGATCGGCACCGCCGCCGGTGCGGGCGGCTGCCACCTTCCGTCGGCGATGGCCGCGATGGCCGCGCGGACCGCCGAAAGCGTGGCCTGGACATGCGATTCACTGCGGCCCAACGACGAAAGCCCGAACATGGCCAGGCTCGTCTGAAGTTCCCGCAGGTCAAACTGGCGAATCGCCCAATAATGCACCAGGTTGCGCGCACTCGGCCGGTTCTCGGGCGCCACGGCGGATATCCATTCCGACCAGGCGAGCTCCGCCTCCACCAATCGGGTCAACAGCCCGTCAACGGTTTCGAGCAAACCGATCAGTCGTCGAGTGCTCGCCTCGGCCGGAGGCGCCCCGCTCGGCCGGCCGGCCAGGTGCTCGGTGGGCACAGAAACTCCTCGTTTGGTGGCCTCGCGTCCACCCGGTGTTAACGTCGGCGTAACGGGTTCGACGCGAATTGTCAAGGCAGACATGAGATTACCCATGCCCGGCGCGACCCCGACAGGGGAATTGGTCCCCACTCTGCGACAGCGTGCGCGTCGCAGAGCGGGAATTCACCGACACACGTCGCCGGCCGCGCCCGGGGCCCCGTTAAGCTTTGGCGGGTTGTACGCCTGAGGAGCGGTCGTGGACGAAGATTGTCTGAAGCTCACCACGTATCTCGCCGAGCGGCGACGAACCGACGAGGGCTTCGTCTCCGATGTGCTGCTCGGGCTGTACGGACGGCACCGAATCGCCGCCGGCATCGTGCTGCGCGGCATCGGCGGGTTCGGTACGGGGCGCTACCTCCGAACCGATGAGTCCCTGACGCTGTCCGAGGATCCGCCCGTCGCGATCATCGCGGTCGACACCAAAACGAAGATCGAGGCGCTGCTCGATCAGGTGCTCGCGGTCAAGCAGCGTGGCCTGCTCACCTTGGAGCGTGCGCGTCTGCTGCGCGAGGCCATCGGAGGGCTGGTGCTGCCCGAGGACCTGCGCGAAGCGGTCAAGTTGACGATTTACGTCGGCCGCAAGGAGCGCGTCAACGGCGCGCCGGCCTACATCGCCATCTGCGATCTGCTGCACCGTCGCCGCATTGCCGGCGCATCGGTGTTCCTGGGCGTGGACGGCGTCACAAACGGACACCGGCAACGCGCGCGCTTCTTCGGGCGCAATGCCAACGTCCCCATGATGGTCGTGGCCGTCGGGTCCGGGGACCGCATCGGCGCGGTGCTTCCGGAGCTGGGCGAGCTGCTGCGGCAGCCCATGTTCACGCTCGAACGGGTCCGGGTGTGCAAGCGCGACGGCGAACTACTGGAACGGCCGCATGCCTTGCCCGGGATCGACGAACATGGCCTGCCCCTGTGGCAGAAGTTGATGATCTACACGTCCGAATCGGCGCTTCATGCCGGTGTGCCGATCCACCGCGCGCTCGTCCAACGGCTTCGTCAGCGGGAAAAACCCGACGGCGCCACGGTGATCCGCGGTATCTGGGGTTACCACGGAGACCATCGGCCCCACGGCGACACGCTGCTGTCGCTACGCCGTCGCGTCCCGGTGGTCACCACCGTCATCGACACCCCGGCCAACATCGCCGAATGTTTCGACGTGGTCGACGAACTCACCCGCCACGAGGGATTGGTGACGAGCGAGATGGTCCCCGCTCTGGTGTCGGACGACGGCGAAGCCGGCCACGGCGGACCGTCCATCGCGAGCCACCGTTATTAGCCTCGGCGGCCCAAGCGCAGCGGCGGAACTAATTTCGATGCCCGTAGCGGACGCTTAACTCGTCTGAAACAATGATCGGGATCGGCTCCTCCAAGGCCCCGTTGGCGCCAAAACCCCTGCCGTAAGCCATCATTAATGCCGATGGCCCCCATCACGAATTGGCGTTAGATCCGCATCGCTACCGGATGTAAGGATCCGTTGCACGTGATCGAATCGATAGTCCAGGGGGCCGTCAATGGACGAAGCATTTGCACGGATGGCGCGCAGCACCGTCGTCGAAGGCGTCGGCCGGCGTGACTTCGTGCGAGCCGTCGCGGCAGTCAGCGCCGGCGTCGGCGTAGCCGGCGTCGCCGCCAGCTGCGCCAAAAGCCATTCCGCTGCTGCGCTTTCGAGCGCCGTCAAGGTGCTACAGCCCGGCCAGGGCACGATCGCCGGCAACCACTACCTGTCATCGACACCCGACCAGGTGCTCTGGGGCTACGTCCCCAACGTCCACTCCACTCCGGTGCTGCGGATGAGGTCCGGCGAGACGATCACCATCGACTGCGTTTCGCACGAGGGCATCCTCGAGGATCAGGGGCGCGATCCCGTCGCGTACTTCGGATCGAAGGGTGTCCCGCGCGGTAACGTTCTCGACGATGCCATCGCCGTCGCATCCGAATACCGCCGCACACCACGCAATTTCGACAAAGATGGGCCCCATGTGGTCACCGGGCCGGTGTTCGTCGAAGGCGCCCAAGCCGGCGATGTGCTCAAGATCGAAACGCTGGAAGCGACACCGCGGGTGCCCTATGGCGTGGTCTCCAACCGGCATGGCAAGGGGGCCTTGGCGATGCGCGCGGACGGGAGCGCACCGGCGGGAATCACCCTGTCGGAGGTCATGCCGCCGGTAAGCCAAGACGGTCGACCCACTCCCGACCCGACGAAATACGGCAATGTCTCGACGTTCACCGCGGTTGAGAACGGCCTCGGCGTGATGCGCTACGGCAAGTCATCGGTGCGGTTCCCGCTCAACCCCTTCATGGGCATCATGGGGGTCGCCTTCTCTCAGGACTCCGAACTGACCGCCGCAAGCGCGAACTCGATTCCGCCCACCCTGGGCGGGGGCAACATCGACATCAGGCTCCTCGGCCCGGGTTCGACCTTTTACCTCCCGGTCTTCGCCGAAGGCGCGCTGTTCTACGCGGGCGACCCCCACTTGGCGATGGGCAACGGCGAAGTCGCGCTCACCGCGATGGAGGGATCCCTGCGCGGAACATTCCGCCTCACGGTGTGCAAGCCGAAATCCGGCGATGCCCCGTCGGTGGCGTACCGCTACCCCTTCGCGGAGACCGCCGACTTGTGGGTGCCGATCGGGCTGTCCGACCCCGACGGCAGCGTCGACGGGCAGATCAGTGACCTCAACGTGGCCATGCGCCGGGCGGTCGTCAACGCGCTGGACTTTCTCGAGTTCGACAAAGGCATGGATCGCGCGACCGCATACGCGTATCTGGCGGCCGCCGCCGACTTCTCGGTCTCCCAAGTGGTCGACCGCACCGTGGGGATCCACGGCGAGATCACCAAAGCGCACTTCCGGTGATCGGACCGTTCTCAGATCAGCCGGCGACGGACGCGTCGTAGATCGACTGGATCGACTTGTCCAGCGTGGCGTTGAACTGCTCGTCGGACTGGTCGACCGAAAGGCCTTCGGTGAGCGCGCGGCTGAAGCTGGCGATCAACCCCGAGTTCTTCGCGAGCAGCTCGTTGGCCTCCTCGCGGGAGTAGCCGCCGGACAGGGCGACCACGCGCATCACCTTCGGGTGTTCGATCAGGGGACGGTAGAAGTTGACCTCGGTGGGCAGGCTCAGCTTGAGCATCACGCGCTGACCGTCGGGCACCGTTTCGAGTTGCTTGGTGATCTCGTCGCGCAGGATGCCCTCGGCCTGAGCCTTGTCGGAGATCGAGATGGTGACCTCGGGCTCGATGATCGGCACCAGCCCGTGCGAGAGCACCTGGCGGGCGACCTCGAACTGCTGGGCGGCCACCGCGGCGATGCCGCTCTGGTTGGCGCCGCCGATCACCGACCGCTCCTTGGTGCCGAACACGCCCTTGCCCACGGCCCGCTCCAGCAACTCGTCCAGGCCGGGCATCGGCTTCATCAGCTGCACGTCGTCGGATGCCTCGGCGAGACCCTTGTCGATCTTGAGGATCGGCACCACCCCTTTGGTCTCCCAGAGGTAGGTGGTCGACGGCCGGCCCTCGATGTCGCGGTCCATGGTCTGCTCGAACAGGATCGCCGCCAGCACCCGGTCGCCGTTGAACGCCGGGGAGGTGATGATCCGCGAGCGCATCTCGTGGATGAGGTCGAACATCTCCTTCTCGGAGGAATACGCGTCCTCCTCGATGCCGTACAGGCGCAACGCCTTGGGCGTCGAGCCCCCGCTCTGGTCGAGCGCTGCGATGAACCCCTTGCCGGACGTCATCCGGTCGGCCTGCTGCTGGTTCGGCATGGAACTTCCCCACTCCCTCGTGGCACTGTCGGGTGCCGATCATATTCTTCCGATCAGCGCGCGGGCAGCCAGGTCACGCTGCCGCCGTCACCTCAGCGCTTCGACGACCTCGTCCGCGGTGAGGATGGCGCTGGCGTAGTTCGGGATATTGACCTCCAGGGCGGCGCGCATCTCCCGGTCCGAATAGCTCGCGGTCGCGTCCTTGACCACCGTGACGTCGTAGCCGAGTTCGGCGCCGTACCGAACGGTCGCCTCCAGACAGGTGTGCGCGATGAGCCCCATCATGATGAGCCGATGGATGCCGTGTTTCTTCAGTAGCAGGTCCAAGTCCGTGTTGGCGAAGCCGCTGGAACACCAATGCTCCTGGGCGACCAGGTCGCCGGGTTGAGGCTCGAACCCGGGATGCAGCTCCCCGCCCCAGGTTCCGTATTCGAACGTCCTGCGCGACCACGCGGCTTTCTGAATCGGCGCGATGTACTTCCAGGACTCGTAGTCGCCGGGCCGATACCGGTGGTGCAGCGCGTAGCAAACGCGAATGCCCGCGGCGCGTGCGGCGTCGAGGACCTGACGCATGTGCGGGACGCACCCGTTGGCTTCGGCGACGCCCTTGAGGCGATCCCACACCTTCCCGCCCTCGGAGATGAAGTCGTTGTACGGATCGATCACAACGAGGCCGGTGAGGCCCTTGTCGTAGGTCACGTCGGTCATGTTCGCACGACGCAACCGCTCACGCCGCGGTCTCGTCCTCCCGCCGTGCGGCCCGCTTGGTGGGCCAGATCGCCATGCGGTCCAGCAGCCCGTCCCGCAGCCCAAGCGTGTGGAACAGCACCGCGCAAACGTGCGCGGTGAACGTCAGGAACAGCAGGAACGCGCCCGCGTTGTGGGCCTGGCGGAGCACCGCGTACAGGTCGAGGTTGTGCGGTGCGATGCCCGGCAGCTGCAGCGGCCCCGCCAGCGTGATCGGGAATCGCGCCGCCGAGAGCATCGCCCACCCGATCAGGGGCTGCAGCAGCAACAGCGCGTACAGCAGGTATTCCGACCAGGACGCGATGCGGCGTTCGGCGCGGCTCATGGTGGCCAGGAAGGGGGGCAGCCGGTGGGTGAGCCGGTTCACCAGCCGGACGACGGCGAACGCGAGGATCAACAACCCCAACGGCCGGTGGATGGCCAACAGCAGCGGGTAGTAGCTCAACGAGGCGATCATGATCACGCCGATGAGCAGCTGCGCGATGACCATCGGCGCCATCAGCCAGTGCAGAATCCGCGATGGCAGGGCGAAACGAGCTGGCGCGGTGGTGGTTTCGTTCGCCTGGGCGGTCATGCGAGCACCTGCGCCACGTTGACCTGGCTGGGCGACTTGGGCTCCTCGGCGCGGCGCGTGAAGGAGCGCGCGTACACGGCCGACCTCGCCGGGGGCAGCGGATCGTCGGACGCGGTGATGCCATCCGGCAGCACCAGCGGGTCGAAGTTGATGTCGCGCGCGTTGCCGGCCTGTTCGGTCTGCACCGCGGCGATGGTGATGGTGCCGGCGTCGATCGACCGCCGCGATCGCGGCCACGGTTTGGTGGCGTCGTTGGTGGGATCGCCCAGCTCCCCGATGGTGAGCACCAGCCGCCACTGCAGTGGGCCCCGCGCCAGCGCGCGGATGAGGTCGTCGAAGAGGTAGTCCTTGCCGCGCGGAGGCTGCGGGCCGCCGGCCGCGGCGGTGTTCTGCGGGACGACCGACCACCGCACCGGAACGGTCGCGCCGGCGCTGTTGGTGAACCAGAACACGTTCAGCCCGTAGAACGTGCTGTCCGCGAATCCCGCGGTGGGCGGCGATTGCTTGATGATCTTCATCGCCGCGACGGTTTCGGGGTGGCGGCCGAGGAACGCGGCCAACTTCTGCGGGTCGGGCTTGCCGGTGCCGGGCAGCGGTTTGGACGCGAGCAACCGCTCATAGAAGCCCTCGGGGGTGCGGTCGGTGAAGACGGGCAGGTTGATCATCGCCGTGCGCCACTGCTGGCCGCCCGTCTGGAACAGCAACCCGAGGCCGCGCACGGTGTCGGGCTTGTCGGCCTGGTCCGGCAGGCCGCCGCCCAGCGAAAACCGGCCGACGAGCGGAACGGTGCCGGCCCGGAAGACCGCCGCCCGGCAGATGGCCACGCCCGCCCCGTTGCTCGCGAAAGAGCCGGTGGCCGCCAGCCCCTTGGCATGGTTTCGCCGGAAGCCGTCGTGGCGGCCGGCGATCTGTTCGAAGCGATCGGCGAACCGTGCCGGGGTCAGCGGCGGCGGTGTGCCCGGCCGCAGCCACCCGCCGGCGTAGGCGAACCCGCCCACATCGACCGCCGCGAAGCCGGCGACCGCGCCCAGGCCGAGCAGGGCGCTTCGTCGCGTCAGCGCGAGGCGGCGCGCGGGCTCGGTCGCACCGGTTACGTCGTCCGGCGTGCCATCGTGATCACCGGGTTCCATGCCCACCGTCCTTCTCCCACTTTCGGGGCCAAGCCGCACAGCCTGGGAACGAACTCGGTGGACGCATTGACCCACGGGAGGCTGCCGTGCGCAACATCTGCGGCGGGGATCGCGCACATCCGGACTACGGCGAGGCGCCGGGATTCGTTCAGTTGGACCGGCCAACGAGCGACGGCTGCAACGGTCGTTTTCGCCATGGCCTAAAATCGTCTGAACACGTGCGGCTGCGCCTCCGCCTGGCGGTGCAGCAGAGTTTGGAGTGTTTCCCCAGTAAGGGGTGTTACGCGGGTTGAGTCGACAGCCCCGGCTTGGCAAGGCTGTTTGATTTCTCGGTGTCCCGCACGGGGCGAATGTGAGTGACGAAGCATGATCGAACAATCCGGCAATTCAGTCGACCCGACGACCTTCGACGTCGGAAAACACCAGGTGGACGACGCGGTCGTGCTGACCGTCTCGGGTGAGGTGGACATGCTCAGCGCGCCACAACTCGCCGAGGCGGTACGCACCGCCCTGGCCGCGACACCGCCGGCGCTGGTCATCGACCTGACGAAGGTGGATTTTCTGGCGTCGGCGGGGATGACCGTCCTGGTCACCGCGCAGGCCGAGGTCACGCCGCCCACGCGATTCGCGGTCGTCGCGAACGGGCCGGCCACCAGCAGGCCGATCAAGCTCATGGGCTTGGACAACGTGCTGGCGCTGTACAGCACGCTCGACAGCGCACTGAGCCGTATCGCCGAAGGGTGAACCCCCGACCGAGTGAGGATGCTGCTGAGCGATGGGACGCTCTGAACCTGGGCCGGATGAGGTGTCCGCCATCGATGATCGATCCCGCTTCGTGCGCAGGCGGATGGCCGCCGATGCGCGAAGCGCCGCTCGGACCCGGGCCGAGTTCGGCAACTGGCTCGATCGGCACTTCCGGCTGGGCGCCGAGCGCAGCAACGACCTGCTCCTCGCGGTGAACGAAGCGCTGGCCAACGTCGCCGAATTCGCGTATGTGGACGCGGCCCGGCGCGGGACCCTGGATCTCGGCGCAACCTACGACGACGCTGCCGGCACCCTCGCCGTGACCGTCAATGACCGCGGCCGCTGGCGCCACAAGCCGCCCGAACCCGCCGCCGCGCCGCCCCAACCACAGGTCCGGGGGCGCGGCATCCCGCTGATGCGGGCGCTCGCCGATCGGCTGAGCATCGACCGCACCCCCCGGGGAACGCACGTCACCCTGGTCTGGACCGGTCTGTCGCGGCGATCCACCGCTAGTTAGCGGCCGCGAGGACCTGCTGGATGCGTTCGTCGCGCGGCAGCACGGGACCGTCCTCGAGGGGCTCCTCGACACCCAGCTCGGCGAGCCCCGCTTTCGTCATCAGCGACGTGCCGTAGGCCGCGAGCACGAGCTTTCGGTCGTCGCTGTGGCCAGCGTCGATCAGCATCGCGCCGATGAGGCAGATGACGGCCATCTTGTAGGCATTGAACGCTCGGTACCACGGGCGGTTCCGGACCGCGATCCCGCTGGCCGCCTCGTAGTGGGCCAGCAGGGCGTCGATGCCGGGCGCCGCGGGGTGGGTGTTGAGCCCGACGGGCTGCATCCACAGCATCTCGAGCCAGCCGATGTCGGTCAGCGGGTCGCCGACCGTCGTCATCTCCCAGTCGAAGACCGCGCTCACCTCGCCGCCGTCGAACGCGAAGTTGCCCGGTTTGGCGTCGCCGTGCACCAGGGTGACGCTCGGGCACGGGTCCGGCTTGCCGGCCCGCAGGGCCTGCTCCAGCCGTTCGAGGGCCGGCAGCGGGCCGCGCTTGACCCGGTCCAACTCGGCCGCCCAGTGGTCGAGTTCACGGTCCAGGTGGTCGCCACCGCTGTCGAGCGCGTCGAGCCCGGTGCGTGCCGGGTCCACGGTGTGGATGGCCGCGAGTTGTTCGACCAGGCTCTGACACATCCGCACCACCACCGAGTCGGCGAGGCCGGTCGGCGGCTCCATCTCGTAGACCTGCCCGACGGCCCGTTCCATCACGAAGAAGGGCCTCCCGAGCACCTCGCCGGTGTCCTCGATCCACAGCGCCCGCGGAACCCGGACTGCTGTCGTCGCCAGCGCTCGCAGGACGGTGAACTGGCGCGCCAGGTCGTAGGGCTCGAGCAGCGCCGGGGGTTTGGGCCGCAGCCGCAGCACCGCGTCTTGCGGGTCGTCCCGGCCGCCGCGGACGGTGACGATGCTGAGCGTGAGCATTTCGGCCGAGTGCCCGAAGTTCACCCGGTCCAGGCCCTCGACGCGGACGTCGTCGGCGTCGGGCAGCTGCGCACGCAGCCACGCCGCCAGGCGCTGAGTCACGTTGGCGTCCAGCATCATTGACGGGCCCCTGACCCGTCGGCCGGTAGGCGGTCCACCGGGGTCTTGTCCTGGGTGAACGCGGACATGTCCATCGCCGCCCAGGTGGGGTAGCGACGGTAGCCCTGGCCCCCGACCAGCAATTCGAAGACGCCCCAACCGGTGTCGCCGTCCTGCTCGAACCGCATCAGCTGATCGAGCGCCATCGACTTGCCCTCGGTCTCCGCGAGCTGCCCGGAATCGGAGCTGTCCCAGCGGAAATGAATGAAATAGCCGCCGCCACCCAGGTCCTCGTAGGTGCAGTGCGCCATCGGCAGGCCGTAGTAGGCGTTGACGTGCTGGTGCGGGGCGTCGGCGAAGACGCGGTAGGCCTTGCCGTCCTCGTCGGTGAACAACAGCGCCGCACGGACCGGGCGCTTGCGGTGGCCGTCGAACTCCACGTCGTGTTCGACCTTGACGAATCGCTTCGACAGCGTGCCGTCCGCCCGGGTGACACCGCCATCGACGTAATTGACTGTGCCGTCGGTTGATTCGATGACCCAGGCCTCGATGGCGTAGTCATCGAACCCGGCGTCGAGCCACAGCCAGAAGTCGATCTTGTCCGAGACGCGCACCCCGAAGGTGCGGTCCCGGCCACCGTGGAACCCGTCGACACTGATCCGTTCGCCGTCGATCGTCACCCAGCCGCTCCATCGCCCGGGCTCCTTCATGTGATACATGTCGGCCAGCGTCTGGCCGTCCTTCCCGCGCACCTTCATGGGCAGCAGCTCCCACATCGGGGCGGTGGGCTGGTAGTACAGCTCCCACTGGATCCCCGAGTTGTTCGGTTCGACGTCGAGCCGCCAGCGCTTCAGCGGCTCGACGCAGGTCCAGCGCATCGGCCCGGCACGCAGGTCAGCGCGGTCCGCACCCGTCACCGGCCGGCCGGCCAACAGGTCCCAGTGCCGGCCGTCGGCGAGGCTGACCTTGGCGTAGCCCAGCCCGCTGGCGGTGTTCGGGTTGTTGCCGTAGCCGCTCGCCAGCAGCATCGTGCCGTCCGGCGAGGCGGCGAAGAAGTAGCACCGGTCCGACCACGTCGGGTCGGGATCGTGCACCTGGTCGAAAGTCATCGGGAGCTGGTGGGTGAACGACTCGTCCGCCGCGGAGTATCCCATCATCGCCCTCTCTGCCGTGCTGAGCGGTTGTGCCGCAACATGATTCGATTACCTCCCGTCGAGCCCCGGCGACCCGACGCCTCAGATAGTGAAGTAGCACAACGCATCCCGTAGCATCGGCGCCATGGAACCGAGCCGGTGGTGGGGTGACGACCGCGCGATCCACGACGACGAGGAGGCGCGCAGACTGATCCTCGACGCGGCGGGCCGCTGCATCGTCCGCCGGGGCAACACCCAGTTCCGGATGGGCGAGGTCGCCGACGAGGCCGGGGTGTCGCGATCCACGGTGTACCGCTACTTCCCCGCCCGCGACGACGTGCTGCTGGGCCTGATGCTGATGCGGGTGGACAAGGCGCTCGGCGACCTGGTGGGAGCGCTGCCGGCGCCCGACGATCCAGTCCGCTCGGTGCCCGAGATGGTCCTGGCGCGGGTCGAGTCGGTGGACGGCAACCCGCTGAACGAGGCGCTGTTCGCCGCGGAGAGCACCGCGGTGGCCACCGCCCTCGAGAAGGGCTCCGAACCCCTCGTGCGGCTGCTGCTGCGGCACTACGAGCCGTTGCTGAACCGGTGGAAGGCGGCGGGGCGCCTCTACGACGACCTCGACCCCCGGTCGATCGTCCAGTGGCTGCACACCACGACGTTGTTCCTGCTGGCGCCCTCGTGGCGGCGCCGCCCGACGGCCGACAAACGCCGGTTCGTCGAGCAATTCGTGGTGCGGGCCCTGGTGCCACAAATCAGACAATAATCTGGTATTGTCTGAAGTCCAGACATTCGGCTAGTTTTGTCTGACGGGGCGCTGCGGCGATTGCGGCCCGCCCCCGCCGGTGCCGGGCATACGCGGGACGGATGCATATGAAAAATCTTGCGGGACAGGCTTTGTCCATCGCCGGCTTGGCCGCTCACCTGGGCCATGGCGTCCGCCGCGTGGCGACCGACGCCGTGGTGGGCGGGCACCTGGGGTTGCCCCGCAGCGTCGAAGACATCGACGCCGGGGTCCTGTCGAAGGTCCTGGGGACCGCCGTCCGATCGGTCCGGGTCCTGGACGCAGACACGGGCACGTCGTCGCGGGCCCGGCTGGTGTTGACCGGAAAAGACGTGCCCGAGTCGGTGTTCGTCAAGGTCGCCGCCAAAAGCGCCGCCACCCGGTTGATGGGCGAACTCGGCCGGCTGGGGCAGACGGAGGTGCGCTTCTACAACCAACTCGCGCCGCAGCTCACCGGTCTCCCGTATGCCTATGGCGCCGCGTTCGACAGCTGGACGGGCCGGTACCTGTTGGTCCTGGAAGACCTGCCCACCGAGTCCTGCGAATTCCCCGACACCCTGCACCCGATCTCCACCGACCAGGCCAGCCTGATCGTCGAATTGCTGGCGGACCTGCACGCCGCCTTCTGGGACCGGCTGCCGCGCGACGGTCGCGGCCCGCTCGGCTGGCTCTACACCCCGTCCGGAGACGTCACGTCCCTGCTGACCGGGTCGCTGATGCACGCGTCGATGAAGCGCCTCGCCGGGCGCAGCCCGTTCCCCGTCGACAGCGGGCGCTTCATCGCCGATAACTATCGCGCCGTCGCCGCGCTGATCGACACTCCCCCGCACACCGTCATGCACGGCGACGCCCACCCCGGCAACATGTACTTCTACGGGGGCAAGGCGGGTCTGTTGGACTGGCAGGCGGTGCGGCGGGGACACCCCTCCCGCGAACTGGCATACACGCTGATCACCAGCCTGACGCCGGAGGACCGGCGGGCAACCCAGCGCGACCTCCTCGACGACTACCGGCGCGCGCTCGCGGCGGCCGGCGGACCCGAGCTGGACCGCGACGACCTCTGGTTGCGCTACCGCCAGAGCGCGCTGTACGGGTACGTCGCCCCGCTGATCACCGCGGGGATGGGCGGCATGCAGGTCGAAGGCATCGCCATGGAAGGTCTGCGGCGCGGCGTGGTGGCGCTTGACGACCTGGAAACCGTTGCGGCACTGAAGGGTTCTCTCTAGCGCACGGGTGCGGCCGGGAAGTTCCCCCCGATTCATTGACTCGATCTACCGGGAGGAATATCGTCGGTAGTTACGCTACGCCGCGTAGCGAAATGCCCGCGTGTCTGACGTCGACAACGCATGGCGACAAGGAGAGGCCCTCATGTTCGACCTGAAGATCACCGGTGGCACCGTCGTCGACGGCACGGGCGCGGAGCGCTACCGGGCCGACATCGGCATCAAGGACGGCAAGATCGTCGACGTCGTGCGGCGCGGCGCCGACGGCCCCGCGCTGGCGGGCGAAGCGGCCGAAACCATCGATGCGACAGGGCATGTGGTGGCGCCCGGCTTCGTCGACATCCATACGCACTACGACGGCCAGGTGAGCTGGGACGGGCTGCTCGAGCCGTCCAGCGGCCACGGCGTCACGACGATCGTGACCGGCAACTGCGGCGTCGGTTTTGCGCCCGTGCGGCCCGGCACCGAGCAGTGGCTGATCGAGTTGATGGAGGGTGTGGAGGACATCCCCGGTACCGCGCTGACCGAGGGCATCGAGTGGGGCTGGGAGACCTATCCCGAGTACCTCGACGCGATCGGCAAGCACAAGTTCGCGATCGACGTCGGCAGCCAGGTCGCCCACGGCGCCATCCGCGCCTACGCGATGGGCGAGCGGGGTGCGCGGAACGAGCCGGCGACACCGGACGACATCGAGGCGATGGGCCGGCTGGTTCGGGAGGCGATCGAAGCCGGCGCACTCGGCTTTTCGACCTCGCGCACCATGGGCCACCGCGCGATGGACGGCGAACCGGTGCCCGGCACCTACGCCGCCGAGGACGAGCTGTTCGGCCTCGGGCGGGCCATGGCCGCCGGCGGCCAGGCGGTGTTCGAGCTCGCCCCGCAGGGATCCGCGGGCGAGGACATCGTCGCACCCAAAAAGGAACTGGACTGGATGCGGCGGCTGAGCGGTGAGATCGACCGGCCGGTGTCGTTCGCTCTTATCCAGGTGGACGCCGACCCGAACCTGTGGCGCGAGATGCTGGACCTGTCCGCGGACGCGCACGCCGAGGGCGCCCGGCTGTACCCGCAGGTCGCCGCGCGTCCGTTCGGCATGATGATCGGATTCCAAGGCCATCACGGATTCAGCCACCGGCCCACCTACCGGCGGCTGGCGGCCGAATGCGGCCGCGCCGAGCTCGCGCAGCGCCTGGCCGATCCCGCGGTGAAGGCCGCGATCCTGTCCGAGGAAGACCTGCCCGCCGACCCCACCCTGTTGTTCGACGGCATGTTCGCGCTGGTGCAGCACTCGCTGGGGCGGCTGTACGCGCTCGGCGACCCGCCCGACTACGAGCCCACCGCCGACCGCACCGTCGCCGCCATCGCGAGGGCCCGCGGCGAGGACCCGCTGTCGACGCTGTACGACCTGATGCTCGAGCAGGATGCGACCGCCATGCTGATGCTGCCGCTGTTCAACTACGCCGACGGCAACTGCGACGCGATCCGGGAGATGCTGCTGCACCCCGCCGGTGTGCTCGGGCTCTCCGACGGCGGCGCCCATTGCGGGATGATCTGCGACGCTTCCTACCCCACCTTCTTGTTGACCCACTGGGCGCGCGACCGGCACCGGGGCGAGAAGCTGTCGCTGGAGTACGTGATCCGCAAGCAGTCCCGCGACACCGCGCACCTGTTCGGTCTGACCGACCGCGGCACGATCGCACCGGGTAAGAAGGCGGACATCAACGTGATCAACATGGACGCCATTCGACTGCACCCCGCGGCGATGGCCTTCGACCTGCCGGCCGGCGGGAACCGGATCCTGCAGGGGGCCAGCGGCTACGCGGCCACCATCGTCAGCGGGACCGTGACCCGGCGCAACGACGTCGACACTGGGGCGCGCCCGGGCCGGCTGGTGCGCGGAGCGCGTTAGAGGTCCACGCGTGAACGCGCCCACCGGCAATCCGGCCCGCACCCGGGACGAGGACGCGATCGGCACCCCGCCGCAGTGCCCGACCCTGGTGCCGGCGCAGCGTTACTACTCTCCGGAGTTCGCGGCCCTCGAGATCGAGCGGATGTGGCCGAAGGTGTGGCAGCTCGCCTGCATGGTCGATCACGTCGCCGAGCCGGGCGACTATTTCGACTACCGCTGCGGCCCGTACGGGGTCCTGATCGTGCGCGGCGACGACGGGGAACTCCGCGCGTTCCAGAACGCCTGCCGCCATCGCGGCAACACACTGTGCGCGGGCTCGGGGTCGGGCCTGCGCGAACTCAAGTGCGGCTATCACGGCTGGACGTGGGACCTGGCGGGCACGCTCAAGCGGGTGCCCAACCGCAAGGGCTTCGGCTCGCTGCGGATGTCCGACTTTCCACTGGTGCCGGCCCGGGTCGACACCTGGGAGGGGCTCGTCTTCGTCAACCTCGACACCGACGCGATGCCGTTGGCCGAGTACCTGGAGGCGGTGCCGGACGACATCGCCTGGTGCCACCTGAGCGACTTTCGCTGCTATGCGACGCTCACCATCGACGTCGACGCCAACTGGAAGACGATCGCCGACGGGTACAGCGAGACCTATCACATCCAGACGCTGCATCCCGAGCTGCTGCGCTGTGTCGACGACATTCATGCGCCACAACAGATTTGGGGCCACACGGGCAAGTCCGATCAGCCCTACGGGGTGCAGAGCCCACGCTTTGAGGGCGCGCTGAGCGACGAAGAGGTCTGGGACGCCTACGTCTACACCCAGGGCGCGCTCATGGGCGCCGCCGAAGGAGCGCCGTTCCCCGCCGACGAGCGCCGGCCCGGGGACACGGTTGCCGACGTGATCGCGGCGCGCACGCGGGCCTTCGCGGCCGGCCGCGGCGTGGACCTGGACTGGGCCGACACCGACCGGATCACCCGGCTGCACCAGTACAACGTGTTCCCCAACATGACGTTGCTGGCCAACGCCGACCACCTGACCATCATGTGCTCGCGGCCCGGTCCGGACCCCGATCACGGCGAGCTGGTCATGTTCCTGATGACCCGGATGGCCCCCGGCGCGCCGCGCAGCAAACCCGCGGAGGTGCGCTCGAACGCCGGCGAAGCCGAACCGGGCCTGGTGCTCACCCAGGACATCCGGCTGCTCGCGGGCCTGCAACGCGGCCTGCACCAGCCCGGCTTCACCCACCTGGTGCTCTCCAGCGAGGAACGGCGCGTGATCAACATGCATCGAAACCTCGAGCGTTACTTGAATCTATCCGGGGACCTGCCGGAGGCCGAGCGCATGAGCTGCGGTGAAAAGGCGTCGACGTAATCGCTGTAGACCTCCCGAAAACGGGTACAAGCGAATTAGAATCCCGGCTTGTGACGAGTGCGTCCGACGCTTGGGGCTACGAACGGCGGCAACTCATGCATCAGGTACAGCTGCGATGTCAGGCTCTCGGCCGAAGGCGTGCTCGACGGCTCTGTCACCACTTCGAACGCGTCGGCGTACACACCGCTCCGGAGCGACTTCGCCAGATCGTGGCCGGCGCCCCCGTCGCGGACGACGAAGTGACGGACGTCAATTTCGCTTTGATCGCGATGCAGCTGAACCGGGAGGCGCGCGGCGCGCGAGTCAAGCGCCTGAAGCGCCAGGGCACCCGGTCGCTGATGTTCGCCGGCCTGGTCCTGGTCGTGCTGAACTTCCTGTTCTGCGTCGCCTACGTCCTGCTGAACCTGGCCCAGCAGGCCACCCCGATGTGAGTGCTGCTACTCGATCGGTTCATCGCCCAGCACGGTCGTGCGCAGCATCTCCCGCGACGAGGCCGGGTCATAGGGCGCCGCTCGGTGCAACACGCCCCGGTTGTCCCAGATGACGGTGTCACCGACCGACCAGGTGTGCCGGTAGACCTTTTCCGGACCGGTGGCCCGATCCAGCAACGCGGCCAGTAGCGCGCGGCCCTCGTCGAGGTCCATGCCGACGATGTAGTCAGCGGAAGCGCCCAGGACAAGGGATTTGCGGCCACTGCGGTGCGTCCACACCAGCGGGTGTTCGTGCGTGCGCCGTTGCCGCCAGCGCTGCACCTGCTCCGGCGTGGGGTCGGGCGTGACGCGGCGTTGCGAGGCTTCCAGCGAGTGCACGACTCGCAGCGAACCCAGCCGTAACTTTTCCCCGTCCGTCAATTCCTCATAGGCCGCATAGGAATTCGCGAATTCCGTCTCCCCGCCGCGCTCGGCGACCGCGACCGCCGACAGCAGGGTCGCCTTCTGCGGGCATTCGTCACCGGTCGGAGTGCATCCGTCGATGTGCCAGTCGAACGTCGCCCGCAGGTAGGCCGCCGACGAGTTCTTCGACGTGTCGAGCGTGATCGGGTAGATGCCCGCCACCGGATGGTGGCCGTCGGAGGAATGGTCCACCTCGCCGAGGCGGCGGCAGAACTCCACCTGCGCTTCGGGCTGCAGACCCAGGCCCCGGAACACCAGCACCCCGTTGTCTTCCAAAGCCTCCATCACCGCGTCCCCAAGCAGGTCATCGGTGGCGAGCCGGTCGGCGTCGGCGCCGAGAACTTCGGCGCCCACCGACGAGGTGAGTTTGTTGACCGTGAGCACGCTCATTGCCGGTCCTTTCTGAAGGGAAGTCATGGCGCCGGTTCGCCGACGCGATCCAGGACGGCGTCGGCGGAGTCGGTGGGCTTGGGCTGACCGAAGATTTCGACCGCCATCGCGACCATCACCAACGAGTAGATGAGGTGCAGCAGGTGCGTGGCGTCCTCGGGGATGTCGTCGAGGGAAAATTTGTCGCAGTAGTCGATGGCCTCTTCCAGACGTGGGAAGAAGGCGTTGTAGAACTCCCGCATCTCGGGCATGCCGCTGGCCAACCGCTGATCCCATCGCTCGGCTTCCGTTGCCAGGCACCAGGTTTGGGCGAAGTGCTCCAGTTCGGCGAACGCACTCGGCAACAGGGCCTCGGTCATCGACTACACCCCCGCCGGTTGCGCTTCGCGCTGATATTGCTCGACCCAGTCGACGACCTCTTTGTGCAGATGCCGCACCAGGATTTCCTGGTCGCTCAGCGGGAATTCGTCGACGACGCCGGTTTCCAGCGCCGCCTGGGTGCCACCGAGCATGCCGGCGTCCTGGAGGGCGAACTCCTTGAGCACCACCGCGGCCACCTCGTGCTCGATGCGCTCGCGCACGGTGCGCGCCGGGTGGAAGGCGGTGTAGGCCTCGAAGCGGTGCGTGTTGTGCGACGTCGGCCAATACCGGTACAGCAGGTACCAGCCGCCGTAGATGAGGATCTCGAGGTTGGGAAAGATCTGGAAATTGCTGATCCCCCATGGCTCGATGCCGCCCGGGTTCAGCCCGGCGGGCAGCTCACCGATGTCCGGGGTGCGCCAGGGCCCGACAAGTCCGCTGCGGGTCGCTCGTTCGATCGGATACATGTATTCCGGTGCCATCAGCCAACGGCGGGTGCCCGCGGTGGAGACCGCCCGGTGCGGGCCGTCGATCTGGAAGTGCGCGCACTCGAACCCGGCGTTGGGGTCGCGCACCGCCGAGGGGACCTGCTGGGGATGCAGCGACGGCACGTGGTAGTACTCCTGGAACGCGTCGGCGAAGATCTTCCAGTTGCTGTTGTTGTGCGCCAGGAAGTCATAGCGCTCGGTGAGCTTGCCGAACGGGTAGGCATCGAGCCCGGTGATCATCGGGCCCAGGAACTCGCGCAAGCTCTGCCGCGGCCGCTCCGCGAAGTTGACGA
Source organism: Mycobacterium sp. E3198 (assembly GCF_001667015.1). Lineage (GTDB taxonomy): Bacteria > Actinomycetota > Actinomycetes > Mycobacteriales > Mycobacteriaceae > Mycobacterium. Next base: position 94,521 of record NZ_LZIS01000181.1, on the reverse strand, counting down.
AGACGAAGCCGTTCCACACGTCGCAGTGCACCGGGCGCAGGCCGTAGTCGGCGGTATCGAGGTCGAAGAACTCCGACGCTTGCTGCACGTAGGTCAGCGCCCCGTCGAGGCCGTAGCGCCAGCCGTGGTATTTGCAGGTGAACTGGCGGCACACGCCTTTGGTCTCCTCGCGTGGAAAGTCGTTCCACACCAACTTGTTACCGCGGTGACGGCAGACGTTGTGAAAGGCCCGGATCATTTCGTCTTTGCCCTTGACCAGGATGATCGACGCGCGCGCGGCCTCGATCTCCTTGGTGAGGTAGCTGCCCACGCGCGGCAGCTCCTCGACGCGGGCCACGTTGAGCCAGGCGCGTTTGAAGATCGCCTCGCGCTCGAGCTCGTAGAACTCCGGCGACGTCGAGTCCCGGAAGGAGATCGGCCCAGTGCCGAGCTCCGGGTGGTGCTCGGTCCAGCTGCCCTCCGCCGGCTTAGGCCAACGACCCATCGGAACCTGCCTTTCTCGGTCCGCTCACATCACGGCCCCGCCGTTGACGCCGAGCACCTGGCCGGTGATGAAGCCGGCCTCCTCCGAACACAAGAAGCCGACCGCCGCCGCGATGTCGTCGCCGGTGCCGAGGTGGCCCACGGGAATCTGGTTGGCGATCTCTTCATTGGATCTGACATGGCCGTGCGCCTGCGACTGCTGTTGCATCGGCGTCTCGATGCCCGACGGGGGAATGTTGTTGACGGTGATGCCCAGCGGGGCGTATTCGCGCGCCAGCGATTTGGTGAGGGTGATCACCGCGCCCTTGGAAGCCGCGTAATGCGCCATGCGGGGGGAGCCGCGCTGGGCGCTGGACGACGAAATCATCACGATGCGGCCCCAGTTCGCGGCAAGCATGTCCCGCAGGGCGACCTGGCAGCAATGGAACGTGCCGGTCAGGTTCACGTCGATGATGCGCGCCCAGGACTCGGGCGTGATGTCGATGAAGGGTGCGAAGCCCACCATCCCTGCGCTCGTCACCAGGATGGTCACCGGCCCCAGCTCGCTGCGCACCTTGGCGAACGCCTCCTCCACCGCCGGGCGGTTGGTGACGTCGGCAACCACACCCAGCGCCTCCACCCCGTCGGCGCGGAGCTCCTCGCAAACCCGCTGCGCCGCTTCACCGTTGACGTCGAGCACGGCCACCTTGTGCCCGCGCCGGCCCAGTTCGTGGCAGGTCGCCTCCCCCATGCCCGATGCGCCACCGGTCACCACCGCCACCCGTGTCATCGCGTGCGCCTCACCTTTGACCGTCCTGTCACTCGTAGACCACCGTGACCGAGTGGCTGGTCGGCAGCGACTGGCACGTCAGCACCCAGCCCTCGGCGACCTCGTCCTCGGTAAGCGCGTCGTTGTTGATCATCCGGGCGCCGCCCTCGGTCAGCTTGGCCATACACGTTCCGCAGTTGCCGGCTTCGCACGACGACGGCGCCGCCAGGCCCGCCGCGCGGGCGGTTTCCAGCAGTGTGTCGCCATCCCGATAGGCAACGGTGGTGGTCCGCCGGTCGAGACGAATCGTCACCTTCTCCGTCGTCGCGCCCTCGGTGTCCGTCGCCGTGTCGACGTCGCCACCCGCACTCGGTTTTCCCATCCCGGCGAGATTATCAAGTACTTGTCATTGTCATCAAGTACTTGATACGCCGCCACGGGCGCGGCCGCGTGTCGACCATTCGGCGGTCTTAGTGTTACCTTAATTATCTCTTATTTTTCTTAACTTTGGTGTACGGTCCCTCTCCAGGACACCGCCGCCGAACGAGAGGCCAAATCAGATGCCGGGCAACGAGTTTTGTGATGAGTCAGCGCCGGCCCGCCCCAGCCGACCGCCCCGACTGCTGCCGACCTCCGACGCCGCGGCCGCCTACCGCCTCGTCAACCGGCGCGTCGACGCGCTGATCCGCGGTCGCGCTGAGGTCGCCGAACTTTCGGTGCCGGCGTGTCCCGCCTGGACTGTCCGCCAGACGGTTGCCCACCTCACCGGGGTCGCCCAGGACGTCGTGTCGGTCAACGTGGAGAGGAAGGGCGCCGACGCCTGGACCCGGGCGCAGGTCGACCGCCTCGGCGGCTATCCCGTCGACGAATTGCTCGAACGCTGGGGGCAGCTGATGGAAATGGTGACGGCGACGCTCGCGCTGGCCCCCCAACCGTCCGCCTGCCAGCTGGTCTTCGACGCGCTCACCCACGAGCACGACATTCGCGGCGCGCTGGGTGAACCGGGTTCCCGCACGGGCGATCTCGCGTATCAGGCCGCGCTGGGTTTCGTGACGACGACGGGCGACGAGTTCATCCGGCAAGCGGGGCTGCCGTCGCTCCGGTTGATCACCCCCACGCTGGGACCCGTGCAGCTCGGCGACCCGGCCACCGGGCCAGCCGAAATCTCCCTGGAAATCTCGGATTTCGAGGCCTTACGCGCCCTCGGCGGGCGACGCAGCCTCCGGCAACTGTCGGCGCTGCCCTGGCGGGGGGACCCGACAGCGCTGCTCCCCGTCTTCACGGGCCTGCTGCCCGGCGTCAGCGACGACGGCATCCGGCCGCCACCCGACGACCTCGTCGAATGATCGAAGCGGGCGGGTGCCCTAGTCCTCGGCGCGATCGGTGAACAACGCGTGGCCCGTGCCTTTTTCGACGACGCGGGCCAGCAGGTCGTGCAGCAGTTGCTGCTCGTCGGCGGTGAGCACCCCGAACACGCTCTCGTGGGCGGCCAGCGCGTCGGTGAGGACCGCCGCGGTCACCGCGCGTCCCTCGTCGGTGAGGTATGACTGCATGATTCGCCCATGCTGCGGATCCTGCTTGCGCTCCACCAGGCCGCGGCGCTCCAGCGCGGCCGCGGCGAGCTGGACGCCCTGCGGGCTGATCAACAGCCGCCGGGCCAGCTCGGCGCCGGACAGGCCGGGTTCGTTGGCGAGCTGACGCATCAGGCCGATCTGAGCGGTCGTCACGCCGTGGCCGCTGATCGCCTCGTTCACGGTCGTCAGCGAGAAATGAAACGCCTGCTTGAGCAGCCAGAGGATGTTGTCAGTGAGTTCCATCTGCGTCCCTCGAACGGTGGACGCGGCCGCCCTTCATCACGAACTGCACGTCGAGGGTGGTCGCGATGTCGCGGGAGGGATCTCCCGGGACCGCGATGACATCTGCGAGATAGCCGGGCGCGAGGCGGCCCAACTCGTGATCGGCCTCGATCAGCTCGGCGCCGATCACCGTCGCCGCGCGGATCGCCTGCATGGGAGTCATGCCCCGTTCCACAAGTGCGCACAGCTCCTTGGCGTTCTGGCCATGCGGGATAGCGGGCGCGTCCGTGCCGCACGCGATGCGCACACCGGCGGCAATCGCCTTGGGCAGCATCGACTTCGCGCGCGGAAATACCTCCTCGGCCTTCTTGCGCAACTCCGGGGCGATCCGGTCCACGGCCAACGCATCGGTCAAATAGGTCGTCGACACCAGGAAGGTGCCATGGTCGACCATCATCTGGATCGTCTCGTCGGTGGCCAAAAAGCCGTGTTCGATGCAGTCGATACCCGCCCTGATGCAGGCGCGGATCGCACTGTCGCCCACCGCATGTGCGGCGACGCGGACTCCGGCGCGGTGCGCCTCGTCGGCGATCGCGGCGAACTCCTCGTCCGAATACTGCTGGGCGCCGGGCGCGGTGCTGTGGGACATCACGCCACCCGAGGCCGAGACCTTGATCAGCTTGGCGCCGTGGCGGATCTGGTAGCGCACGCACGCGCGGACGTCGGGCACCCCGTTGGCGATGCCCTCGGCCACGCTCAGCGGCATGATGCCCGGCGCCAGGCGTTGGAAGACCGTCGGGTCCAGGTGCCCGCCGTAGGGCGTCACGGCGTGGCCGGCCGGGACGATCCGGGGACCGGCGTGCCATCCCTGGTCGATCGCGCGCTGCAGCGCTACGTCGAGCAGGTAGCCGCCGGTCTTGACCATCAGGCCGAGGTTGCGCACGGTGGTGAAGCCGGCGTCCAGGGTGGTGCGCGCGTTCACGGCGCCGCGCAGGGTGCGGTATGCCGGGTCGTCCTGCACGCCGTGCATGGGGTTGGGCAGGCCCTCTGGCCCACCGGGGCCGCCGATGAGCAGGTTGAGCTCCATGTCCATCAGGCCGGGCAGCAGGGTGACGTCGCCGAGATCGAGTTCTGTCGCCGAATCCGGCAGGGGCTCAACGGGATTGACCGCGCCGATGCGGTCGCCCTCGATGATCAGGACGGCCGGTGAGCGGACCTGGCCGGCGTCGACGTCCGCCCAGCGCGAGGCCCGCAGGACGGTGGTCACGGGACCGGTTCGGAGACGCAGTCCAGGCTGGAGGCGCCTGAGTCGGGAACCCGCGGCTGCTTCCAGCACTCGACGGGGAAGGACACCATGATCATCGAATACAGCAGGTGCATCAGGTTCGTGACGTCCTCGGGAAGGTCGTCGAGCGGGAACTTGTCGCAGTAAGCGATCGCTTCTTCGGCCCGCGGCGTGATCGCTTCGTAGAACGCTTGCATCGCGGCCATCGAGCTGTTCAGCCTCTTGCGATAGCGCTCCGGCTCGGTCTGAAGGCACCATTCGGCGAATGGCTCCAGGTCGGCGAATTCCGTTGGCAGCTTGGCGGTCACGCCTACACCCCCACGCCGCTGCCCTGGTAGTCGGCGATCCAGGAGGCGGTCTCCTTGTGGAGGTGGCGCAGCAGGATCTCCTGATCGTTGAGCAGGAATTCGCGCACCGCACCCGACTCGATCATGGACTGGGTGGCTTCCAGCGTGTTGGCATCCTGCAGCCCGTACTCCTTGAACGTCACCGCCGCGAGTTCCTGGGCCACGCGTTCGCGGGGGGTGCGCGGCGCCGGGAAATACAGGGTTCCCTCGAACACGTGGGAGTTGTACGACGTCGGCCAGTAGTGGTAGGTCAGATACCAGCCCTGGCCCCAGAACAGGATGACGAAATTGGGGAACAGCTGAAACGAGTCCAGTCCCCACGGGTCACACCTGGCCGGGTTGATGCCCCGCGGCATCTCGCCGAGGTCGGGCTTGTCCCAAGGCCCGAACAGCCCGCTTTGGCAGATGTCCTCGATGGGCTTGCGCATGTCGGGATCCATTTCCCAGGCCCGCACACCAGACGTGCTGACCAATCGGTGCGGGCCGTCGATGCGGTAGTGCGGCGCCTCGAAACCGGCCTCCGCCGCGGCCTTCGAGTACTTGCTGGGTGACTGGCTCGCGTGCAACACCGGTGCGTGATAGAACTCCTGGAAGGCGTCCATGTAGAGCTTCCAATTCGCCCGCACCTCGGAGCGATAGCACCACCGTGAGGTCATCCGATCGAACGGATAGCCCTCCAGATCGGTGATCATGGGTCCGAGGAACTCCCGCAGCGACTGCTCGGGCCGCGCGGCGAAGTTGACGAAAATGAACCCCTCCCACACGTCGCAGTGCACCGGCACCAGCCCGTAGCGGTCCTTGTCGAGGTCGAAGAATTCGCCCTCCTGCTGCACATAGGTGAGCTTGCCGTCCAGGTCGTACCGCCACGCGTGGTACTTGCAGGTGAATTGCCGGCACACGCCGCTGGTCTCTTCCAGGGGCATGTCGTTCCAGACCAGCTTGTTGCCCCGATGCCGACAGATATTGTGAAACGCGTTGATGTCGCCCGCGGCGTTGCGGACCAGGATGATCGAGGTGTTGGCGACCTTCAGTTCCTTGGTGAAGTAGCTCCCCTTGCGCGAAAGGCTTTCCACGCGGCCCACATTCAGCCACGCGCGCTTGAATATCGCGGCGCGCTCAAGCTCGTAGACTTGTGGGCTGACGCAATCCTCGTAGGACACCGGCCCGGTACCTAGCTCGGGATAATGCTGTGTCCAGCTGCCTTCGGGCGGCTTGGGGAAGCGGGCCATGTCTGCCGACCGTATATGCTCTACCTCACAATCGCAAGTAGTTGATATTGCGGGGCGAAAGGAGGAGCCAGGTGCGGCGACACGAGAGGCTGTTCATTGGCGGAACATGGCTTTCGCCCAGCACGGCCAATACCCTCGAGGTGATTTCCCCGCATACCGAAGCACCCATCGCGCTCGTCGCCTCGGCGGGCCCGGCCGACGTGGACGCCGCCGTGACGAGCGCACGCGCCGCGTTCGACGAAGGCCCATGGCCGCGTCTGGATCCGGCCGATCGCATTGCGGCCGTGCGCCGGCTCGCCAAACTCTATGCGGCGCAACGGCCGCAGCTGGCCGAACTGATCACCGCCGAAATCGGCGCGCCCATCACCTTTGCCCAACGCGCCCAGGTCGGGCTGCCGGCCATGATGATGACCGCATTCTGTGACCTCGCCGAAAACTTTCGCTGGCAGGAGACGAGGCCCGGCTTCTATGGAGCCGACCTCGACATCCGGCGTGAACCCGTCGGTGTCGTCGCGGCCATCGTGCCGTGGAACATGCCCCAATTCCTCATCGTCACCAAACTCATCCCGGCGCTGCTGGCCGGGTGCTGCGTCATCGTCAAGCCCGCGCCGGAGGCCCCGCTCGACGCGCTGCTGCTCGGCGCGATGCTCGAAGAGGCCGGCCTGCCCGAGGGTGTCGTCAGCGTGCTACCCGGCGACGCGAACGTCGGCGAGTTGCTCATCGGCCACCCGGGCGTGGACAAGGTGTCGTTCACCGGCTCCACCGCCGCCGGCAGGGCCGTCGCGGCGGCCTGTGGGGCCGGCCTCAAGCGGATCAGCCTCGAACTCGGCGGCAAGTCCGCCGCGATCGTCCTGGACGACGCCGAGCCCGCCGCAGTCGCGTCCGCGATCCGGTCGGCAAGCCTGTCGAACTGCGGCCAGATCTGCAACGCGCTGACGCGAATCCTGTTGCCCGCCAATCGCAGCGACGAGTTCGTCGACGCGCTGGCGGCCGAAGTGGCGTCGCTGCGCATCGGCGATCCGGCCGACCCGGAAACGCAGCTCGGCCCGCTGGTCGCGCGGCGTCAACAGGAGCGCGTCCGCGATTACATCGAGGAGGGCCGGCGGGAGGGCGCGCGGCTGGTCATCGGCGGCACCGAAATGCCCGACGGCATCGAGCGCGGCTGGTACGTGCGGCCGACGCTGTTCGCCGGCGCCGACAACGGCATGCGCATCGCCCGCGAAGAGATCTTCGGCCCCGTCCTGACCGCCATCGGGTACCGCGACGAGGACGACGCCGTCGCGATCGCCAACGATTCCGACTACGGGCTGGCGGGTTCGGTGTTCACCGCCGATCACGCCCGCGGGGTCGCTATCGCGGGCCGCGTGCGCACCGGGACCTTCGGCGTCAATCAGGGCTACACCATGGACCCGTTCGCGCCGTTCGGCGGCGTCAAAGCGAGCGGCTACGGGCGTGAACTCGGCGCCGAAGGGATCGACGGGTACACGGTCAGCAAGTCGATTTCGGCGGCCGCAACGAGCTGATACCTCAGCGGCGTCGCGCGTTACGCCGGGCCGCGCCCGTCGCCGGCGAGCTTGAGCAGCAGGCGCGTGCCGCCCAGCGGACTGGCGTGCAGGGCGGCCGATCCGCCGTGCAATTCGGCCTGCTGGGCGACAAGCGCCAACCCCAACCCGGAGCCCGCTCGCGACGCGGTGGACCCGCGGGAGAAGCGTGCGAAGACCGCGGTGCGTTCGTCCTCCGGGACACCGGTGCCGTTGTCGTCGACCGCGATCTGGACGCCCTCGCCCGAACTGCCTACGGTGAGCCGGATTTCGGTGGCACCGCCGTGCTTGACGGCATTCGCGATGGCGTTGTCGATGACCAGCCGTAGCCCGGTGGGCAGCCCCACCATCAGCACCGTCGGCGACGGCACCAGCGACACGTCCACACCGGGGTAGATGCGCAGCGCGTCGTGCGCGGCGCGGTCCAGCAGCTCGGTGATGTCGAAGGGGACAAAGTCGTCGACGGTGGTCAGCTCCCCCTGCGCCAGCCGCTCGAGCGCCGTCAGCGTCGCTTCGATTCGGCTCTGTGTGCGAATCACGTCGCCGAGCACCTCGTGCCGCTGCTCGGCGGGTAACTCCAAGGTGGACAACACTTCCAGGTTGGTGCGCATGGCGGTCAGCGGGGTGCGCAGCTCGTGTGAGGCGACCGCCGCGAAGTCGCGTGCCGACTCGAGCGCGGCCTTGGTGCGCTCTTGCTCGTTGCCGATGCGGGCCAGCATGCCCTCGACCGCTTCGGCGATCTCCACGGCCTCGCGGACGCCACGGACCTGCACCTCGTCGGGACTGGACTGAGCGTTGATGGCGCGGGCCTGCTGCGCCAGCAACAGGAACGGATTGACCATGATCAAGGAGATCACCCAGCCGACGAGCACCGTGCCGCCGATGACGCTGCCACAGATCAACAACACGCGCAGGTGCAGTTCGTTGATTCGATGCTGCGCCTCGGCCAACGGCGCGGCGAGCGCGATCGAGGCCGGCCCCGCGGTGAACGTTCGCACCCGGTACTGCACCCCGTTGATGGTGGTGTTCGCGTATCCGTTGGGGAGTCGAGGCAACACGATGTTGCCGGGAGCCGACACCGTCACGCCCCCGATGCGCGCGGTGCGCACCAGGTTGCCGTCCGGCATGGGGTGATCGGGGCTGGTGAGCTGCCCGCTGTTGATCAAACTATTGATGTCACCCAGACTGCTCACGGAATCCAGTCGGCGGTCGAGCTGGCTGTACTGATCGTTGGTGACGCCGATCCATACCCAGGCGCCCAAGAGGACGACGAGCGTGATCACCGATAGCGCGGCGACGATGACGATGGTGCGCAGCGACAGCACGCGCATCGGCAGCCGTACCTGGCCGAACAGGGGAACATCGGGAGTCATCGATCATTCCACCCGCCGCTCAGCCGGCCTTCCGTGCTCGCCCCGGGGTTGGACATCGACCTCAGAATATAGGCGCGGCGTTCGCCGCCCGGCTAGCACACGGGTATGCGTCTCATTCGGATGCCGGCGGCACCGCCTCCACCAGCGTCAGCTGGACGCCGGGCCGGCCAGCGTTCGACGGCTGACCTTCGGCGTCCTCGGGTTCGAAAAGCTCTTCGATGGGGCGGTGAGCGAGCCGGCCCCGCTCGATGGTGCCCTGCAAGCGGATTACGCCGCCTCGGGCCACGTGCAGCCGATGCCAATCGCTGATCGCCTGGTAGGCAGCGTGGTCGAGGTAATCGACCACGATATTGACCGTCACCGTGGCCCCTTCGGGCACCGAGGCCAGTACGCGGGTCAGCCGGGGCAGCGCAAGAAAGGTGCACGCGCCGCTGACGTCGATGCGCCACTGGCCGCCCACCGGGCGCGCCTCCACCTTGGCCCGCAGCACCCGCCACCCCGTCAGCGCGATGGCCAGCGCCAGCCCGATCATGACGCCCTGCAAGAGGTTCAGGAACACCACCGCCACCACCGTGACGACGTACACGATGAGATCCCCGCTGCGCATCGCGGTTTCGATGTGCGCCGGCTTGAGCAGCTCCACGCCGATGACGATCAGCAGCCCCGCGAGGGCGGCCGTGGGGATCTGCTCGACCAGCTCGGCAAACGGAAGGGTAAACAGCAAGATCCAGACGCCGTGCAGGATCGACGAGGCGCGGGACTTGGCTCCGGCGTTGACATTCGCCGCGCTGCGGACGATGACGCCGGCGATCGGCAGACCGCCGATCGCGCCCGAGGCGATGTTCGCAGCGCCCTGCCCGATCAGCTCGCGGTCGAAGTTGGTGCGCGGCCCGTGATGCATCCGGTCGACGGAGACCGCCGTCAGCAGGCTCTGCACGCTGGTGATGAGCGTCACCGTGACGACGGCGATCACGACCGCGGTCCAGTTACCGTGCGGCACCGAGGGCAAGCGCAGCGCGTCCAGCACCGACCCGTCGAGTTCGATGCGCGGCACGTCGAACGGGAAGACCACCGAGATCACCGTCACCACCACGATGGCGACCAGCGCGCCCGGAACGCGAGCCACCTTGGCCGGGACCCACTTCCATGCGATCAGGATGGCGACCACGAGCATGCCCAGGAGCACGCCTGGGCGGTGAGCGCCGAGAACCTGGCCCGGCAGCCCGGTAACGTTCTGCCAGGCAGTGCTTTTCGATTGCCCGCCGAGCAGCACGTGCACTTGCTGAAGCGCGATGGTGATCCCGATCCCGGCCAGCATGGCATGCACGACGACGGGAGAGATGGCCAGCGCGGCTCTCGCGACGCGGCTCAGGCCCAACAGGACCTGCAGGATGCCCGCGGCGGCGGTGATCAAACAGGTCACGCCCCAACCGAACTCGGATACGACATCGGCGACGACGACGGTGAGCCCGGCCGCCGGACCGCTGACCTGCAGCGGTGATCCGCCGATGCATCCGGCGACGATCCCCCCGACGATCGCGGCGATCAGCCCGGCGAGCACCGGTGCGTTCGACGCGATGGCGATCCCCAGCGACAGCGGGAGCGCGACCAGGAAGACCACCAGGGACGCGGGCAGGTCGTGTCGAATGATGGAGTGCAGGCGGCCGTGTCGTGACGAGTGAACACCTCGAATGCCGGGGTCTTTGACGTGCCGCATCGTTCGCTACCTCGCTAGGTCATAAAGGGCATTGTCGCTATCCGCTCCGCACCGCTGTGATACGGGCCGCGTAATCGCTTGGAGCGCAAGCCAATTACAAGCACGACAGCCATTGTCGCTCGACTGGGAACGCCTGGCTCCTGGGTTCGAAGGTAGGTGGATGCCCCACAGCGGGCAACCTGACGAGCCGCCTGCATACCGAACGCAAATCTTTGCCGGGGCGCGCTCCGGGCTGTGAAGTGCGCTACACACGCTTCTCCCGCACGAGGTGAGTGAGTACTCTCTCACCTATGCAGACATCGGGGCGTGATCGGCTGCTGGCCGCCGCGATGAGCCTGTTCGCCGCCAAGGGGTACGCGGCGACATCGGTGGCCGATATCCAGCGGGCGTCCGGCCTGGCGCCCGGTTCCGGCGCGCTGTACAAGCACTTCGGCTCCAAGCGTGAGCTGTTGGAGGCGGCCGTGGCGCACCGGATCGACAGCATCGTGGCGGCGCGGGAACAGTACGACGCCGGGGCGCCCGGCAGCGTCGAGCAGGCGGTGCGCACAGCCGGCCGACTGATCTGGGACAACCTGAAACAGAGCGAGGAACTGCTCAGGGTCATGCTGCGCGAGCCCGACGAACTGGGCGATCTCGACGAGAAGACCTGGCAGGTCATCACCGACAACGCGTATCAGCGCTTCGCCGACGAGCTGGTCGCGTCCAATAACTCCGGCCGCACGCGCATACCCGATCCCGAGGCGTCTGCGGCCGCGGCGATCGGGTCGTTGTCCTATGCCGCGACGCTGCAAGCCCTGACCGGGCGATTGCCCGGCAACATCGATGAGGACCGCTACTTCGAGGCGTGGGTCAACCAGACGGTGAGCGTCCTCGCCCAATACCGGAACCGTTAACTACCAATCTATTTCAGGAGTGAAGCCGTGACATTCTCAATGCAACTGAGCGACGACGTGATCGAGGTGCGCGACTGGGTGCACAAGTTTGCGGCCGACGTGATCCGGCCCGCCGCGTCGGAATGGGATGAGCGGGAGGAAACTCCGTGGCCCGTGATCCAAGAGGCCGCGAAGGTGGGCCTGTACTCCCCAGATTTCTTCGCGCAGCAGGCGGCCGAGCCGACCGGCTTGGGCTTTCTGACCACGTTCGAGGAGATGTTTTGGGGCGATGCCGGCATCGCCCTGTCCATCCTGGGCACCGGGCTGGCGGCAGCGGCGTTGGCGGGCAACGGAACTCCCGAACAGCTGGGTCGTTGGCTGCCGGAGATGTTCGGCACGTCCAAGGAACCCAAGCTCGGGGCGTTCTGCTCGTCTGAGCCCGACGCGGGTTCCGACGTGGGCGCCATCCGGACCCGCGCGCGCTATGACGAGGCGGCCGGCGAATGGGTCCTCAACGGCACCAAGACGTGGGCGACCAACGGGGGTATCGCCAACGTGCACATCGTGGTGGCATCCGTCTATCCCGAACTCGGCACCCGCGGACAGGCCACGTTCGTCATCCCGCCGGATACCCACGGGCTGTCGCAGGGCCAGAAGTTCAAGAAGCACGGCATCCGCGCCTCGCACACCGCCGAGGTGGTGCTGGACAACGTGCGGCTGCCCGAGGACACGATCCTCGGTGGCCGCGAGAAGTTCGAGGAGCGCATCGCCCGGGTCAAGTCCGGCGCCTCGTCGCGCGGGCAGGCCGCGATGAAGACCTTCGAGCGCACCCGCCCCACGGTGGGCGCGATGGCCGTCGGTGTGGCTCGGGCCGCCTACGAATACGCCCTCGACTATGCCTGCCAGCGCGAGCAATTCGGCCGCAAGATCGGCGAGTTCCAGGCCATCGCGTTCAAGCTGGCCGACATGAAGAGCCGCATCGACGCGGCGCGCATGCTGGTGTGGCGTGCCGGATGGATGGCGCGCAACAACCAGAGCTTCGACTCGGCGGAGGGTTCGATGGCCAAACTGGTGGCCAGCGAGACCGCGGTCTACGTCACCGACGAGGCCATCCAGATCCTCGGCGGCAACGGGTATACCCGCGACTACCCCGTGGAGCGGATGCATCGCGACGCGAAGATCTTCACCATCTTCGAGGGCACCAGCGAAATTCAGCGCCTGGTCATTTCGCGCGCGCTGACCGGCCTGCAAATCCGTTAGGCACCGCGCCGGAACAGTCGCCGAGGGCACGCGCCATGATGGCGGCATGACCTCCGACATCCGCGTCCTCGACAGCGAGGACGACCTGCTCGCCGCGGCCAACGTGTTCCGCGCCGCGATGGTCGGGTTTCCCCCGCTGTCGAACCTGGCGCCCGGCCAGATCACCGAGCTGCTCGAGCCCGGCCGCACGATCGGTGCCTTCGCCGACGGCCGGCTGGTCGGCACCGCCGACGCCGTAACGAGCGGCCTCACCCTCCCCGGCGGGGCGATCGTCGGTCATGCCGCCGTGACGCACATCGGGGTGCTGCCGTCGTTCACCCGCAGGGGGATCGCCACCGAGCTGATCCGCCACCAGCTGGACGACTTCGCCGCGCGGGGCGAGGTGGTCGCGACGCTGCGCGCCTCGGAGGCGACGATCTACGAGCGGTTCGGCTACGGGGTCGCGAGTTTCTCGCAGACCGTGGAAGTCCAGACGGCGAGGGCGGCGCTCCGATCCGAGGTGGGGACCGGCGGTCCGGTGCGACTGCTGGACATGGGTGAGGCGTGGGATACCCTGCCCCGGATCTACGCCACGCATCGTCCACTGCGCCCGGGAACCATCGACCGCCCGGAGGTGTGGTGGCACAGCCTGCGAATGCGCACCGAATCCTCGCCGGGCCCTTCGTATGTCGCGGTCCATGGCGACCGGGGGGCAGAGACCGGTTTCACTCGCTACCGTCCCGTCGACACCGAGGCGTGGTTCGTCAGCGACCAGCGCACCATCGCCGTCGAGGACTTCTTCGCGCCCACGACCGACGCCTATCTGGGCCTGTTGCGCTTCCTGCTCGGGCTCGATCTCATCGATCGCGTGGTGTTCTGGATGATGCCCGTCGACGATCCGCTGCCGTTGTTGCTGACGGACCGAAGGGCCGCGCGGGTGACCGCAGTGCGTGACGAGACGTGGCTCCGCGTCGTGGACGCGGAAGCGGCGCTGGCGGCGCGCCGATACGCCGGCGATGAAACGGTCACCATCGCGGTCGAGGACCCGCTGCGGCCACGCAATTCGACCAGCTTCGCCGTCACGGGCGACGGCGCGAAACCGACCGACCGGCCCGCCCGGCTCCACGTCGGCATCGAAGGCCTCTCCGCGGCTCTGCTCGGCGGCACGTCCTGGCGCGGCCTCGCCGCCGCGGGGCTGGCCCGGACCGACGAACCGGCGGCACTGGCCGTCGCCGATCGCTTGTTCGCGGTGGCCGAAGCACCGCACGCCGGATTCTTTTTCTGATGATCGTCGTTGTCGGGGCGGGGATATGCGGGCTCGCGGCCGCCCACGCGCTGCGGCGGCGCGGGAAGGACGCCGTCGTGTTCGAACGCGGCGAGCCGTTCTCCGAGCAATCCGCCGGTCTGGCAAGGATTTTCCGCGTCGCGCATCGGCGCGCGGCGTTGTGCGAACTCGCGCTGCGGGCCCGCGAGGGCTGGCTGCGCTGGGAGTCCGAGTTGGCTGCGGGGCGCCTGCTGGGCGCGGAGGGCTTCATCACCGCCGGCGCGTGCGACGAGACCGCCGACGCGATGACGGAGGCCGGCGCGCGTTTCTCCCGGCTCAACCGGTCCGAGATCGAAGCGCGCATCCCGTTTCTCGCGGCAGCGTGGGACGCCGGGGTGTTCGACCCGCTGGGCGGCAGCCTGCGCATCCGCCGGGCGCTGGACGCCCTCGCGCGGCGCGCGGTCATCAGGCGCGGCGAGGTGGTGGCGGTGGCCGACGACGGCACGACGACGCTGGCGGACGGCGCCGTGCTGCGCGCGCACGGCGTGCTGATCTGCGCGGGTGTCCGGACGCCGGCGCTGTTCGGCCCGCTCGGTGTGCAGTTCGCACCCCACACGCGCTTTACCTATGAGGGCGCCGACGCGACCGGCGCCGCATGCCTTTCCGCGCCCGAGGGCTACGGGTTGCCGCTGGGTAGCACGGGCCGTTGGGCGTTCGGGCAAGAGGTGCCCGACCCCGCCGCTGTGCGCGCGCTGTTTCCGTCGTTGGTTGCCGTGAGCCAGATCGACTGCGTCACCGCTCGTGCCCCCTGGCTCGACGCCGGGGGCGACGGCTGGACGGTGGCGCGCCGTGGCCGCGTCGTCGCGTTCGTCGGGAGCAACCTGATGAAGTTCGGGCCGCTGCTTGGTGAGTTACTCGCGCGGGCCGTGCTGACCGACGAGCTACCCACCGAACTGGCGCTCAGCTAGCCCTTCGCGCATGGATTCTGCTGTGCTACGCGGATTCCGCGGGGCGGGCGCCGGGACCGGGCCTGGGCTGGAGATCTCGCGGGTTGAGCGCGGCGCCGTCGTTGCTGCAACGCAGCGCCAGTTCGACACGGTGTCCGCAGTCACGATGAGTGATCTCGACGGCTGCGCCGGCGGGGTCGGCCGCCCAACGGTCGCCCCACTCCATCAAGGCGATAACAGCCGGCAACAAGTCAAGACCCTTATCGGTGAGGCGGTATTCGTGGCGCTCGCGCTGGCCTGGCTCCCGGTAGGGCACGCGCCGCATGACTCCCGTTTCCACGAGGGTGTTCAACCGTTCGCTGAGCAGATTCCGGGCGCACCCCACGTGGGCCTGGAACTGTTCGAAGCGCCGTGCACCATAGAAGGCCTCGCGAAGCACCAAGAGGGTCCACTTCTCCCCGACAACGTCGAGTGCGCGTTTTACGGAACAGTTTTCGGCACTGTAGCTATCTCGGGCCGTAAACACGATACCCAGCATAGCAGGGTTTGACTTTGCAACTCAGACCTGGCTAAGCTGCGTTGTGAAAATAAACTTAGAGCTTTGCCCACAAATCTGGAGGTCCGTGAGATGCCCATGCTGGATGCATACATTCCCGAAGGAGCGTTGCCTGACGAGGCGGAAACGGCACTGTTGGTGACACTGACCGACGTGCTGCTTGAACACGAGGGGGCAGACCCGGCCAATCCCGCGGCCCGGGCACTGGCCAAAGTGTGGCTGCATCGACCCGCGGCCGTGCTGCACGCAGGTGAACGGCCTGCGGCACCGCATTATCGCGTCATCGCGTCGGTACCAGAAGGTCAGTTTGACGATGAGCGCCGCGCCAGCATGGTCGCCGCGGTCACCGAGGCAATCCTGGATGCCGAGGACGGGCTACACGAGCGTGATCCGCTGCGTATTTGGGTGTTTGCCAACGAGATTCCCGACGGCACCTGGGGCGGCGGAGGGCGCATTGCGCGGCTGGCCGACATCGCAGGGATCGTGATGGGCGATAGAGCCCAGGGCCACGCGTATGCCGAGCGCCGGCTGGCCGATCGCCGGCCGGCCCCCGTGTCGAATTGATGAGGGACAGCTAACCACGTCGCTTCGCCACCGGGCGCTCGAACGTGCCCGACGCGGCGTCGCTGAAGTTACCCAATCCGGCGAGCAGAACAATTGCGCCGCAGCATCATCCGTGTTCAAGCGCCATCCGGCGTCAGCCGTGGGGAGCCTCGGAGATCTTGGAGTCGGGCTTGCCCAGCGTCTGACACCACGTGGTGGCCGACAAACGGGTGGCGGATATTTCCATATTCGTCGGGTCGGCGCCGCTCTTGTCCTTGAGCATCTTGCTGACCTCGTCGCTTTGCTTCTTCTCGTCCTGCGTGGTGAAGTCCTTGCACTTGGTGTCGCCCCCGGTGTTGATCACCTGTGAGGCGGAACACGCGCCGGACAGCAGTGCGGCCACCGCAACCGTTGCCGCAGCGATTTGCTTCATCATTTGCCCTCCTGGGTTCGCAGTGACGTATCTGTACACCAAATCGACCGATTCCAAACCTTACCCGCGCTTTGCGCCGCATCATCGCGCGTTTGCAGGACCGGGAGGCAGAACCCCGCTAACAGCTGTGCACGGTGTCCGCCCAGCGGGAATAACTCCGTAGGTGGCATTGTCCAGTACCTTTCGTCGGCCGTCCACGCTCTTGTCACCCAGGGGA
This sequence comes from Mycobacterium sp. E3198, assembly GCF_001667015.1. Classification (GTDB taxonomy): domain Bacteria; phylum Actinomycetota; class Actinomycetes; order Mycobacteriales; family Mycobacteriaceae; genus Mycobacterium. Next base: position 77,931 of record NZ_LZIS01000181.1, on the reverse strand, counting down.
GGAAAACCCGTGCTCTCGTCGAAGGGGTCGACCGACCTGACCAGCGGGCCACAGCCGGCGCCGGTCATGTTGCAGGAGCGCGCAGAACCGCGTGCGGCGCAGGCGACGTTCGTCAGCGTCTTGGCCCTGCTGTTGTCGACGGGCTGGGTCGCCAACCACTTCGTCGCGTTGATGCCGGTGATCAGCGACCACCAACACCTCGATGCGACCAGGCTCGACGCCGTCTTCGCGATCTACGCGCTGGGATTGCTGCCCGGACTGCTCGTCGGCGGGCGGCTGTCCGATGCGCTCGGGCGTCAGGCGGTGGCGCTGGCGGGCGCGACGGCCACACTGGTGGGGACGGTGGCGATGCTGCTCTCGCAGCAACCCGACGTCCTGCTGGCGGGACGTTTCGTCGTCGGAATCGGTGTGGGTCTGTTGATGAGCTCTTGCACCGCATGGGCCTCCGACCTGAAAGGTCCCGCCGGGGCGGGCACCGCCGGTGCGGTGTTGCTCGGCGGCTTCGCCATCGGCCCGTTCGCTGCGGGCCTGATCGCGCGCTCGGGACAGCCCGGCATTCGCTGGTCTTTCGGGGTGGCCGCCGCCGTTGTCGTGGCGGCGATGGTTTTCTCGGTCGCGGCGGTGCGGCGTGCCGACGCGACGGCGCCGGCAACGGCGCACGACTGGGAACCACCGGCGGCGGCTCGGCAGGGAACCGCGTGGGCGCTGAGTTGGGCCATGCCGCTCGCCCCGTGGGTCTTCGCGTCGGCGACGCTGGGGTTCATCACGATTCCCAGCCGCGTGCACACCGGGCTGGCGGCACCCGTCGCCGCGGGCACCGCCACGCTGATCGTGAATGGCCTCAGCGGAGGAATTCAGGTGCTTGCCCGAGCGCTGCGCTGGGGGCCGCACGCGGGCACCGCGGGCGCCGTGCTGGCCGCGCTCGGCTACGCGGTCACCGCGGTCGCCCCGCCGGCCATGTCGCTGCCCCTCGCCCTGGCCGTGTTCGTGATCCTGGGGTGCGCGTCGGGCCTTTGTCTGCGCGACGGCTTGATCGATCTCGAAGCTGCGGCGCCGCGACGCCTGCGCGGTGCGCTCGTCGGAGCGTTCTACGTGGTGACCTATATCGGCTTCGGCCTGCCCCTGGTGCTGACCACCGTCGGGCCCACGCTGTCGACCGTCATCCTTGCCACCATGGCGGTGCTTGCGCTGGGAACGGCCGCGATTCGGGCCGCGCGGCTGCGACGGGATCATCACCGCCAGGGTTGATTCAGCGGACGAAATACCCTATGCCGCGGCAAATTTGCGTCGCGCGTCAGCTCCGGCCCCTATCGGCGCGTGGCCGAGAACGCTCAACCCGGCCAACCGACGCCATGAACGTATGGCGTGCCGCGCGATCTCCACGACGGGGGCGGCTCCGACATCCGCACTCGCCAATCGGTGCGCCTTGAGCGCGTTGCCGGTCACGGCATCCAGTGCGTCCCAGTCGTCGGTCTCGACGAGCGCGGTCGATTGACGGGCGGCCCGGACCGCATACCTTTCGGCGGTCACCGGCGTGGTGGTGACCGCGCATGCGGCGCGGGCGGCGCCGTCCCATTCGGCGATCGGCGGCGTCGTGGCGGGGGCGAGCCGGCGATGCAGTTCGGCGATGTCGGTGATGGCCCTGGCCGCCGCGTCGTCGGCGTATCGAACAACGCCCCACACGGGGCTGACCAACAGCTTGGCCACCCAGGGGTGCACGACGGCGTCGGCGACATCGGCGGTGCCAACGGTCAGCCACCCCAAGTCGAGTACCCGCAGGGTGTCGTCCGGCGAGAGATAGCCATCGGGCCCGGCAAGCATGTCGTTGCACAACTGGACGAAGGAGGCCAGCGGCCGGGCCGACGTCGCCGGGAAATCGGTGACCTGCTCGTCGCCATTGATGTATGAAATCGCGTTCATTGCACACCCTTTGCCCGACCCGGGCTGATGGGATCCTCTGGCAAGTCGCAGCGGATGGGTGATTCGGTCGAGGTCCATTTCGGTCGCTTCCTACGGTTCGCCGACGCGATAACACCCATGCTAGGGCAAGCGCAACCCTGGCGGGTCGCGACATGACCGGCAAGCGTTAGCGGTTAGAGCAGTCCGCGCAGCGTCTCGATCAGCTTGATCCGCTCCACGGCCGTACCGGCGATAGGTGCCACGTTCAAGGTGGTCACCCCCGCCTCCCGAAACGCCGCCAACCGCTCCTTGACGAACTCGCGCGAACCGATCAAGTTGACGTCCCGCGCCAGTTGATCGGGCACCACCTTTGCCGCGCCGTCCTTGTCGCCCGACAGGTAGAGCTCCTGGATCCGGTCGGCTTGAGGGCCGTAGCCGTACTTGGTGGCCAGGGTGTGATAGAAGTTCTTGCCCTTGGCCCCCATTCCGCCGATATAGAGCGCCAGGTGCGGCTTGACGAATTCGCGTAAGGGCTCGACGTTTTCGCCGATGGCCAGGACCGGTCCCGCGTAGATGTCGAGGTCCCCCAGCGCGGGATCGCGCTTGGCCTGGCCTGCGGCCAGCGCATCACCCCACACGTCGCGCGCCTTCTCCGGCAGGAAAAAGATCGGCTGCCAGCCTTCGGCGATCTCGGCGGCCAGCTCGACGTTCTTGGGTCCCAGCGCCGCGACCAGTATCGGGATGCGCTCTCGGACGGGACGATTGATGAGTTTCAGCGGCTTGCCGAGGCCGGTGCCCTGCCCGGCGGGCAGCGGGATCTCGTAGTACTTGCCCCGGTGTTGCAGGGTCTCGCGCCGCCACACCTGCCGGCAGATGTCGATCACCTCGCGGGTGCGCGCGATCGGGGCATCGTAGGGCACACCATGGAACCCCTCGATGACCTGAGGGCCGGAGGCGCCCAGACCGAGCGTGAACCGGCCGTCGGAGACGTAGTCGAGGCCGGCCGCGGTCATCGCGGTCAGTGTGGGCGTGCGGGTGTAGAGCTGCAGGATGCCCGAGGCCAGCTCAACCCGTTCCGTGCTCGCCGCCAGGTAGCCCAGCGCGCTCACCGCGTCGAACGAATACGCCTCGGGGACAAAGACGATGTCCAACCCGGCGCGTTCCAGGTCGGCCACCTCGGCGGCGACTTGCTTGAACCCGCCCGCGTAATTGATCCCCAACCCGATCCGCATGGTCAGGATCCCTTCGCGACGGCGAACTGGTCCGCGAGTTCGGCCGCCTCCTGCTGGATCCGCTCGAACTGGGCGCCCATCGCATCGGACAGCGCCGTCGCGCCGGACAGTGGCCGGACCATCACCATGAACTCGCCGATCAACCCGTCGTCGTTGAAATGCAGGAAGTCGCAACCGGTGATCTTCACCCCCGGCGCCCCCGCGATCCCGGCCTCGAAGACCAACGCGTGGTCGCGGCCGTTGCTGTCGGCGATCTCGCGGACGTAGCGGAAGTCCTCGAAAACCCGCAACACGCCGCGCAGGATCGCCGCGGTGATCGGCTTACCCACGTAGGGCTTGAACGCGACCGGGCTGATGAACACCACGTCGTCGGCCAGCATTGCCTGGATGGCGCCTTCGTCCCGTTCCTCAACCGCCGCGCGAAAGGGATGCGGAGCAACCACGAGACACCTGCCTTAGTCAATTTATTGAGTAGGTGGGGTTGACGCTAGAGGTCGCCCGCCGTCGTGTCGATGTGCGGTTAGTCACTTTTTTGAGTATTCGCATTGTTAAGCTTGTCGCCGTGTCGCTGCGTGACGCGGTGCTGGCCGCCCTCCTCGACGGTGAGGCGTCCGGATACGACCTGGCCAAGAGGTTTGACGCCTCGGTCGCCAACTTCTGGATGGCTACCCCGCAGCAGCTCTACCGCGAACTCGACCGCCTTGCCGAGCAAGGGTTGATCCAGGCGCGCGTCGTGCAGCAGGAACGCCGGCCCAACAAGCGCATGTTCTCGCTGACCGAGGCCGGCCACGATGCGATCCGACAGTTCACCGCCCGGGCGCCGAAGCCCTCGGTGATCCGCGATGATCTCGCGGTCAAGCTGCTCGCCGCCGATGCCGGTGACGCGCGCGCCGTCCGTGACTTCACGGCGGAGCGACTGCAACGAGCGAAGACGAAACTTCAACGCTACGAACGGATGCGCGCCCGGATGCTCGACGGCCGCGGTGAGAAGGAGTACCTGGCTCAGAACGAGCGGGTGGGCCCCTACCTGACGCTGTTGCGCGGAATATCGTTCGAGGAGGAGAACATTCGATGGGCCGAGCGTGCGCTGAGGATTCTGGACGGCCGTCTCTCGCCGCGCTAAACCGTGGTGTCCGCCGCGTCGCCCGGGTACTGCCGGCCGATCAGCTCGTCCTGACCCACCTCCGGGACGTTCCCGTCGTCGTCGGTCCCCGCCCGCTTGGTCGGCTTCTTCTCCGACGGCTTCTGCGGCGCCGGACGGTCCGCTCCTCCCGGGGCGCGGTGACCGTTGTGCGTCGCCGACCCGGTCGACGCGCTGACCGTCTCGATGGCCTTCTCCGTATACACGCGATAGCCGAAATTGGGCAAATAGCCATGGATTTCGGGGGTATCGAGGTCACGCATGAACTGCAGGATTTCCCGGCTGAACACCTGGCCCGGCACCAACACCGGAAATCCCGGCGGGTAGGGCGTGACATACGTCGCCGAAACGATGTCCGCCCCGGCGTCCAGCCGTTCGAGGATCTGCGCGCCATGAGTTATTCACAATTGGGATCCGTCCCGACGGTCATCGGTTTAGCGGGGCCGGCCACGGGTAGGCCCTTTGGACGCGTTGTTCAAGCGACCGAAGGAGGATTACCGTGGCGACGGGGGAAACCGGCTTCGACGATGTGACTTACGATCTTGTCTCGGTGCAGTACCACTCCCTGAAGGCCGGGCACGACTACGGGCAGTATGTGCGTGACGCGAAAAACGCCGGGCTCGACGACGTCGCGTCATTCTTCGAAGAAGTGATGGCCGAGGATTCCGAGCGCGCGCAGCGCTGTCATGAGCTGCTGGTGCAGCTGACCAAGTAATGCAACAAGATTGGCGGCATCGGCTACCGTCGATGGCATGACTGAAGCTTCCGCAAACGACCGAATCGACGACGTCGCTGCGGGCGATGTGATCACCGTCGACCGCGGCGCCGGCGAACAGCCATACAAGGTGGTCTTCAAGGACCTCACCGACGGCCGATACCTCGTCACGCTCGAGGGTGGGGGGGAGACCTTCCAGCTCGACCTGGCGCCCGGCACCCCCGTCAGGAGAGCGCTGGCGTCGAAATGGGAATCGGCGCAGAGCCCCACACCCCGCTCGGAGAATTGACCCGCCGTCGCGCTGTCGCGGGCTGGCCGGTTCTGCCAGCATGGAGACCACGGCCGCGGATCCGCAGCGGCCGGTTAGCGCTCGTAGACGCGGGAGTTCGAATGGCTGACATCACCACCTTGATCCGCGCCGACCACGACTGGTTCCGCCAGCAGTTCGCCAGGCTGGACTCGCTGCGCGGGCGGGAATCCGTCGACCAGTGCGCCCTCGAGCAACTGTGGCGTCCACTCGCCGACAAGCTCGACGTACACGCCTACATCGAGGAGAAGATCTTCTACCCGCAGCTGCTCAAGCGGGGGACCGGCGATCCCGAAGGCGAGACCCTCGATGCGATCGGCGATCACAACGACATTCGCGACGGGGTGCGCGACGCCGACGCGGCACAGGTCGGCACCGAGGAGTGGTGGGCCGCCGTCGCGCGCACCAGAGAAGCCAATGACGATCACATGGGCGAAGAGGAACGGGACGGGTTGCCGGATTTCCGGCGCAGCGCCCCGATCGGCCTTCGCGAGGCGCTCGGGCGGCAATACGGCGAGTTCATGGCCGAGCATCCCACCACCGAGGGATTGTCAATCGCCGACCGCGATCCCGAGCGCTACGTCGAGGACGTCGAGGGCAAGTCGTCGTCGAACCGCGCGGACTTCTCGCTTCGGATCGGCAGCCTGAAGGGTCAATGAGCCATGGCGAGCACCGATACCGACGTCGTGGCGATCACGCAGTTGCTCAACCTTTACGGGTTCGCCGTGGACAGCCAGCGGTGGCAACTGTTCGACTCGATCTTCGCCGTCGATGTGGCGGCGGACTACGGGGCGTCGTCGCGGTGGAGCGGTCTCGCGCGGTTCAAGGCGGACTTCGCCGCCTATCACGATCCGTTCGATGCCACCCAGCACACCATCTCCACCCACGTGGTCCGCGCGGAGGGGGATGTGGCGCACAGCTTTTGCAATGGCGGCTGGCGGCTGGTGCGAAAGGCCGCCGACGCCGGTGCCCTCTGGGACGGGACGGGCTGGTATGACGACGCCTGGCGGCGCACGCCCGCCGGCTGGCGGATCACCCGGCGGACGTGCCGCATCGCCTGGTGGACGGGCAACCCGCTGGTCAACGAGACGGTCCCCGGGGTGAAGTTCGACCTGACCACCACCGCCCTGCGAGCCGAAGCGGCCGCCGGGCGGGTCGGTGTCCTCGGGCCCGCGCCGGGTGGTTAACTGCGATCGTGCGCAGAGACCCGGGATTGGCGCGACGCTTCTTCGATCGATACGAGCCGGTGCATGCGGTGACCTACTTCGCTCCGGAGGCGCGGGCGGCCCTGGACGGGCTGGGTTACCGGGGCTTCTGGATGGGCTATTTCGCCGCACGGTCGGCGCCGCTGGGCATGGTGCCGCGCGAGGTCGTCGCCGCGGTCTTCTATAACTTCGCACCGGAGCGGGTCGCCAAGGCCCTCCCGGCCGCGTGGGAGATCGCCCCTCCGGAGGCCGCGCTGCGCGCCCGACAGGAATCCGCCGTCGCGGCGCTGCGCCGCTATGGCGTGGTACCCGATGAGAATGTGGCTGCGGCAGCGGAATTGGCGGGGCGGGCGGCGCGCGAGGCGCCGCTCGACGGGCGGCCGCTGTTCGCCGCGAACGTGGCGTTGCCCTGGCCGGAGGATCCGCTCGCCGCGCTGTGGCATGCGGCCACGCTGTTGCGCGAGCACCGCGGCGACGGGCACGTGGCCGTGCTGGAAGCCGCCGGTGTCTCGGGCCGGGAATCCAACGTCTTGCATGCCGCGGCCGGCCGGGTCCGGGCCGACTACATCGCCCGCACCCGCGACTATGACGAGGCGGCGTGGCGGCACTACGAACAACGGCTGGCAGAGCGCGGTCTGCTCGACGACGACGGGTCGCTGACGGCGGCCGGCCGCCAATTGAAGGACCACATCGAATCGAGCACCGACACGCTCGCCCTGTCGGCGCTCGACGCACTCAGCGACGACGAGGTGGAGACGCTGTTCCAGGCGCTCAGCGCGATCACCCGGGCGGTGATCGCCAGCGGCGATATCCCCGCCGCAACTCCGATGGGCTTGCGTCGCGACGACTTGGACGACGGCAGCGCGCACCTGGCCGGCAGCTAACCGGCGGGACGGTTATCGGGCGCTGACCGGTTGGGCCACAACCTGATCCATCGGCGATCCGCTGCCGTTGGCCACGTCGCGGTCGGCCACGGCGGTAGCCAGCGCCGTGCCGTTCCTGATCGTCCCGATGATGGAGACGTGGTCGTTGATCGCGAAGTACGAAGCGGCGCTTGCCGATCGTCCGCCGTTCGTGATGAAGGCGGTGTTCGGGGTGACGAGATAGGTCTGGGTATACCCGTCAGCGCTGCGCGCGGTCACCGAGTCCGCCGACACCGCGATCACGGTCCCCTCCTGGCGCACCGGCTGTGAAACCGGCGCCGGCCCCAAAGTTGCCTCCACCGTTGGCTTTTCGGGCTCGGCCGTGTTGGTCACCAACGCGGTCAGGCTTGCGGCGCACACCACCGCGCCGGTGACGATGTCGCACACGGTGGCCACGCCCCACACTCTGCGCGCCAGCTTGCGACGCGCCCACAGCCTCTGCTCGGACGGCCCTGTCATGCGGTGCTTGGCGCCCACGGTCAATCCTTCCTTCGGTTTTGCGCCGACAAAACGTCGGCGCCTACCGAATCAGGTTGTTGCTCGTGGTGTTACCCGCAGCGCTGCGCCGGTAAACCGCGCGGCACCGTCAGCCCTTGGCGAGCGTGAACTGCGCCACGTCGGTGTAGCCCTCGCGGAACAACTCGGCGCACCCGGTGAGGTACTTCATGTACCGGTCGTACACCTCTTGGGACTGAATTGCGATGGCGTCGTCGCGGCGTGCCTCGAGCGCGGCCGCCCAGGTGTCGAGCGTGCGGGCGTAGTGCAGGCGCAACTGCTGGACCCGCTTGACGGCGAAGCCGGCATTCTCGGCGTGCTGCTCGACCGCCGTAACGTTGGGCAGGTCGCCGCCCGGGAAGATCTCGTCCATGATGAATTTCATGAACCGCAGTTTGGTCATGGTGATGGGCAGCCCGCGTTCGGCGAACTCCTTGTCGCTGGGCTTGATGATGGTGTGCAACAGCATCACGCCGTCGGCGGGCAGCGCCTCATAGGCCATCTTGAAGAACTCGGGGTAGCGGTCGCGTCCGAAGTGCTCGAAGGCGCCGATCGACACGATGCGATCCACCTTGTCGTCGAACTGCTCCCAGCCTCGCAGCAGCACCCGCTTGGTGCGCGGGCTGGGATGGCGGTCCAGGCGTTGTTGCACGTGCGCCTGCTGATTGCGGCTCAGCGTGAGGCCGACGACGTTGACGTCGTAGCGTTCCAGCGCGCGAACGATCGTCGTGCCCCAGCCGCACCCGATGTCGAGCAGCGTCATGCCCGGTTGCAGCCCGAGCTTGCCCAGTGACAGGTCCACCTTGGCGAGCTGTGCCTCTTCGAGCGTCATGTCGTCGCGTTCGAAATAGGCACAGCTGTAGGTGCGCGTCGGATCCAGGAACAGCGCGAAGAAGTCGTCGGAGAGGTCGTAGTGCGCCTGCACGTCCTCGAAGTGCGGCTCCAAACTGGCGCCTTCGCTCTGATCTTCGGGCACGGCACAACCCCTGACGTGGACTTTGTTGGTTCTCAGCGGCGTGTGATCTCAACCGCGCGAGTTGCTGGGCCATCAGTCTATCCGGCCGCGTGACCGCGCCACGAATCGTCGGTTTCGCATGCGGAACCGGAGCCGTCACATTCTCCAGGTGTGGGCGACGCTCGCCGTGGCTAATTGAAGGGGGGAGCCGTGTCGTGTGGACGGTGCGGACCCACGGAACGGGACTGAATAGGGAGGCCGATCATGGAACCGATATCGCCGACGGATGCGCTGTTCCTGATCGGAGAATCCCGCGAACACCCGATGCATGTCGGATCCCTGCAGCTCTTCCAGCCCCCCGACGACGCCGGGCCGCACTTCGTCCGCGAGTCCTATCAGGCGATGCTCGGGTGCAGCGATATCCAGCCGACCTTCCGCAAACACCCGGCGTTCTTCGGCGGCCTCACCAACGTCGCGTGGTCGCTCGACAAGGACGTCGAGCTCGACTACCACCTGCGCCGCTCGGCCCTGCCCGAGCCGGGGCGGGTCCGCGACCTGCTGGAGCTGGTCTCGCGGCTGCACGGCAGCCTGCTCGACCGCCACCGTCCACTCTGGGAAGCCCATCTCGTCGAGGGACTGCAGGACGGGCGGTACGCCGTCTACACGAAGTACCACCACTCCCTGATGGACGGCGTGTCGGCGCTGCGGCTGGTGCAACGCGCCTTCACGTCCGATCCCGACGATGACGAGGTTCGGGTCCCGTGGGACCTGCCGCCGCGTCAACGCGCGGGCCGCGGGAAGCGGCCGTCGCTGCTCGAGCGGGCCGGCCGGACCGCGGGATCGGCGTTCGCGTTGGCGCCGTCGACAGTGCGGCTGGCCCGGGCCGCGCTGCTCGAACAACAACTGACCCTCCCCTTCCGGGCGCCGCGCAGCATGTTCAACGTCCGGATCGGTGGTGCCCGACGGGTGGCCGCACAGTCCTGGTCGCTGGACCGCATCAAGGCGGTGAAGTCGGCCGCCGGGGTCACCGTCAACGATGTGGTGCTAGCCATGTCCGCCGGAGCGCTGCGGGCCTACCTGATCGAACAGAACGCCCTGCCGGACGCCCCGCTGACCGCAATGGTTCCGGTCAACCTCCGCAAGGACGACGATGACCGTGGCGGCAACATGGTCGGCACCTTCCTGTGCAACCTGGCGACCGACCTCGACGACCCGGCGCAGCGGCTGGAAACCATCAGCTCGTCGATCCGCGACACCAAGGAGGTTTTTACCCAACTGCCCCCGGTGCAACAACTGGCCCTGTCGGCGTTCAACATCGGTGGGCTGTTCTTCGGGCTGATTCCCGGGTATCTCTCGACGGCCTCGCCGCCGTTCAACATCGTCATCTCGAACGTCTCCGCCGGGCCGGCCGAGCCGCTGTACTGGCGCGGCGCCCGGTTGGACGGGAACTACCCGCTGTCGATCCCGCTCGACGGGCAGGCCGTCAACATCACCGTCACCAACAACGCCGACAACCTCGACTTCGGTCTGGTGGGCTGCCGCCGCAGCGTCCCGCACCTGCAGCGGCTACTCGGTCATTTGGAGACGTCGCTGAAGGATCTGGAGCGCGCCTTCGGGGCGTGAGCCTGAGATAACGCGGAAAGCAACGGATTTCGGCCGCCTGTCTGTGTGGGCGCCCGGACTGCCCGCAGCGAACCCGTAAGGGTCAAACGTTGTTGTCCGTCAACGCAATGTGATCCGTCGCGTAGTTCAGGCACACCGTGGTCCCGCCGGGACGGGTGTTGATGGTGCAGTGATCGGCCAGCGCGTGCATCAACATGATGCCGCGGGACGCATGGGGGTCGTTGGGTTTCTTCGGCGACGGCCGATGCCAGGTTCCGCGATCCCTGACGCTCACGCTGATCGATCGTGCGGCGGGATCGTAGGCGGCCTGCAACTCCATGGTGCCGGCGGCGTGTTGCTTGCGGTACGCGTGCTCGACGCAATTCGCGAGCGCTTCGCCGGCGCCCAACAGGACGCTGTCGCGAACATCTGCGGACACGTCGGCCACCTCGCGCAACCAAACGCGCAGTGCACGACGCCATTCGGTTGCCGTCACGGCGTCTGCCGCCCCGGCACGGTCGAATCGCGCCGGGGTGGCGGCCATCAGCGCATCGGCAGTCATGAAAGGTGCATACCCAGTTGTCCTCCGAGCGATAACCCGTCCGTGTATCGCTTGGGCCACAGATTGCGCTCATCTGAGATCGCGAATGCGGCACCGTGTTTCACGCCGACGGGCCCGTTCATGCGGCGTCCACGGCTGCGCGTTCCTCCTGCAGCCGGTCCTTGCTGCGCAGCAGCCGCAGCAGCGTCACGAGACCGAGTCCACCCACGACATTGCCGGCCGCGGTGTAGGTGAACCACCCCAGCCAGTCGAGGTAGCCGAACGGCGCCCGGCCCGTGACGAGCGCGCCGAAAATCAGCAGCGAGTCGAGGATCGAGTGGAAGATTTGCAGGCCGGCCAGGAGGAATCCCGTCGCAACGGCCGCGGCGATCTTGCCGGGCACCGACTCGGTGCCGTGTTGCATCCGGGTCATCAACGTGATCGCCATGCCCCCGAGGACGGAGAGCGCGAGGGTTCGGGCCGACAGGGGCGCCGCGGCGAAGTGGCTGGCCGATTCGACGGTCTGCGCATGCAGCTGGGGGAAGCCGGTCATGATCAGCCACATGATCACCCAGCCACCGACGAGGTTGGCCAACAGCGTGCCGCCCCACAGCCTGAACAGCTGCCGGAGGCTGGCGCGCTTGGCGGCCACGGTGACCACGGGCACCAGGAAACCTTCGGTGAACAACTCGCTGTGGCCCAGCAGCAGCGCCAGGAACCCGATCGAAAACGCCAAACCCGCCAGCAAAGGCTGCCCGGTGGCGGTCAGCACGGAAAGGTAGGCGAGCACGCCCAGCGCAACGTCAGTACCGCCGAAGAAGCCGGTGACCAGGAGAGCGCGCCAGGTGCGGTGCATCCGCTGGGTGCCCTCGCTCAGCATTCTGCAGAACGCGTCCTCGAGACGGTCCTCGATTGGGCTGTCGTATTCGCCGAGCCGGCGTTGAATCGTCTCACTCATCCTGGGTCCTCACGGCCTGCCGTGAATACCCCGCTCATCGACGGACAACGCCTGCGCTGGAGTGTGACGTTCGTTATAGCCGGGTGGCGCGGCGCCGGCTATTCGAGCACGAAGACCGGGATCTGCCGGGCCGTCTTCGTCTGGTATTCGCCGTACGGCGGAAAGGCTTCGACGGCCAGCCGCCACCACTGCTCCCGCTCGGCGCCGTCCAGCTCGCGCGCGGTGAGCGAGACCACCTTGTCGCCGTCCTGCACCGTCACCGCCGGGTTGGCCTTGACATTGAAGTACCACGAGGGGTGGGCGGGGGCACCGCCCTTGGACGCCACCATGGCGTAGCGGCCGTCCTTCTCCACGCGCATCAACGGCACGTAACGCCGCTTGCCGGACCTCGCCCCCGTCGTCGTGACCAAGATGACCGGCCGGTCGAGGATCTCGACCCCGTCGGTCGTCCCCTGTTTCAGGATTTGCTCGGTCTGTTCGCGCACCCAGCCGGTGGGGCTCAGCTCGATCCCGTCGGTCATGGCCTTGCCAACGCCGCCGCAGGGCCTATCCATTCCCGGCCGGGTGTCATTGGCTACCCCGCGGCCCGGCGAACCAACGCCGGATAGTGGCACACCCGATTGCCGCCGGCGCGTTTGGCCTCGTACATGGCGGCATCCGAGGTGCTGATGAGGTCGTCGATGAGTTGCGTGTCGGCTTGCCAGCTGTCCAGCGCGACGCCGGAGGTCCCGATGCTGGCCGTGATGGGGAAGGGAACCGCGGCGATCGCCTGGCGTAGCCGTTCGGCCATCCGCATCGGGTTGGGGCTGGTGTCGGTGTCGACGATCACGAATTCCTCGCCGCCCACCCGACCGATCACCGCGGAGGGACCGCAGTTCTCTTCGAGCGCCCTGCCGACCGCGACCAAAGCCTGGTCGCCGACGGCGTGGCCCTGCGTGTCGTTGACCTTCTTGAAGTCGTCCAGGTCGATCACCGCGATGACGAGATATTTGTCCGCGGCCCGGCCGTGCAGTGTCAGCAACCCATGCACCGCGTCGTAAAAGGAGCGGCGATTGCGCAAGCCCGTGAGCGAATCGCGGTCGGACGTTCGGAGATCGCTTCGCAGGGTATGCACCACGGACTGGATCCCGAACGGCACCCCGATGTTGAGTGCCAGCACGGTAACGAAACCGGCACCGATCAGCGCGGCGTCCCCCGTGGCAAGGATGAATCGGTGCGCCAGCGTCACCGCGCAGAGCGCCGCCACGCCGAAGTTCGCCAGCACGTAACAGCCGGCGTGGAAGTACGCGATGAAGCCGCCGAGCATCGCGAACATGGTGCATCCCATCAACCCCGTGTAGGGGTTGGACAATCCCAGACACGTTGCGGCGATGGCGGTCATCGCGCCCAGTGAAAAAGCGATCGATTGTCGTCGGGTTGGCCAGTGCACCAGCCAGAGGGTCGCGCCGGCGAATCCCAGCACCGAGATGACGACGGACGCCGCCCGGGAGAGCGCGGTGTGCGGTCCGGTGGGGCTCCACAGCATCAGCAGCGGTAGGGCCGCCTGCGATGCGGTGAACGCGAATGTCGCCCTCTGCCAGACGGTTTGCAGGCCACGGGCCTTCAAATAGGCGGTGACCCATTCGTACTGATCGGTTTGCTTCACCATCGACGGCGCTGGCCGGATGCCGGGTTTGTCACGTGAAGAATTAAAGACCAACCACGATAAAGTGCAAACTCGGCGGCCTAGTGATGGTGCCGCCGGCGCGGGCGCAATACCGGCGTCACCAGCTCTCCGGTGTCGAGGAAGCTGTCGAGGTTGCGGATCGCGAGCAACGCCATCGCGCGGCGGGTCCGCGCCGTCGCGCTGCCGATGTGCGGGAACAGCACCACGTTGTCCATGCGCAACAGCTCCGCGGGCACATGCGGTTCGTCGACGAACACGTCCAGGCCCGCCCCGGCCAGCGCGCCCCCCGCGAGCAACTCCACCAGCGCTTCCTGATCGACGACACTGCCGCGCGCGATGTTGATCAGGTAGCCCTCGGGACCCAACGCCTCGAGGACGGTGCGATCGACCAGCTTGCGGGTGCCCTGATCACCCGTCGCGGCGACCACCAGGACATCGACCGACTCGGCCAGCTCCGCCGCCGACCCCGCATAGCGGTACGGGCACCCCTCAACTGGGTGGCGGTTGTGATACGCAATGGCACAGTCGAAGCCGAGCAGCCTGGTCGCGATGGCGGAGCCGATCCTGCCCAATCCCAAGATCCCGACCTGCAGGCCGCTGACGTCCCTGGCGTAGGGAAAGCGGCCGTCGCGCGCCCATCGTCCCGCCCGCACGTAGCGGTCGGCGGCGCCAAACCGCCGCAGCGTCATGAGGATCAGACCCAACGCGGTATCGGCGACGGAGTCCGTGAGCACGTCGGGGGTGTTGCTCACGCCGATGCCGCGGCGCTCGGCAGCCCGCACGTCGATCGCATCCACCCCCGCCCCGTAGTTGACGATCGCCTCCAGGTTGGGCAGCGCCCCGATGATTTCGGCGTCCACGCCGGGCGGGCCGGAGGCCACCACCACGCGGATGTCGCCCGCATGCCCCTCCAGAAACCGGGCGCGCTCCGGCTCCTCGGGAAGCGAGGGGGCCTCGTAGCGCTGGGCCAGCTCCTCGGCGAAAGTGGGCTCGAACCTGCCGATCCTCAGCACCGCGTTGGTCTTGTGCACCGTCACGCGTCCATCATGACGATGCGCAAGCTCCCGCGCCTTGGTTACTCCGGCCGCTTGGGCGGAAACTCGGCGCGGTTGGCGATGGCGTCGCGGTAGGCGTACACCCGGTTCGGGATCGTGCCCAGCACCGCGATGGTGCGGCCGCCACGGCCGTACGCGGCGAGGAACTCCCACGCGTCGGGATCGCCTTCGACGATATCGACCGCGTCGTAATCGGTTGGCACCCCGAGCATTTGCACCTTGACGTCATACTGGTCGGACCAGAAGTACGGCAACTCGTGGTAGATTTCCGCGCGGTCGGGGCCCCTCAACAGCGTCCTGGCCGCCGCCTCCCCCTGCCGCCCGGCGTCTTCCCAGTGCTCGGTGCGCAGGTGCCGCTCGTAGAGCGGATGCCACCAGCGCGCCACGTCGCCGGCGGCGACGACGGCGGCGTCCCCGATGTCGCCTTCCACCGCGCCCGCGCCGTCGCAGACGACCCCGTCGTCCACGCGCAATCCCGACCCGTCGAGCCAGTCGGTCACGGGAGTGACACCCAGGCCGACGATGGCGACGTCGGCCGGAACCCGGGAACCATCGGTCAGCCGGACCGCCTCCACCCGTCCGTTACCGATGAACGAGTCGACGCCCACCCCGACCCGCACGTCTACGCCGTGCTGACGGTGCAACTCGGCCCAGCGCGGCGCCAGCTCCTTGCCCAAGGCGGCCAGCAGCGGGCTGGTTGCCTTTTCGATCAGCGCGACCTCCAGCCCGATCGATCGGCAGCTCGCCGCCACCTCGGCGCCGATGAACCCGCCGCCGACCACAACCACTCGCGGGCGCGCGCCAAGTCGTTCCCGGATGGCCAGGCAGTCCTCGACGGTGCGGAGCGTCAAGACTCCCTCCGGAACCGAGCCGGGCCATTGCCGCGGCGCCGCGCCGCTGGCAATCACCAGCCCGTCGAATGGCAATGACAGATCCTGGTTTTCGTCGCGCACATGGAGCGTGCGCGAGGACAGGTCCAGCTTGATCGCCGACGCGCCGCGCAGCACCCGCGCCTCCAGCTCGAATTGCGGCGCCAGGTCGACGCCCGCGCGGTGCACCTGGCCGGTGAGCAGTTTCTTGGAGAGCGGCGGCCGGTGGTAGGCGGCGTGCCGCTCGGCGCCCACGATGGTCAAGCCCGCGTCGTAGCCACCCTGGCGCAGGGCCTCGGCAGCGCGCGTCCCCGCCACGCCGCCACCGACGACGACAACCTCCTTCAGCTGACGGCTCGGCATCGGATCACTCCTTCACCGTGATCGCCTGGGTGGGGCAGGACACCTCGGCCCCGATCAGCTGCTGACGCAACTCTTCTGGCGGCTCCGCTTGCAGCACGTGGAGTCCGTCTTCTTGCACGTCGAACACCTCGTGGCAGATGCTCATGCACACGCCGTTGCCGTCGCAGGTGTCGAGATCAACCGAAACCTTCATCGAACCTCGGCCTTCCGTGCTCCGTTGCGGGAAGTCTCGATCCCCTGGGATTGATCGGGTGACTTCCCTTGGGACAACGCTCGCTCTCGGGCGGCTTTCGCCACCGGCGAGTAGTTCAGGTAGTCGACCGCCATCTGGGTGGACGCCTCGTCGTTCGGATGGTGGCTGGGCCGCAGATACCGGACCGGCGTCGTCACCATCAGCTTCCACGGGCCCGGCAACCGGTACTCGCGGGCGGCCCAGAGCCAGTCCCGCCACCGCCACTTCTGGTCGATCGTCGGGTCGTGGGCCATCAGGTAGCGGGCCCCCGCGACCCACCAGGCGATGAACAACGGCGTGGTGAAGAACATCGAGAACGCCCTGATCCAGTAGTTCCCACTGACGTGCTGGAAGACGTCGTACACCAGCGCGCGGTGCTCGACCTCCTCGGCGCCGTGCCAGCGCAGCAGGTCGAGCATCATGGGGTCGGCCTTGGCGTAGTCCAGGCCGCGGTTCGACAGCACCCACTGGCCCAACATCGCGGTGTAATGCTCCAGTGCCGCCACATCGGCCAGCCGTCGATACAACCACCAGCGCTTCATGGCCGGCGGAAACCACTTGGGGGCATCACCCAGCGTCCGCGACAACAGCCTGCCGAGCCGGTCGGTGTACGGCTTGGTGTCGATGCCCTGCTCGGCGAGGTGGTCGAGCACGATCTGGTGCGCCCAGGCGTGCCAGGATTCCTGCTGGATGAACGGCTTGATCGCCGCCTCCAGCTCCGGATCATCGACCAGCGACGACGCCTCGAGGACGGCCTTGATGAAATGCCGCTCCCCCTCGGGCAGCAGCAGGTGCAGCACATTGATCATGTGGGTCGAGAACGGGTCGCCGGGCACCCAGTGCAGCGGCGTTTCCGACCAGTCGAACCGGACCATCCGGCGGTACTTCGGATGTCCCTCGTGGTGAAGTTGGACCTCGGGCATCAGCTGCTCCTCCCGCCGACGGGCCGTCGGCTCCCCTGTGGAATTGCGGGAGCGGTCGATCCGTCGGCGGAGCGCAGGCCGCCAACTTTGCGACCGTCCACCCGGCCGGGTACCCACACCGTCGCTCAGTCATGCGTACCGGCGGTACCGGGTTCCCTGACAGTTCGCTGAACAGGCGTTTACTGATTGATTGCGGGCGGCGGAAGCGATCCCGGTGGACATCGCCGCCTGGCGGGCCGCCGGGGCCACGCACCTCTCGGTGAACACCATGAGCGCCGGCCTGGCGACCCTCGACGACCACCTCGCCGCGCTGGAGCGCGTCGCCGCCGACTGAAGTAGCGGCGGTCAATCCGTCAGCCGGTGCGGTCGGACCACCCAGGGGGCAGGGCGTGGGGCGCCGTGTCGATGACGGTCTCGTCGTCGACTCCGACGTACTCGTACAGGGTGATGTACGCGAACTCGGGGACTTCGTAAATGGGGTAGGTGGGCCCCTCGTCGCGGTAGGCACGCATCTCGTCGAGGTGCTCGTTTTGGAAGCAGACGGTGCGCTCACCGTGCACGCGAATCCACTGCGGGAAGAAGATCACGCCGTGCAGGCGGCGCTTGCCGGGCAGGATGTTGACAACCACGCAGGTGCCGGTCGGCTCGGTCCAGGAGAGTTTGAAACTGTCCTCGTCGAGCTGGACGAGGTGGACCTGCTGGCCTTTGACCCACCGGCCTCCGACATGTCCGGAGTGGATGCGGTAGTCGATGGTGGTGGCATTCTTGACATACATCTCGTACTGCCAGCCGTTGGCATACGTGTAGATAAAGCGGTGCCCGGCGATTCCCGAAAGGTCTTGTGGTGGAATCGGATTGGTGACGCTGGTAGTTGCCATTCCGCCACCCTATCGGCGATTGGTGCTCGAAGACGGCGAACCCTAAGTATCCATCCGTGGCGAGCGGGTACCGAGGGCTATAAGTCGCCGGCGATGTGCCATCCGCCACGGTCCTGTTTCGAATGGGGCGATTCGGGAGATTCTCTGAGAAAAGCACAAGTCGGAGCTCTCGAGGAGATGTCGCGTGGATCAGCAAGTCAACATCGACCCGCCACCCGCGCCCGAGGACGCCAGGAAGGCGACTGCCGAGCAGCGCGAATTGCAGGAAAAGCTGGAGCACCAAGACGACGACCCGCAGGGTCCCGGCCTGCACCAGTCACGCCAGGACCTCCCCGACGAGAGCACGCGATAGAGCGGTTCCGTGCTGATCACCGGCGAGACGTGCTGGCGTGTCGACTGCGCTGATCAGTTGGGCGTGATCGTCGACGCGGCCGACTATTTCCGGCACGTGAAGTCGGCGATGCTGCGCGCCAAGCATCGAATCATGCTGGTCGGCTGGGACTTCGACACCAGGACGACATTCGAACCGGAGGGGAAGAAACTCGCCGGGCCCAATCAGTTGGGCGCCTTCCTCTACTGGCTGCTCTGGCGAAGACCGGAACTCGAGATTCACGTGCTGAAGTCCAACCTGCGCCTGCTGCCGATGTTCGACGGAATCTGGTACGGCATCACCCCGGTGTCGGTGGTGAATCGGCTCAGCAGCAAGCGGTTACGCCTGGCCATCGACGGGGCCCGGCCGACCGGTTCCGTTCACCACCAGAAGCTGGTCGTCGTCGACGACGTCGTCGCGTTCTGCGGGGGCATCGACCTCACGCTGGATCGGTGGGATACCCCGGAACACAAGCATCACAATAGGTTTCGGCGCGCGCTTCGCCGCGGGTACGGTCCGCGACACGAGGTCGCGGCCGCGGTGGACGGCGTCGCGGCCGCCGCGCTCGCCGAGGTCGCTCGGGATAGGTGGCGGGCCGCGACCGGGCAGCCGCTGGACCCGATCGACGGCGCCCACGCCATTTGGCCCTCCGGTCTGCAGCCGGTCCTGCGCCACGTCGACGTCGGCATCGCGCGCACGTTGCCCGCGCTGGACGATCGTGACGAGGTTCGCGAGGTGGAGGCACTCAACCTCGCGGCGATCGCCGCGGCGCGCCACACCATCTATTTGGAGAACCAGTACCTGGCGGCCCGGCGAGTCGTCGAGGCGCTGGCCGACCGGCTCAGAGAACACGATGCCCCGGAAATCGTCATCGTGCTTCCCCGCCGGGGGCTGAACCGCCTCGAGCGGGAAACGATGGACGGCGCGCGCCACCGGCTGATCCAAGAGCTCTGGGCAGCCGATGCGCACCGCCGGCTGGGCGTGTACTGGCCAGAGACCGACGGCGGGGCGCCCATCTACGTTCACTCGAAGGTGCTGATCATCGACGATCGGCTGCTGCGCATCGGTTCGTCGAACTTCAACAACAGGTCGTTGGGCTTCGACAGCGAATGCGACATTGCCATCGAGGCGGACCCCAATGTCCAAGCGCACGAACCCATTCGACGGGTGATCAGATCGGCGCGGGAACAGCTCGTATCCGAGCACCTGGGCGTGTCCGTCGACCAGTTCGGGCGGCGCCTGCGGGAGGGCCAGAGCTTCCTGGGGACCGTCGAGGCGCTTCGCGGGCAGGGCAAAACCCTGCGGCGGTTCACCAGCCGGACGGTGATCGACGAGCATAGCCCGCTGGCCGAGAACGACTTAATGGATCCCGATCACGTCCCGCGGTCGCTGACCCGCAGCATGCGGCGGTTGCTGGCGAAACTGTCGCAGTGAGGGCCGACGCCTCTATACCACATCTGTGATTATCATGTATTGTGACGATCATCCATCTGGCATAGGTGTCGGTGGGGCCATGGTCTTCGAGGAGGCGGTCGGCGATGCAGATTACGGTGTTCGGAGCTACCGGCGGTGTCGGCAAGGAGCTCGTCAAGCAAGGCCTCCAACGCGGTTACGCGGTGACCGCCGTCGTCCGCGATGCCCGGCGCCTGCCTGTGACGGGTCCCGGGCTCCGCGTCGCCACAATCGCCGCGCTCGACGACCCCGGCACGCTGATTCCCGTGATCCGCGCAAGCGACGCAGTGCTTTCGGCATTGGGTCCGCGCGGACGAAAAGACGGGCCCGTCGTCTCGTCCAGCACCCGCGCCATCGTGTCCGCCATGGATGCCTGTTCGACGCGACGTTTTATCGGCGTCAGCGCCGCCCCCGTCGGCCCGATGGCCGAGGGCGAGGGCCTGGTGAATCGCTGGGTGCTGCTGCCCGTCGTGAAATCCATTTTCCGGAACGTGTACGCCGACCTTGCGGAGATGGAAGCTTTGTTGCAGGCCAGCGATATCGATTGGACGGTCGTGCGCCCGCCGCGGCTGGTCGACAAGCCCATCGCCGGCCGCTACCGAACCGCCTTAGGCGCCAACGTCGCCCGAGGTTCCGCGATTTCTCGGGCCGATGTCGCGCACGCCATGCTCGAAGCCCTGCCGGCACCGCAGACGTTCCGGCATGCGGTCGGCGTCGCGTACTGAGGAAATCCGGCCCGCATCGCGACTGTCCAAGTTTGTGATAATCCCGGCGAGGTAGCCTGAGCCGATGAGTGAGCAGCGCGCCGGTATCGCCGAACTCGACGAACGCATCCCGTTTCTGCTCGCGCAGCTGGGGTCTCACGTCAGCAGCGACTTCCAGCGCCGACTGGCGCCGATCGGGGCCGACCCGCGCACCTACGCGGTACTGGTGGCACTGGCCAGCGACGACGGTCAGTCGCAGCGCCAGCTGTCCGAACGCCTCGGCATTCACCGCAACGCCATGGTCACCGTCATCGACAACCTCGAACAACAAGGATTGGCCAAGCGGCTGCCCCATCCGGACGACCGGCGCGCGGTCGCGGTCACCCTGACGGCCAAGGCCCGCCGCCTGCTGCCGGCGCTGCGCGAGCAGGGCCGGAGCATCGAGGACCAGATCACCGCGCCGCTGTCGGCCAAAGAACGCGCCACCCTGCGCGGGCTCCTGCAACGCGTCGCCGCCGGAGCGGGGCTCATCCCGGGAGTGCACCCGCAGCTGGCGTGACCACCTGCGGCTTCCCATCGACACTCGAAACGGCTCCGGGCACTGACGGTTTGCCCGACAATTGAATTCAGATGCCCCTTGGCACGACGTATGATTGTCATATATCGTGATAATCATCTGCTGTGATTGGAGGGGACGTGCACACCTCATATCTCGTCATCACGTACATCGCGATCGCGTTCGACGGGTTCTCGGGCATCGCGGCGCTGGTTCATTTCGCGCCGATCCTGCCCGGGATGGCCAGCGCGGGCGTACCCGTGTCATGGCTGAGGTTTCCCATCGGAACCCTGAAGACACTGGGCACCGCGGGACTCATCGTGGGCCTGTGGGTGCCGGCCATCGGAATCGCGGCCGCCGCAGGGCTGGTCGTCTTCTTCGTGTGCGCCGTGTACACCCACGTACTCGCCCACGACATCACGGGTCAGATGATGTTCGGCGGATTCCTGCTCGCGCTCAACTGCGCAGCGCTGGCGGCCGCCATCGCCGCCCATCCGACGGTCCTTTGAGCAGCCGACATGCCTGACACGGCGAGCACCCGCACCCGTTTCCCGCTGCTGTTGGCGCGCGGCAGCACCGCGCTGTTGGCACTGCTGGCGGTGGCGCAGGCGACTTTGGCCGGCAACTTCCTCGGCGGGCAATACGACGCGCTGATGTGGCATGCGATCGGGGCAAGGGCCATCACCATCGCCTCGGCCGTCCAGGTCGCGGTCCTGGCGTGGGTCTGGCGCGCCGGTGGTCCGCGCGCGCCCTTCTTCGCGGGCGCGGTGCAAACCTTGCTGCTCGTCGCCGAATTCGCCACCGGCGAACTGCATTACGTCGCGGTGCACGTGCCCCTTGGTGTCTTGTTGGTGGCCGGGATGGTGCAGCTCACTGCGATGGTTTGGCGCACGCCGCTGCCGGCACGCCCGGTCGTCGAGGAAGCCGCGGTGGCATCGTGAAGCGACGCACCATGCTGAGCATGGGCCTGGCTACCGCGGGCGTCGGCATCCTCGGCGCCGGATGGCCGGCGGTCCAGACGGCGCTGGGGCCGGCCGAGCCGGGCAGGCTGCTGCGCAGCCGGGCCCCGCTGCCGCCGTCCTACCAGGTGCCGCTGCCGATACCCAAGCAGCTGATGCCGGTCGCCGGCGATGCCGCGGCCGACTACTACACGATCACTCAGCAGGTGGCCGACCTCGCCATACTGCCCGGCCTCACCACGCGCGCCTGGACGTACGGGGGTACGTTCCCGGGGCCCACGATCGTGTCGCGCTCGGGCCGGCGAACCGTGGTCCGCCACGACAACGCGCTGCCGGTGCCGGTGGTCGTGCACCTGCATGGGGGCCACACGCCACCCGAGAGCGACGGGTATCCTCTGGACCTCATCGCGCCGCGGGCTACCAACATGGGCCACGACGGCACGTCCGCCGAAATGGGGCGCAATGTTGTTGTGGGGCAACGGGAGTACGCCTACCCGATGCAACAGCGGGCGACGACGCTGTGGTATCACGACCACCGCATGGGCTTCACGGGGCAGGCGGTGTGGCGCGGCCTCGCGGGGTTCCACCTCGTTCGCGACGACGAGGAGGATCGGCTCCCGCTCCCCCGGGGTCCTCGTGACGTTCCCTTGATGATCACCGATCGATCGTTTGCCGCCGACGGCTCGTTCCAATACCCCGCCACCGACGGCGGCGCCGTGGCCGAGCCCTACATGAACGGCGTCCTGGGGGACGTCGTGTTGGTCAACGGGGCGCCATGGCCGGTGCTGGAAACCGACCCGGCGCGGTATCGATTCCGAATACTCAACGCGTCCAATGCCCGCCGCTACCGGCTGCAGCTTGATCCGCAGCCGGCCGGGGGATCGGCGTTCGTCCAAATCGGCAGTGACGGTGGCCTTCTCCCGAGCCCCGTGGCCCACGACGTCGTCGACATCGCCCCGGCGGAACGCTTCGACGTCGTCGTCGACTTTTCCCGGTACCGGCCCGGCACGCGGGTGCGCCTGGTGAACGCGCTCGGGACGCAATCCGCCGCACAGGTCATGCGCTTCGATGTCGTCGGCACGGATCGCTCCGACGAATCGACTGTGCCCCCGCGCCTCAGCGACAGCTTCGGCCTGCTGGACCGCCGCGGCGCTACCACAACCCGCACCTTCCTGTTCGGGCAAGGCCGCGACGGCCTGTGGACGATCAACGGCAAGCCCTACAGGCCGGGTGTTCCCCTGGCGACGCCCCGACTCGGCGAGCTCGAGATCTGGCGCTTCATCACCGATATCCGGCACCCAGTCCACGTTCACCTCAACCATTTTCAAGTCTTGTCACGCAACAACAAGCCGCCCGGCCCGTACGATCGCGGCTGGAAAGACACCGTGGATGTCGCGCCGGCCGAGGCGGTCGAGGTCATCGTCCGATTCGACGACTATCGCGGCACCTATCTCGTTCATTGCCATAACCTCGAGCACGAGGACATGGCCATGATGGCCGACTTCGTCACCGTGTGAGGGTTCCGGCGCCCTCAGCGCCGGAACACAACCCACCTCATCGCGCTGTACATGTACACCGCTTCGCAGACGCCGGCCACCAGCCGCGACAACTGGTATTGCAGGCCAAGCGCCGTCAATACGCTGGACACTCCGAGGATGAAAGCCAGGTAGTTGACGACGACGACCACCGCGTAGACCGCGACCTGTGGTCCGACCGGCGCGTGAGACCGAAAGTTGAAGGTGCGGTTGAGGAGATAGCTCAGGGTGAAGGCCGACACGTAGGCGATGGTGACGGCGACCGGAACCGGAAGGCCCAGGGCGCCGCGCAGGGCCGTGAGGATCGCGAGATCGATGCTGAACGTGACGCCGTTGATGAGGCAGAAACCCAGGAATGTCGGCGCGATGACCGATCCGAGCCCCCACGGAAGCCGGTCGACGACCGCCTCGCAGAACCGATGGAATCGGTCGACCGGTCGTGATCGCCTGGCACGCAATTCGGCTCGCACACGGGTACGGTCTCACGGCCAGGTATCGACCGTGTGATCAGTGGGCCAACTCTCCGCGGAAATTGCCGCGAACCGGACCGCCCGGCCGCTGGGGTCTAGTCGTGGTTGCAGGCCTCGCCCACGAGGTTGATGGCGCGGTAGCTCTTGCCCCGGCCGCTCGCAGCCGGGCCGGAAATGATCATCGTTGCGTCAACCGGTGTCGACCATGAAGTCTCGGCGCCGGTGAAACAGACGCTGGGAACCAGCAGGGTCGCGGTGATCGCCTTCGGACCCTCACCCTTGAGGTTGACCATGACACAGCGGCCGTCAAGGTCGGGCACGTCGCCCGTACGGACGTCGTTTTGGTAGAAGTCCAGTGAGCGCTGCCTGTCGCTATACCACAGGACCCGCTCTTCCTTGAGGTCGCCGAACGTGAAGTACGCGAGGGTTACGCCCCCTCCGGTGAGGTCGTAGCGCAAGGCTTCCATCACCGCCTTCGAGCTGCTGCTCGCCGGCTCGATCACCGCGAACTTGGCTCCCGACAGTTCGAGCAGCCCGATCAAATCGCCAAGCTTTCGTTGATACGCCGCGTCGGACAGGTCGTTCGAGTAGACGGTGTGTGTGCGACCGCCGTCGGCAATGGTCGTCTTGTACTCGACGAGGTCGGCTCCGCCGGGCTTGGTGATGGTGATCGGTAAGCCATAAAAATTCAGTTCGGAGACGAGAGCACCCATCCGGCGGGCGGAACCGTGCGGCACTCCCGCCATGTCGACGGGCCCGAGCCGCTCAGCTCGCCCTACCCAACCGCCGCACCGTTCGATCGTGACTTCCATCGCCGCCCTTCCGTCGCGGTACTGGACGCGAACAGCGTGTCACTGCGAGGGACACGCCACATGCGTAGTCGACTACTCGATCAACTCGTCTTCCGCTGCGCCGTACCCACCCGCATCGGGCGATCCCAGAAGTCGTCGAGCTCGACCCGGGCCTGCTGACGAGGCCTTCGCGGGTAAAACCGCGCCTGGTTGTAGGTCTCGGGGCAGGAGTACTTGTGCAGCCGCAAATAACGTGCGGGCCAGCGCTTCTCGCGGGCGCAATCGAGGTCGATGACAAGGCGCGTTCGGCGGTCGATCCCGAAGCGATTGCCCTGATGGCTTTCCGTCGTCGGGAACATCGCCGCGTCGAACAATCCCCACCCGCCGTAGGCCGTCTTCAGCCACACCGTTTCTTCACCACAATGACCACATGGCGCGATCGTGGACGGTTGTTCCCAGCTCGGCACAGGCCGAAGTGTAAAGAGCAGCACCGACGGCGACCGTCCGACACGGCGTGTTTGGCTCTGGTTTGCGCACGTTAGTGTGCTTGGGTCGGCCTCATCGAAACAAGCCGATAGAAAAGTTGAGCAATTTGATGACCGCAGCTACCGCCGCGTCGGCGCTCGAATCGCGGGTCGGCCATTACTACCAGATGGACGGCACCTATCTGGTCGGCCGCGAGAAGGTTCGCGAATACGCCCGTGCCGTGCAGGACTATCACCCCGCGCACTGGGACGTCGCAGCCGCCGCTGACCTGGGCTATTCCGGCCTGGTGGCGCCGCTGACGTTCACCTCGGTCCCCGGCATGATGTGCAATCGCCGGATGTTCGAATCGGTGGTCGTCGGCTACGACACCTACCTGCAGACCGAAGAAGTCTTCGAGCAGCATCGCCCGATCGTGGACGGCGACGAACTGCACATCGACGTCGAGCTGTCGTCGGTGCGCAGGACCGCCGGCAGAGATTTCATCACCGTCACCAACACCTTCACCGACGCCGAGGGCGAGCGGGTCCACACCCTGCACACCACCGTCGTCGGAGTCACGGCCGAAGATGTCGATCCGGCGATCAAGGCGGCCGCGCCGAAAATCATGATGCACGACGTGGACCTCCTCGCCATCGCCGAGTCGAGTGCGGGATATGAGAAGACGGTGCGGCCCGCCGGCGACGTTCGGATCGCCCAAGGAAGCACCACCCGCACACCGGGCACGCCGTCGTTCGAGGACGTGCAGGTCGGCGACGAGCTGCCGGCGCATCACGTCCGACTGTCGCGGGGCGACCTGGTGAACTATGCCGGCGTGGCCGGCGACGCCAACCCCATTCACTGGGACGAGGGCATCGCCAAGCTGGCTGGGCTGCCCGACGTGATCGCCCACGGAATGCTGACGATGGGCTTGGGCGCCGGATTCGCCTCCGCATGGTCGGGCGACCCCGGTGCCGTTACCCGCTACACGGTGCGGCTGTCTCAGCCGGCGATCGTGTCGGCCGCCGAGGGCGCGGACATCGAGTACAGCGGCCGGATCAAGTCGCTGGACCCGGACACCCGCAGCGGTGTCGTCATCGTCGGCGCGAAGGCCGGCGATCGGAAGATCTTCGGCATGGCGACGATGAACATCCGCTTCCGCTGATCCGGCGGCCATAGGGAATGTGGCCGATCGTGGTGCCGTCGGTGAATCGTGGTGGGTGCGGTGCGGTTCCAGCGGCGTGCCTGCCCGCGACGATGGCCACTATCGCGGTCGAAATGGGGCCAAGAACGGCACGGCAGGGTGCCGTCAGCCGGAAGGGTTTAGGCGGCAGAGCCCGGGCAGTCCGCACGGATGCCGAGCACGGGCTGCCGGCGCCGGCCGTGCCCCCACCTCGCGTCCCACGGCCAACGGCCCTTATCGTCAGCCCACACCAACTGCAGGGCACGAACCCGAGGGCCTAAGAGCGCGATAGCGAACTTCAAATGGACATCGGGGTGCTCGACCTCGACGACCTCGATGGGAAACCTGTCTTTGTAGTCGATATGCATCGCCGGTGCGAGCACCGTGCCGTCGTCGACGATCATGTGCCCAATGGAATTCAGCACGCGACAGGCCGTGTCGGCGGGCAGACCCGTCATCAACAATTCGGGTAGCCCTCGACCGTGTAACCCGATCGTGTAGGCGAACGGTCTGTTCTCGCTCTCGACGTACTGAACCGCCCAACCGTGGTCGCGGATCGTTCCACGCAGCACGTCGAGGTATTCCTCGGTTGTGCCGCCGGGGTTGTCGCATTGCCAGCACACCGCAGCTCCCTTTCGTAGTAGTTGCACACCAGCATGCGCGTACCCTCCGACAAGTTCTCGGACGCGGCACCGCCAAGGCCACGGCATCGGCTCGGGGTGAGTGAAGCAGTGAGGATGCACCGGGCAAGCGAGATTTCGTCTCGCGCAGGCGGTTGAAATCAGCTCCCTCAAAGGCGAATGTCCAACGGCGGCCCTATACAGGGACGGCTTCGGCGTAATCGAACGACACGATCCGTCTGGCACGAAGGGCAGGCGCACCAACTGTGCCTGAACGTCATCGAGGTCAGTGCCGTGCACAATGCCTACCGCGCCTTGGCCATCGGTGCGTCGATAGGCAGCCGATACCACACCATCCGCCTGCGCTGACCGGACGGCACTCAGGTTAGTTGACGTAGGACCGCAGGTCGGCTTCGCCCGTCCGGGCGTTCACTGAAACGCGGCCCCATTCGGACCATTTTCACGAAGCACTTTCGATCATGGTCCTCATCGTCATGCCGATCTCATGCATTCCCGACAGCACCGTGTCTCGGAGGTCGGGGTCCGCGGCATCCCAATTGGCGATCACCGCGTAGTTGAGCCAGACGGAGCTTCGCCCGATCGTCCCGGCATCTGCGCTGACCCCGGCGTCAGCACCAGTTTTGTTACGAACAAAGAACTTTCGATCCGACGGCGGATGGGCCAACGGATCGAGCCCGAACGCGGCGGCGACCATGGACAGGTCTACCGATGTTGCCAGCCAGGCGTTCACCTGTTCGGAAACCGCTGGCGATATCAGCTCTTTGCGGGCCAGCTGACCCATCAGGCGCGACAACTCGGATGCCGAGCCTGTCGACAGCGTCGCCGGGTCGTCTGGGCCGCGGTGATCTCGGACGTAGTCGAGCAACGCCGTGTGGACGAGGCCGAGGGATTCGGCAAGAGCGCGAAGCCTGCCCAAGCCCACGCGCTTCAGCAGGACATTTGTCGCCAGGTTGTCGCTGACGCTGGCGATCAGAACGCAGAGATCCTCGATCGATAACCTCTTGACGGCAAGGTGCTGCCAGATTCCCGAGTCGGCGACGAAGAGGTCTGGATCCCGGCCGAGCACGGTTGCGCCACTGAGCTCGCCCGCTGCGCACTGCTGTGCGACCTCGACGAGTAGCAGCAGCTTGCCGACGCTCGCGGTCTTCATCGGACGGTCGGGATTGTGGGAGGCCAATACGTGACCGTCGCCATCCCGAATGCAGACCGACCAATCGATGTCGGCGCTCGCGCCTAGGACGTCGTCGATCGATCGCTGGAGCACCTCAAGCCCTTGGGGTGGTGGCGTCGGAAGTTCTCTGGAAATCGTTGTCCTGACTAAGAATTCTTTGACAGGGTGCAACTCTGCTCGTCACGCTTCGTTACATCTCGACAATAGCTGCCGGTTCTCACTTCCCATCTCATATCGCGAACGCTTGACTCGCGGTGATGCAGGTTGTCTCCCTCGATGTCATCTGCGATCTGTCTCAGAATTCGTCTCGTTTCTTCAGACCAAGCCGAGGAGCGCACCGCGCGCTTGCTTGTCCGCCAGGCGATGCACGAGGGTATTCACCACCTCGGCGATATCTGTCGAATGTGCAACGCACCTGGCGCGCCTAAGTCCGCGACGGAATAGCCTGCGCCATCCGCGATATCGCGTCCGCAGCGCGGTCCACATCGTCGTTTGTAGTCGCCCAATTGCAAATCGGCACACGCAACACGTATCGGCCCTGCCAGGTTGTTCCGCCGACCCAACAGGTTCCCTCGCGCTGGACGGCGGCCATTGCGATGCGGTTGGCGTCGTCTCCGCCCGGAAGCCGCAAAAGCACCTGGCTGAGTACAACGTCGTTGAGCACCGTCGCACCGGGAATCGCGGACAGGCGCTCGGCCATGCGTCGGGCTTGCACGCAGTTCCGTTCGATCAGTTCGGCGATACCGGCGCGGCCCAGCGATCGGATAGCCGCATAGACGGGTAGAGCACGGGCGCGGCGCGAGCACTCAGGCACATAATTGGTGCTGTCACGCTGTCCATCATCGACCATGAGGTGGGGTGCCGCGAGCCTCATTGCGGCGACGTGTATTTCGGGGTCGGCGACGATCGCCATCCCCGCGTCATGGGGCACGTTGAGCCACTTGTGGGCGTCGACGGCCCAGGAGTCCGCACGCTCGACACCACGGGTCAGGTGTCGGGTGGATGGTGCCGCGGCAGCCCACAGGCCGAACGCGCCGTCGATGTGCAGCCACGCGTTATGCGTGGCGCAAGCGTCGGCGATCGGCTCGAAGGCGTCGAACGCGCCGCTGGCAGCGTTCCCGGCCTGGGCACACACGATCGTCGGCCCGTCGGCCTTGGCCAGCGCGTCGCGTAGCGCGTCGGGTTTCATCCTGCCCTGATCGTCAGCAGCGACGCGGATGGACGTGTCGGCGCCCAACCCAAGCAGGCGCAGGGCGGTGTAGACGGTGACGTGGGCCTCCTCACCGCACAGGATGCGAACCGGCGGGGCACCGATGAGCCCGTCGTTTTCGACATCCCAGCCGGCACGGGCCAGTACCGCGTGACGGGCGGCAGCCAAACAGGTCGTGTTGGCGCCTTGACCGCCGGTGACAAAGCCGACGCTGGCCGTGGCCGGCAGGCCCAGCAGGTCCAGGGTCCACGCCGAGGTGACCTCTTCGATGGCGGCCGCCGCCGGCGAGTGCGAATGAAAGTCGACGCACTGATCCCACGCCGAGACCAGCCAGTCGGCGGCCAGCGCCGCGGGCAGCGCACCGCCGGTGATGAATCCGAAGTAGCGTGGTCCGGCGCTGGCGACCAGACCGGGGTCGGCGCCGGCCACCAGCGCATTTACGACAGCTTTCGGGTCTTCGCCCTGCTCCGGCACCGGCCCGCCCAACGCCTCACGCACCTCGGCCGCGTCGACGCGGGCGGCCACCGGGCGCTCATCAAGGGTGTCGAGGAACGCCTGCGCGTGCTGCGCGGCGGCGGTGAGACCGGCAGTGCGATCTGACATGGGTAGAACCCTAGGCCCGCGGCGCATCACGTCAAGATGCCCGCGAACACCTCGAGTAGATTTCTTCGGATGGGTACTCACGTCAGCTCGCCACGCGGCCCGGCACGGCGTGCCCCTAACCACTAATGCCCTCCCCCAGCCTCCGAAACGTCAATATTGTTGAGTTGCTCTCCGCGAGAATCGTTGCAGCTAGCCGATTTCCGTTTTCATCCGAATGTAATTCGACTGCTCGGCGAGTTGACATTCAGTGCTCGAAGTGCACGACCCCAGACCAGGGCGCCCGGGTTAGCGTGCGCGGTTGGGGTCCGGTAGGTATGACATCGGCGAACCCTGGACTTGGTGGCGGCACGTCCATTACACGGGCCGGTGCGCCGTAATCATCGACTAGGTGGTCAGCGCCTCAACCAACTCCGCCTTCCGGAGCTTCGAGTAACGAGTGAGACCGCGCTCTCGTGCGATCGACCTCAGCTCGCCAACCGAAAGCCGCGTGAGTTCGCCACGCACACCTTGCGTCGATCTGGCAACCGATGGACCTAGTACGGTGCCCGGGTCGACACCACCAAGCGGTTTGGCGAGGACGCGGTAATCAAGCTCGCTTCGTGCAACCAGACTTTGGCGAAGTTTGGCGTTGTCCCTAGGCCGAACGAGGATGAACTCAGACGTGACCTCGACAGCCTCTACTAGGTCACATTCTTGACGAATGGTGGCGTCGAGTTCGAAAGTCTGGTTGTCATAAGCAATCCGCAAAGGCTGATATGCGAGAATCGCCGCAGGTCCATCCAGTGGCATGGCTGGGCTGACGATCCGAAAGTTCTCCCAGTCAACTTCAGCGGTGTTGTTGATCGTTAGCTCTGCGGCAGATCGAATTGTGTGCCACTCTCTCGCTGACAGTTTGTGTGGCATCTTGAGCTGCCGGAGCGAGAATCGTTGCAGGACGGCAAGAGCCGCGGCGATTTCGGCCCACTGCGCTGCCCCGTTGGCATCGTCGGGCCGTGCCGGTGGTCGAGTAGCCTTGACAAGGGCAGGCCCATTCGGCACGGATAGCGCGGCAGCGTGCTTGCCGGACCAAAGTCGTTGTGCAAATTCAAGTTCCGGAAGAACTCGATGCGGAAGCTTCCCTTGGAGCGGTACGGCCCAGGTACTCAGTGACATGGCTCCATCGTCGGGTCCGATCCGTAGTTCCATTCCTAGGGCTTGACCCTGCGCCCGGATCGCGCGCCCCTTCTGACCCTCGGTCGTGGTTAGCGGGCCCATTTCAATGATCAACATTCCTTCGTCGCCATCGGCCGCTTCGCTTGTAAAGCTGTATAACGCGATCGATTCCCACGGGCTCGGGACCTCAACGTCCGCCAGCCGCACCGTGCCCTGTGCCGCCAGTTGCGGGATTGATCCCGGCGGCCCATGTGCCTCAACGACTTCGGCTGCGACTGGTTCAGCAGGTGCGATGCCATATTCGTAAAAGTGTTCCAGTTCTGCTGCGTTCGTGTCATCTGGTGAGATCGTCAGCAGCAGGCTGATGGGGTCATACGCAGCCGCCTCTTCCGAGATCGGGCTGATACAAATCTCGACGTAGTAGTCGTCACTTACTCTCCGATAGGTCGTGACAGTCGGACGCCCGTGAGCGACACCGCCTGACATGCCGAGTATCGCGACCAGTTCTGCCGCCGGAACAAGGGCCAGCCGATAACGGTAGAATGGACTAATGCCATCGATGACTTCCTGAAGTTTCCGGTAGCGGTTTGTAACCGCTTCGAGCCGCGCATCCCCCGACCCTCCTTCGCCATCACTGGAATCAAGTGTGAGGGCCGCGATCATCTGTTGCAGGCGTTCGTAGCCTTGACCAAAGAAGTACTCGACGAGCCGGGGGTTGTCGGCGGCCCACCCGTTCACGTGCGCTAGGCCCTTCCATTCACAGGGGAAGGCCGCGCCAGCGGTGAGTTCCTTGAACCATTTTTCGCGCTCGGCGGTTGGGTCCCAGGGCATAACGAGGTACCACGCTGTGATCGTATTTGTTGCACCGAACTCGGCATTGACGCGGTTCCACGAGTCTTTGACTTTCGATAGCTGACCAGAATCGAGAGCGGAGGCATACTTCTTGACTTGGTAGACGTCGTAGCCAAGTTGGTTAGGAACCTTTATGTCCACGCCCTGGTCACCTTGGGAGGGCGTGATCCGGGTTCCGTCGGGAAAACGAAGAAGAAGTAAGGCCGCCAGGAAGTCTTCGACGGTATTGCCGTCGATGCTCCCCAGGGAACACATGTCATTTCGCATCTCGTCTCGTTTGCGGTAAATGCTGATCGTGCAGCAGCCAAGCCGAGTTAGGTCCCGCGCTACTCACCGTCTTTGGCTCGCCGATGACACCCGAATACGGCGGTCAAGTGAGCTAGAGCATCTAACGACCATGTCAAACAATCTGTGCGTGCATGTCAATTTTCGTTGCATCTCGACAGCTATCGGTCACCTCGCCATGTTGGCGAAGCGCGACAGATGCAACTGGTGCGCGACGGTCACCGTCTTGGTCGGGCCGTTGCGGTGTTTGGCGAGAATGAAGTCCGCCTCTCCGCCGCGCGGATCGTCGCGCTCAAACGCGTCCGGCCGGTTCAGCAGAATGACCATGTCGGCATCTTGTTCCAAAGAGTTGTGAACGCTGATGCCATTGGCGACGAAGTTGTGTGTGCCGCTGACGGTTCCGTCGTACACGTCTTGCTCGCCGAGGCTGGTGATCTCGACAATCGTGTCCCAGTACACGTGGTTGGTGGCTAAGTCGTGAATATCCGCATCGCCGAGGAGTGCGGCGGCGCGATGCAGTCGCGACCTACTCGGCGAGTGCTTCCACAAGGTCGAGCCACAGAACTGGATACCCATAGACGAAGCAAACTGGCGATGAGTCATTTCCTTGACAGAGAGGACCTCTCGGACCCGCGACCATATCTCCTTGGGCACGGTGTCGAGGTTGGGGTTGCGCACCACGCCCTCAAGATGAGACAGGACCTCCTGTGCAGCTGCGGCTTTCACGCCGTGGACGCCGACATGGCGAAGGAACCGCAACTGATTCTCCGCGCCGTAGATGCACAGGTGCCAGGAGTCTCGGTAGCCAAGCTTTCGAGCGAGCTTGATTCGTGAGAAGACGCCCATCCGCAGCAGCAATTGGGCCACATCGTCGATGAGGCGCCGGCTGGTCGATGCGTAGTAGATCCGCCCCTGGCCGGCCTTGGCATCCCACCGCACCGAGCCGTCGGTGGCCCACAGGTGACGCAGGAAGAGCGCCACCTGGTCGTTAGGCGCACGGAAAACGGCTTCTGGCACGAACTTCTCGTAACTGCGCTTGCCGAATAGGCCGAGGCCGTCGAGCCAGGCGGCGATCGGGTTGCGCCGGCCGCGCGCCAGCCGTTCCGGGGAAGGCAACCGCAGCGTGGTCACCCGCGCGGCCGGGTAATCGTCGCGAACCGCGGTCACGCCGAAGTGCGCGGCCGAGATCGTCACCTCGAGGAGGTTGGCCTCGTCGATGGACGCATAGCGGATCGGCTGGCGCTTCACGCATGATCCGTCGCCGATCATGTGGGCGAGCAGAATCACCTCGGACTCGTCCATCCGCTGCGTGTCGACGGGCTCGGGAACGCGCCGGGGAGCAGCGATGCGATCACCAATCTTGAGCTCCTCCAACGGCGTCCAGCCGTCGAGCTTCATAAAGGGATGGTTGCCGGTCGCCTCGACCTCGCGGCCCGAGGCCAGCCGAAGCCGGAACACCTCCTTGCGGCCGCTCGGGAACACGTTCGTCATCGGCCGCGCGACCATCCGCAGCCGCTCGTCCAGCGACCACACCAGGGGCCGCTCGCCGGTGCGCATGAGCTCACCAAACGTGACCTCCGCGCCGGTGTCGGCGCGCAAAATCCGCGTCGCCGCCGTCAGGCACCCCGATTCACGAAGGTCGGCCAGCATCGGCTTCTTGTCGGTGCGCTGCTCGGGGCCGCGGTTGAGCTGGCTGATCGCGACCACCGGAACCTCGAGCTCCTTGGCCAAAAGCTTGAGGTGCCGTGAGAATTCGGAGACTTCCACCTGTCGCGACTCGTGCTTCTTCCCCGACGTCATCAGCTGGAGGTAGTCGACCACGACCAGCTTGAGGTCGGCCTTCTGCTTCAGCCGGCGCGCCTTGGCGCGGATCTCCATCATGGTCAGGTTGGGCGAGTCGTCGATATACAGTGGCGCCTCGCTGATTTCGCTCATCCGTCGGGCCAGCCGGGTCCAGTCGTCGTCGTTCATCCGCCCCGAGCGCATGTCGGCGAGCTTGATCTTCGCCTCCGCCGACAGCAGCCGCATCACGATCTCGGACTTGCTCATCTCCAGCGAGAAGATGACGCTGGCCATCCGGTGCCTGATCGAGCACGAGCGCATGAAATCCAGCCCCAGCGTGGAGTTATGGGTCGGCACCATTCCTGGGCCTGCCAGGTACAGGCGCGCCGGATTGTCGACCTCGACGCAGCGGACGGGAACGCTGTCCACCCGTCGCACCGAATCGATCTGCACAACGGGAGCCAGCAGTGAAGTGGCGATCCCCTGCTGGGCTGAACGCATCGATGCTCCAGCCGCGGCGATGGTGTCCCAACCGCATCGGAGCTGAGAGGAGGTCCGGATGCCGCGAGTGGTAGGCCATTGGTGCTCGGCGTCGGCGACAACGACCGTCCCGTCGGAAAATTCGATCTCGTAGCACGGGTGGCCCAACATGATTTCGGTCGCGGCCACCACCCGCGTCGGTTGGCCGTCGGCGTCGAGTAACTCGTCACCAACGGCGACCTCGCCCATCGTCGTCCAGCCGGCCGGCGTGGGCAGCGGCGTGGTCAGCGCGAGCGCCTTGCCCACGCCCGGTCGGGCCGCCACGATGATCATCTGCCCGGGGTGCAGGCCGTTGGTCACCTCGTCGAGTTCGGTGAAGCCGGTCGGCACCCCGCGCGAGATACCACCGCTGGACGCGATGGCGTCGATCTCGTCCATCGTCGGCTGCAGCAGGTCCTCGAGCGGGACGAAGTCCTCGGAGAGCCGGCGGTCGGCGACGTCGTAGATCTCGGCCTGGGCGCGGTCGACGATCTCGGCCACGTCGGCGCCGTCGGCGCCCGCGTAGCCGTACTGCACCACCCGCGTCCCGGCCTCCACCAGACGGCGCAGCAGCGCCTTCTCCGCGACGATGCCCGCGTAGTAGCCCGCGTTGGCGGCCGTGGGCACCGTCGAGATCAGCGTGTGCAGATACGGTGCCCCGCCGATGCGGCGCAGCAGGCTGCGGCGGTCCAGTTCGGCGGCCACGGTCACGGCGTCGGCCGGCTCGCCGCGGCCGTAGAGATCCAGGATCGCGTCATAGATGTTCTGGTGCGCGGGGCGGTAGAAGTCGCCGGGGCGCAGCCGTTCCAGCACATCGGCGATGGCGTCCTTGCTCAGCAGCATCCCGCCCAGCACCGACTGCTCCGCGGCGAGATCCTGCGGGGGCTGCCGACCGAACTCCTCGCTCGGCGGTGACGAATCCATGCCCGACGTCACGTCATCGACGACCGCCATGGACTCCCACCTCCCCTACCATGAGCACCCGAACATACATTCGATAGCTGACGTTCAGAGCTTAAGTCAAGGCGCCGACATTGACTGCGCCGGGACGACGGTAAACGTTGCTGGCCAGTACTTAAAGGGGCGGTTGTTCATAACGCTGTGCATCGTGTGTGCATATCCTTCGACACCTGTGTTAAGCGGGGTGTGGAGAACCTGTGGATTAATTCGAGGCGCTGCGACATCACTGCTGATACGAGCAGTAGAACTCACCACATTTGGTGTGGACAAGAATCTCTACGGCGTGTCGGCGCAGGTTACTGCGTCGGGCGTGTTGGCTTTCAGCCACATTTTCGCCGCGTTACGGGGTGGTTAATGGCCCCCCTCGGCAAGGGCCTAGAAATAGTTCGCCAGGCGAGCGGCCCGGACTGACTTCGAAGTCCGGAGGGAAGGCGCGTCAGGCGCACAAAACCAGGCGACGGCCGAGCCGCGGCCGCCGCCTGGAGAGAGCAAACGCTACTTAGTTAGCTGTCCGCGACAACGTCGACGGAAACCTCGACGTCAACCTCCGGGTGCAGGTGCACCGACACCCGGTATTGGCCGACCGCCTTGATGTGGGCCTTGGGCAACCGGACGGTCCGCTTGTCGAGGTTGGGGCCCCCGGCCTTCTTGATGGCCGCCACGATGTCGCCGGCGGTCACCGAGCCGAACAGCTTGCCCGAGTCACCCGCCGCGTTCACCGGCAGCGTGACCGGTCCCAGCGCGTCGATCGCGGACTTGATCTCGTTGGCGTGCTCGAGGTCGCGCACCACCTTCGTCTCGCGCGCCCGCCGGATCTCGTCCGCCTGCTTCTGCGCGCCGCGTGAGGCGAGGATCGCCAGGCCGCGGGGCAGCAGGAAGTTGCGGCCGTACCCGTCCTTGACTTCGACCGCGTCGCCGACGGTGCCGAGGTGGTCGACGTCGGCCGTGAGAATCAGCTTCATCGTCAGTACTTTCCGTTCGTCCCTCGGCGACTAACGCGCCGAAGAGGTGAAGGGCAACAGGGCCACCTCG
The DNA here is from genome assembly GCF_001667015.1 of Mycobacterium sp. E3198. Classification (GTDB taxonomy): domain Bacteria; phylum Actinomycetota; class Actinomycetes; order Mycobacteriales; family Mycobacteriaceae; genus Mycobacterium. The sequence continues at coordinate 41,283 of NZ_LZIS01000181.1, read as the reverse complement.
CGCGCGTTCTTCACCGCGGTCGCGATGTCGCGCTGGTGCTGCACGCAGTTCCCGGTGACCCGACGCGCCCGGATCTTGCCGCGCTCACTGATGTACGTGCGCAGCAGCGCGGTGTCCTTGTAGTCGATGGCTTGCTCTTTCTTCGCGCAGAAGACGCACTTGCGTGCCTTGACCGGCTTTTCCGGAGCCGGGCGCCGCTTGTTGGACTTGGCCATGTCTGTCTTTCTTTCCGTTTACTACTGGTCTGAAGTTGGGGTCAGAACGGGGGCTCGTCGTCGCCGCCACCGAATGACCCCGATGCCGGGGCGCTGCCCCATGGGTCGTCACCCTGTCCGCCGGCCGGTTGTGCCGGGGCCGGGGCCGGGCGCGAGCCCCCGCCACCGCCGAAGCCGCCGCCACCGCCGCCGCTGCGGCTGGCTTTGTTCACCTTGGCGGTGGCGTACCGAAGCGAGGGGCCGATCTCGTCGACCTCGACCTCGACGACGGTGCGCTTCTCGCCCTCACGCGTTTCGAAGGACCGCTGCTTGAGGCGCCCGGTGACAATCACCCGAGCGCCGCGAGTGAGGCTTTCCGCGACGTTCTCCGCGGCCTCGCGCCAGATGTTGCACCGCAGGAACAGCGCCTCGCCGTCCTTCCATTCACCGCTCTGCCGGTCATAGATCCGCGGCGTCGACGCCACGGTGAAGTTCGCCACGGCAGCACCCGAGGGAGTGAACCGCAGTTCGGGGTCCGCAGTCAGGTTGCCGACAACGGTGATAGTGGTGTCACCAGCCACAAATTCCTCCTCGGTCCGCCTTCACAGATGTGTTCCGGCTGAGCCTACGCAGCTCCGACGACACTCGGAACTCAGTGCTTGTCGGTGCGCATCACCTTGGTGCGCAGCACCGACTCGTTGAGGCTCAGCTGACGGTCGAGCTCGGATACAGTCGCGGGCTCGGCCTTGAGGTCGACGACGACGTAGATGCCCTCGGCGTGCTTGGCGATCTCGTAGGCCAACCGGCGCTTACCCCAGATGTCGACCTTGTCGACGCTTCCGCCGTCCTTGCGGACGACGTTGAGGAACGTCTCCAGGGACGGGGCCACGGTGCGTTCGTCGAGCGTGGGGTCAAGAATGACCATGATTTCGTATGGACGCATGGAAACCTCACCACCTCCTCTGGTCTCGAGCGGCCGCGGTCGATCCGCGGCAGGAGGGTCGCCTGCGTCGGCAACCGCACCAGGCTACCGGACCCGGGGCCGACCCGGGAAATCCGCTTTACCGCCGGGCTTGGAGGTACTCGTTGGCCCGGTCCACGGTGGCCCGATCGGCCTTGGCCAGCGCACCGGAATCGAACGGCGGCTGCGGGTCGTATTCGATGAGCAACTGGGCGGCCTGCGCGGCCTCGCGGTCGACCAGGAGCTCGACCAGCCGCAGGGCCATGTCGATGCCACTGGACACACCCGCGGCGGTGATGAGGCGCTGCGGTAAGTGCTCGACGACGCGCGTCGGGACGTAGCGCGCGCCCAACTCGTCGAGCAGGTCCGCGGCCCGCCAGTGAGTCGTCGCGGTGAGCCCGTCGAGCAGGCCGGCGGCGGCCAGCAGCAACGCGCCGGTGCACACCGACGTGGTAAACGTCGTGTTGGGGTGCACCGATTGCAGCCACCCGCGGATCACGTCGTCGTGGATCAGCCGACGGGTCCCGATGCCGCCGGGAACCACCACCACGTCGGGGGCCCCGACCTCGTCGAAGGCGGCGTCGCAGGCGACTCCGAGCATCCCGTTCTCGGTGCGCACCTCGCCGCGGCGGTGTCCCACGAACACCACATCGATCGACGGAATCCGTTGCAGCACTTCGTAGGGGCCGACGGCGTCGAGTGCGGTGAAACGATCGAACAGCGGGATCGCGACCAGGGTCATGGCGCCACTCCGGCCGCCGCCTCGGTGTCGGCTTCGGGCGCCGGCGCTTCCGCGCGCCGCAGCCCGGGCGGCCGCAGCCACTCCGGCAGCCAACCGGGCGGCGCGTCGGAGGCGCGGTCGAACGGGCCGCCCGCCGGATCGTCCACGCGGCCGTCCCACCGCACCAGGTCCTCCTCGGGGCGATAGATCTGCCGGAGCACCAGCGCACACAGCGCCACGACCGCGATGTCGCGCAGCAACACCGTGGTGGTGAAGAACTGCTCCGGCAGCCCGCGGTTGGGGTTGCCGTACAGGTAATACATCCGCGGCACCCACACCAGCGCGTCGATCGTCATCCAGGCCAGCAGGATTCGGCGGTGCGGCAACGCCAGGACCGCGAGCGGCACCAGCCACAGCGAGAACTGAGGGCTCCAGACCTTGTTGGTCAACAGGAAGGCGGCCACCACCAGGAACGCCAGCTGCATCAGCCGCGGGCGCCGCGGAGCGGTGAGCGCGACGTACGCGATCGCCACACAGCATCCGATGAACGTCACCGCGACCACCGTGTTCAACACGGTCGGCGGCTGCCAGAAGCCCAGCTTAGGATCGAAACCCCGCCAGCCGGTGAACGATTTCACCACGTTGTACAGCGAATCCATGTCGTCCCCGCGCCGGGTGTTGAGCCGGAAGAATTCGGACCAGCCGCGCGGAAAGAGCACCAGGACGGGAAGATTCACCACCAGCCAGGTCGCCGCGGCCGTCCCCGCGGTGCGCGCGAACGCGCCGAGGCGACCGGTGCGAACGCCGAGCACCAACATCGGCCCCAGAAACAGCAGCGGATACAGCTTGGCGGCGGCACCCAACCCGATCAGCATCCCGGCCAGCACCGGTTTACGCCGGGCCCAGGCCAGCAGGCCGCCCATCGCGAAAGCCGTTGCCAGGGCATCGAAATTGGTGAAGATCTGAAAGATCACCAGCGGCGAGGCGGCCACCAGGGCCGCGTCCCAGATGCGCCGGCCCGCCAGGCCGGCGGTCGCCCAGACGGTGCCCAGCCAGGCCAACGCCAACCCGAACGCCGCGACGTTGAAAAACATCACCACCTCGGCGACCACCGGCAGCGGTGCCAGCTTGCTGAGCGCGGTGTAGGTCTTGGCCAGCGCCATCGACACGTACTGGTAGACACCGGTCAGCACCGGATATTCCATGTATCGCACCGCGGGCTTCCCGTCGTAGCGGGTCTGGGGAGCGCCGTTGGCGTCGGTTTCGACCCAGCTTGACTTGTACGGGAACTTGCCCTGGCTCAACAACTCCGCGCCGTAGAGGGGCACGGTGTCGGAGTAGCACAACTCGTAGTAGGCGCGTTGGTTCTCCCAATTGGCGACCCGCTGATCGCCCGTCCCGGTTCCGGTGCTCTGCAGGCACGCCGCCTTGGTCGACCAGCCGAGCGCCAGGAACACCAGCGCGATCACGTACATCACCCGCACCGGGGTCATCAGGCGGGTCCGGCCGATCAGCGCGTGCCGGCCGACCGGGCCGCCGCCGGCCTCCGCCAGCGCCCCGCCCAGAAAGTCGGTGCGGCTCGGGCAATCCCGGTTGTCGGCGCTGCGCAAATCGCCCGCCAACGGCTGCGGTGAGATGGTGGCGTTCTGTTGCCGAGCGCCGGTCACGGTGGCGGCGGGGGCGCTTGCGGGCCGCCCGGTGGAACGCCGGGGGGTTGCGGCCCGCCCGGCTGGTTGCCGCCCGGCTGGTTGCCGCCGGGCGGCGGCGGCGCGTTGGTGACCGTGGTGGGCGGGCCGACCGGGATGGTGATGCCCGGCGCCACCTCGATCGTCGGCTGGATGACGCTCACCTGCGGCGGCGCGACCGGCGGGGGCGGCGGCGCGGGCACGCCCGCGTAGCCGCCGATCTCGCTCGGCTTGGGGAAGCTCTCGTTGGAGGTGCCCTTGAGGGCGCCATCCATCGTCGACTTCCAGATGTCGGACGGCAACCCGGAACCGTAAACCTCGGCGCCGGAGGCGGTTACGAGCGGCACGTTGTCCTGGACGGTGCCCACCCACACCGCCGTCGACAGCGACGGCGTGTATCCGACCATCCAGGCATCCTTGTTGGCCTGGGTGTCGCCCAACTGCACCGTCCCCGTCTTGGCCGCCGACGGACGGCCGCCGGCCAGACTGTGGCCCCGCGAATAGGCGGCGATCGGCTGCATCGCGGCGGTCACGTTGTCCGCGACCCCCTTGTCGATGCGGTTTTCGCCGGCGTTGTCGGAGCTGCCGGCGTCGAAAAGCACCTGGCCCTCCGCGTTGACGACCTTCTGCACCAGATGCGGCCGGTGATAGACGCCGGACGCGGCCAGCGTGGCGTACGCCGATGCCATGTCTATCGGTCGGGTTTGGTATTGCCCCAACACGATTCCGTTGTTGGGCGGACCGCCCTTGCCGTCCTCGGACAACGTGTGCGCGACGCCGGGGAAGCTCTTCGCGACGCCGGCCTGGTGCGCGGCGTCCGCGACGGCCTGCGGCCCGCCCTTGAGCTTGAGCATCAGCCGGTAGTAGGCAGTGTTGAGTGAAAGCTTCAGCGCCTCGGCGATATTGCACGTCCCGCAGCTCTCGCCGTCGACGTTGGTGATCTTGATGCCGTCCACGGTGAGCGGTGAACTGTCGACCTGATAGCCCAGGCCGATGCCCTGTTGCAGCGCCGCGACCAAAGCGAACACCTTGAACGACGACCCGGTCTGCAGGCCAGCCTGGGCGAAGTCGAACCCGTTGGCGTCGGAGCCGCCGTAGTAGGCGCGAATCGCGCCGTTGTGCGGATCGATCGACACCACGGCCGACCGCATATCGGGGTCCTGTCCGTCGAGGTATTTCGATACCGACTTCTCGGCGGCCTGCTGGGCCTTCGGGTCGATCGTCGTGGTGACCTGCAGGCCCTGGGTGTTCAGCGTCTGCTCATCGATGTTGAAGAGCTCCATCAGCTCTTTGGTCACCTGGCGTTCGATCAGCCCGTCGGGGCCGGTGGTCTGGTTCTGCGCGCGGGCCGCATCGGGCGGCAGGGTCACCGGGAACACCTGCGCCGCACGGTCGCTCGGTGACAGCGCCTTGGTCTCCACCATGCCGTCGAGCACCCAGTTCCACCGCTCCGCGGCGCCCTTCGGGTCGACCGCCGGGTCCAGTGAGGACGGCCGCCGGATCAGCGCCGCCAGCAGCGCCCCCTCGGAGACGGTGAGCTGCTCGACGGGCTTGCCGAAGTAGGCCTTGGCGGCGGCCGAGATGCCGTAGGTGCCCCGGCCGAAATAGATGATGTTCAAATAGGCCTGCAAGACATCGTCTTTGGACCACTCCCCCGCCATCTTGGTGGCAATGACCAATTCCTTGGCCTTGCGCATCAGACCGGCGAAGCCGTGCTGCGCGGAACCGACGAGCGCGTTCTTCACATACTGCTGGGTGATCGTCGATCCGCCCTGCAGGTCACCACCACCGAACAGGTCGTTGTTGACCGCCCGCGCGAAACCGCTGAACGAAATGCCCGGGTTCGAATAGAAGTTGCGGTCCTCGGCGGCGATCACCGCCTGGCGAACGTGCACGGGCACCTGGCTGAGGTTGACGTCGACCCGATTGCCTTCGGGCGGAACGATCTTCGCGATCTGAGAGCCGTCGCTGGCCAGGATCGTCGACACCTGGTTGGTGCGGATGTTGCCCGGCTTGGGGACGTCGACGATGAAGTACGCCATGGCGAAGGTGACGATCGGCAACAGCACCAGCGCCGCCAGGGTGAGGTAGGCGGCGCGTCGCACCCACAGCCAGTTGATCTGATCGACCCAGCTCCAGTCGATCCCGGGCCGCGGCGGTCGGCCGCCGCCCCCGCCGGACCCGCCCAGCGGCGGTGGCGGCGGCGGTGGTGGCGGTCCCTCGGGTGGGCGGCGCCCGTGCATCCCGCCGTCCCGCCGCGCCGCCGCCGCCCGCCCGTCGAGCGCGGCCTTGACCTCGTCGAGCGGGTCGCGCTGCGGCGGTGCCGGCGCGGGGCTGTTCAACGCCGCCTTGACCTCCTGGACGGGATCGGGCCGGCGGGGCGAGCGGTCGTCGACGACGGGCGGCAGGATCGTGGTCAACCGGTCGTCGGGAGGAACGGGGCGGCGGCGGCCCGGCCGTTGGGATGCGTCGCGCCCGTCCGCCTCCGGACTGTCGGGGTCGCCGGGTCGGTCGGTGCTCGCGTGCTTGCCAACGCGCTCAGTCGCTGATTCGTTCAGGTCACTGCGCGACTGGTCGTGGCGCCCTTCGTTACTCAATGGCCGTTCGGGCGCCGTTGCGCGCCGTCCGCGTGCGGGTGCCCTTGGGCGGGCGGGCCGCACCCATCACATACGACTTCACGAGGTGGTTCCAGCTGCAGGTCCGGCACACCTCCACCACATGCACGGAGAACTCCTCGAAGCGGGTCGCCAACATCACCAACTCTTCGGCGGTGCGAGCCGAGCCCGACACCGCGCCCAGGTGGTCCCCGAATACCCACGAGACGATGGTCAGCTGTTCCTTCCGGCAGATCGGGCACATGACCTGGCTCTGTTTGCCGTGAAATTTCGCGGCGCGCAGCAAATATGGGTTGGCGTCGCAGACCTCGGACACACCGGTGCGGCCCGAGTACACCTCGGCGAGCAGGGAGCGCCGGCGAAGCGCGTAGTCCACCACTTGTCGCTGCAGTCGCACGCTGACCAGAGTACGTGGCCGCCCGCCCCACCGACACGCAACCAAGGCTGTTGTCGGCCCGAGCCGCGGCGATTCGCCGTTGCCACCCTGTGCCGAACCGGGGCCACACTTCTACCATCATCGGCGTGGCGAAATTGCCGGGGACTCCGCTTGCTGGGCGAGCGACCACGACGACCCGCGCCAAAGACAGCGACCGGCAGGCCACCTGCGCGATTCTCGACATCGCCCTGGGGGACGGCGAGCTTTCCGAGCAAGAGCACCGGGAGCGAGTGAGCGCGGCGACGCAAGCGGTCACCCTCGGCGACTTGCAGGACTTGGTGGACGACCTGCAGGGCGGCGCCACCGCGCTGCCGGCGTTGGCCACCAGATCCTGGCCGAAGTTGCCCAAGTTGGGCGCTTGGGGCGTGCTGGCCGCCGCGCTCGTCGCGTCGGTGTTGCTTGGTGTCCTGATCGGCTGGGGGCTGTACGGCAACACCCGCACGCCGCTGGATTTCACCACCGATCCGGGTGCCAAGGCCGACGGAGTCGGCCCGGTGGTGCTGACGCCGCCCACCCAGCTGCATTCGCTCGGCGGCCTGACCGGCTTGCTCGAGCAAACACACAAAAGGTTCGGCAACGCCATCGGGTTCCGGCTGGTGATCTACCCGACTTACGCGGTGCTCGACCGCCCGGATCCCTCCGACGACCGCCGCGTGCTGGCCTACGATTACCGCGGCGGATGGGACGATCCGACCAGCTCGGCGAAGAGCTCGGCAGACGGTCCGGTCGCCGTCGACCTGGGCAATTTCGACGTCGCGGCGACAGTGGGCATCCTGCGCGGGGCCCCCGAGACCCTTCACATCAAGCCGTCCGACGTCAAAACCACCTACCTGGTGGTCGAACCCGCAACGGACCCCACCACCCCGGGGGCATTGTCGCTGTCGGTGTATGTCTCGAGCGATTACGGTGGCGGGTACATCGTCTTCGCCGGTGACGGCAGGATCAAGCGGATCAGTCCGCCCTCATAACCGCTGGTATCGGGACTTGTCCCGGACGCAACGCTGTGACTAATAGCGCACTAACACCAGGTAGTGTTGTGGCGAATATATCGAGGCGATACGATGACGCGAGGCGTCGGACCGTTAAGTCCTCAAGTCACTAGCCATCGCAAAAGGGGGTGAATCGATGCTTGAGCTCGCCATCCTGGGCCTTCTGATCGAATCGCCCATGCACGGCTATGAATTGCGGAAGCGGCTGACCGGGCTGCTCGGCGCGTTCCGGGCGTTTTCGTACGGTTCGCTGTACCCGGCCCTGCGGCGCATGCAGGCCGAAGGGCTGATCGCCGAGAACGCCGCCCCGGCCGGCACCCCGGTGCGGCGGGCGCGGCGGGTGTACCAGCTCACCGAGGAGGGCCGCCGGCGCTTCGGGGAGTTGGTCGCCGACACCGGTCCGCACAACTACACCGACGACGGCTTCGGGGTGCACCTGGCGTTCTTCAACCGGACGCCGGCCGAGGCGCGCATGCGCATCCTGGAAGGTCGCCGTCGCCAGGTTGAAGAGCGACGGGAGGGCTTGCGCGAAGCAGTGGCGCGGGCCAGCAGCTCCTTCGACCGCTACACCCGCCAGCTTCACCAACTGGGCCTCGAGTCCAGCGAGCGCGAAGTGAAGTGGCTCAACGAGCTCATCGCTGCGGAGCGGGCAATGCCCGGCCTCTCCGAGCAGACGTAAAAACCCCCGCACGAATCCGATCAGCTGAGACACAAGGTTATGGAGTGAGGAGAACGCCCTATGAGTGACCACAAGCCGTTGGGGGCGCCGGAGGCGCAGACGGACGTCCGAGTCGCGATTGTCGGCGTCGGGAACTGCGCGTCTTCGCTGGTTCAGGGCGTGCAGTACTACCTCGACGCCGACGAGAACAGCACCGTGCCCGGCCTGATGCACGTGAAGTTCGGTCAGTACCACGTGCGCGACGTCAAGTTCGTCGCCGCGTTCGACGTGGACGCCAAGAAGGTCGGCTTCGACTTGTCGGAGGCCATCTTCGCGTCGGAGAACAACACCATCAAGATCGCCGACGTGCCGCCGACCAACGTGACGGTGCAGCGCGGCCCGACGCTCGACGGCATCGGCAAGTACTACGCCGACACCATCGAGGTGTCCGACGCCGAGCCGGTGGACGTGGTCAAGGTCCTCAAGGAGAACGACGTCGACGTGCTGGTGTCCTACCTGCCGGTGGGCTCGGAGGAGGCCGACAAGTTCTACGCCCAGTGCGCGATCGACGCCGGCGTGGCGTTCGTCAACGCGCTGCCCGTGTTCATCGCCTCGGACCCGGTGTGGGCCAAGAAGTTCGCCGACGCCGGCGTCCCGATCGTCGGTGACGACATCAAGAGCCAGGTCGGCGCCACCATCACCCACCGCGTGATGGCGAAGCTGTTCGAGGACCGCGGCGTGCAGCTGGACCGCACCATGCAGCTCAACGTGGGCGGCAACATGGACTTCCTCAACATGCTGGAGCGCGAGCGGCTGGAGTCCAAGAAGATCTCCAAGACGCAGGCCGTGACCAGCAACCTGCAGCGCGAGTTCAAGACCAAGGACGTGCACATCGGGCCGTCGGACCACGTGGGCTGGCTCGACGACCGCAAGTGGGCCTACGTGCGGCTGGAGGGCCGCGCCTTCGGCGACGTGCCACTGAACCTGGAGTACAAGCTCGAGGTGTGGGACTCGCCGAACTCGGCCGGCGTCATCATCGACGCGGTCCGGGCGGCCAAGATCGCCAAGGACCGCGGGATCGGCGGGCCGGTGGTTCCGGCGTCGGCCTATCTGATGAAGAGCCCGCCGCAGCAGCTGCCCGATGATGTCGCACGCACGCAGCTCGAAGAGTTCATCATCGAGGGGTAACTCTCCGGTTTCACCGACAGTGGGGTGAGGGACGCGTCGGCGGCCTCACCCCACAGTCGTCTTCGGGTCATCCGGCCGGTCAATTCGTCGACACGACGCTGTGCGGGTGCTTAGCATCAGTTCTCGATGAGAGTTCAACCCGCCGCGTTCCTCCGCACGACGCTGCCGCTCGATTTGTCCCGCCTCGCCGAGCTGGACGGCGGCCGGTACCACTCGATCTGGCTCCCCGACCACATGGTCAGCTTCTGGCCCGACTCGATCTGGACGCCGGAATTCACCGACCTGGCCGACGCCTCCCCCTCGCCGCACCGCCACCTCGACGGCCTCGCCGTGGCCGCCGCGGCCGCGGTGCTGACTGAAACGGTCCCGCTCGTCAGCGCCGTCGTGGACACGGTGCGCCGGCATCCTGCCCTGCTGGCCCAGACCGCGCTGACGATCGATCACCTGGCCAAGGGGCGCTTCGTCCTGGGCCTGGGCAGCGGTGAGAGCGAGAACACCGTGCCCTACGGCTTCGACTTCGCCCGGCCGGTCAGCCGCTTCGAGGAGGCGCTGACGGTGATCCGCCTGCTCTGGGACAGCGACTGCCCGATCGAGTTTCACGGGCGGTTCTACTCGCTGCGGCACGCCCGGCTGGACACCGAACCCTACGAAGGCCGGCTACCACCGATCTGGATCGGCGGCAGCGGCCCGCGGATGCTCGACATTGCGGGCCGGCATGCCGACGGGTGGTGGCCCGCCGGCGCATGGACGCCGGAGCAGTACGCCGAGATGCTCTGCGCGGTAAGGGCATCCGCCGACCGCGCGGGCCGCGACCCGCTGGCGATCACGCCGTGCTTCATCCAGGTGTGTCTGATCGGACGGGACGAGGATGCTCTTGCCGAGATCTTGCGGACGCCTCTGGTCAAGGCGTTCCTGCTCCAGGTGTCGGCAACGACGTTGCGCGGCTTCGGCTTCGAACACCCGATGGGAGAAACCTGGCGCGGCTTTCAGGACATCGACCCGTCCCTGCTCACTCGCGAACGGATCATCGATTTCCTGGCCGGCGTCGAGCCGGAGATGGTCCTGGCCGTTGTACCGCACGGAACGCCGAAAGGGGTCGCGAAAATCGTCAAGTCGTATGTGGATGCGGGTTTGCGCGTGCCGAAGATTCTCGACTACGGGGCCATGGCCGGCCAGGCGTATGCGGCCAGTTCGGCGTTGAACGTTCGGGCGGCCGAAGACGAACTCATCCGGCTGTGTGGGGACGTGTCGTGACCGCACCGCTAAGCGCCGCGGAGATGCTGCACGCCGCGGAAGCCGAGACCGGATTGCGCGACTACGGTGACCCCACGTTGCCGGAGCGCTTCGCCGTCGCCGTCGACCATTTGAACAGCCTTGGCATGGACGCCGACGGCAAATGGGAAGCGGCGCAGGTGTGTCGATGGCTGCTGACCTCCCGCCTGGAATTCATCGAAGACCGCAACCGCTACCCGATCGGGGACGAAGTGATCCGGGCGCCGATGTTCGTCACCGGTGAGCCGCGTTCGGGCACAACGCTGCTGCATGCGTTGATGTCCGTCGATCCCGGCGCTCGGGCGCTGCGCTTCTGGGAAGTCATGTATCCGTCGCCACCGCCGGGCCTCGCCGGACCCGACGATGCCAGACGCGCGCGGGCCGACGCCGACTGGCGCGAAATCAATGCCAAGCTGCCCAAGTGGCTGCACAGCCACCCCTACAACGACATGCTCGGTGGCGGCCTGCCCGAGGACGAACGTACCTGGGCGTTCGATTTCCGGGTGATGACGCCCACCGCATGGTGGCGGGTGCCGATGCAGTCGTTGGTCGGCGGCCTGGCGACCGATGCGGCGGCCCAATATCGGCTGCACAAGGCCATGCTGCAACAACTTCAATACCGTCGACCACGTAAGTATTGGGTGCTCAAGGGGTTTCACGGGTTCCGGCTCAAGGAACTTTTCGACACCTATCCCGACGCGCGCATGGTCTGGCTGCACCGCGATCCCGTCCAGGTGGCCGCGTCGCGCACGATGATGATGGCCGACATCATGGACGGGATCGTCGGCCCCGTCGACCTGCACGCCGAGACGAAGAAGCACCTCGAGATGACCCGCGCCAGCATCGCCAACACCATGAGCAACCCACTGGTTGACGATCCGCGCATCCTGCACATCCGCTATACCGACTTCATCGCCGATCCCGTCACCACGGTGGGGCGCTACTACGCGTTCTGCGGTCGCGCACTGACGGCTGAAGCGGCGTCGGCGATGCGCGCGTATCTCGCGGAAAACCGCGGTGACCGCCATGGCAAGTTCACCTACTCCACCCAACTGCTGGTCGACATCGGCGAAGACCTCGACGCGCTGCACGCCGAATTCCGCCCGTTCCGTGAGCGATTCGGCGTCGAGATCGAGAATCGGTCCTGACATGGCAGCTCCCGTCGCACCGGCCCACCCCCGCCTGTCCGTGCATGACGTCACCTTCTACGGTTCGCCGCTGGGCGACCTGGCGACATGGTGGGCGACGCTCGGCGTGTCCCGGTTGAGCCTCCTGGACACCGAGCTGCTCAATTCGGAGTTTCCAACGTTGTTGCGGCCCAACGGCTATACCGTCGAGGCGGTGTATCACCTCTTTGCGGGGGGCGCTCTTGCCGGCGACTCACAGGCCGCACAGGATGGGTTGTGCCGCGTGATCGACGCCGCGGCCCGCGTGCGCGCGCACACCGTCTACCTGCTCACGGGCGGCCGGGGCGAGCTGTCCTGGGGACAGGCCGCCGAACGGTTTTGCGCCATGGTCGCCCCCTGCGCGGCGCACGCGAAGGCCGCGGGCGTGACGCTGGCCGTCGAGAACGCCTCCAGCCTGTACGCCGACATTCATTTCGTCCACACCCTGCGGGACGCCGTCACACTGGCCGAGATCGCCGACCTGAGCGTGTGCATCGACGTGTTTCACTGCTGGGCCGAGGGCGATTTCGAAGCGATGGTGCAGCGGGCGCTGCCCCGCACTGCGCTGATCCAACTGAGCGACTACGTGCTCGGCGATCGTGCATTACCCGGCCGCGCGGTACCCGGCGACGGTGCGATTCCCCTCGAAAGATTCGTCGCCCAAGCACTCGACGGCGGCTACGCGCACGGTTTCGACCTGGAACTGATCGGCCCCCGCATCGACCGGGAGGGCCGCCTGCAATCCGCCCGGCGCGCATGCGATGTCGTCGGCGCGATGCTCGACCGACTGGGTGCATGAGGATGGCTTTCGGCGACGGACCCGACGACGCGGCGCTGCGAGCGGCGTGGAACGAATTCTGCTCGCAGCTGCAGCGCGCGGGCGAAGAGGTCTTCAAGGACGCCAACCCCGCCTCGGGTGCCCACCGCGTCGACGCGTTCCGCTTTCTGACCCAGAACCTGGGCCAGGCTTTCGATCTGGCGCTCGAGACCCGCGACACCCGTTACCCGGTGCTGCACACCTTCTGCGGTCCGACCCGCAAGCTCGGGGGCGACTGCGCCGACTTCACCTACCAGCAGGCCTGGATCGACGGGCGGTCGGCCTACCGGCTGACCGGCAGCCGCGGCACCTCGCGATTCTTCAACGCCACCGTCCAGGGCCCGCGCGTGCCCGGGCCGGGCGTGCTGCACGAGCCCTTCGGCGACACCCCGCAGGCCAACCTGTTCGGCCACCAGCTCAGCGTCGCCGACAACGGATACTTCGAGCTCTATATCGGCGGCCCCGAGCGTGGGCCCAACTGGCTGCCCACCACGGCGGGCTCGCGAAAGCTGTTCATCCGGCAGGGATTTGATCGTTGGGATGAGCTGCCGGCACAATTGCGGATCGAGCGGATCGACATGGCGTCCCCCAAGCCGCTGCCGGAATCCGGCGCGATGATCGAGGCGATGGGCTGGGCCGGTGACTTCGTGACCGGCCTCATGGCGGACTGGCCCGACTTCCCCTTCACCTACGGCGGCGTCGACGCGGACACCCCGAACGCCTTTCCCGACGTCGGAGCCACCGACGCCGACCGCAAGCGCGGCCGCGCCGCCGCCAACATGTATTGGGAGCTTGCCCCCGACGAGGCGCTGATCGTCGAATTCGACGCCCACGACGGCCTGTGGATGCTCACCAACATGGGGGTGTTCTTCAACAGCATGGACTACCTGTACCGCCCGGTCAGCTACACGCCCAGCCGCACCAAGGTCGACCGGGACGGCAGGGTTCGACTGGTCATGGCGCACCGCGACCCGAGGGTGCACAACTGGCTGGACACCCAGGGCTTCGAACGCGGCAACCTCACCTACCGGCACATGTTGGAGGGCGAGCCGGTCGCGCTGGATACCCGAACGGTCAAATACGACCAGCTGATGAACGCGCTTCCCGAGGGCACCGCCACGGTCACCGCCGCCGAGCGCACCGCCGCGATGTGGGAGCGGTTCCACGGCATCCGCCGTCGATACGTCCTGTAGTCCTATGGTGGACCCGTGAGCGCGATCCCCGAAGACGAACTGGCCGGGCTGTCCGAATTCTCGCTGCTGTCCGAAAACGCCGAACAAGCGGGCGTTGCCGGGTCGCCGCCCGCCGTCGAGCGGGTCGAATCGGGCCCGGCGGACACCCGGATCAGCGCGCTGCGCTGGGGCGTCACACCTCCGCGCGTCGTGTTCCTGCATGGCGGCGGGCAAAACGCGCATACGTGGGACACCGTCATCGTCGGGCTCGGGGAGTCGGCGCTGGCCGTGGACCTTCCCGGGCACGGACACTCGGCCTGGCGCGAGGACGGCGACTACTCGCCGCAGCTCAACGCCGACGCCCTGTTGCCCGCGCTGCGCGAGCACGCGTCAGGTGCCGATCTCGTGGTCGGCATGTCGCTGGGCGGGTTGACCGCGATCCGGCTGGGCGCGATCGCCCCGGAGCTGGTCAACGAACTCGTCCTCATCGACGTCACCCCGTCGGCGCTGCAACGCCACTCCGAGATGACCAAGGAGCAACAAGGCACGGTGGCGTTGATGCACGGCGAGCGGGAGTTTGACAGCTTCCAGGCCATGCTCGACCTGACCACCGCCGCCGCGCCGCACCGCGAGGTGAAGGCGCTGCGGCGCGGCGTCTTCCACAACTCCCGCCGGCTCGACAACGGCAAGTGGACATGGCGCTACGACGCCATCCGCAAATTCCCCGACTTCGACGGCCTGTGGGACGACGTCGACAACCTGTCCGCGCCCATCACCCTCATCCGCGGCGGTTCGTCGGGCTTCGTCACCGACGACGACGCGGCCGAACTCGGCAGGCGCGCAACCAATTTCCGCACCGCGCACGTCGTCGAGAATTCGGGCCACTCCGTGCAAAGCGACCAACCGCGCGCGCTGATCAACCTCCTGCGCGGGGTGCTCGACTCGCGCTGAGCCTACGGTGGTCTCATGACTTCTGACCGCCCCATTCGTATCGGCGTGCAATTGCAGCCGCAGCACGCCCCGCACTATCCCCAGGTCCGCGACGCCGTTCGCCGCTGCGAAGACATCGGCGTCGACATCGCCTTCAACTGGGACCACTTCTTTCCGCTCTACGGCGATCCCGACGGCCCGCATTTCGAATGCTGGACCATGCTCGGCGCCTGGGCCGAGCAAACGTCGCGCATCCAGATCGGTGCGCTGGTGACGTGCAACTCCTACCGCAACCCCGAACTGCTGGCCGACATGGCCCGCACCGTCGACCACATCTCCGGTGGCAGGCTCGTCCTCGGGATCGGTTCCGGCTGGAAGCAAAAGGATTACGACGAATACGGCTACGAGTTCGGCACCGCCGGCAGCCGCCTGGACGACCTGGCGGCCGCGCTGCCGCGGATCAAGGCGCGACTGGCCACGCTGAACCCGGCGCCGACCCGCGACATCCCGGTCCTCATCGGCGGCGGTGGCGAACGCAAGACCCTGCGACTGGTGGCCGAGCACGCCGACCTGTGGCACAGCTTCACTTCGGCCGACGAGCTACCCGCGAAGTCCGCCGTCCTGGAACGGCACTGCGCCGACGTCGGGCGCGACCCGGCCGGTATCGAACGCTCGGCCGCGGTCAACGGCGACCCCGCGGGCGGCGCGCTGATCGCCAATGCCGAAAACCTCGTGCGCCTCGGCGTCACGCTACTGACGGTGGGCTGCGACGGTCCGGACTACGACCTGGCCGCCGCCGTCGCGCTGTGCAAGTGGCGCGACAGCCGCTAGGCCGGTCGCCTCGCATTCGTCTGGAATTCATCGGCCAAATACCTTAACGACGGCGCGAAGTCATGAGAAACTTCTCAGCGCTAGCTGGCCGAAGCGGGTTGGAAAGAGACTCGGAATAAACGAATGCCGAAGAAATACGGGGTCAAAGAAAAAGACCTGGTGGTCTCGCATATTCTGCACCTCCTGCTGACGGGAAAGCTGCGCAGCGGCGACCGCGTTGACCGCAACGAGATCGCGCTCGCCCTGGGCGTCAGCCGCGTCCCGATTCAGGAGGCGCTGGTGCAACTCGAACACGACGGAATCGTGTCCACCCGCTACCACCGCGGCGCGTTTGTCGAGCGGTTCGACGAGGCCACCGTGCTCGAGCACCATGAGCTCGACGGCGTGCTCAAAGGCATCGTGTCGGCACGCGCGGCCACCAATCCCACCCCGCGGATCCTGGGTCAACTCGATGCGCTCATGCGATCGCTGCGCACCGCCAAGGATTCGCGTGCGTTCTACGAGACCGCTGCGGAATACCGTCGTACCGTCAACGACGAATACGCCGGACCGCGGCTGGCCGCCACGATCCGCGCCTCGCGAAACCTGATTCCACGCGCGTTCTGGGCGACCTACCAAAGCAGCCGCGAGGAGATGTTGCCGTTCTACGAAGACGAGACATCGGCGATGCACCGGCGCGACCCTGACGCCGCGCGGGCCGCATGCGTCGGTCGCTCGTACCTGATGGCCCAGACCATGCTGGCGGAACTGTTTCGGCGCAGGGTGTTCGCCGCGCCCGACGACCTCGCGCAGGTCGTTCCCCGGGTTTTCGCCGGCGGCGAAGCCCCCCTCGGCGAACCGTCGATCGCCCTGTAAAAAAGCCGCTTCGACGCGCCGCGGCGCCGGACAGCCGATACGGTAGCCGTGATGAGTTCGCGCCTGGACCGGCGTACCAAGTGCCGAAAGCTCTTCGCCCTGGCCACCACGATGTCGATGGTCTGCGGCCTGACGCTGGCTGCCCCCGCGGCCGCCGACTGGAACCAATGCGCGCCCGGCGGCCTGGAGAGCGCACGGGTGTTGCCCAAGGATCTGACGGAGGCCCCCGGCGCGGGTCACGATGACGTGGACACCACGGCCTCCGTCGAACCGCTCGCCTCGATCGACGCCGGCGCGTTGGGCCTCGGCACGCCGGGCGTCCTCACGGTCGGCACCCTGTCGGACGCCCCGCCGAACATCTGCATCAACCCGACCGGGGAATTCAGCGGCTTCGACAACCAGCTGTTGCGCGCCCTCGCCGGCAAGCTCGGCCTGCAGGTGCGCTTCGTCAGCACGGACTTCTCCGCGCTGCTCGCCCAGGTGGCGTCGCGGCGCTTCGACGTCGGTTCGGCATCGGTGAAAGCCACTGAGGCGCGCCGCCGCACGGTGTCGTTTACCAACGGCTACGACTTCGGCTTCTACTCGCTGGTGGTGCCGCCCGGCTCGGCGATCCACAAGTTCAGCGATCTCGCCGCCGGCCAGCGCATCGGCGTGGTCCAGGGCACCGTTGAGGAGTCGTACGTCGTCGACACGTTGCATTTGCAACCGGTGAAGTATCCGGGCTTCGCCACGTTGTACGCCGCCCTCAAGACGCGCCAGGTCGACGCATGGGTGGCGCCCGGGACGCTGGCGTCGACCGTGATACGGCCCGGCGATTCGGCGGTGGTGGTCGCGAACACTTTCAGCCCAGGCAATTTCGTGGCCTACGCGGTCGCCAAAGACAACCAGCCGCTGGTCGATGCGCTGAATTCGGGGCTCGACGCCGTCATCGCCGACGGCACCTGGTCGAACCTGTATTGCCAGTGGGTGCCGCGGCCCCTGCCGCCCGGCTGGAAACCCGGATCCAAGGCCGCCCCCACCCCGCACCTGCCGGACTTCGCCGCGATCGCCGCGCGCCACCACCGGGACTCGGCGAGCCCGGGCGCGCCGAGGTCGACGTTGGACCAGTTGCGCGAGTCCTTCTTCGACTGGCACCTCTACCGACAAGCGATCCCCGCGCTGTTGACCGTCGGTTTGCCCAACACCTTGATCCTGACCAACAGCGCCCTCGTCATCGGCCTGGCGCTCGGGATGGTGCTGGCGATGGCCGGGCTCTCGCGCTCACGCTGGCTGCGCTGGCCGGCGCGCGTATACACCGACGTCTTCCGCGGTCTGCCCGAGGTGGTGATCATCCTGATCATCGGGATGGGCGTCGGGCCGCTGGTGGGTGGGCTGACCAACAAGAATCCCTATCCGTTGGGCATCGCCGCGTTGGGATTGATGGCCGCCGCCTACATCGGCGAGATCCTGCGCTCGGGCATCCAGAGCGTCGATGCCGGGCAACTCGAAGCCTCCCGCGCGCTCGGATTCAGCTACCTGGCCGCGATGCGTCTGGTGGTGGTGCCGCAGGGAATACGGCGCGTGCTGCCGGCGCTCGTCAACCAGGCCATCGGATTGCTGAAGGCCTCCGCGTTGGTGTATTTCCTGGGCCTGGTCGCCCAACAGCGCGAGCTGTTCCAGGTGGGCCGGGACCTCAACTCGCAGACCGGCAGCTTGTCGCCGTTGGTGGCCGCCGGTCTGTTCTACCTGATTCTGACCATCCCGCTGACCCACCTGGTGAACTACATCGACGCCTGGCTTCGCCGCGGCCGAGGCGCCACCGAGCCGGACGACGAAACCGCCGTGCTCGCGACAAAGTTCGGCCAGGAGATAACATGACCGCCGGCGCCTTAAGGCGCGCGTCAGTGTCGCTGGCGGCCAAGGACATTCACCAAACCCTCGGCGGCAACCCGGTGCTGCGCGGCGTGAATATCGAGGCCCCCGCGGGCAGCACCGTTGCCATCATCGGCCCGTCCGGGTCGGGCAAGTCGACGCTGCTGCGCACCCTGAACCGGCTGCACGAGCCGGATAGCGGCGACATCCTGTTGGATGGCCGGTCGGTGTTGCGCGACGACCCCAACAAGCTGCGCCAGCGCATCGGCATGGTGTTCCAGCATTTCAATCTTTTCCCACATCTCAGTGTGCTGAAAAACGTTGCGTTGGCGCCCTCCAAGCTGCATCGGCTGCCCGCCGAGGCGGCCCGCGAGCTGGCGCTGACCCAGCTGGACCGAGTTGGCCTGAAGCACAAGGCCGATGCCCGCCCCGGCACGCTGTCCGGCGGACAACAACAGCGGGTCGCCATCGCCCGCGCACTGGCGATGGCGCCCCAGGTGATGTTCTTCGACGAGGCGACGTCGGCGCTGGATCCCGAAATGGTCAAGGGGATTCTGCAACTGATCGCCGACCTCGGCGCCGACGGCATGACCATGGTGGTCGTGACGCACGAAATGGGTTTCGCGCGGTCGGCATCCGACACCGTCGTCTTCATGGATCGCGGCAAGGACGTGGAATCCGGACCTCCCGAGCAGATATTCGATGCCGCAAAAACCGAGCGGCTGCAGCGATTCCTCTCCCAAGTGCTATGACGGTTCCCAACTAGTCGCAGTTAGTCCGGTATAGCTACCTTGTCCGCCACCCATATCGGGTTAGACTGCCGACTTATGGCGGACAGCGAATCCACCGCGCCCGAGGTAAAGGAGCTTGCGGAAGGGTTGCACCGTGCGCTGTCCAAATTGTTTTCGATTCTTCGCCGCGGGGACCCCAGCGGCGCCGTGGCCGGCGAGCTGACCCTGGCGCAGCTGTCCATCCTCATCACCCTGCTCGATCAGGGCCCCATCCGGATGACCGACCTGGCGGCGCACGAACGGGTCCGGACGCCGACCACGACCGTGGCGATCCGCCGACTGGAGAAGATCGGCCTGGTGAAGCGCTCGCGCGATCCGTCCGACCTCCGCGCGGTGCTGGTCGACATCACGCCGCGAGGACGGGCCGTGCACGCCGAATCCCTCGCCAACCGGCACGCGGCGCTGGCCGCGATGCTTAGTCAGCTGCCCGAGTCCGACCTGAACACGCTGATGAAGGCCCTGGCGCCCCTGGAGCGCCTGGCCTCCGGCGAATCGGGTCCGGCCGGAGAGCCACCGGCACGCAAGCAGGCGTGAAAGTTACTGTCCGGCAAGGAATTTAGCAGCTTCCGTACACTGGGGTCATGCCCACCGCACTCATCACCGGCGCGAGCGGCGGTATCGGATCCGCCATCGCGACCGCGCTCTCGGAAACGCACACCCTGCTGCTGGCAGGCAGACCCTCCGATCGGCTCGACGCCGTCGCGGAGCGGCTCGGCGCCACCACTTTCCCGCTGGACCTGACCAACACCGACGAGATCGAGGCCAGCTGCGAAATCGTCGACGAACTCGACGTATTGGTGCACAACGCGGGGGTATCCATCCCCGGGCATGTCGCCGAATCCCACGTTGACGAGTGGCGCGCCACCTTCGCGGTCAACGTCTTCGGGGTGGTGGAACTGACGCTGGCGTTGCTGCCGGCGCTGCGCCGCGCCCGGGGCCAGGTGGTGTTCATCAATTCCGGTGCGGGGCGGGCAGTTTCGCCGAGCATGGCCTCCTATTCGGCGAGCAAATTCGCAGTGCGGGCCTTCGCGGATTCGTTGCGCGAAGACGAGCCGGAGCTGCGCGTCACCACGATCTACCCCGGCCGTACCGACACCGAGATGCAACACGAGCTCGTCGCGTTCGAGGGTGGCCAGTACGACCCGGCCAACTTTCTGCGGCCGGAGACGGTCGCGGCCGCCGTCGCCAACGCGATCGCCACGCCGCCCGACGGCCACGTCTACGAGGTGGTCCTTCGGCCGCGCAAGCGCTGAGCTAAACGACCAGGTTGACCAGCCGGCCGGGGACCACGATCACCTTGCGCGGGGTGGCGCCGGCCAGGAACGCTTGGACCTTCTCGTCGGCCATGGCCGCGGCTTTGAGCGCGTCGGCATCGGCGTTGGCCGCCACCACCACTCGGCCGCGCACCTTCCCGTTCACCTGCACCGGATACTCCACGGTGTCTTCGACGAGATACGCCGGGTCCGCCTGCGGGAAGGGGCCGTGCGCCAGCGGGGTGCTGTGGCCCAGTCGCGACCACAGTTCTTCGGCCAGGTGCGGTGCCAGCGGTGCCAGCATCAGCACCAGCGGCTCGACCGCAGCGCGCGGCGCCGCGTCGCGGTGCTCTTTGGTGAGATGGTTGGTGTACTCGATCAGCTTGGCCGCGGCAGTGTTATTACGCAGTGCCGCATAGTCTTCCGAAACCCCGGCGATGGTGCGGTGCAGCGCGCGCAGTGTGCCGGCATCCAGCGGCTGATGGCTTGCGTCGTCGGCCACCCGCGTCTCGCCGGTCTGCTCGTCGATCACCAGCCGCCACACCCGCTGCAGGAACCGGTGCGCGCCGACAACGTCCTTGGTGGCCCACGGGCGGGACGCCTCCAGGGGGCCCATTGACATCTCGTACACCCGCAGCGTGTCCGCGCCGTACTCGTCGCAGATCTCGTCGGGTGATATCGAGTTCTTCAGGCTCTTACCGATTTTCCCGAACTCCTGGGACACCTCGATCTCGCCGTCGGGACCCGGGTAGAAGAACCTGCCGCCGCGTTCGACCACCTCGTCGGCCGGCACATATGACCCGCGCGGGTCGGTGTAGGCGAACGCCTGGATGTAACCCTGGTTGATCAGCCGCCGGTACGGCTCGCGGGAACTGACGTGGCCCAGGTCGTAGAGCACCTTGTGCCAAAACCTCGCATACAGCAGGTGCAGCACCGCGTGTTCGGCGCCTCCGACATACAGGTCGACCCCACCAGGGTCTTGCGGGCCGTGCTCGGCGGGCCGCGGACCCATCCAGTAGGCCTCGTTTTCCTTGGCGCAGAACCGCTCTGAGTTGTGCGGATCGGTGTAGCGCAGCTCGTACCACGAGCTGCCGGCCCACTGCGGCATCACGTTGGTGTCGCGGGTGTAGGGCCGCAAACCGTCGCCCAGATCCAGCTCGACATGCACCCAGTCGGTCGCCTTGGCCAACGGTGGCTCGGGAACGCTCTCGGCGTCGTCCGGATCGAACAACACCGGCGAGTAGTCGCGGACATCGGGCAGTTCGACGGGCAGCGCGGCCTCGTCGATCGCGTGCGGGCGCCCGTCGTCGTCGTAGACGATCGGGAACGGCTCGCCCCAGTACCGCTGCCTCGCGAAAAGCCAGTCGCGCAGCTTGAATTCGATGCGCGCGCACCCGCGCCCGTCGGCGGCAAGGCGGCTGGTGATCGCTTGCTTGGCGGCCGCCACGTCCATTCCGTCGAGGTAGCCGGAGTTGACCAGCACACCGTCGCCCGCGTGTGCGGCCTGCGTAATATCACCGCCCGCAATTACTTCCACGATCGGCAGGCCCAACTCCCGGGCGAAGTCCCAGTCACGCTGGTCATGCCCCGGCACCGCCATGATCGCCCCGGTGCCGTAGCCGGCCAGCACGTAATCGGCGATGAAGATGGGCACCGGTTTTCCGTTGGCCGGGTTGGTGGCGTAGGTGCCCAGGAAAACGCCCGTTTTCTCCCGGCTTTCCTGGCGTTCGAGGTCTGACTTCGCGCCGATCGCACGGCGGTAGGCGGCGACGGCTTCGGCCGGCGTCGCGGCGCCGTACGTCCAGCGCGGGTCGACGCCGTCGGGCCAGGCGGCGGCGACCAGCTGGTCGACCTGGTCATGCTCGGGGGCCAGCACCAGGTACGTCGCACCGAACAGCGTGTCGGGCCGCGTGGTGAACACCTCGATATCGACCGGATCGCCGTTGTTCATGCTTGCCGAGAACAGCGCCTGCGCGCCCGTCGAGCGGCCAATCCAATTGCGCTGCATGGTCTTAACTTGATCGGGCCAATCCAGCAGCTCGAGGTCGTCGAGCAGCCTGTCGGCGTAGGCGGTGATGCGCATCATCCACTGCCGCAGCCGTTTGCGGAATACCGGGAAGTTGCCGCGGTCGCTGCGCCCGTCCGCGGTGACCTCTTCGTTGGCCAGCACCGTGCCCAGGCCGGGGCACCAATTCACCATCGAGTCGGCCCGGTAGACCAGTCGGTGGCCGTCGATCACGTCGGCCCGCTCCCCCGCCGACAGCCCGGCCCAGTCCCGTCCATCGTCGAGACGACGCGCGCCGGAATCGAACTCGGCGATCAACTCGGCGATCGGGCGCGCCTTGTTGGCGGCGGTGTCGAACCAGGCGTTGTAGATCTGCAGGAAGATCCACTGGGTCCACTTGTAGAACTCGACGTCGGTGGTGGAGAAGCTGCGCCGGCTGTCGTGGCCCAGGCCCAGCCGACCCAGCTGGCGCCTGAAGTTGACGATGTTGGCGTCGGTCCTGGTGCGCGGGTGGGTGCCGGTTTGCACCGCGTATTGCTCGGCCGGCAGCCCGAAGGAATCAAAGCCCAACGCGTGCAGGACATTATGGCCGGTCATCCGGAAGTACCGGGCGTAGACGTCGGTGGCGATGTATCCCAACGGGTGGCCGACGTGCAATCCATCGCCCGACGGATACGGGAACATGTCCTGCACGAACAGCTTGTCGCGGGGCACCGGCGTCCCGTCGGCCGGAGCCAGGTCCCCGACCGGGTTGGCCACGTTGAACGTCCCCAGCTTTGCCCAGTTCTCCTGCCACGCGCTTTCGATGCGGCCCGCCAGCACCGCGGTGTAGCGATGCGGCGGCGCATCGGAGTCCGGCGCGGCGGCGCCGGAAACGGTGGTCGGGGAGTCGGTCACCTGAACAGGGTATAAGGACCGCCGCGCCGGGCCCGCCGGCCACAGGTTGGTCTCGGTTCCGTTGCGCACCGATCAGAGCTTCATCCCGAGTCGGTTTCGGCCCTGTTCAGCGCGTTTGACCTCTGGTTACAGTCGGCCTCTAACCACGTGGCCGAGCCGTTGGGAAGGATCACGCAGATGATTCAGATCACCCGTACGTTGCGGGTACTCGCAGGGGGTCTGGCCGCCGGCGGGATCGGCGTCACGGCATTCGCCGGCGCCACCGCATCGGCTGATCCTGTGGTTCCCGCGCCGCAGCCCGCCCCGGTCGTCGCGGCGCCCGCGCCGCAGAACGTCGTCGCGGCGCCCGCGCCGCAACACGTCAATGCCAGCCCCGGCCAACTGCCCGGAAACAGGATGGTCGCCTCTCCCCCGGCGGCCAACCCGTTTGCACCGCCGAACAGCGCCGCCACAGCGGCGGCGCCCGCGCCCGCCGCGGTCGCGCCGGCGGTCCCCGCGCAGACCCCCGCCGTCGCGGGAACGCTGCGCGACTACCTGCAGTCGAAGGGCGTCAAGCTCGAGGCGCAGAAGCCGCAGGGGTTCAAGGCGCTCGACATCACGCTGCCGGTTCCGCCGCGCTGGACCCAGGTGCCCGACCCCAATGTGCCCGACGCGTTCGCGGTGATCGCCGACCGGCGCGGGGCCAGCATCTATTCGTCAAACGCGCAGGTGGTGGTGTACAGGCTGGTCGGGAACTTCGATCCGAAGGAGGCCATCACCCACGGCTTCGTCGACAGCCAGCAACTACTCGCGTGGCAGACCACGAACGCCTCGATGGCTGACTTCGGCGGCTTCCCGTCTTCGGTGATCGAGGGCACTTACCGCGACGGCGACATGCTGCTCAACACGTCGCGCCGCCACGTCATCGCGACGTCCGGGCACGACAAGTACCTGGTGTCGCTGTCGGTGACCACCGATCGTGCGGTGGCGGTCGCGGATGCGCCGGCCACCGACGCCATCGTCAACGGCTTCCGCGTCACCGCGCCCGGGACCGTCCCCCCCGCCCCCGCGCAGGCGCCCGGTGCCTCCCCGGTCGGGCTGCCCGCGCAAGCGGCGGCGCCGGTCGCGCTTCCCCCGCAGCCGGCGGCGGCGCCGGTGGCTGTTCCCGCGCAGGCGGCAGCGGCGCCGGTCGCGCTTCCCGCCCAGCCTGCCGCGCCCTACCCGGCGGCCGCCAGCAGGCCGGCGCCCAACCTCCTGACGATGGTGCCCGGGCTGCCGCCGCTGCCGAACTTTTCGTTCCTGCAGCACTAACAGGGCCCGTCGAGCCCGCCGCGCGGGCGCGTGGCCGGGCTCGTATTGTGAGGCCATGTTGATCGCGGGGTTGGTGTGCATGTGTGCGGCGGTGGCCTCCGCCGGGTTCGGGACCTGGTCGCTCGCCCACAATCAGGCCGCCGACGGCGCCACCGCCCAGCTCGCGCTGCGCGCCATGGCGCCCACCCAGCTGGCGGCGGCGGTGATGTTGGCCGCCGGCGGGACCGTCGCCGTGGCCGCCACCCCCCACACCGCTCTCGTCGTGTTGATCGTCTGCGTCGCCGGCGCGTTCGGGACCCTGGCCACCGGGTCGTGGCAGAGCGCGCGCTTCGCACTGCGCCGGGAGGCGGCGGCGGCCGATTGCGCCGGCGGCTGCGCCGTCTGCACGCAGTCCTGCCACTGATCGGACGCCGACCCGCCATTAGTGGCGACGCCCAACGCCGTGTGTCGGCTCGAAAAGCAGCGGCCACAGTCGGTTTGGCCGAGTCGGCGCCTAGGGTTGGCACCCCGGCAGCGGGGGAGGGGCGCTAGTTTCGGCTCACGTCGATCGGGTGGGTGGCGAGCAAGGAGAGCGGCAGCGGCTGACGACGCAGCACCTGCCCCCACAGGTCGGACCTCGGCCCCACCAAAACGTCGGATGGCAACGCGGACAACACAATCCAGTCATCGCGCTCGATCTCGCCCTCGAGCTGACCGATGGTCCAGCCGGAATACCCGGCGAAGATGCGCACCCCCTCCACCAGCGGGGCAATCACGTCGGGCTCGGCGTCCAGATCCACCATCACGATGCGGCCGTCCACATGTCGCAGGCCCGGCACCCCTTGTGGATCGGCGCCGATGCGCAGCGCCGCGAGGCACAGCGCCGCGTCACGCTTGACCGGTCCGCCGATGAACATGGTCTTGGGTTTGGCCGACAGTTTTGCCCACTGCGGCAACACGTTGTACACCGCGGTCTCGCTGGACCGGTTGAGCACGACGCCCAGTGTGCCGCCGTCGTTGTGCTCGACGATGTAGATCACGCTGCGCCGAAACGTGGGTTCGAGGAGATCGGTATTGGCGAGCAGCAGAGTGCCGGCACGAACCCGCTGCGCGGCGGGTGCGACATAGTCCTCGGGGTCTTCGGGCGGCATCACACCATCATCGCACCTTCGCTTGGCGGCCTCGGTTAATCGAGCGTCGCGGCCAAATATTTGTAGTGTTGTTGCAACCCAATCCTGGAAGTCGGTTCTGTGATTCAACCCCGGACGCACTCACGCGCATCCGCCGAACTGTGGCGGTCGGTGCGCGGCCTGCCGGATTTCTGGCGGTTGCTGCAAGTGCGCATGGCGAGTCAGTTCGGCGACGGCCTGTTTCAGGCGGGGCTGGCCGGGGCGCTGTTGTTCAACCCGGATCGCGCGGCCGATCCGATGGCCATCGCTCGCGCGTTCGCGGTGCTGTTTTTGCCCTACTCGTTGCTGGGACCCTTCGCCGGCGCGCTGATGGACCGCTGGGATCGACGGCTGGTGCTGGTGGGCGCGACGACGGGCCGCCTGATCCTCATCGCGGCCATCGGCACCATTCTGGCCCTCCGCGCCGGCGACATGCCGCTGCTGATCACGGCGCTGTTCGCCAACGGCTTGGCCCGGTTTGTCGCGTCCGGGCTGTCGGCATCCTTGCCCCACGTCGTGCCGCGCGAGCAGGTGGTGACCATGAATTCGGTTGCCACCGCGTCCGGTGCCGTCGCGGCGTTCCTGGGTGCCAACTTCATGCTGGTGCCGCGCTTTTTCGCCGGCGCGGGCGACGACGGCGCCTCGGTGATCATCTTCATCACCGCCATTCCCGTTTCGATCGCGTTGCTCTTGTCATTGCGGTTCGGCGCCCGCGTGCTGGGCCCGGATGACACCAAGCGCGCGATCCATGGGTCGGCCGTGTACGCGGTGACCACCGGCTGGCTGCACGGCGCCCGCACGGTGGTGCAGAGCCCGACCGTCGCGGCCACCCTGTCGGGTCTGGCCTCTCATCGGATGGTGGTCGGGATCAACTCGCTGGTGATGCTGCTGCTGGTGCATCACCTCCGCGGTCCCGCGACCGGGGGCCTGGGCATCGCGTTGGTGTTCTTCGCCGCTTCCGGTCTCGGCGCCTTTGTGGCCAACGTGTTCACGCCGTCGGCGGTGCGCCGCTGGGGCCGCTACGCCACGGCCAACGGCGCCCTCATCGCGGCGATGCTCATCCAGATCCCCGGCGCCCTGCTGCGTCTCCCGGTGATGGTGGTGTGCGGCTTTTGCCTCGGCGTGGCCGGTCAGATGGTCAAGCTGTGCGCCGACTCCGCGATGCAGATGGATGTCGACGACGCGCTGCGCGGACATGTGTTCGCGGTCCAGGACGCGCTGTTCTGGGTGGCGTTCATCGCCGCGATCACCCTGTCCGCCATCGTGATTCCCGACGACGGGCGCGCGCCGGTGTTAGTGCTCCTCGGGTCGGTGCTGTATCTGATCGGGCTCGCGATGCACAGCGTCATCGGGCGTCGCGGGCAGCCGGCCGGCAATCGCTAAGGTACATACCGTGACCGCAGCCGAGCCGATGGTGGCCGACCTGCGCGCCGAGAGCGACGACCTCGACGCGCTGGTGGCGGCGTTGCCCGCCGACCGCTGGGCGGATGCGACGCCGGCGCCGGGCTGGACCATCGCCCACCAGATCGGGCACCTGCTGTGGACCGACCGGGTCGCGCTGACCGCCGTCACCGACGAGGCGGGATTCGCCAAGGCGTTGGCGGCGGCCCAGGCCGATCCGACCGGTTTCGTCGACGCGGGCGCCGAGGAGCTGGCGGCCGTGGCGCCGACCGAACTCCTCGTCGACTGGCGGGCCACCCGCGCGCGGCTGCACCAGGCCCTGACGGCGGTGCCCGACGGCCGAAAGCTGCCGTGGTTCGGCCCACCGATGAGCGCGGCGTCGATGGCGACGGCCCGGCTGATGGAGACGTGGGCGCACGGGCTCGACGTCGCCGACGCGCTCGGTATCAAACGGCGCGCCACCGAGCGCCTCCGGTCGATCGCGCACATCGGGGTGCGCACCCGCGATTACGCGTTCGTCGTCAACAACCTGACTCCGCCGACCGAGCCGTTCCTCGTCGAGTTGCGCGGACCGGGCGGCGATACCTGGTCCTGGGGCCCGCCGGACGCCGCCCAGCGGGTCACGGGCTCGGCCGAGCACTTCTGCTTCCTGGTAACCCAGCGGCGTCCGCTGGACGCTCTGGACATCACCGCGCAGGGTCCCGACGCGCAGCGGTGGCTGGAGATCGCTCAGGCCTTCGCCGGGCCACCCGGCCCCGGCCGATGAGCGACCTACAGCGCACCCGTCGGCTCGTTGAGCTTGTTGAACCAGGCGAGGTGGTAGTTCGCCGACACCAGATCCCCGGTCACGGCGCCTTCGGTGGCGGCCAATAACAGGCAGTTGAGGAAGAGCGCGGCGTCGATGTTCGGATACTGGATCAACAGCTGATAGCGCGCCGTATCGAGATGCACCCGGAGCAGGTCGATCTCTTCTTCGGCGACACCGGTGCCGGCGGCAGCCGCCCGGGCCAGCGTGTGCACCATCCGCGGCAACCCGTCGCGCCAGTGCGTAGCCTGGCTCAACTCCCAGCCGAGATCGTCCACCGCGGGCAGCTCGCGGGGCTGCACCGTGGCCTCCGTCTGGGCGAAGTCATCGAGCCAGCCCAGGGCATCGCCGGGGGCGTAGGTGCGGGTGCGCCGGGTCTCGCCGAGCAAGGTCGAAACCTTGCCGCTGCGTCGCTCCGGTTCCAATAACCGCACGCCCTCGGGAAGTGCGATGCCCGGCGGTATCCAGCCATGGGCGAAGTCGGTGACCAGCACGGTGCTGCCGTCGGGGCGATCCCCGATCGCCCAGTTCAGGCGCGGCTCTTGATGGACCACGAACGCGAGCAGGCGCTGTAACCGTTCGTCGTCGGATTCGCTTGCCCTCGCGGCCACCGGGGTTGTCTTCACCGGCTCGGGCCGCGGGGGAGTGGGCGGCTCGCCGGAGGCCCGGTGGCGACCCTCCGAAGCGTCGGGCTCGCCCCCTTCAACGGCCGCTTCCTCGAGCGCCGGATCATCGGGCCCGCCCACGACGGCTTCCTGAGGGGCCGGATCCGCATCGGTGACGACGGGGATGATTTGCGTCGCCTCGAGGTCGGCGCCGTCGGAGGGCGGCGTGGGCTGCACGGCGTGCAGATGGCGAACCGCCGATTCGACGCGCCGCACCGCACGCGCCCGGGCATCGTCGATGACCCGGGCTTCCTCTGCCCGTCGGGCGAATTCGGGCATGTCCGCCAGCTGGATCTTCCTGAGCTCGTCGTTGGCGCTTCGGGTGATGCGCTGCAGGTCATCCCTGAGATACGCTGCGAGAGTGGCGGTTTCGGCGGTAGTCGTCGACAACTCGGCAGGCCACAGCCCGCCCGTCACCCAAGGGGTGCAGTCCGCAGGAGAGCTGAAGGCCGGAATCGTCAGCGATTCCCGGGTAGCTCTCCGGAGGCGCTGGCGCGCCGTTATCCGACCGAAGATCGCCACTGGCTAAGACTACCGGCATCCCCCGGGTCGTCTATTCGGTCGGTGAATTGTGCTGCTGCGATGGCCTGGGTAGCGTGGGGACATGGCTGATTCTGCGCTGCAGCAGCAACTCGACGAGGTGCGCGCCCTGCTGGCCCGCGCGCGAGAGTTGTTCGGCCCCAATCCCGTCGAGCCGCCCACGGACATCGCCCCCGATCCGGACAGCGCCAAGACCTGGCTGGTTTAGGCGCGGCGCCGCAACTTGTGCGCCAGCAGCTTTTCGATGGCCGCATCGAGGTCGTGCGGGCTGGGCACCTCCATCGACGGGGTATGACCGGCGGCCACGATCTCGTTGCGAACTTCCAGCAGCGCTTTGAGGCAGGACACATCGGCGGTCAACAAGATTCCCTGCGCCAGGGTTTCGGCGTCGGTTTCCATGGCCTCTTCACTCAGCGCGACGCTGTGCATATACCCGCCGCGGCAGGAGCGGACCAGGATATGCCCGCTCGGGTGGACGGTGTCAAAGGCGGGATTGGCGTCCGTCACCGGCCCCCGTCACCGATGCCGCGGAAGTTTCGTGCCGCCTCTTGCTCGTGCTCTTCCCACATCGCCGCCGACGCGCTGAGTTGTTCCGCCATGTCGGCGTGGTCGTCGGCTTGCTGTTCGTAGCACTGGCGTCGCAACTCGAGCAGCTCGCGCCCGGCAGCGCGCAGCTCGCCGAAGACGGGCCCTAACGAATCCAGGCTTTCCTGGATCGCCGCATGCGAAGACGGAACGGTGCGCAGGTAATCGGAGGTCTCCTGGTGACGCGCAGCGGCTTCGCGTAAGTGCGCGGGCACCACACGGATTGGTTCTGCCATCTGCTCTTTCTCCTACTCGGTGCACCGCCGGGGAGGGCGGGGTTCATCACTATTGTCAGGTGGTCGACGTGGCCGCCGGCCCAGTGGGTGTCGGTGTGTGTGGCTCGACCGGCGGGCTCGCGGGCGCGCTCACCGCCGGTGGGTGCTCCCAGCCTAGAAAGTTCGGGCCGCTCACGGTGGCGATGCGCTGAATCTGGCCGTCGAGAAGGGCCTTTTCATGCCCGAGGGCCAGCGCATGACGATCGGTCAGGATGCCGATATCGCCGGGTGCGGCTTGCAGCGGGTCGATGGGGTTGGGGACCGCCGTTCCCGGTGCGGGGATGGTAATTCCCTGCTGATGGAACGCATCTGGGATCGATGTCCCACCGACGGCGGCTTGGATCGCCGCGGCCAGTTGCGGGCTGGCGGCCGTGACCGTGTCGCCGTCGGGCAGGGTCACCACGGTCGGGCCCACCGGTGGCGATTCGGGTTGGTCCGTTGCGACGTCCTCCGCGTGGGCCTTGTCCTCGTCGCCGCCGGCAGGTTCGTCGGGAACGTCGCCGGGGTCGGGATCATGGGAGCCGAACGGCCTTTCCTCGCCGAGGCCGTGGAGGCCGGGTAGCGGGAGAGCGCCCGCGCCGCCCGGTATCGGTGCCCCGCCGAACCCGGGTATGGCGGGTACGGCCGGTATGGCCGGCGCGGCAGGGGCCGTGGCGCTCCCCACCGGGGGCGCCGCGGGGGGATCCGAGGCGGCTGGCCCGGGATCATCGGCCGGCATCGAATCCAGCAGCGGGTCCATCTCGGGATCGTCGACCGGCTCGCGGGC
Organism: Mycobacterium sp. E3198; assembly: GCF_001667015.1. Lineage (GTDB taxonomy): Bacteria > Actinomycetota > Actinomycetes > Mycobacteriales > Mycobacteriaceae > Mycobacterium. The sequence continues at coordinate 10,521 of NZ_LZIS01000181.1, read as the reverse complement.
CGTGCTGTCGGCGGGTGCGTCATCCGGAACGGCGGCGGCGGCCGGACGCTCGTCGGGACCGTGCTTGGCGGCGTCGTAGAGCGACGTCCAGGCGGCCATCAGCGCCGATTTCGACGTGTCGTCCAAGCTTGCGTTCAGGACCACCGCGCGGATGTCCTTCAGTTTGCCGATCAGGAACCGCTGGAAATCGCGCGCGCCGGCAGGTGTGTCGAGGTCCGATCGCGTCAGGACCGCGACTTCGGTTTCACGCTGCAACCTGGTCAGCGCTTCCCTACCCTCGACGGCGTTCAGGTGGGCGTTCAGGATGGCGTTGATCACCTGCATGTCGAGCTGAGAGCTGGCCGAATTCTGATGTGCCAGAGCGGCTTCCGCATCCGTCATGGCCTCGGCGGCCTGGCCCTGTCCGCCGTCGGGCCCGGGTGCGACGCCGAACAGGCTCGAATGCTGTTGGCGGATCTTGCGCACGATCGCGTCGAGTGCTTCCGGCCGGGTGGTCGGTGTCATCACCGCGGCCACCTCGTCCGGCGCCAAACCCGTCTGCCACCCGTTCGGATCACCGGTGCGCTCCCGGACGTAGGTGATCGCGTTGATCAGCTCGTCATACGTCGACATCGATGTCGCGGCCCCTCCATGCCGGGCGACAGTACCCAGGCTCGTTGGTGCCGACAATTCACCCCGTCGCGACTGTGTACCGACGAGCCGGCGGGCGGCGCGCCTAGCTCCCGGGGAGGGCGTATTGCGCGCGCAGCCGTTCCAGGACAGACCTTTTCGCGCGGCCGAGCTCGCGGGCATCGGAGACGACCCGCGCGATTTCGCGTTGCTTGTCCACCAGAAACCTGTGCAGTTCGCGCGCCCCCATGGGGGTGTCCGCGCCAAGGTCCCCGCGCCGCAGGTCGGCGCGGTCGATCTCCTCGGCGATCGCGTCGAGTCGCCGCACGCTTTCCCGGGTAGCGGCATGAGCGCTGGCGAGCACCTCGGCCAGCAGGCGGTCGGCATCGGAGGCGGCGCCGTGCTGGTCCGCCAGTGCCGACTGCCGCGCGTGGATAGCGCCCAGCGAGGGTCCGGACTGTTCTGGCATCGATTCGTTCGTCATAGCGGCCGCCGAATCGCAACGTTGCTGCCCAGCCGGCTGATTCGCACCGATGCACCCGAGTAGGGCGCCTCGACAACCAGGTTGTTGCCGATCGCCATCTGGACGTGTCCCGCGTGCGGGAAGACGAGGTCGCCCGGCCGGACCAGCGAGCGGGGCACCGGGATGCCGTCGTCGATCTGCTGATACGTGGTGCGGCCCAGGTGAACGCCCGCCCTCGCGTAGGACCACTGGACCAACCCGGAGCAGTCGAACTGGTCGGGCCCGGTGGCGCCCCAGACGTAGGGGCGTCCCAGACGCGACAAGGCCGCGCGCACGGCCACCGCGGAACGGGCGTTCGGCGCCGGTGAGCCGGGAAAGCGATGGTGTGTCAGCCGGTACCGCAGCGCCCGCAGCGCCGTCGCGTGCCGCCGCGCCTTCAGACGGGCCGACACGACGTGCGCTCGCTGTGCGCGCAGTCGGGCCGCACGACGGCGCAGCGCCTCGCGCTGGGCCAGCGGCGTCATCGGACCCGGAGAAGCATCGGCCCGGGCTTCGTCGACGACGGATCTGGTCAGCTCACGGGCCTCCGCCCGGTCCCGGTGGGCGCGGGCGAGGACGCCGGCGGCTTCGGCGTCCGTGCGCGCAGCCGAGTGCAGCCGATGCCGGCCCCGCTCCGCTGCGAGCAGGTAAACACCCTGTGCCACACCGCCATTCAGGCCGCCGTCTCGTTGCAGCAGTCCGAGGTAAGGCGCGGTGCCGGCGTCCAGGGTCGGCCGGCTCGTGTTGCCGGTAAAGAGTCGATGGGCGCGGGTCAGCACCTCGATTTCGTTCTCGGTCACGACGCCTCCTCGCCGCCGTCGCGATCGGGGTGGTCCCGGCCCGATGACTCGACCGCCTCGGCGAAGGCGCGGACGCGGGGGAGCGCCCCCGGGGGAATCACGCCCCGGTTGCGGATGTCCCACATGTCATCGGTGCCGACGCCGACGAGGGCCGCGATGACGGTCTCCGGCAACGACGACTGCACGCATGCGCGATCGAAGCGGGCGCTCAGGCTGGTGGGCATCCGCTCCAGCAGGGCCGTGCGGGTGGCCTCGAGTGCCTGCAGGTGCTCCATGAGACGGCCCGTCGAGTCGGCGCCGGCGTTGACGGCCACCCGCCAGGAGCTGGCGGCGAGCAGCTCCGCCTTCACGCATTGAGCGATCACAGACAGAATATACGTCTCATATTCGTTTGATGTCGTCGCCGGTAGCCGATCGATGACGGATTTGAGGGCGTCGAGTTGGGCTTCGGCGTAGCCTTCCAGGACTTCCGTGTCGCTGTGCCGGTCGACGACCACCCCGCCGGCAGGCCTGGCAGGCCTCGTGTCGACCGGCTGCGCGGCGATCAGCCGGGCCAATTCGGCGTCGGGGTCGGCGGCCACCAGCAGCCGAGAGTAGGTGCCGGGCGGCAGACCGAGGCCGTTCTCGACTTTCTGAACTGTGCTTTTGTGCGGCTTGCGGGCACCGCGCTCAAGGAAGCTCAGCCCCATGATGCTGACGCCGGTCGCGGCGGCCAACTCCGCCAGCGACCAGTCGCGGGACTCGCGCAACGCGCGGATGGCCGCGCCGGCCGATTCACGGCTCACCGAACGCTCCGGCCATAGGCCGGATAGTACACACGGCGCCCCGCCATCCAGCGTATATACGTTTTTGTCACGTTTCTCTTGCGTTCGCGCCATATATCTGTATACGCTTTTGCCTACGTTTCACCGCTGGAGAAGGAGACCGACATGGGGCACCCCTGCGCAGCCAACCCGGAACTGTGGTTCGGCTATCCCGACGACGACGGTGGTGACGGCGCGGCGAAGGCGCGCGCCTACGAGCGGTCCGCCACCGAGGCGCGGATCCAGTGCCTGCGCCGCTGCCCGCTGGCGCAGCAGCGCCGGTGCGCCCAGCACGCCATCGCGCACCGCGAGGAGTACGGCGTCTGGGCCGGCGTCAAACTGCCCGGCGGCCAATACCGCAAGCGCGAACAACTCGCCCGCGCCCATGACGTGCTGCGCCGGATCGCCGCCGGCGAGATCAATTCACGGCAGCTGCCGGAGAACGCGGCGCTGTTGGCGCGTCACGAGCATGACGCTGTTCCCGTTGCCGCGGTGGTGTTGCACCTGCCCACCGCACAAGTGGGCCCCCGTTCCGCCGCCTGACAGTTTGCTGACCCCGCCGACGGGGTAGACCGGCTTGGCACGACCGAGTCTGTCCACCCCGAGGCGGATCCATGACATTCGACCTGACACCGACGGCAGCACAACACGACCTGGCCCGGCGCACCCACGAGTTCGCCGAAGAGGTGATCCGCCCCGTAGCGCTCCATTACGACCAGCGCCAGGAATTTCCGTGGCCGGTGCTGGAGGAGGCCGCCCAGCGCGGCTTCTACAGTCCGCTGTTCTACCGCGACCTGATCGGCGACCCCACCGGCGTTTCGCTGCCAATGTTCATGGAGGAACTCTTCTGGGGCTGCGCGGGAATCGGATTGGCGATCGTGATGCCCGCGCTGGCGCTGTCGGCGATCGGTCAGGCCGCGTCGCCGGAGCAAATGCTGCAGTGGGCGCCCGAATGTTTCGGAACCCCGGGCGATATCAAGCTCGCCGCCCTGGCGATCTCCGAGCCCGAGGGCGGCAGCGACGTCCGGAATCTGCGTACTCGCGCGCGCCGCGACGGCGACGACTGGATCATCGACGGCCACAAGATGTGGATCGGCAACGGCGGCATCGCCAACGTGCATGTGGTCAACGCTGTCGTCGATGAGGAACTCGGGCACCGCGGCCAAGCGCTGTTCGTCGTGCCCGGCGGCACGCCGGGGCTGAAACTGGTCCGCAAACTCGACAAGCTGGGTTGCCGTGCCTCCCACACCGCCGAATTACTGTTCGAAGGGGTGCGCGTTCCGGGAGCCAATTTGCTTGGCGGAGAAGAAAAGCTCGAACACAAACTCGCCAAGGCCCGTGAGGTGGTGGCCGGCGGAAAGCGATCCGGCTCGGCGACACTGGGCACCTTCGAGCAGACCCGCCCCATGGTCGCGGCCCAGGCGATCGGGATCGCCCGTGCCGCATTGGAGTACGCGACGTGGTACGCCACGGAACGAGAGGCCTTCGGCGGCCCGATCATCGACAACCAGGGCATCGCGTTTCCGCTGGCGGAGCTGGCCACCGAGATCGATGCCGCCCGGCTCTTGACGTGGCGCGCCTCCTGGATGGCGGCCAACAACGTCCCGTTCGAGCGCGGCGAGGGGTCGATGTCGAAATTCGCCGCCAGCGAGGTCGCCGTGAAGGCCACCGAACGCGCCATCCAGACGATGGGCGGCTGGGGCTACATCACCGACCACCCGGTGGAGAAGTGGTATCGGGATGCCAAGCTGTACACCATCTTCGAGGGCACCAGCGAGATTCAGCGGATGGTCATCGCCAATGCGCTGGGCGCCGCGGTGGGAACGCCGCCGCTGCATGTGGTGATCGAGCCGACCGGTGGCCCGCTGAACCGGATCTTCGGTCGCGGCACCCCGCTGCGATCCCGCGCCGCCGACGCCGCGCTGTCGATGCAGGACCGCGTCCCCGACCCGGTCATGCGGCTGGCGATGAAGGTGCTGCGGCCGCCGGGCCGGTGAGGTCCGCCACGAGGCGTAGCGTCGGGTGGGTGAGCAACCTCGAGACCGCCCCGGTCGAAGTCGCTTGCAACGCCTCCGGCGCCGCCGGTGTCGAGGTTCTGCATCCGCGCGAAGTTCCGCTGGGCGGGCCGAGGGCGATCCCGGTGCAGCGGACGCTCCCGCAGCGGCAACGCTCGCTGGTCGGCGCCTGGTGCTTCATCGACCACTACGGACCCGCCCGGATGCGGATGGACGTCCCGCCCCACCCACACACCGGATTGCAAACCGTCAGTTGGCTATTCGGTGGGGGAGTGGAGCACCGCGACAGTGCCGGCGTCCATGCGTTGGTCCGGCCCGGTGAGCTGAACCTGATGACCGCGGGCGCGGGTATCTGTCACTCCGAGGTCTCGATCGGCTCGGACGCCCCGCTGCACGGAGTGCAGCTGTGGGTCGCGCTGCCCGATTCCCACCGCGACACCGGCCGCGACTTCGCCCACTATGCGCCCCCGCCGGTTTCGCTGCCGGGGGCGGTGGCACGCGTGTTCCTTGGGGAGCTGGCCGGCAGCCGCTCACCGGTGCGCACGTTCACCCCGCTGCTCGGCGCGCAGCTCGACCTGGAGGCCAGCGCCGCGCTGGACATCGAGGTCGATCCCGCGTTCGAGCACGGCGTGCTCTGCGACGCGGGGCCCGTCGCGCTGGGCGGGACTAGCCTGGCGGTCGCCGATCTCGGCTACCAGGGTCCGGGCACTTCGACGCTGCGGGTGCGCAACCTCGGTGACCGACCGGCGCGGCTGCTGCTCCTGGGCGGGACGCCGTTCGGCGAGCAGTTGGTGATGTGGTGGAACTTCGTCGGGCGCAGTCACGACGACATCGTCGGCTATCGCCGGCTGTGGGAGGACGCCGACGACCGCTTCGGCGCCGTTCTGGGCTACCGGGGGTCGGTCACCCGACTGCCCGCCCCGCCGCTGCCGACCACCCGGCTGCGGCCCAGACCGATACCGCCTAGAAGGGAGCACGCATGACCGCCGATAAGACCGGCGCCCCGACCACCGTCACCGCCGAGGAGGGTCGATACACCATCTCGGTCGAGGGCAAGCCCGTCGGCCTCGCCGACTTCTACGATCGCGGCGATCAGCGCGTCTTCCACCACACCGAGATCGACCCCGCGTATGGCGGACGGGGCCTGGCGACCATCCTCGTCGAGGAGGCACTGAACGCGGCTCGCGATGAGGGCAAGCGCATCGTTCCGGTGTGTTCGATGGTGGTCACGGTGCTCAAGAAGCACCCCGAGTTCGACGACATCACCGATCCCGTCACCCCGGGCGCCGATCGGTAGGCGCAGCCCCAACCGGTCCGCTCACTTGCCGGTGCGCTCGCGGTGCTTGCACCCCGGCCAGCAGCAGGGCCGGCGCTTGCCTTCCTCCAGCTCCTCCTGGGTTCGGCGAATGCGCCGCTGCCGGGTCGCGTCTTGTTTGGCGTCCTCGACCCAGCAGATGAATTCGTTGCGCGCCAAGGGCGTGATGTCCTGCCACGCGGCCAACGCCGTCGAGTTGGCGGTCAACGCCTCACGCAGATCTGCCGGCAATCTGTGGACCACTCCGCCCGGGACTCGGTTGCTGCTCACCGGGCTAGGGTAAGGCGATCGAGCCCGAGGAGGCAGCAATGACCGAGCAGCAGGTGCGGATGATTGTGTTGTCGACCGATGACCTCGACGAGTCGATCCGCTTTTACAGCGAGACCCTGGGAATGCCGCTGAAGTTTCGCGACGGGGCTCATTTCGCCGCCCTCGACGGCGGGGCGGTCACCCTCGCGCTGGCAACCGCCGTCGACCACCCCATACCCGGGCAGGTGGTGGTCGGGATCAAGACCGCCGACGTCGACGCCGCCGCGCGGGCCGTCGAGGCGAGCGGTGGCGGCATCGTGAAAGGCCCGTACGACGATGCGCACGAGCGGCGTGCCGTGGTCTACGACAACAAGGGCAACGGCCTGGTCTTCTACAGCCCGCTGGCCCAGTGAGACGAGTGTTAGCGTCGTCGTCGTGACCCTCAAAGACATCGCCCTTACCACCCTCGACGGCAAGCCGACGACGCTGGCCGAATTGTCCAGCGGCGCAACGCTTGTCGTTAATGTGGCGTCCAAGTGCGGACTGACTCCGCAGTACACCGCGTTGGAGAAGCTCGCGCGCGACTATCGCGACCGCGGCCTGACGGTCGTCGGTGTCCCGTGCAACCAGTTCATGGGCCAGGAACCGGGCACGGCCGACGAAATCCGGGAGTTCTGCTCGACGACCTACGGCGTGACGTTTCCGTTGCTGGCCAAGACCGACGTCAACGGTGAAGACCGCCACCCGCTGTACGCCGAGCTGACCAAGGCCGTCGATTCCGACGGCTCGGCCGGCGACATTCAATGGAACTTCGAGAAGTTTCTGATCAGCCCCGCCGGTGAGGTGGTCAATCGGTTTCGTCCGCGGACGGAACCCGACGCGCCCGAGGTCATCGGCGCCGTCGAGGCCGTGCTGCCCCAATAATTCCGCGGTTGATGCTCACCCGCGCTCGGTGCGGCGACTGAACCGAAAAGCGAAAAGGCCACGAACCCTTGGAGTTCGTGGCCTCCAGGCCGGCAGTTCGTCGAACCGCTCACCCGGTGGGCGAAGGGGGACTTGAACCCCCACGTCCCGAAGGACACTGGCACCTGAAGCCAGCGCGTCTGCCATTCCGCCACTCGCCCGGAAAAACAACCGATGGACCATACCACTCTAAACGCCGTCTGCCCCAATCGCCTTGGCGGGACCGGGCGGCTGTCGCAAGGCATCGCGATCGCTGCGACGGGGCGCTGAGCTGCACGGATGCGATTCTCAGAATTTCCACGGTGCCGCACCGTCGCGCAGGCCCGATACCATGCTGGGGTGAACCAACACGCGGGCGGTTCGTTTGCCTCGCGCCCGCGACACTCCACGGCAGCTGCGGGCGGGCGCTGAAGGATGAGTAGCCAAAAGGGGCTCGTTCAGCGCATCGAGCGCAGGCTCGAGGCGACGGTGGACAACGCGTTCGCCCGAATGTTCGGCGGATCGATCGTGCCGCAAGAAGTTGAAGGACTGTTGCGCAGGGAGGCCGCGGACGGGGTGCGCTCTCTGCAGGGGAATCGCCTTTTGGCCCCCAACGAATACATCATTACCCTCGGTATGCACGACTTTGCGAAGGTGGGAGCTGACACGGATCTCACGTCGAACGCTTTCGCGAGGTACTTGGCCGACTATATCTATGAACAGGGGTGGCAAACGTATGGTGATGTGGTCGTCCGGTTCGAGCAGTCGTCGAGCCTGCATACCGGTCAGTACCGCGCCCGCGGTGCTGTCAATCCCGATGTCGAACCCCGCCCGACGGTCATCCACCCTCTCCGGCCACAATCAAATGACGCGTTCGGCGCAGAACGAGGAGTAGCAGCAATGACTGACAATTCGAGCTACCACGGGGGTCAGGGGCAGGGCCGGCCCGGCGACGAGTACTACGACGACCGTTACGGGCGCCCACAAGACGAGCCGCGGGGACAGGAGCCGCACGGCGGACCGGAGCCCCGCGGCGGCTATCCACCCGAGCAGGGCGGCTACCCGCCGCCGGGTGGCTACCCACCTCCTCGCCAGCCCGAGCAGGGCGGCTATCCGCAACAGGGCGGCTACCCGGAGCAAGGCGGCTACCCCGAACAGCGCGGCGGGTACCCGCAACAAGGCGGCGGCTACCCCGAACAAGGGGGCTACCAAGAACAGCGCGGCGGCTACCCCGAACAGGGCGGCTACGACCAGCGCGGCTACCAAGCGCCGGGCGGCGGCTACCCCGACCAGGGGCAGGGCGGCTACCCGCCGTCCTACGAGCAGCGTCCTCCCGGGCCCGGCGGCTACGGCGGGCAAGGCTACGACCAGGGGTACCGCCAGGGCGGGGGCTACGGGCCGCCCGGCGGCGGTCAGCCCGGGGCCACCCAACAGGCATACGGGTACGGCGAGTACGGGCGCGGGCCGGCTCGCCCCGAGGAGGGCGGCTACGCCCCGCCGGCGCCGCAGGGCGCGCCGGAGCAGCAACGTCCGGGTTATCCGGAGCAGGGTGGCGGATACGACCAGGGCTATCAGCAGGGCGGGGGATACGGCCAGCAGGACTACGGCCCGGGTGACTACACCCAGTACGCCGAAAGCGTTCCGGGCGGCGGATACCCCCCGCAAGGCGGATACGCCGAGACCGCGCACCGCGACTACGAGTACGGTCAGCCCGCCGAGTACGGCCAGCCGGCCGACTATGGCCAGCCGGCGGACTACGGCCAGCCGGCGGACTACGGCCAGCCGGGCGGCGGCTACGGCGGTTACGGCCAGGGCGGCTACGGCGCCGCCGGAACCTCGGTGACACTGCAGCTCGACGACGGCAGCGGCCGGACCTACCAGCTGCGTGAGGGGCCCAACATCATCGGCCGCGGCCAGGATGCCCAATTCCGGTTGCCCGACACCGGGGTGTCGCGGCGGCACCTGGAGATCCGGTGGGACGGGCAGGTCGCGCTCCTGTCCGACCTCAACTCGACTAACGGCACCACCGTGAACAACGCGCCGGTACAGGAGTGGCAGCTGGCCGACGGAGACGTGATCCGCCTGGGCCACTCGGAGATCATCGTTCGCATCCACTAGACGCACCGGGCTCAAAGCTGCCGTGCTTCGCCCCGCGTCGACGACCGTCCAAGTATCGTGACGTTGCTGATGTGCTCGGTGTCACGGGTGCGACGAGGGGTGCGCCACCAGGACGGAAAGGACGCCAGATGCAGGGACTAGTACTGCAGCTGACGCGTGCCGGATTTTTAATGTTGTTATGGGTATTCATCTGGTCCGTGTTGCGAATTCTGCGGACGGACATTTACGCGCCCACCGGGGCGGTCATGGTGCGCCGCGGGCTGGCGCTGCGCGGCACGCTGCTGCCCTCACGCCAGCGCCGCCACGCCGCACGCTATCTCGTGGTGACCGAAGGCGCGCTGACCGGTGCGCGCATCACCCTCAGCGGGCAGCCGGTGTTGATCGGGCGCGCTGACGACTCGACCCTGGTGCTTACCGACGACTACGCCTCGACACGGCACGCCCGGCTTTCCCAGCGCGGCTCGGAATGGTACGTCGAGGATCTAGGATCGACCAACGGCACTTACCTTGACAGGGCGAAGGTGACGACTGCGGTACGGGTTCCCATCGGAACGCCGGTTCGAATCGGCAAAACGGCGATCGAGTTGCGCCCGTGACCCTGGTCTTGCGATATGCGGCCCGCAGCGACCGTGGCCTGGTACGCACCAACAACGAAGACTCCGTCTACGCAGGCGCGCGACTGCTGGCCCTGGCCGACGGCATGGGCGGCCACGCGGCCGGCGAGGTGGCGTCCCAGTTGGTCATCGCCGCGCTCGCCCATCTCGACGACGACGAGCCTGGTGGCGACCTGCTCGCCAAGCTCGACGCCGCCGTGCGCTCCGGCAACGCGGCGATCGCCGCACAGGTCGAGATGGAACCCGACCTCGAGGGAATGGGCACCACACTGACCGCAATCCTGTTCGACGGCAACAGGATTGGGCTGGTGCACATCGGCGACTCACGTGGCTACCTGTTGCGCGACGGCGAGCTCACCCAGATCACCAAGGACGACACGTTCGTCCAAACGTTGGTGGACGAAGGGCGGATCACTCGGGAAGAGGCGCACAGCCACCCGCAGCGTTCGTTGATCATGCGGGCCCTGACGGGACACGAGGTCGAGCCCACCCTGACCATGCGGGAGGCCCGGGCGGGCGATCGCTACCTGCTCTGCTCCGACGGGTTGTCCGAC
>NZ_LZIS01000180.1 GCF_001667015.1 Mycobacterium sp. E3198 | reverse complement strand
GCCAGGCCCGGGTCGTCGCCCAACCGGAAGATCGTCACCTGCGCGCCGAGCCTTGCCATGTCGTCGAATCCGCGCACGGTGTGGGCGATGGTCCGCGGGTGCGGCGGGTAATCGAAGAACACCGCGGAGCCATCCCCGTCGAAGTCCTCCAGGTGCGCGGTCGGCTCGCCGTCGGTCACCACCAACACGACGGGCTGCGCATTGGGGTGCCGGCGCAGGTGGCGGCCCGCGAGTGCCAGCGCGTGATGCAGGTTGGTGCCCTGCTCGTAGACGCCCTCCAGGCCGGTCAGCTCGGCCGCAGTCACGGTCCGGGCATAGCGGCCAAAAGCGATGATCTGCAACGCATCCGAACGAAAGCGGGTGCACACCAGGTGGTTGAGCGCAAGCGCCGTCTGCTTCATCGGCAGCCAGCGATTCTCCATCACCATCGAAAACGAGGTGTCGACCAGCAACGCCACGGCGGCCTGCGTGCGCGTCTCGGTCTCGGAGACCTCGACATCGTCGACGGTGATCCGGAGGGGCCCATCGATGGTCGCCGTTCCGTACTGCCGCAGCACCGCGTTGGTCAGCGTGCGGGAGATGTTCCACGGCTCGGTGTCGCCGAACTGCCAGGGCCGGGTCGCACCGGTCAGCTCGCCGGCGGCCCCGGCGCGCCGGTGATCACGCTCGCCGCGGCGTCCGGAAAGCTGTTGCACCACATCGCGTAACGCCGTCTCGCCGAGCCTGCGCATCGCTTTCGGGGACAGGCGCCACTGGCCGTCGGAGCCGCGGTCCAGGAAGCCCTGATTGACCAGCGCCCGTTCCAGTTCGGCGAGGGTCCGGGCGTCGATGGCCGCCTGGTCGCCGAGTTGGCGTGCCAGTGCATCGAGGTCGATGTCGTCCATGGTGGCGCCGGGGTAGCTCTGCGACAGCTGCTCGGCCAGCTGCTCCAGCTCGGCGATGTCCGAGATCGCCTGGGTGCCTTCGCCCATGCCGAACGGGTTGTCTCCGGAAAATTGCTCGGACCCGGTCCAGTCCTCGCCGGGCCGCGCGGCCTGCAGGTGCGCATCGAGCCGCCCCAGCGCCTCCATCAGCGCCGGTGACCCAAACGCCTGCTGCGCCAGGGCATCCAGCTCCGCGCGCTGATCGGGGCTCAGGCTGTTGCGGAAGCGTTGCGCCGCGGCGGCGCGCTTGGCCAGCGAGTCGAGCAACTCCTCGACGTTGCGCGGGTTCTCCGGGAAGAACTCGCCGTGCTTGTCCATGAATTCTTCGAAGTCCTGCTGCGAGTCCTGGCCGCGGGCGTGCTTGTCCAGCAACTCGTTGAGGTCGTCCAACATCGCGTTGACGCGCTGACGATCCTCGGCGGTGGCGCCCTGAAGCGCCTGCTTCATCCCGGCGAACCGTTGGTCCAGCATCTCGCGGCCGAGCAAATCCCTGATCTGCTCGTACTTTTGGCGGGCCTCCCCGCTGCGCCAGTCGTAGTCGGACAGCTCTTGGACGGCCTTGGCCGGCGATGCCGGCAGCGCGTCCAATTGCAACTCGCCGAAGCGGGCGTCGTCGTCCAGCGCGCGGGCCAACTCCTTGCGCTCGGCGAGCACCGCCTCGTCGAGCAGCTTCTTGATCTCCTGCAGGGTGCCGTCCAAATTGTTGCGGCGCAACAGGTCCCGTCGGCGCTTGTTCGCCTCGGCCGCCAGCCGGTCGGCCCCCGGCATGTTCTTGGTCCCGCGGCGCAGCAATTCGGACAGGGCGCGCCGCGGCGAGGTGCCGGCCATCACGTCCTGACCGATCTGTTCGAGCGCCTCGCGCAGGTCCACCGGCGGGGCCAGCGGATCGGGCCCGCCGGTGTACGCCGAGTATCGCGACGAATGGCCTCTAGCCATAGACGGTTTGGCCCTCCCCGGACACCTTGTCAATCCGCTTGGCCAGATACAGCGCCTCCAGCGCCAGCTCCAGTGCCGCGGCGCGTTCGCCCTCGGACTCGGCGTGCAGCTTGGCCGCGATCTTGTCGACGACCGGCAGGTTCGGCACGGCGGCCAGCACGTCCTTGGCCGACACCCGCTCTCCCGTCGTGACCGCCGAACCGCCCTCCACCGCGGCCACCAGCGCGCCGACGTCGATTCCGCCGAGCACTCTGGCCGCGGTGTCGGCCGTCGCGCGCCGCAGCAGGTGCTCCAGCACCGCCTGCTCGCGGCCCTCCTCGCCGGACTCGAATTCCAGCTTGCCGCGCAGGACGTCGATCACCGTGTCCAGATCGACCACCCGGGCCACCGGGTCCGTCTCGCCCAGCACCGCGCCGCGGTGGCGGGCGGCGGCGGCGACGGTCTCGGCGGCCGCGATCGCGAACCGCGCCGACACCCCGGAGCGTTGGTCGACCGAGTTGGACTCCCGCAGGTAGCGGGCGAACCGCGCGATCACCTGCATCAGGTAGTCGGGCACCTGGGCGCTCAGGTGGGCTTCCTGCACGATCACCCCCACCTCGGCCTCGAGTTCCAGTGGGTAGTGGGTGCGGATCTCGGCGCCGAACCGGTCCTTCAGCGGCGTGATGATGCGGCCCCGGTTTGTGTAGTCCTCAGGGTTGGCGCTGGCGACCACCAACACGTCCAGCGGCAGGCGCAGCGTGTAGCCACGAACCTGGATGTCGCGCTCCTCCATGACGTTCAGCATCGACACCTGGATGCGCTCGGCGAGGTCGGGCAGCTCGTTGACCGCGACGATGCCACGGTGCGCGCGCGGGATCAGCCCGTAGGCGATCGTCTCCGGGTCGCCGAGGCTGCGGCCCTCGGCGACCTTGATCGGGTCGATGTCACCGACCAGGTCGGCGACGCTGGTGTCGGGGGTGGCCAGCTTTTCGGTGTAGCGCTCGCTGCGGTGCCGCCACGCCACCGGCATGTCGTCGCCCAGCGTGGCGGCGCGGCGGATCGACTCCGGCGTGATCGGAGTGTACGGGTGTTCGCCCAGTTCGGCCCCGTCGATCACGGGGGTCCACTCGTCGAGCAGCCCGGTGAGCGCACGCAGCAGCCGGGTCTTGCCCTGGCCGCGTTCACCCAGCAGGACGAAGTCGTGGCCCGCGATCAGCGCCCGCTCCAGCTGAGGCAACACGGTGTCCTCGAAACCCAGGATCCCGGGCCAGACGTTGTCGCCTTCGGCCAGCGCGGTCAGCAGGTTTTCCCGGATTTCTTGTTTGACTCCCCGTTCGCGGTGACCGGAGGCACGCAGCTCGCCGACGGTGCGGGGCAGATCGCTCGGTGATAGCACCACTCCACGCTACGCGCTGCCTCCACAGCCCACTCGGCGAACGTTCAGTGGGCGAAGTGGCGGGCTCCGGTGAGGTACAAGGTGACGCCGGCGCCCGCGGCCGCCGCGGTCACCTCGTCGTCGCGCACCGATCCGCCCGGATGAACCACCGCCCTGACCCCGGCGGCGGTCAGCGTCTCGAGCCCGTCGGGGAACGGGAAGAACGCATCGGAGGCCGCGACCGCGCCGCGGACCCGGTCGCCGCCTCGTTCAACGGCCAGCCGGGCGGCGTCAACCCGGTTGACCTGACCCATCCCGACGCCGACGGTCGCGCCATCGGCGGCGATCACGATCGCGTTCGACTTGACCGCGCGGCAGGCGCGCCACGCAAACACCAGATCGGTCAACGTGTTCGGGTCCGCCGGCTCCCCGGTCGCCAGCGTCCAGTTCGCGGGGTTGTCGCCGTGCGCGTCGAGCTGGTCGCGCTGTTGCACCAGCAGCCCGCCGCTGACCGGGCGCAGCTCGGTGCCGCCGGCCAGCGGCTCGGAGGCCACCAGCACCCGGATGTTCTTCTTGCGCGTCAACGCGTCGACGGCGCCGGGCGCGTAGGCGGGCGCGACGATCACCTCGGTGAAGATGGTGCTCACGTACTCCGCCATCTCGACACTGACCTCGGTGTTGGCCGCGATCACCCCGCCGAAGGCGCTCAGCGGGTCGCACGCGTGGGCCTTGCGGTGCGCATCGGCGACCGAGACCGACGAGATGGCGATCCCACAGGGGTTGGCGTGCTTGATGATCGCCACGCAGATCTCTTCGTGATCGAAGGCGGCCCGCCAGGCCGCGTCCGCATCGGTGAAGTTGTTGTAGGACATCTCTTTTCCGTGCAGCTGCTCGGCCTGCGCCAGGCCCGGCCACGCGCCGGGATCGGCATAGAGCGCCGCCTGCTGGTGCGGGTTCTCGCCGTAACGCAGCATCGCCGTGCGCCGCCAACTGCCCGCCAACCACTGCGGGAAGTTCGTGGGCGGATGCTCGGGCGCCAGCGTCGACTCCATCCAGCCGGCGACCGCGATGTCGTAGTCCGCGGTGTGCTGAAACGCCAACGAGGCCAGCCGTTTACGTTCGGCGAGGGTAAATCCCCCGGCGCGCACCGCGGCGAGCACGCCGTCATAGCCGAGCGGGTCGGTGACCACCGCCACGCTGGGGTGGTTCTTCGCGGCGGCCCGGACCATCGAGGGTCCGCCGATGTCGATCTGTTCGACGCACTCGTCGATGCCCGCGCCGGAATCGACCGTCTCGCTGAACGGATAGAGGTTGGCGACGACGAGTTCGAACGCCGCGATCCCGAGCTGTTCGAGCGCCGCTTCGTGCTCGGGTTTGCGTAGGTCGGCCAGCAGGCCGGCGTGCACGCGCGGGTGCAGCGTCTTGACCCGGCCGTCGAGCACCTCGGGGAAGCCGGTCAATTCTTCGACGCGGGTGACCGGAATCCCTTTGTCGGCAATGGTCTTCGCCGTCGAGCCGGTCGACACGATCTCCACGCCCGCCGCGGCCAGTCCCTGGGCGAGTTCGATCAGCCCGGACTTGTCGTACACGCTGATCAACGCGCGGCGAATCGCCCTTCTTGACTCGTCGCTCATCCTATGGTCGCCTTTCGTCCGGTCCAGGTCACGCCGCGCGTCGCCATCGCGGCCACCACGTCCACCAACAGTCGCCGCTCGACGACCTTGATGCGTTCATGCAGGGTCTCTTCCGTGTCGCCGTCGAGCACCGGGATGGGCTCCTGCGCCAATATCGGCCCGGTGTCCATGCCGGCGTCTACCAGGTGCACCGTACAGCCGGTGACCTTCACACCGTAAGCCAGCGCGTCCGGGACGGCATGCGCTCCCGCGAACGCCGGCAGCAGCGCCGGGTGTGTGTTGAGGGTGCGTCCACAGAACCGTGAAAGGAATTGCGGTCCAAGTATTTTCATAAATCCTGCGGAGACGATGAGATCGGGCGAGTGCGCGGCGGTGGCTTCGGTGATGGCCTGGTCCCAGGCCGCGCGGTCGGGGTAATCGCCCAGGCGGACGGTGTACGCCGGCAAGGACGCCGCCGCCGCCACCGCGAGGGCCCGGCATTCGCGATCCACGCCGACGGCAACTATTCGCGCCGGGTAGTCACCGGCGGCCGCTTCGACCAGCGAGCCGAGCAGCGAACCGGTGCCCGAGGCGAGCACCACCACCCGCGCCGGCGCGCTCGGGGGCACGTGCAGGGGTTCGGGCACACGGCGAGCCTAGTCGGAGGGGCCGCCGCGCCGAGCCTGCGGCCAGCGCGACATCGCCCGGCGTGTCCGCGCGCTCAGCGCAGTCTCGATCAGTCGGGCGGCGGCTCGTCGTCTTCGCGTACCGGCGGCCGCTCGTCCTCGGGCTCGTCCTCCGGCTCGTCGAAGACGTCCGCAAAGTCCGCCGGCTCGTCGGTCGCCGCGGCCGAGCCTTTGCGGTGCCTCGGCCGGCGCCGGATCCCGCCGGTCATCGCGACCGTCACGCCGCCGACAACCGCGAACCAGAAGAACACGCCGCCCAGCAAGGTCCCCTGGTCGACACCGACGTGGCCGAAATTGCCGAGCCGGCCGCTGCCGCCGTAGGCGAGCAACGACATCGCCAGCGCACCGACAACGGAGGCGACCAGCAGTTTGGCCGTCGCCGGCAGCAGCGGCAGCGCTCGCCGGGCGCACTGCTGCCCGACCGCCACGCCCGACGACGCACCGACGATGAGCAGCGCGACCCACACCGGCCCCAGCGGCGGCGTGGGGACCGCGGCGAGGATCGGCAGCGCCGGGATGTCGCCGCCGAAAACGGTGAAGGAACTGAACGTCGCGAAACCGAGGTGCGCACTGGATCCGACGGCGACCGCCGCCGTGCCGACCATGACGTTCGGCGCGTACAACACGGACAGCACCGTGAGGCTGAACTGGCCGAAGATCGAATCGGTGATCCCGTAAAGCTCCTGCATCGTCGACCAGTGCACGATCAGCGACCCCGCGGTCACCAGCCCGGAGAGGCCGACCAGCGCCAGCACGCCGGCCAGCGCGGCGCGCAGCGAATCACCGAGCCAATTGGGCAGCGGGGATGCCGCCAGCGCCCGCCGCCCCACCCGGGACCACACGCCGATCGCGGCGCCGATGGCGTGCACCACCAGCACGCTCGCGAACGCGCGCAGGGCGCTGGGCGTCTGCAGCTCGGTGATCACCGACGACGCGTCGTGAATCACCGCCAGCGCGATCGCCGCCAGCAACAGGGGGCCGCCCAGCGCCGAGGCGATCACCCAGCGGACCACCAGCCACGACGACTGCGCGGCGGTGGCGCGGGCGCTGCTGCGCGCGGTGCCCCACACCATCAGCAGGACGGGCAGCAGCGGCAGCACGCCCAGCTCGCGGCCGCCGATCGAAATCGGCACCTGGTGCACCGCCAGCCACATGCTGGCGATGGCGCCCAGCGCGCCGGTCATGTCGCTGTTGGCGATCAGCAACTGCAGCAGGGTGACCGCGGCGATGATGCCCAGTGCCACCACGGCCGGGCCGAATGCCACGCGGACAAGGTCGCGCGCCTGGCGAGCGCCAGCTGCCCGGTCGTCCTCGCTTGCCGACACCCTGTTCACTCTTGGCGCACGTGCCCGACTACGCGCGAGAGCGCACGCTTAGGAGGGCGCCGGCCCAGACGGCGATGACGGCGACTGTTGCTGATCCTGGCCGGCGACCGGCTGGCCGCCGGTCTGGCTCGCCTGGTCGACCGGACCCGAACCGGCCTGTGACTCCGTGCCGCCCGCGGCGGAGGACGGCGGCGGGCTGAAGCTGGGGAAGCCGGTGGGCGGCGTCGACGGCCCGTGCTGCTGCGGCTGGGCGCCGAATCCCCCGGTCGACGTGGGGATCGCGGCCTGCGTCGGGGCCTGGCTCTGGGGATAAGCGCCGTACTGCGAGCCGTATGCGGAAGGCTGCGGCGTCTCCTGCTGGTGGGGCTGGTGGCCGGCGTGCTGCTGGGCGCTCGGCTGGCCGTAGTACGACGGCTGCTGGCCGTACTGTCCGTATTGGCCGTACTGCCCGTACTGGCCGTATTGCGCGTACGGGTCGTACTTGGGCCGCGGCGCGGGGGCCGTGATGACTCCGGCGTCCAGCAGCAACGCGCCGACGGCGGCGAAGGCCTGAATGATGCTGCATCCGACCAGCGGCCACATCGCCCAACCGATGCCGAACCCGGCCGGGGTGTTGACGGTCTCGGTAATGGCCAGCAGCGCGCCCAAAACGGCGATCACCGCGACGATTCCCACATAACTCTTGGCCTTGGGCAGCAAGCCGATCGCCGCCAGCAGGGCGGCCAGCAGCGCGACGATGACCGCGGTGCCGGCGTCGCCCGCCCGTCCGCCGCCGGGGCCGAGGTCGGCGCCGATGACGAAGGTAGGCCCGAAATTCAGCAGATAGACCGCGATGCCGAGGACCACGACGGCGACGCTCAACGCCAGCGGAAGCTTGCTTTCGCCGTCGTCGGTCTTGGCGAAGGACGGTGTGGCGCCTGGGTAGGAGCCGCCGGGCTGCGCGGGTTGGTATCCGGGACCACCGGGCGAGTAGGTCATGACTCCTCCTGTTGCTTCTGAGCGGCGCCACAGCGGAACACCTTCCCCCATGTCGCGTTGCGGCGCGATCGACCAACCACGCTAGCGCACCTTCGGGCGGCCGTGCCGGAGCCACCGGCCTGTCGGCGCGACCAGCGCCGAGGGCACCCGCTTGCCGAGCAGAGGTAGAACACGTTCTAATTCTGAGCATGGATTACGGCCTCGTGCTTTTCACCAGCGACCGCGGCATCTCTCCGGCGACAGCGGCCAAGCTCGCCGACGACCACGGTTTTCAGACGTTCTACGTGCCAGAACACACCCACATTCCGGTCAAGCGGGAGGCCGCCCATCCCACGACCGGCGACGCCTCGCTGCCCGACGATCGCTACATGCGCACGCTGGACCCATGGGTCAGTCTGGGCGCCGCATGCGCCGTCACGTCGCGGGTGCGCCTGTCGACGGCGGTGGCGCTGCCCGTCGAGCACGACCCGATCACGCTGGCGAAAAGCATTGCCACGCTTGACCACCTGTCCGGTGGCCGGGTGAGCCTCGGCGTCGGCTTCGGGTGGAACACCGACGAGCTGGCCGACCACGGGGTGCCGCCCGGGCGGCGCCGGACCATGTTGCGTGAGTACATCGAGGCCATGCGGGCGCTGTGGACGGAAGAAGAAGCCGCGTACGACGGCGAGTTCGTCAAGTTCGGGCCCAGCTGGGCCTGGCCGAAGCCGGTGCAATCACACATTCCGGTGCTCGTCGGCGCGGCCGGCAACGAGAAGAACTTCAAGTGGATCGCCCGCAGCGCCGACGGCTGGATCACCACCCCGCGCGACTTCGACATCGACGAGCCGGTCAAGTTGCTGCAGGACACCTGGGCGGCCGCCGGCCGCGACGGGGCTCCGCAGATCGTCGCGCTGGACTTCAAGCCCATCCCGGAGAAGCTGGCCCGCTGGGCCGAACTCGGCGTGACCGAAGTGCTGTTCGGGCTGCCGGACCGCCCCGAGGACGAAGTCGCCGCCTACGTCGAACGGCTGGCCGGCAAGCTGGCCGCCCTGGTTTAACCGCGAGCAGCTCAGTCGACGAAGCAGCGATTGCCGTAGTCGAAGGAGCGCACCCGGACCGTGCGCCCGAGCGGGTCGCCGTCGATCAGCAGCGCGATCAGTTCCTCGTCTTCGGTGGTCGACAGGAACCGGCCGCCGTCGTCGAGCCTGCCGATGACGATGCCGGTCGGACGCCCGTCGTCGCGCCGAACCGTGTACGTCTCGACGGTCCCTCGGCCGTCGGCGGTCTCGGTCACGGCCTGGGTCGGCCACCCGGCGACCCGGGCTTGCAACTCCGCGTTGCGATCCGGCTTCCAGTCCGCCGGCGCGGTGGAGTAAACCCCGACCGAGTACTTGCTCAGGATGCCACCGTTGGCCCCGACGAGGCCGAATTGCCCCGGCATGCTTCGCATTTGGGCGACCGTCTCGGCCACCGCGTGCATGGAGTAGTTGTTGCCGGCCCCGCCGAAGAACGGCAGGCCACCGGTCAACGTCAGGCCGCGCGGGTCGTCGGGCGCGATCCCCAAGCCGTCGCAGATGTTGAACACCGGCACCGGAAAGCAGCTGTAGAGGTCGAAGGTGGCGACGTCGTCGACACCGACGCCGGCCATGCCCAGCGCCTCGCGCACCGCCAGGACGGCCGACGGGGAGTGCCCGAGATCCGGGCGCTCCAGCAGCGACTGCTCCTCCAGGTCGACGTGCCCATGGAGGTACACCCAGTTCTCCTCCGGCACCCCCAGCGACCGCGCCGCCTCGACCGACATCAGCAGCGCGGCCGCACCCTGGTTGACCTGATCGCGCGCGACCATCAGCCGCGGGTAGGGCTCCGCGATCATCCGGTTGGCCTCGGTCACGGTGATCAGTTCGTCGACGGTGCGCTCGACGGGCGCCGCGGCGAACGGGTTGCTGGCGGCGATCTTGGTGAAGGGCGCGAACAGCTCGGCCATCGACCGCCGATACTCCGCAGGGCCCAGCCCGGTCCCGGCGCGCCGCGCGTTTTCCAGCAGCCCGTACTGGATCGGCGCGCTGGTCAGGCCGTGGATGACCGTGTAGCGCGAGATGAGCTTCTCGATGCCGTGACCGCGGTCCTCCAGGTCCCCCTCGACGGTCTCGGTGAAGTCCGGCTTGTGTTCGGCGCTCGCGAAGTAGCGCAGCGTCGAGGTCGCGTCGGAGCCGAAGATCAGCGCCGCCCGCGACCGGCCGGCGGCGATCTCCGCCGCCAGCTCGCTGATCAAATGCTGCGGCCCCTGGCCCCCGACGATCTCGAGGATCGCGCGCGTGGGTTCGGCCCCCACCCGCTTGGCCACCGAGCGCGGGTAGTTGTTCGACCGGCCCAGCACGGCCGACGCGACCGGCCCGGAGATCTCGAATTGCCTGACGCCGGCCACGGTGTCGACCGCCGCGGCCACCGACGCGACGTCGGCACCGCAGTCGGCCAGGGCGGCCGAGGCGGCCGCGGCGGCCAATTCCACGGGCGACATCGCCCGGTAGGTGGGGTCGTCGATGCGCTCGGCGGCCTGCCCGACACCGACGACGACGGGCGTGCGCGCGTCAAGATTCATAGCTCAACTATCTACCGCAGCGGAACTGCGCCCCGTCAGCGGGGTCCGTCAACGGCCGGCAGCCGCTACAGCGACTTGAGAATCTCCCGGGCCAGCGCCGCGGTCTCCGACGGGGTCTTGCCCACCTTGACGCCGGCCGCCTCCAGGGCCTCCTTCTTGGCGGCAGCGGTGCCCGACGAGCCGGACACGATGGCACCCGCGTGGCCCATCGTCTTGCCCTCCGGGGCGGTGAATCCCGCCACGTAACCGACGACCGGCTTGGAGACATGGGCCTTGATGTAGTCGGCGGCGCGCTCCTCGGCGTCGCCGCCGATCTCGCCGATCATCACGATGACCTTGGTGTCGGGGTCCTTCTCGAAGGCCTCGATGGCGTCGATGTGGGTGGTGCCGATCACCGGGTCCCCACCGATGCCGATCGACGTCGAGAACCCGAAATCGCGCAGCTCGTACATCATTTGGTAGGTCAGCGTCCCCGACTTGGAGACCAGCCCGACGGGGCCCGCGCCGGTGATGTTGGCGGGGGTGATGCCCACCAGCGCCTCGCCCGGGGTGATGATGCCGGGGCAGTTCGGCCCGATGATGCGGGTCTTGCCGCCCTTCTCGATGTTGTAGGCCCACGCAAATGCGCTGTCCTGCACCGGGATTCCCTCAGTGATGACGACCAGCAGCGGAATTTCGGCGTCGACGGCCTCGATGACGGCGTCCTTGGCGAACTTCGGCGGCACGAAGATGATCGACACGTCGGCGCCGGTCTTTTCCATCGCCTCCGCGACGCCGCCGAACACCGGCAGCTTGACGATCCGGCCGCCCTTGTCCTCGTGCGTGACGGTGGTGCCCGCCTTGCGTGCGTTCACGCCGCCGACGATCTGGGTGCCCGCCTTGAGCATTCGCGCGGTATGGACGGTGGCCTCGCTGCCGGTGATGCCCTGGACGATGACCTTGTTGTCCTTGTTCAGAAAGATCGACATTTCAAAGAGTCCCTTTCTCAGGCGCTCGCCAGCTCGGCGGCCTTGTCGGCGGCCTCGTCCATCGTGGGCACCAGCGTCACCAACGGGTGGTTGGCTTCGGTGAGGATGCGACGGCCCTCTTCGACGTTGTTGCCGTCGAGGCGCACCACCAGCGGCTTGTTGGCCTCGTCGCCGAGGATTTCCAGCGCCTTGACGATGCCGGTGGCCACCGCGTCGCACGAGGTGATGCCGCCGAAGACGTTGACGAACACGCTTTTGACCTGCTGGTCACCCAGGACCACGTCCAGCCCGGCGGCCATCACCTCGGCCGAGGCGCCGCCGCCGATGTCGAGGAAGTTGGCCGGCTTGACTCCGCCGTGCTTCTCCCCCGCGTAGGCGACGACGTCGAGGGTCGACATCACCAGGCCCGCGCCGTTGCCGATGATGCCGACGGCGCCGTCGAGCTTCACGTAGTTGAGGTGGTGTTCCTTGGCCTTGAGCTCCAGCGGATCGGTGGCGTCGCGGTCCTCGAACTCGGTGTGGTCGGGGTGGCGGAAATCGGCGTTGGCGTCGAGCGTGACCTTGCCGTCCAGCGCCAGGATGCGGTCGTCGGGGGTGCGCACCAGCGGGTTGACCTCCACCAGCGTCGCGTCCTCGGCGACGAAGAGCTCCCACAGCTTGGCGATGGTGACCGCGGCGGCGTCGAGCACCTCGGCCGGCAGGTGGCCCTGCTCGGCGATGGACCGCGCGGTCGCCTCGTCGACGCCCTTGACGGCGCTGACGGGGACCTTGGCGAGCCGGTCGGGCTTGGTGGCGGCCACCTCTTCGATCTCCATGCCGCCCTCGACCGAGCACATCGCCAGGTAGGTGCGGTTGGCGCGGTCGAGCAGGAAGGAGATGTAGTACTCCTCGGCGATGTCGCTGGCCTCGGCGACCAGCAGCTTCTTCACGACGTGGCCCTTGATGTCGAGGCCGAGGATGTTCTTGGCGTGCCCGTAGGCGTCGTCGGGCGTCGCGGCGTACTTGACGCCGCCGGCCTTGCCGCGGCCCCCGACCTTGACCTGGGCCTTCACCATGACGGGGCGGCCGATCTCCTCGGCGATGGCCCGAGCCCCCTCGGCGGTGTCGGTCACCCGGCCCGGCGTGCTCGGTACGTTGTGCTTGGCGAACAATTCTTTTGCTTGATACTCGAAAAGGTCCATGGGCTCACTGTCTTCGCTCGACTTGCTGCTAGGCCTGTACGTGGGCCCCGCGTTGGGGACAGCCGGAATCGGCGACTCGCACGGTGGCACTGTATCCACCCGTCGAACGGCTGCTACCGTCGCGTCCACCGATGTGGCGCAGCTCACCGCATACCGGCACCCCGCAAAAGTGACGGGAATCACAATATTGGTTGGGTTCTTGGCCCGAGGTTGCCAGCCCCGTCGGTTAGCGGATACCTTCCTAGGGTCCAGATAACGTTATGGTCACGATACGAGGACATTTCAGCTTGTCCCAGCACCGTTTGACTCGTCCTTCAGCCGAAACATCAGGCGTAGTGAGGGTAGGTCGCGCAGCAGGCGGCCGGTGGACGGAAGCTCACCGCAACGAAGTCACCGAAATCCTGCCCCTCGACGGGTTCGACTTCGGCGACCTGGATTTCGTCGACGAGTCGTCGGATCTCGATGATCTGGACTTCAGCAACGACTCGGCCTTCGACAACGAAGCCCGCGTGCTGCTCGCTCCCGAGCTCGACGACCTGCACGACACGGACGATCTGGGCCCGCTGCTGCTGGCCGCCCCGGCGGCCGTGCCGGTCCCGGCGCGGTTCCAGCCCAGCACGGCCGCCACCGAAGCGCGTCGTCGCAACTACTCGGACATCACCGACGTCATTCCCGTCATCCGCCGCGGCGGGCAGCACCGTAAGCAGCCGACCAGCGCGGCCCGGGGGCGCCTGCTGATCTCGGCGATGGCCGCCGGAGCGGCGGCCGCCGCGGCCCACACGGCGACCAGCCACGCCGATACGCCCAAGACGGAGGCCGTGCTGACCGCCAATGCGTCGGCGCTGTCCGGCGGGGCGGCCAGCAACACGATCCGCGGCGCCCAGGTGGTGGCGGTCCAGCCGGCGGCGAACGCCGCGGTGCACAACGAGGAGCTCGCCAAGGGCGTGGCCTTCGCCAACGATCGCGCCCAGCGCGAGGCCCGCCTGCAGCAGCCGCTCTATGTCATGCCGACGAAGGGGATCTTCACCTCCAACTTCGGGTACCGCTGGGGCGTGCTGCACGCGGGCATCGACCTCGCCAACTCGATCGGAACGCCGATCTATGCCGTGTCCGACGGCGTCGTCATCGACTCCGGACCCGCCGCCGGGTACGGGGCGCTGGTCAAGCTCCGCCACGCCGACGGCACCGTCACGCTCTACGGCCACGTCAACACGACGTTGGTCAGCGTCGGTCAGCGCGTGATGGCCGGCGACCAGATCGCCACCATGGGCAACCGCGGCAATTCCACCGGACCCCACCTGCACTTCGAGGTGCTCCAGGGCGGCACCGAACGGATCGACCCAGTCCCATGGCTCGCTAAGCGGGGACTTAACGTCGGCAACTACGCTGGCTGAGGTGACCGCGCCGAACGACCCCCCTTCCCCTGCGCCCACGCCCGAGGCCGCCGCACCGCCCTCGGAATCGCAGACGCGGATCATCCGGCGGGCGCCGACCGGGCCGATGCCCGTAGTTCCGGAGTCCGCGACGACGCAGCTGCCCCGGCAGTCCGCTGCCGATCAGGGCGCCCCGCCCGCGGGCCGGCGCGGACTCGCGGGTCTGCCGGGCCACGAACCCAGCGGCCGGACCGCCGTCGCCGCCAGCGCCGTCACCATCGTCAGCGGGTGGGCGACGTCGGTGGTGGCCACCGACCTGATCGCGGGGTGGTGGCGGACCGACCGCCTGTTCTGCATCGCGGTGGCCTTCCTCGCGCTGGTGTTCGCGATCACCACGGTCTCCGGGGTGATCATGCTGCTGCAGCATCGGCCGCTCGGCCGTTACCTCATCGCGGCCGGCGCGGTGGTGGCGGTGCTGACCTACGGCGGCGTATTTATCGCCGGCGCGCGGGTGGCGTGGATCGTCTACACCCTGTGGCTGCTGCCGGTCGCCAGCGTGGCGCTGGCGTTTCACCCGCAAACCAAACGTTGGCTGCAGGCCGACTGAATTTCTTTGCTACCTGCGCGCCGAACGTGTTCTGGCGGCGGAGAATTGGCGAAAACCTCGCCCTGCTGTCACGCTCGGCGCGTCACAGCTTGCTGACGGGGGCGTGGTTGTGCATCAGCTTCACCCGGCCCGAGCTGCCGAAGTCGATCAGCGACATGGCCGATTCGCCGACCCCGGACACCTCCTCGACACGGCCCAACCCGTACTTGTCGTGCGTCACCCGGTCGCCGGGCTGCAGCACCAGTAGCGGGCGCTTGGCGGTGCCCGACCGGGTCGGCGACGGGCGCGGCGCGCCGAACCGTCCGGCGCCGCTCACCGGGGCGCTGAACGACGATGGCGGCGGCGCGCTGCGTCGCCAGTCGATGAGTTCCTGCGGAATCTCCTGCAGGAAGCGCGATTCCGGGTTGAGCATCGGTTGCCCCCAGGACGACCGCACGATGGCGCGGCTGACGTACAGCCGCTGCCGGGCCCGAGTGATGCCGACGTAGGCCAGCCGCCGCTCTTCGGACAGTTCGGTCGGGTCGTCCAGCGACCGCATATGGGGGAACATCCCGTCCTCCCAGCCGGTCACGAAAACCACCGGGAACTCCAGCCCCTTCGCGGTGTGCAGCGTCATCAGCGTGACCAAACCGGCTCCGTGCTCGGGGATTTCGTCGGCGTCGGCGACCAGCGACACCCGCTCGAGGAACGCGGCCAGGACACCGGTGTCGGGCACGTCCTCGTCCTCGGGAGTCTCCAGCGCGGCCGCATTGGCTTGGTCGATGCTGAATTCGTGTGCGACGCTGACCAATTCGTTCAGGTTGTCCAGCCTGGCCAGCTCCTGCGGATCGGTGGAAGACTCCAGCTCGCCGCGGTAGCCGCTGCGTTCGAGCACCAACTCGACCAATTCCCCGAGGTCGTCGTCGAGGTGGCCCCTCAGGTCGTCCAGCAGCTCCACGAAGCCGGCGATCGCCTTCTCCGCACGGGTATTCAGCATCGGCACCTTGCCCTCGGCGGCGGCCACCAGCGCGTCGGCGAAGCTGGCGCCGGTGTTCTCGGCGTACACCGCCACGCACGCCTCGGCGCGGTCCCCGATGCCCCGGCGCGGTGTGTTGAGGATGCGCCGCATGCTGACCGCGTCACCGGGATTGTCCAGCACCCGTAGATAGGCGACGATGTCGCGGATCTCCTTGCGCTCGTAGAAGCGCACTCCGCCAACGACTTTGTAAGGGATGCCGGCGCGGATGAAGACCTCTTCCAGCGACCGTGACGAGTTGTTGGTGCGATAGAACACGGCGACGTCGTTGTAGGTGATCTCGCCCCGCTCGGCGAGCGCGTCGATCTCCTCGGCCACGAACCTGGCCTCGTCGTGCTCGTTGTCGGCGACATAGCCGACGATCAGCTCGCCGGCGCCGGCGTCGGTCCACAGGCGCTTGTCCCGGCGTCCGGTGTTGCGGGCGATCACCGAGTTGGCCGCCGACAGGATGTTTTGTGTGGAGCGGTAGTTCTGTTCCAGCAGAATGGTTCTCGCGTCGGGATAGTCGCGCTCGAAGTCCTCGATGTTGCGGATGGTGGCGCCGCGGAACGCATAGATCGATTGATCGGCATCGCCGACCACGCACAGTTCCGCCGGTGGCACGTCCTCCTCCGAGCCGTCGTGCCCGACCAGTTCCCGCACCAGCACGTACTGGGCGTGGTTGGTGTCCTGGTACTCGTCGACCAGCACGTGCCGGAAGCGCCGCCGGTAGTACTGGGCGATCTGCGGGAAGGCCCGCAGCACCGCGACGGTCTCCCCGATCAGGTCGTCGAAGTCCAAGGCGTTGGCCGTCCGCAGCCGCCGCTGGTATTCGCCGTAGACGGAGGCCACCGTGCGGCTCAGCTCGTCGGAGTCGTCCGACAGCCTGGCCACCGCCTCGTCGGGGTCGATCAGTTCGTTCTTCAGGTTGGAGATGGCGTTGGCCAGCAGGCGCGGCGAGAAGCGCTTGATGTCCAGCCCCATGTCGCGACCGATCATTTGCAGCAGCCGCCGCGAATCGTCGGCGTCGTAGATCGAGAAGTTGGAATTGAGCCCGTCGATCAGCGAAGCCTGGTTGCGCAGGATGCGCACGCAGGTCGAGTGGAACGTGGAGACCCACATGGCGCGGGCGCGGTTGCCGACCAGCCGCACCACGCGTTCGCGCATCTCCGCGGCGGCCTTATTGGTGAAGGTGATGGCCAGGATCTGCCCCACCCCGACGCCCCGCGCCGCGATCAGGTAGGCGATGCGCCGCGTCAGCACCGCCGTCTTACCCGAGCCCGCGCCCGCGACGATCAGCAGCGGCGAGCCCTGATGCACCACCGCCTGCCGTTGTTGCGGGTTGAGCCCGTCGAGCAGCTGGTCTGCCTCGGGGGTGGACTTGGCTTCAGTACTACCGGTCACGTGCACACTCATGTCTGACCAAACTTACCGCCGACCTCCGACGCCGGGCGGGACGCGGGGTAGGCAGGCGGCTAGTTGTTAGTGCCCGAAGCCCGATTGCTGGGTGCCCGTGTTGTTGGCGCCCGAGCTGTGCGTGCCCGAGTTGTCAATGCCGGAGTTGCTGTTGCCGGTGTTGCCGATTCCCGAGTTACTGCTGCCCGAGTTCAGGAAGCCTGCGTTTCCGGCGGGGCCGGTGTTGCCGTAGCCGATGTTGAGGTTGCCCGCGGTGGCGATGCCCACGCCGTTCGTGCCCGTGTTGAAGACGCCGGTATTGCCGTTGTGTGTGTTTTGGATGCCCGTGTCGTGCTGGCCGACGTTTCCATAGCCCTCGTCGTTGGAGCCGATGTTTCCGAAACCGGAGTTGGCCGTGCCGTTGTTGTTGAACCCCGAGTTCCCCGAGCCGGTGTTGCCGAAGCCGGAGTTTGCGGCGCCGGTGTCGATCGCGCTGCCGAAGCCGGTGTCGGTGATCCCCGAATTCCCGGCGCCCGTGTTGATGTCGCCCGAATTCCAAAAGCCCGTGTTCGTGGCGCCCGCGTTGCCGAAGCCCGTGTTGTGCATGCCGGAGTTGCCGAAGCCGACATTGCCGACGCCGGCGTTGGCGAAGCCCACATTGCCGTTGCCCGCGTTGAAGGCGCCCATCGAGAGGGACCCGGCGTTGCCGACGCCGAAGTCGTCGTGCCCGCCGTTGAAGAATCCCACGTCTCCCACGCCCGAGTTGCCGAAGCCCGTATCGGTGCCGGCCGAGTTCCAGAAGCCCGTGTTCAGGCTGCCCGAGTTCCACAGGCCCGTGTTGGTGCCGCCGGAATTGGCGAAGCCGGTGTTGAAGTTGCCGGAGTTTCCGATGCCCCAGTTCCCGTTGCCGGAGTTGAAGAAGCCGACGTTGTTGTTGCCCGAGTTGAACAGGCCGATGTTCCCGGTGCCGCCGTTGAGCCCGTTGAGATTGATGCCCACCTGGTTGTCACCGGTGAGCCCGATGCCGAAGTCGTTGTTGCCGGTATTTCCGAAGCCGAGGTCGAAGTTGCCGCGATTGCCGGCGCCGATATTGCTGTTGCCCAGATTTCCGATGCCGACATTGGAGCTGCCGTTGTTGCCGCTGCCGAGGTTGTTGTTCCCCAGGTTTCCGAAGCCGTAGTTGGTGTTGCCGTCGTTGCCGCTGCCGACGTTATTGTTGCCGGTATTTCCGCTGCCGAAGTTTGTGGCGCCGCTGTTTCCGCCGCCCACGTTGCCGCTGCCAAAGTTTCCGCTGCCGATGTTGGCGCTGCCGTGGTTTCCG
Organism: Mycobacterium sp. E3198; assembly: GCF_001667015.1. GTDB lineage: Bacteria > Actinomycetota > Actinomycetes > Mycobacteriales > Mycobacteriaceae > Mycobacterium. Next base: position 1,647 of record NZ_LZIS01000180.1, on the reverse strand, counting down.
CTGCCCAGGTTGGAGCTGCCGATATTTCCGCCACCCACGTTGAAGCTGCCGATATTTCCGCTGCCCACGTTGAGGATGCCGGCCTGGGTCGAGGAGGGCCCCTGGTTTCCGTCGCCGAAGTTGAGATTGCCGATGTTGCCGTTGCCCAGGTTGGCGTTGCCGGTGTTGCCGCTGCCGACGTTCGCGCTGCCGGTGTTGCCCAGGCCCAGGTTCGCGGCGCCGATGTTGCCCGACGGCGTGAGCTGGCCGAGCGCGCCCGGAAGGTTCTGCAGCAGTTGATCCAACGGCGTCAGGGCCGCCGCCGCCTCCGACGCGCCGGCGTGATAGCCGACCATCGCGCTGACGTCCTGGGCCCACATCTGTTCGTAGTCGGATTCCGCGGCCGCGATCGCGGGGGCGTTCTGCCCGAACAGGTTTGAGACGACCAGCTGCACGAACTGGTTGCGGTTGACCGCCACCTCGACCGGGTGCACCGTCGCCGCCAGCGCCGATTCGAATGCGCCCGCCACCGCGCGGGCTTGTCCGGCCGCACCCGACGCATGGGCCGCCGCAGCGATCAACCAGCCCGAGTAGGGAGTCGCCGCGGCCGACATGGTCCGGGACGCCGCACCCTGCCAGGCCTGACCGGCCAGCTCCGACGTCACCGAGGAAAACGACGATGCGGCCGAACCCAGTTCGGCGGCCAGGCCATCCCAGGCCGCCGCCGCTTGCAGCATCGGGGCGGAGCCCGCTCCGCTGAACATCAGCAACGAGTTGAGCTCCGGCGGAAAGACAAGGAAATTCATGTCCCGGAATCCTTTCCCGAGGTGCCCGAATCGAATGCAGCCTACTTTCGAAAAGAGCGCATTGCGTGGATTTCGCAGGGGTTGGGTTTCCGGACAAAAAAATCCATTCCTGAAAGCACACCTTTTCCACGGTATTCACCGGTGCCGCCCGGTTTCCGACGTGCTGGGCGCCCGGGGGCGCCGGCCAGGGCGTACGCGTCATTTTTTTGCGTGGTCGCGCCGCTTAGTGGCACACTCGGTGGGTGCTCAACGCGCAGTGCCATCGGCAGCTCCCGGCCCATGAGTGGGCCCGAGAGTGGGTCAGCCGATTTTTCTACGGGTACCGGCCAGCGGTGCCCGTGGTCTAGCTGCCTTCGCAGAGCCCCGTGGTCCGCTTCCGGATTCGGGGCTCGTCTCTTTTGTGAGGCCCGATAACGGATGAGACCAGACCCCCCACATCAAGAGAACGCGGAGTTGACAGAGATGAACATCGAGATGGTCGAGTCCCCAGAGGCCACCGACATCGAGCAGTTGCGCCAAGAGATCGACCGATTGGACGCCGAAATCCTCGCCGCGGTGAAGCGCCGCGCGGAGGTGTCGCAGGCGATCGGCAAGGTGCGCATGGCGTCCGGCGGCACCCGGCTGGTGCACAGCCGCGAGATGAAGGTCATCGAGCGCTACAGCGAGCTCGGTCCCGACGGCAAGGACCTGGCGATGCTGCTGCTGCGGCTGGGCCGCGGCCGGCTCGGCCACTGAGGGCGGCGCACCGGCCTGGCTCGGTCACCTGAGCCCGCACTAGGGTCGAGTCAGTGTCAGGGTGAGGTTGCCGCTTGTTGCGGTGGTTGGATCCTGATCACCTGGTGTCTGGCTCATAGGGTCGATG